>DAOVER010000064.1 GCA_030668875.1 Candidatus Heimdallarchaeota archaeon
GAGGTAGGGATAAAAGTCATCTTGACGGAAGAAGATTATACCTCCAAATGTTCATTTCTAGATAACGAGGTGATCAAAAAACATCCCAATTATCTGGGAAGAAGATTGAAAAGAGGTTTATTCAGAAGCAAAACCGGTATCCTGCTTAACGCTGATTGCAACTCAGCTGGCAATATCGGTAGAAAAGTATTCCCGCTGGTCTTCACCTACGGGACAGTGGATGCCGTGAGTCATCTTCACTGTTGGACTGTTTAGAGTAATCGATGCAGAGATGATAACAGTTAAAGAACTTAGATGTTCGGTAACGTTCAGAAAGGTCACTCATGAATAATATCCAAGAAAGGAGTAAAATAGACATTATCTTTTTATTGTAATAACCTTTAAAGTAAACAATGTTGATTAGAGAAGCAACAACAGCTGATGCAGCTGGAATCGCCCATGTTAAGGTAAATTCATGGAAAACAACCTATAAAGGTCTATTTCCAGATGAAGTTCTAGATAATCTGTTAATTGAAGAAGAAACCGCAAGATGGGCTAGAAATCTTGATAGTATCTCAAAAACCTATACAAGCTTAGCTCTTGTTGCAGAAACTGATGACAAGGAAATTGTAGGCATCGCTGCGGGAAGAAAAAATGATGACAGAATTTATCATTATGATTGTAACTTAAGCATAATCTATATTCTGAAGGAGTTTCAGAGAAAGAAATTGGGGAAAAGATTAACTGAACAGATTGTAGATTTCTTCATTGAAAAGCGTTTTAAATCAATGATAGTCTGGATTTTGAAAGGAAATCCTAGTTGCTTATTTTATGAAAAATTAGGTGGAATACCAAAAGAAACACAACGAGTTGAGAGATGGGGCATTGTATACGAAGAGATAGGTTATACGTGGGAAGACATAACAAAGATTTTCTGAAACGTTTCTTTAACTATTTTTTTCGATAGAGAATGTATTTGACAGGAACAATATGTCCTTTATTATAATGGTCTAATACTGCATCTAATTCCTTCAGAAGATAATGATCGTTTATGCAGAATAAAGCAGCTGTTTCTGAGATGTCAAACCAAGTGTCTCCATCTACACTACACTCGGCAATTTCATGTTGTTCAGTAAAAAGTTCGCTCATCATTTCATAAGATATGAAGACTTTTTCATATAAAAACTGAGAAAATATTTTGGTTTAAATAACCTAATGAAACTGTGTTTTTTTCTTATTTAGGGTGGACAGTGTAGAAGAAGAGAAAAAAATCATTTTTTCCAGAACTGCCACCTTTTTTTAGCTGAAGATCCTTTTTTATCTTCTACTCTGCTAACTGTTTTCCTTAATTCTAGAATACCATCCCTTAGTCCCAATTTATAGATAAGCTCGCGAAAACCATCAGGTTCATTTTCTTCTTCAATCACATAAATGATTGGAAATCTTTTTCTCTTTACTTCTAGCTGTCTAGTGATTCTGCCGGCTTCATACTTCTCCTTAACTTGACTATCTTTACCAATCCAAACATAAAGTATGTTATAAGCATCCAGAACAAAAGCATCATCTGATTGAAAGCGTTTGTGTTCAATAGGAAGTTCAGAAACTATTATCTCTCCTTCATCATTCTCCTTAATCTGAAGCAATCTGAAATCTTTCTCGTACTTTGTGTCAATTGATTTGAGAAATCCTAAAGTATCTCCTTCAACAACTTCAAAATCAATCTGTTCATTAAACTCTACAGGTTCTAAACCTTGATTGATAGTTTCAATTTTCAGTTCATTGTTTTGAATTTCAATCTTCTTTGCTCCCCAAGAACCTATAAATTTCTCATCAGCAAAAGATTTGGAACCTAACCATATCCAGAGAATGCTTTCTGTTTCAATAACATAAACGTCACCATTAAGAAACTGATACGGTTCCGTGATTGGAATCAGTTCATTTCCTACAATATGAAATACATTCATAGATAGTAAAAGTAATCCTTTGTTAAAACAGTTTTCCCAATAGTCCCTCGTGTTTGGGTTGATAGTTTGCAAAGTCTTTTATATTTCCATTAGGTGTTCAGATATTGTAAATATATAGTGAATTATTTCATTATATTTCAAGCATTAATGGTGATAAAAATTAGAAAACAAAGAATTATAAAAGACTATGAAGCTCTGAGAAAATTACATAAAGAAGGAATCGTTGCGCAAGTAAAAACATTCCCTAAAGGTAAGAAATCCATGGATCATCTAGCTGTTGGGTTCACTGCTCCTAAGGGGACCCCTTATGCTGGAGGTAAATATAAATTAGAGATTTTCTTTGGTCCAAATTATCCTTACAAACCTCCCTTTGTAAGACTTCACACACCTATTTGGCATCCTAATTTCTGGCCTAATCCAAAAGAATATCCAAAGAAGAGAAATATTTGTCTTGCTCTTGTAGATAATGATTTGGTTGGTAAACACGATGGTTGGTCTCCATCTAAAAGTATCACTACTGTCATTCACTCAATTCTTGCTATGTTTAACGTTGAAGGAGCGTACGTAAATCCTAAGGATGTATTTAACAAAGAAGCTGCTTTGGAATTTTTAAATAATAAAAAGAAATTCATTAAAAAAGCAAATACAATCAATAAGAAGTATGCAAAATCGTATTGGTAATACTAGAATTAGATCTATCTGATGTGAAAATTATGGAAGATGAAGATAACAATTATCCTGTTGAATATAAAAAACTCCTTGAGAAAATCGAAGCAATTGAAAAAACTCTAGAATTGTTTAAAGTTGATGAAATTGTTGAGGATGTTGAAAAGGAAATTAAAGAAATTAGTGAGGAAACCATTTCTGAAGATATTCTTCAGATCAAACCTATTTCAGAGATTGTAATAAAACCTAAAGCTTATCTAAAACTTGCAAAACATGCCTTAACCTATGCAAATGATGCAATCCCTAAGAAGAAATGGGTTGAAGTAATAGGATTGCTTACAGGAAATATTAGGGGAGAAGAAACACCATTAGAACAAGTTGTTGTCGAGGACTATTGGCCTGTAGATCAGGGTGATGCTGTGAGTGTAGAAATTGTTGATCAAAATATATTTACAGAAATCTTCCATAAAAAGAGAAACGAGCATTTTATAATCGGTTGGGCTCATTCCCATCCAAGCTATACACCATTTCTGAGTGGTGATGATTATAGTACACATCTAAGATATCAAACATTTTGGAATAAATCTATAGCTCTTGTAATAGATCCTTTGATGCTCTCCCCAAAGGATTATGGAATTGGTGTATTTCGCATACATCAAGATAAACAAAAATATTACCAACTATCTGTTGAAGTTGAAGGAATGAGTAGTGAAGCGTGTTATGAGTCCATAAACACTTTTATGAAAAATCAAACCGATAATTCTAACTAGAAAATATACGAGTTGTATTTTAATTGGATTTAAATGATTTCAAAACCTATCTGGCAATCGGGATTGTTGGTTTAGTTGTTGGAATACTTTATCTAATTCTCCAAGATGATTTATCTAAAACGTTAACTATTTTCTTCATAGCTCTGTACATTATTGTTTCATTAAGATATATTTTGGAAAGGAGACACTATAAGAAACACAAAGCGATTCTTGCTAGTACTCAATTCTTGCTCCTCCCTTTTAGCATTGTTTTGATGGGCAACTATATCTCTCCTCTAGTATACGGTTTGTTCACAATAACTATTGACATTTCTGGTGGAAATACGATACAGATGTTCTTCAATTTTGTTTCTCTGTCTCTTATTATCCCAGTTATAATTTTAACTTTTCACTTTAATAATTACTACTCAAGAAAATGGCCAGCAATAGCTATTAGAAGAAAAGTGAAGAGAAGAAGAAGTATTCCTTTAATAATTCATAGTGTTTTCATTTTCACAATTCTATTAGGATTTTTTATAAACGGGCAAATTGATCTAGTTAGTCTTATTTTCGCAATTATATTCTTGATTTTTATTTTTAGATATTTCATATTTGTTAGATTGATAAAATCAGAAAGACGTACAGTAATAATGTCTAGTAGTTCTCCTAGCAGACAATCTACTAGGGCAAGAACTTCATCAACAACAAGTCGAAGGTCTTCTTCTCAAACTTCCAGGAGCAGACAAATATCCTCTTCAACAAGAACTAGAACAGTTCAGTCAGCTTCTAGAGCTAAAAGAAGTAGTGCTAGGATTGATTCTGGTATTGAAATAACAAACAGAAAGAAAACTAAGAAACCCACAAAAACCATTAAGACTAAAACTACAGTTCGTGATTTCTTCCCAAATGGTAAGGCAAGTAAAGAAGAAGTGAAATGCATTATTTGTTTTATGGATTTTGAGAAGAAGGATACAAGAAAAGTAATCCTCTGCCCTCATTGTAAGTATCCAGCTCATGAAGATGAATTTAGAAGTTGGTACCAAAATTCAAAATTCTGTGCAAGATGTAATAAGCCAATTTCAGCCTCATATGTAAGAAACCCTAAATACAGAATCACAACAAAAATCTATATTGAAAAAGTAATTGACAAATTATAAAAAGCATTAAGTCTTATTATGTCAAGAGTGCAGAAAACCAACTATTAAATATGTCTCACTTAAAATACACTAAGGTCTGAAAATGGGTACTTTGGCACATATAACTGGATCATTCATAACATCGTTATCCTTAGTCGGTGTTTCTATATACTACTTTATCGAAGGAAATGTTGACTTAGGCAAATTTTTCATTTTCTTATCCATATATGTCTTTATTACCTTATTTTACATAATTCGAAGTTTATTCTATTTAAAACATAAAGCCACTTTCAACGAATTCATTTATGTTTTTATTTTACCAATTGTTCCCGTTTTAATATTGCTGGCTCAAATGCTCTTTGATGTAAATCACTTTGGTACAGTTACTATTAGCGGATTTCCTGATGAAAGTTTCAGGGAGGTCAATGCTGTTGATTTTCTTCTATTACCTTATTATCTATATAGTACATTTTTACTCTTTAGAACCTTCATTAGATATCCATTCATTAGATTTAGAAGTACAAGCGAAAAAGGGATGAATCCTAAATTTGCCGGTGTTTTACTAATGTTAATTATCCCCGTCATCTATATTGTTACATCAGTAACATCTTTCGAAAATTTCTTCCTACTAATTTCTGGAATAATTTATCTCTACTCAGCCATTATGGCTATATTTGTATGAGTAATGTTTAACATCTTCTTAACTTCTTTTTTGCCTTGGTTTCTTGGTTTGTTTAGGATACTTTTGGCTTGGAACTTTATGTTTAGGTATCTTTTGTTTAGGTATTTTATCCTTTTTTACTTCCTCTATCTTTGATGTTGCAGGAGCTTCTTTTGTTTTCTTTTCTCTTCTTTCTTCTTTTGGTAATGAACGAGAATATGCTTCTGTAATCTCTTTGAATTTCTCTCGATCATCAGAAGGAGGTGTTTCTTCTCTCTTTTTCTTCTCTTCTTTCTTTAGTGCTTTAGAATCTATAGAGTCTATTTCTTTATATTTCTCTCTTCTAGGTGGAAGAGACTCCCTTTTCTTTGGTTTAGATTTTTCTTCTTGTGGAATGTAATTAGGTGATTTTGTACTTGAGAAAGTGTCTTGTTTAGGGATTTTATCTTTAGGTATCTTTTGTTTTGGAATCCCTTTATTTCTTCCTGATTCTCGACTGTCTCTAAACTGTGATCTTACAGGTTTTGTTTCTGTTTTTCGAGCTTTTCTTTTTTCAGGAGGAAAAAAATCTTCATCTTTAATCTGCTGTTTAGGGATTTTATCTTTAGGTAATTTGTGCTTTGGGATTTTCGAATCGTATGGAAATTTTTGCTTGGGAATTTTGTTTGAAATGCTTTTTTTTCTGTTTCTTTTACCCATGTGTAAGTCACACCTATTCTAGCCTTTCATGTTTTTCATGATTTTTGAACGTTTTCAATTTTCATCCTTGTAATTAACATAAGTTACTTGGTTTGAAAACTTATCTAAACCCCAAATTAGTGATAATTATATTTTTGATAAAGATTTTAGGTTTATTTAAGTTTTTAAATAAGAATAGTTATGTTAAACTATAGGTAATTTTTTAATAAATATGTTGGACTATATTATTTGTATACTAACAAAGGATTGAAAAAAATGAGCGAAGAATTTGAAGAAATTTCTTTTGACGAAGAAAAAGAAGAAGAAGAGGTTGTAGAAACCGAAATCAAATCTAAAACTCCTGACAAGACTAAAACTCCTGCAGGTAAGAAAATAAGTGTATATTTCCAAAGCACAATTGGACCAAGTCCAAAACAAGAAAAACTTGTTGTAGCAACTGATGCTCCTATTAGTGATATAAAATATACAGTTAGTCAGATCTTTGGGTTACCACCTGATGAATTCCATCTATCTCATGCTGGAAGAACATGTGACAATGACGATGTTCTTGAAGATTATGGGGTTGAAGATGGAGATACAGTTCTACTGATTCCAGTTTCAACAGCAGGTTGTTAATACGAAGTTTAATACTTATAAATTAAGACTCAAATTGAGTCTCTTTATTTTTCTACTGAAAACTACATTTAAATTTAAATAACACAGAATTTATCTTCAATAAACATATCTAAATGGAAAGAGTGCTATAAGATGAACGCAAAAGACACAAAAAAATCTAATTTCTTCGATGAAACCCTTTCAAAAGATGAGAGAATAAGATTCGATAGACAACTTAGATTACCAGGATGGAATCAGAAAGCTTTGAAGGATTCAACAGTTTTAATCGTTGGAGTAGGAGGATTAGGAACAGAAACAGCAAAAAACTTAGCTATGGCTGGTGTGGGAACTATTCATCTTATCGATTTAGATATTATTGAATATTCGAATCTGAATAGACAAATATTGTTCTCAGATGCAGATGAAGGAGATCCTAAAGCTAAAGTTGCAGCAAGAGCTCTAGAAAAGATAAACCCCTATAGTAAATACATTTGGCACCATTCCAATCTAGAAGATGTTGATCCAGAAGTCTATGCGACAGCTGATTTGTATATTTCTGGCTTAGATTCTGTTACAGCAAGGAATGAGCTAATACGAAGAGCGGTTCAGTTTAAGAAACCGATGATTGATGGAGGAACTGCAACATATTATGGTCATGTTTATACTTATTTACCAGGTAAAAATGCATGCCTTCAATGTGATCCACAACAAGAACGCGAAAGAGAATCTTTAGCAGCTTGCACACTTGTAGGAATACCAAGAAAGAAATCTCATTGTTTGTTGAAAGGACAACTATATTTTGAATCAAAGAACAATAGACCCCCCGATACGACTGTTTTGGAAGAAATGAATCTTGTAATAAATTATGCAAATAATTTAGTGAAAGAGCATTTTCCATCTGAAAATGTATTTTCTTTAGATGAAGCTGTGAAAATGGTTGACCAGCACGACCCAACAATCATAAGTATTAATGCTGTAATGGCCTCTTTACAATCACAAGAAGCATTGAAACTTATGCACCATCTCAAAGGAATAGAACTAGGTACTGTAAATCCTGAGTATGTTATTTACAATGGATTAGTAGGGAAATTCTTCTATATAGAAAAGCCACCAAATAAGAAATGTATGCTCTGTGGTAAAAATGCTACTGCAATTGAAGAAGTAAAATTACCTGCAACTGCTACTATCGATGTTTTACTCTCAATTATTAAAAGTAGAGGGTATGATTATGATCCTGAATTTTTACCTTCATTTTGGTTAATTGATAAAAAAGACCCTGTAGATGTAGAAATAGATTCAACTGTGAAAGAACAAGGGATACGAAACCATGAAACATTGTATGTTACAGGTCTTACGAATAAAGGTGAAGAAATCGATCTTAATGTTAGGATAATCCTGAATCAAGGCTAAAACTAAATTTAACATTCTTGTTTGAATTTAAAGGATACTCTAATTGAATTGTTCAGAGACACTTGAAGATGATTCCCAAGTAGTATGATTTTACATAACATCTTCACTTAATAATTGTTGAAAAATAATAAATGATAAAAAAAGAAATGATGTTCTAAGTGTCAGAAATGAGTATTTCTTACAATCTTAGATTTTGTTTACGTTATTTGCTTGAGTTCCTCTGTCGGTTTCTTCTAAATCGAATTCGACTTCGTCTCCTTCGTTGAGATCATCAAATTCACCTTGAACACCAGTACGGTGGAAAAAGAGATCTTTTTCTTCTCCTTCTACAGTGATGAATCCATAACCTTTATCAGAGATCATTCTTTTGATATTTCCTTTCAAGTTAATTCCTCCAATTGAATTATTGTTTCGAATCTTTATGAGAGATTCCTTAATTAAAAATCGACTATCAGAAACTAGTTAATCTTTCAAAGACTTAAACAAAATCTAACATTCTTATTTTTAATCAGTATGAACGGTTAGATTATAGCCTAATAAAGTATGTGGTTAATACAAGTGCAATCATCTATTCTTCTATTTGGATTAAACTCGGATACTCTTCCCCTTTTTGATTCTCAAATAAGTCAAATACGCACTTTGTTGTTTTTGTGGTGATTATTAAGGGTCATGAATTCAAAAATATCCATCTTCCTTGCACAAGTTATTTAAAATCTAAATCTAAATACTATAACTATGAGTGAAAGAGAAGTAAAATACTACAAAATGCTAGCCAAGAAATTCAAAATCAAGGAAAAAATGTTTGATGAAAAAGAAGATTTTGATGAGTTAGAAAGAGACAAAGCAAGTTTTCAGAGGAAACAAGCTACAGAGAATGCTAAGGTTCAAGATCAGCTTATTAAGATTCAAAAACTCAGAGAAAATGGTGATGAAGACAAAGCGCTGAGACAAGAAATGAAGCTGAAGAAGAAGGAAGCAGCTATTGCCAAATATAAGCGCACCATCTCAGATATTCAGAGGAAAATAGATAAGAAAAAACTTGAAGTTAGAAAAATCGAAGATGAACTGGAAAAAATTGAATCTCAATTAAGAGCTGATTTTGCGGATAGGTTCACACAAATGTAACTTTATTCGATTTTTTCTTTGTTTTTACTCATTTTCCATTACATTTTACTAACTAATGTTCAAAGATAATAAACTAAATATATATTTTATAAACGATAGAAATCAAACAAAATCTATAGTTACTTAAAACAGTCTATTTTTATTTAACCGTACCTATAGTTATTTAAAAAGAGCTATATTTATTATAAATCACTTAAAATTAAATTTATAAGTGGTTAATGACTCTTTTACTTATATACGAAGCGATGGAAATATGATCCTAAGAGAAAAGTGCCATTTGTGTGGATATGTGACAGATAGACATCTAATTCATGCAGGGGATGGTAAGACATATTGCGTGTCGCACTATTTATCACATGTTTTAAATGATGAAATTATCCCCCCACATAATCAAAAAATCACAAACCAAGATTAATGAAAATAAAGAAAATAGCTACCCTGTTATGGTAGTTAGAACTTCATTCTTTTTTTTTATATTCGGGTTTTGTAAAGCAAATTTTAGAGTTGTAAATAATGCTGCAACTCCTAATGTTCCAGTAATTGGATAAATTGACCAGATATCACCATAACTTAATAAAACAAAGTAAACACCCAACATGCTTGTAGTAATACCTATAAACATGGACCAAGACCATTAAAATGCTGAATCTATCTATGAAATTGTTGGATTTTTCATTACCAGATAAGTAACTATTGATAGAATCGCCCATACTCCAAATCCAATAATTGGATAATATTGCCATTCTTCCCAACTACTAAACAGACCAAAGCCTAATGCGATCATGGTAAATGCAATCGTAAGAAAGAGAACTACAGTTCAAAGAGTTAGTATATACAAAGGTTTTCGCTGCCTGTCTTGTAAAGTGAAGTGCACTCCTACTGACCATAAAACTAGAAGAAAAGTTCCCAGTAAAGGCATAGATTGAAAATCTTCCCACTGTCCTAAGCTAGTATAAGCAAATGCGATCATGCTAATAGTTGTAGCTAGAAACAGAAAGAAAAACCAAATTATAACACTTATAGTAGGTCGAATATTCCTTTTTCTAAAGATAAAATAGAAACTAGTCATCAACACTATAAGAACTACCATTCCAAAGGATGGACTACCAAACCATTCTAAACCTGAAAAATCATTTAACAGAACTAATACAAATACAATTCCAATTATGCTTCCAATTATCCATGTCAAGATTGTTAATGCAAGTAGAAATCTTTGTTTTTCTTTCATAGAGGCCATTTCGCAATCTGTTGGGGCACTAATAAGGTTTCATGGTCTAGTTGTGATTCATCAATCTTGAGGAATAGTTATTTTGAAAAGTGTTTCCCCCTTAACTGATTGAAAGTTTATTTGCCATCCATGAGCTTCAATTATTTTTTTCACAATTGCAAGTCCAATGCCTTGACCTTTTTGATCTTTTCTTGTTGAATAGCCTATTTTAAATATCTTTTCTATTTCACTTTTTGGTATCATCTGTCCATCATTGATAATTAATATCTCTATTTTATCATCATAAACCTGTGTTTTTATTTCAATTCTACTAGGATTCCCATGAATAACAGCATTTTCGAGAATATTGCTGAAGACCTGAGAGAGTTTTTCGCTGTCACAACTAACTGTTGGTAAGTTATCATGAGCAAATTCTACTGATTCTGGTATTACTAATTTTACAATATCCTTTACTATAATATTCAGATTTACTTTATCTTTTTTCTCTATTATTTCTCCTCTTTCAGCTAAGTATAGAGAACGATCAAGCAATTTTCTCAAATACTTAATTTTACTCTGTATTTTGTCTGTAATGTCAATCTTGGATTTCTCTCCATGAAGCTGCAAATATCCTTCCATCACGGTAAGATTATTCCTTAAATCATGAGCCATAAAATTGGAAAAATTACTAAGCTCTTCTCTTTGCTTTAGTAGTTCTTCTTCTATTTGCTTGTAAGCAGTGATATCCTCCAGTGCTAGAAGCACTCCAGTGGTCTCCTCTTCTTTATCCATTAATGGAATCATTTTATATCTGTAGTGAGTTAATTTTCCCCATTTTGATGTATAAGGTAATTCCGAACTGAATTGTTCTTTATTCTTTATACATCTTACAATGTTTCCTGATATTCCTGCATTCTTTAAAAGTGGAAATGTTATCAGATTAATTGCCTTTGTTGATTCTTCAGAGGGTGAACCAAGAAATTTAAGAGCCACTTTATTTACATCTTCGATATTTCCTTCTAAGTTACAAGTTACAATCCCAATAGGATTTTCTTGAAAAAGTGTTATATACCTTTGTTCACTTTCTAATAATGCTGTTTCATATTGTTTCAGTTTGGAGATATCAACTATGATTCCTCTTATTCCTATAGGTTTATCATCTTCCATAATAAGACTTGAAAATGCTAATGAAGGAATACATGTACCATCCTTTCTCATAATAGCAATCTCTAATGGAGGTTCATATTTTTCATCTATTAATCGATTAAAAGTTTTTGTGACAACCTCACGATTTTCCGGAACAACTACTTGTAAAGCATTCATTCCTTGTTTAACTTCTTCTAGGGAATATCCATATTCCTCAAAGAAGTAATTGTTGATGTAAGAAATTTTCATGTTCTTGTCAAGCTCAAAAACGATTTCTGGTAATAAATTAGCCAATTCTCGAAATTTCCTCTCACTTTTTCTTACATTATCCTCCATTTCCTTGTGGCTAATAACTCTTTGAATAACATGATACAATTCACTATATTGACTCTGGGGATCTCCTCCTTTTTTTATGTAATAATCAGCGCCAAGATTTAATGCTTCAATCACTACTTCTTCTCTCCCTCTACCTGTAAAAATGATGAAAGGAATATCATAGTTCTTCTCCTTTAATTGACGAAGAAGATCAAGACCATTCATTTCTGGCATTTGATAATCTGCTATAATAATATCGAAATTTGATGTATCTAATAAACTGAAAATTTGTTCTGGATTAGAGAGTGAATGAACTGTTACTAGCCCATTACTAAGTTCTTCTAAAAAAAGTTTAGTCAATTGGAGAAAATCTTTATCATCATCAACATATACTATTCTTATTTTTTTAGTATCAGAGATAATAAATTCTTCATCCTTCATTTTATCATTACCATCAAGTTATCTATATTTATATGTTTAAATTAGGATATTTCAAGATTCCGGGTGACTTGAAAATTCTTTAGATATCAAGAAATTCTGATTTTGAACAAACAATACAATGAGGTTGGATATTTTCTTGGAGAACAATTTGATTCTTTTCCATCTATTTATTTTTCTTTTATATTTGAGTTTCTTAAAGTACATTTTAAAGTTGTAATTAGAGCTGCAAATCCTAATGCGAACATGGTAAATGCAATTATAAGAAATAAAACTGCAGTCCAGAGAGTTAGTATAAACAAAGGTTTTCGTTGTCTATCCTTCAAAGTGAAGTGTACTCCTACTGCCCATAGAACCATAAGAAATGTCCCCAGTAAAGGCATGGATTGAAAATTTTCCCATTGTCCTAAACTAGCATAAGCTAATGCGATCATGCTAATAGTTGTAGCTAGAAACAGAAAGAAGAACCAAATCGTAACAATCATAGTTGGTTGAAGATTCCTATTTCTAAAGATAAGATAAAAACTAGTCATTAACACTATAAGAAAAACCATTCCAGAAGTTGGACTGCCAAACCACTCTAAACCTGAAAAATCATTGAATAATACAAATGCAAACAAAATTCCAATTATGCTTCCTACTATCCAAGTCCAGATGGTAAATGCTAGTAACAACCTTTGTTTTTCTTTCATGGGAACAGTTCAGCGATTTGTATGGGCATTAATATGTTTTCAATAATTAGAAAATTTGTGATAAACCAATTGAGATAAAAGAGTGAAAAGAGAGAAAGTTTGGAGCAATCTTTCATTATTCTTTTCTTTTAAATAGATGAATTAACAACTATCTTTCGAGATTTATAACTGAAGATTACTGTTGGTATTTGAATTACTGACCATGCAATTGGACCAAATAGCTGTTCTTCATATCCTATAGGATTGGCTATCAACATGTAAATAACATGTGTCATTGATAGAGCAATAATTACTGATGCCAAAATCATAGTTCCTAATAGCCCCCATTTGTTCTCTATAGCGCATATGGGAATCAAGATTAGAGCTAGCAATGTCATTATAGTGTGTCTATATCCTCCTAAAGTTAGTATTTCACATACAATATTCAGAGGACCGAATTTAAAATCAAAATCAAGTCCCATGCAAATCCACGTAACACTAGTTACTAACCCGATGATGACAAAAAGTGTATTATTGTTGATTCTATTAGTATTGTTCATTCTCTTTCACCTTTTATTTTGATCTACTCTTTGACGGGGTACTAAAGACATAGCTAATTGCTTTCTTTGGACAACTATCTACACAATATCCACACAATATACATTCAGAATGTTCCATATTACCGCTCTTTACTAGCTCATTAACAGGAAGACTCATAGGACAAACATTGTCACAACGCTTACAGTCAATGCATTTGTCTTTGTCAGCCTTTAAGCGAAGAGCAGGTAACCGCAGGAAATTACTGATTTTACGACCAATGATCATAAAGGGAGCCATCCAACAACCATAGTGACAAAAAGCTCTTCTACCAACAAGAAAAGCTAGAACAACAATAATGCCTAAAACAGCATAATAAATTACGTACCCTGGTAGTCCCATGAGCGAAACACCATAATTTTCTCTTGTTTGATAAAGGAAGTCTACTTGTGTTATCCCCTCTTCTGCTACTAGTATTGGCATTAATATTACTGTTGTAATCCATGGTACCCAAATAAACCATTTAATCCAGTATTTTCCTTTGGTTTTCTTGTTTTCAATATTCATACAAACATTCTGTAGTCCCGCTGCAGGACAAACATAACCGCAGTAAGCCCTTCCTAGAAAAAGAGCACCAGTAAATAATACAGCAAAAACAATCAAACTGCCAACTATTACACCTTCTATTCCTCCCCTAATTGGTAAATAGGGACTTAGATAGAATATTATCACTGGAAATAGTAGAAAAGATATCAAAATTGTTATTTTTCTGACCTTCTGCCTTCGTGAAGTTCTTTTTTTCTTTGCCACACCTTTCATTTGTGTTGCTTCTTCTGTTTTTTCCAAAATTGCATTCATTTTATTCACCATGATTCAAAGATACCATTGCTTTATTTAACTATATTTTATTGCTAATATATTTTATAATAAAATATCGTTCTATAAAAATATTTTTATATCCACATTATCTAGTTGAATCATAATTTATTTTGGTGATTATTGATGCCTAGACTAAAAAAAGAAAATAAACATAAGTTTGCAATACTTGGCATATTAAAGCACGAATCAGCATCAGGATATGATATAAAAAAATACTACAAATTCAGAGGGTTGAGATTTTTTTGGCCGGATTTGAGTCTTAATCAAATATATCCAACGCTTAAACTGCTTGAAGAAGAAAAGCTAGTTACCATGAAAAAAATTGAAAAGGAAAGTCG
>DAOVER010000087.1 GCA_030668875.1 Candidatus Heimdallarchaeota archaeon
CTGGAATGGGGTTTATTAGGGAGTTCAATCATTGTATTTTGAAGAACATGAAAGTTCAACCATATCTGAGAGGTATTCTTTTTGGTTTTATTACAGCTTTAATAACAACTTCAGTTGCAATAAGCATATATTATGGCGTAAGCTCTTCTGAAGATGAAGGATATAAGCTTTTACCGCCATTTGAGTGGGATTTCTCATCAATGAAAACACTTTCTTTACAAATGAATGAGCGATCTGAACACATTATAGCTCTAACAACAGAAACATCTATAGTGGGTCCGAATGGTGGTAGTACATTAATTCCATATTTTAACTATTCAGTTTTTTCAATTCACAGTTGGTATATTGCAGAAAATGATAAACAAATTTTACAGATGATGGATTATCTTGATAATACTACTGAGTACGAAACTTATTACATCATGAATGATAGCGTTTTAGATCCGCTTTATCATGCACTTACAACTGAGCTTGAAGCAGTTCAAAGTCAAACTGATGTCTCTGAAAACTATTGGATAGAAATAAACGAAACTAGGAAGCCAGGTGTATTTTCTTTTGAAATTAAACAGATTTATAGAGATGGTTCAATGTTCTGGATAGAAACTTATGATAATACAATCTTTATTCGTTTAGTAAGATTCACAGAATATATAGGAACTCCAACTAGTTGGGGGATAAGGCTTGAAAATCCTGAAGAGTTTGAGGATGGTAGATCCAAATATGATTATTTCTACAAAGGTGAAATCCTAGAATTATTCCCAATTTATACAGAGGCAATAAATGAGTTCTTGGAGCAATTTTACTAATCCATATACAAAAGTGATAAAATGAAAGAACACGATTTGACTCAATCAAAGGCGATACTTGAAAATCCTGTTACATTGAAGCTTTTTATTTTTGTTAAATCAAAAAATCCAGAAAGCGTAGGAATACGCGAAGCAATGAAAGCAACAGGGATGAGCAGCTCGAGCACAGCGAGTAGGCATCTTGACAAACTGGAAGAACATAACTTAATTCAAAAACTCCCATCAAACAGATTCACTTTAACTTCTGAAGGATTAAAAATGAGAAGTTTTGATGTACCAATTACAGTACCAGCATACCTAGTAAAAGGAAACTTCGTTACTGTTTTATCATATCAGCTGACTTTTATTGTGATTATGATTATTTCCTCTTTCATTCTACTCTGGATTGACAAATTACTGGCTGCAATAAATGGTTTATTAGGATTATTTGTTATATTATATGTAATTTTCAATCAATGGAGAACAATCAAACAACAGATAGATAGCCTCTCTAAATTATCAATGGGATCTATTAATTATACTGAAGAAAGTTCGCAGAATAAATTGCAGGTATCACCAAATATCTTCAAAATTCTATCACTTGTATCTAGTGGTTTAACAGGTCTCTTTGCATCTGGAATTATGGGTTTTTATATCTTTCCAGCAGATGCAGGATATCTGAAGATGATGCAAATAAATAGTATTGTTGGATACACTTGTGCAGCTTGTGCACTAATAACAATCGTGATCACAGTGATTTTTAAAAACAATAATCTTGTTTTTATGATATCTACGTTCATCACAGCAATTCTCGGTTCTCTTCTAATCGTTATATTTGTTGCTTATACACGATATGATGTATTTTCTCATTACCATTATGTTGTCCCATTATTCACTAGCATTCTTTCAATATCCTTTTTCTTTTTGTATATATTCTTAACAAAAAGAAGGAAGAAAGAATAGCTTAGATACCTTACTAAAAAAGAGAATGAATACCTAATTACATTTCTGGGAAATACAGCTATACAATTACCACAGAGGATACAATAGAGTTGTGTAACTGATCTATAAGACCAATCTTCTTCTCTTTTAGAATTAACTCTTCTCTGTTCTCAAACGAATTCCAAGAAGCATCTCTAATCTCATCTGAACCAGTTAATTGATTTGTTTCTCAAACCTATGCTTCGAGGTCACTAATTGAAATAATAAACTTATTAAGCTTTATAACGATTCAAGTATAGTAGAACCTATTAATTATACTGAAGAAAGCTCTCAGAATAAATTGCAGGTATCACCAAATATCTTCAAAATTCTTTCACTTGTATTTAGTGGTTTAACAGGTCTCTTTGCATTTGGAATTGTAGGGGCTTATTTACTGTTAGCAGAGGGTATTTATCAACAGCAAACAGTGAGGGAAATCCTCAGAGCTCTGTAGTAATGTATCAGAGTGATGGAAATGCGATTTATTTTACATCAGGAGAACCAGCTCTTAAGGCAAGAAATATGAGAAAAAACAATAATGTTTCCATAACCATTCCTTTCTGGAAAAATACACTTCATAAATTAATACCTGCACCCCCTGCCGAATTACATTTTAGAGGAAAAGTTGAGTTTTTAGATAGAAATCATGAAGAAATTCAAGCTAATCTAAAACGCTTTCTTGATTATGAAGAAAAAATGATAGACACCTCAGAGTCAATTTATCTTAAAGTCACTCCTGGAAAGAAAATTGCTACATTTGGCGTTGGTATTAAATTATTGCAAATGAGGAAACCAGAAAAAGCACGAAATTTGATTGACTGGGACTAGTGTTTTTCATCATTACTCATATAAAAAAAGAATTGGAAAAAAGCTTTGAACTGTTACAGAATATTTCTAAGGATGAAGTATCTTTTTTATACTGAAAGCTTCTGATTAATACTATATGTGAAAAAAATGGATGAAGATATAATCAATTTAACCAAAGAGCTAATATCTCAAGTTTATGCGGTCTTTCTAGCAACTATTGATGAACATGGCAGTCCATACATTCGAGCGGTTTTCAATTTAAGAAGCGTTGAAAAATTCCCAAAACCTGCAAAAGTAATTGAAGAATATGACAAAAATCCGTTATTGGTTTACATCTCGACCAACACAGCATCTGTAAAAGTAGAACAAATCAAAAAAATGATGAAGTTGCACTCTATTACTGTAAACCAAATGATGTCAAGGGTATCATGCTAAAAGGGAGAGCAGAAATTTTAGACGATATGGATTTTAAAAAGCAAATCTGGGATGATAAATGGAAAATTTATTATCCTGAAGGAGTAACAAATCCGGATTTTACAATACTTAGAATCATTCCCAAGTATCTAAAAGGATGGGATAAAGGTCATCTTGAGATCAAATTGTAACATAATTTGGGCAACATCGCATAGTAGAGCGAATAAAAACAAAATATAAATAGAATTGTTCACTAGTAATTGCATGAATGATGAGGGTATAAGTACCTTAAGTTCCATGTTGATTATACAGTTCAAGGACAAATGGAAACATCTCAACCAAGTTATAGATAAGGTTCCTGAGAAGAAATTTCATGTGGGAAAAAGTAATTGGCGCTTTTCTTGGATCCTCTTTCATATTATTGAAACAGCTGATTTTTATTCTAGGGACAATCCAGATACAATGAAATGGGGGGCCAAAGCAGGATTTGACTGGGAAAAGAGTTCTAAAGAGGAAATAGAAGAAAAGAAAATTACTATTACAAAGAATATGTTAAGGGAATATAGCAAAGAGATAGAACAAAGGATAGAACAATTTCTTAATGATATTTCTGATGAGGAATTATTAAAAAAAGATGATTTTCATTGGTTTGATTCCATTTTAGGGAAAATGGTTTACATGCTTCGTCACAATGCTTTTCACATAGGAGAGCTAGCCAGAATTCTTCGAGGATGGGATGGCGAAAGATTCAAATGGTAAGAAGAAAAACTATTAATTTACGGTCTATTTCCTCACTTCATGTCAAAACAAGAAAAGACCCATGAGGAGTATCTTGTTTCAGAATTTGAAAGCATAGCAAAGGAACAATACTTCAAAACTTCTGATGGTGCAGAAATTAAAGTGTTAACAACTAAAGCACCAAAGGATATAGCTATAGGTTATACACTAATGCTCATCCCTGGTTGGGGTACTGTAGTTCCTGGGTGGGAAAAAGTTTTAATGGAAGCTGCCAAAGATTTTGATGTTTTATACATCGAATCAAGGGAGAAGGGTTCTTTCCGTCCCAGCGAAAATAAAACAATAAATGACATCAATAGACTTGCCTTAGACGTTAAAGAAATTGTTGAACACCTTAAAATAGATCAAAACAGACTCATTACACTTACTTCTTCTTTCAGTACTCTGACTATTGCTGATTTATTAGGCACTAAGAAAATCAAACCTACTTTAAATGTTTTAATCGGTCCTGTATATCAGCTTAATATGCCACCTACAACTAGATATTTAATGCACATTTTTCCTAACTTCATAATCAATTGGACAAAACCCATTTGGAGATGGTGGCTTCTAAAATTCAAGAGTGAGGATCCAGTTCAAGCTGCAAAATATATGCGTGTTCTAGAAGAATCAGATTTTAAGAAATGGAGAGCTGTAGCAAAACGTGTATGTTTCACTAAAGTCTGGGATTTGTATAAACAAATAAGTGACACTAGGGTTGTGATTATTGGAATGGAGACAGACAAAATGCATACTGTTGAGTTGTCTAAGAGCATTTTAGCAGTAATCCCTAATGCAGAATACATTGACATGAAAACCAACAGAGCCACACATTCTGGTGAGATGATAGAAGTAATTAGGAAACTAATAAGCTAATGAATACAATCATCAACGTTCCAATTTCAAGTAATTGGAAATCAAGGACTAGAGCAAAGCTATCAATTTGAATGACACATAAATAATTTCTAGAATTCTTGTTGTTTTTCAGCAATATATCGATAAACAGAATCGTAAGCTTTTTTCTCTATTTCCTTCAGAAATTTACTCTCCCCAGATTCTAAGAAATCAGTAACATAGGGTAATATAGCAGGTTTTTCAACTAGTTTTACAAACTCCCCCACATCAATCTTTCCAATATCTTTCTGATAATTAATAAAAAACTGCGCAGCATCATTTAGAGCATTTAATTCGGCCCGTGAGGTTTTTGTGTAAAAGCTCTTCAGATACTGTATCCTGTGAAGAATTTCAGATAGCCGTAGATTCTTTTCAAATCTTCCTTCTGGAACATATCTTTCAGAGGAATACCCTAAATCCAACTCATATCCCAGCTTATACCCTTTTATTTCTGGCCATATTAACCCCATTTCTTCGAATTTTTCTCTGTCTAGGTTGCCATATTTATCATTATTTCCATATAACACCTCATACTGTGGATAAATATCTGGAAAATGCTCAGAAAGGGTTTGCATGAATTCGTTTTTATTTCTACCTGGTTTCAGTGTTAAACCGAAACAGTAAACAAATTCAGCGTCAACTTCTTTTGCAGTTCTATATATTGCATTCATGTTTTCATCTGTGTCACCTATGAAAGGTAAAGTGGGATAGAAGAAAACTCCGGAGTGGATACCTTCTTCACGTAATTTTTCAATTGCTTCAAACCTTTCTTGAGATGTACTTGCATTTGGCTCGAATATTTTTTGTTTCTTCTCGTCAGCCAAAGTTATTGTAAAACAAGCAGATACATGGCTATCCTCATTTACCTTTTTCAAAAGGTCAAGATCTCGCAAAATTAGATTGCTTTTAGTAAGGAAGAATACAGGAAACTTGTAATCATAAGCAATTTCTAAAAGCTTTCTTGTCATTTTAACTTCCTTTTCAACTGGTTGATATACGTCACATACTCCCCCTCCAATAAAAATAACAAACTTTCCTTTATGTTTAGTATCAGCTGATTCTCGCAAATCTGGAAAATAATCAACTAATGAATGAGTCTTCTTTCTATTAATTGGAAAAAAGCCATTTTTCTTAAGATATTCTTCTAACAATTGAGGTGCATTCTTTTTTATGCGAATTCGGTTAGCAAAATCATCATGCATATAGTATCCTTCAGATTTACCATCACAGTATTTGCAATCGTGATAACATCCTTGATAGGGGTTCAAGTACATTTCTGACCAAGAAAATAAAGATGTTCTTGATTTTCTTATGAGTGATTTTGCCTCATATTCTTCAACAATCATTTCATACACTAATCTTCTCTTATCGAATTAATTTATTTTAATATAAAAGTTTGATTTTTACCGCAATTATGAACGCAATATTTTACCCATTCTCAATTACTCCTTCCTTAATATCAACCCTATCAATTTCCCATCGGAAGTATGTTTTTCCACCCACTTCATCATCAACAGAAGATCCTTGAGTAAAAACAACTATTCATTCCTGCAGATGTTGTGAAAACTCTGAATACTTTATCTATGAAAGCTTTAATTAAAGCAGAAATCCTCATATGCCTGAAATAGAAACTACTCAAGTATAAGCACTTATAGCAATTCTAACTATTCTTCACATAGAAGTAAAAAAACTGTTGAAATAAAAAAATAAGGAAGAAAAAAACTATTTTTTTCTTCGTTGCAACACCGCTAAACCAAAGACAAAAAATAGAATACTCATAGCTGGGAGGAGAAGAGAGAACGTTTGAAACTCTGGTATAACCGCTAAAACAGTAAATAAGTAATATAAACCAGAGTTGTCCTCTGTAGATTCATTGTGGTTAAAAGAATTGTCTACAGCAGTAACGTAGTATTCAATAATGTCGTTAACTGTAAAGGAACCTATTGTCACAGAATAAAGATCACCGCTCACAAGAGTCATACTAACTTCTGTCCAAATTCCACCATTAACCCTGTAATGGAGTGTAACGGTATAAATACCTGAATCATCAGTGACGGTAGCATTGATACAAATAGTGTCTAGTTCTGTTGGTGTAGAGGGAGAATAAATAACACCAGTAATGCTTGGACCAGTAACATCAGAAGAACCTACTATTATAGTATAATAGAGCCCTCCATTATCTTCTGTAGATTCATTGTTGTCGATAGAATTATCTACAGCACTAACGTAGTACTCAATGGTGTCACTATCCGCAAAAGAACCGATAGTGACAGAATAGAGGTCACCACTTATAAGAATCATACTTACTTCCGTCCATGTTCCACTATTGACTCTATAGTGTAGAGCAACTGATTGCACACCATAAGGGCTAGTGACAATGGCAGTAATACTAATAGTATCTAGTTCTGTTGGAGTAGAGGGAGAGTGGATAATAGTTGTAATAACAGGGGCACCAAGAAATACTGTAGGTTTGTCAAAAGGATAAAGATCGATTGCTCCAGCAGAACCATCAATTGCATAAGAACCGGTTCCTGACCAATCTGACCAGTAATTACCTTCTAAAGCTAAAGTATCATACCAATAGTTGCTAGCTCCATCATCACATGCTTGGGATGTTCCACCTAGATTATTGGCTACAAAGTTATTATGGTGAACACGAGAATTATCAGAACTAGCGGATAGGTATACACCATATCCTACATTTCTCCACAGAACATTGTAAGTAACGTTACCATAAACAGACTCGTAAATATAGATGCCTATGTTGTTATTTTTGTTACAAATGTTGCTTACAACCGTAGTAAAACCAGAATACTCAATCAAAATACCATCACCATTGTTATTACAAGTGTTGTTAGAAACAGTAGAAGAATCAGAAGCGTAAAGATAGATACCGTTAGCAACAGATGATTAAAATCTTATTCAATCTTGCCAGAAGTCTCTGAGTTGTCCCCCATTGCATGTTGAGGTGGTGATGGTTAATCCCTCTCCAATTTTCTTCCATTTTTCTACGAGTTTATATAGGAAAGTGCTGATATATGGGTAGTGCTTGGCGAAAACTCGCCATATTTATGGTTCGCAAGTGTTTGAATACTTGTCCCTCAGTTAATAAAGCTTGAACCATACAGCACG
>DAOVER010000033.1 GCA_030668875.1 Candidatus Heimdallarchaeota archaeon
AATAAAGTCGAATTCCAATATAATTTTCTGAGCAAGTGTTGTTAATAAACTGGGAATTTCCCGATTTTGTTATACCTATTCCATAGAATGCATTTTGATTACAGGTATTGTTAATCATTCTAGCTCCTGGACAAGATTCAAGATATATTCCATTATAAGTATTTGATAGTATTTGATTTTCAATAGACAGATTCTGGCATCTATAAAAAAATAGTTGTCCATAAACTGGTTGATTTATTTTCAAATTGTTTTGATCAGAGAAGACACCAAGATTTTTTCCATTTACAGTATTGTTGATAAAAACTTCAGGTTCAGAGGAAAGAGATATCCCATCATGAATAAACGTGTTATTTATTATTACTTCATCACTGTTTTCATATAAATCTAATCCAATCGAGTTATTGGTAAATCTATTATTAATAATATTAGGATTTACAGAATTTTCTAAATGTAATCCTCTATTATTTTCTAGAAAAAAGTTTGATATTATGTTATTATTTTTAGCTGCTACGATATACATGCCAAATACACAATTAATAAAGGAGTTATTAGAGATTGAAATGTTGTCTGAAGATCCATAAATACCAAAACCAGCATACCCTTTTTCCCAGTTATATTCTAAGCTGTTATGCAAGGTATTATTTGAAATGATAGTCTCTTCTGATAAAGCAATTCCAATACCGTTAGAAAACTGAGTGAAGGAATTATTTGTTATGAGAGTGTTTTTTGCATACATTAAACTAATTCCTGTTTTACCCCAGAATTCATTCGAATGTATCTTGGCTGTTCCAGCTTGAATTTTAGAGATCTCTATCCCACTAGAACTATCAAAGAAGCAGTTTCGAATAACAAAATGTTTGGTAGTATTTTTAATTAAAACACCACAAGAAAAATCTCTAATCATAGTGAGATTTTCAATAACATACGGATTCGAATAAGAGCCATTACCTGCTAAATTGTAATAAGCAAAATCATCATCAGAATCAATACAAATGAAAGCAGAAGAACATACAGTAGGTATAAAAACACTATCATCTTTTATGATTGTAAAATAAACAGGAAGAAAAACTGATAGACAAATTAAAACAACACCAAGTATGAATAGTATAGTCTTCTTTGTGACTAATGTGGTTTCTGGCACCTCTTTACCTCCTCTTACCGTTTCTTGTATTCAGGTACAATTATTTTAGCTTTAGAATATTAAATTATATAAGACATGCCTTTAGCGTGAAAAAGCTTGAAAAACCACTATTTGTTTTTCTATCATAATTTCATGGTTTGATACAATTTTCAGAACTTATTTATAATAGCATAACTGAGTTACTATTTGCCTATCTTGTTTTATCAACAATCTAGAGGATATTGGCCTATCAACCAATTCTTGTTAATAAATTTAAAGAACTTTGTTCTTCCTATTTTTTGATTTTGTGAGAATTAAGATAATTAGTCCGCGAAATATTATTGACACAATCATACTTATTGAGTAAAGTGAATATATTTTAGGAATTAAAATTACGAAACCACCAGTTGAACCTTTTAAGATTAAAGTTGTTGAACCAGTCACCATTCCATCCTCACCTTGAACGAGAACTATGAATTGCTCAGACTTTAGCCAGTGCAATATGCGAGAGTTCAGCAGTCAGATCTATGGAAAGAGGTGCTGTTTCAAAAGGTAGAGATAAAGAAACAGGAGAGAATATTTTCCCACCCTTAGAGCTTGTAAGACTTACAATACCAAGGAGAGTCTATACAAACACACATATGGAATATACTGCTAATTCAATAATCAATCTGTATGAAAAAAGAGATGCCATACCCGGATTAAAAATGGTCTATGAACCTCAGTATCTACTATTCTTTCAATCAAAATTTGAGCAAGTACCACTTTAAGATACTTTTCTCGATTTTTGTTTTTTCATGTTTTAGAGAACATATTATTTTTCTTGCTTTTCTCAAGACTTTCCTTATTACTATTACTGTTGATGTTGTTATTATTCTTATTAAAAAATCTTTTTTCCTACAGAAAAGTTAAATTTACCAAAACATGTAATTAGATATAACTATCATCTATTTAGGTGAAATCATGAAGATGCAATCAATACAATTTAAGTTTTTAATTAGAAGAATCTTATGTGTTTCAATTTTAATTATTGGAATAAGTACATTCTCTAGTATGAGAACAAATGCCACAACTGTTTCTTACGATCCGCTATCTAACTCTTCATTCACCACACATGATCCAATATCAATTACTTCTGATAGTGAGCTTGAGGTTTTTCCTGGATCCGGAACGGAAGAAGATCCTTATGTTATTGATGGTTACAATATCACAACAAGTAATGATAGTGGTATCTATATTAGTGGTACAACGAAATATTTTGCTGTTCGTAACTGTTATGTTGACGCAGAAATCTATGGCATTTATATCGATGATGCAGCTGATGGAACAGTAACTGTTACCAACAACACTTGCAACACAGTCAACTATGGCATCTATCTTTACTCTTCTAGGAGTTCGACGGTGACAAACAACACGTGCAGATATAATAGCAACAGAGGCATCTATCTTCGATATTCTGATTATTCTACCATTGTCAATAACACTTGTAGCAATAACAACTGGGGCATCTATTTTTCCTCTTCTAGTAGTTCTACAGTTACCAATAACACGTGCAGCACCAGCGACTACGGCATCTATCTTCGATATTCTGATTATTCTACCATTGTCAATAACACTTGCAACAATAACAACAGGGGCATCTATCTTTCCTCTTCTGGTAATTCTACAGTTACCAATAATACATGCAACAATAACAACTGGGACGGTATCGTACTCTACTCTTCTGGTAGTTCTACAATGACAAACAACACTTTTACTAATTGTGGTTTAAAGATAAGTGAAGATTCTATTGATGCTTACCTGTCAGATACTGTCGAGAGTAATTGGGTGAATGGGAAAAAACTAGGTTTTTACACTAACCTTGAATCTACGATAATTTCAGAACCAATTTATGGACAATTAATATTAGTCAATTGCACTAATGTAACGGTACGCGACCAAATAATAAATAATGCTACAACTGGTCTATATCTCTACTCCTGTACATATTCAATTATTGCCAACAACACGTGTAGTAATAATAACTGGGTCGGCATTTCTCTTTCCTCTTCTGGTAATTCAACTATTGCCAACAACACGTGCAGTGACAACTCTATGGATGGCATCTCTCTTTACTATTCTGGTAGTTCGATGGTGATAAACAACACGTGCATCAGCAATGGCGATGATGGCATTTCTCTCTCCTCTTCTAATAATTATACAATTACCAATAATATGTGTATAAACAGCGATTGCGGTATTTCTCTTTCCTCTTCTGATTATTCTACTATTTTCAATAACACATGCAACAATAATAACTGGTGCATCTATCTTTCCCATTCTGATAATTCAACTGTTGCTAAAAATACATGCAACAACAACATGGACGGCATCGAGCTTTACTATTCTGATTTTTGTGTCGTTACTTACAATCTTCTACAAGAAAATGAAGATTATGGAGTCTACTCCCCGTCTAGTTCTAATAACAATCTTATTCACCATAATAATTTTGTAAACAACAATATAGGTGGTACTTCACAAGCGTGTGATTATGGAACAAATAATACTTGGTATGATCTTACATACTTAGAAGGCAATTACTGGTCAAACTGGCTTGGAACAGGCAATTACGCCATTGACGGTTCTGCTAGTGCTTTTGATTTCTATCCTCTAAATGAACATGCTGTATATGTTGTTCGTCCTGATATCTCAAACATTATTCATTCTCCCTCCTCTCCAACTGAACTCGATACTGTCAGTATCAATGCTACCGTTACTAGCTCTTATGGTGTACAATCTGTTACGCTTCATTACAGGGTTAATGGTGGAGCATGGACAGAAGTTAATATGACTCTTATAAGTGGTAATCTTTACAGCGTAATTATAGGTTCTTTTGCAGGTGGTGACATAATTGAGTACTATATTAGTGCTGTGGATAATTCTGTTAACCACAATATAGCAATCAATGACAATTCTGGTTTATATTACTCATTTACTGTTTTTGAGGTTATATCAGAGTTTCAAATGTTCTCTCTTCTCCTCCCCACGTTAACTTTTCTATTTTTGGTCTTTAGTTTAGTAGTGCAACAACGAAGAAAGAAATAGTTTTTTATGAAAACAAATTTTCTTATTTATTAATCTTTTTTGATTTTTTATGAGCAATTATTGATATGAACTCGTAAACAATATTTGATGCTAAGAGAGCAGTTATTTCTGCTGGATCAAAGGATGGTAAAACCTCGACAACATCAAATCCAACATAATTTAGGTCTTTTAATTCCCTTATTAAATTCAATGCCTCCCCACTAGTAAATCCTCCTACTTCTGGAGTTCCTGTTCCTGGTGCATATGCTGGGTCAACAAAATCTATATCAAATGTAAAGAAAACTTTTGCATCTCCTACTCTATTTTTTATTCTTTTTACTAACTCTACTAGACCTATTTTTCTTATTTCATCAGCTGTTATTACTTCATAGCCTAAATCCTTTGGAATTTTCAAATGGTCCTTAGAATAGATAGAGCCTCTTAATCCAACTTGTATTGAATTGTTAACAAGTAACAGATTTTCTTCAACAGCTCTTTTAAATGGCGTTCCATGATTATATGGTTTACCAAAATATTCGTCAATTGTGTCACTATGTGCATCAAAATGAACTAGTGCTACGGGCCCATGTTTTTTCTTTATTGCTCTTAGCTCTGGTAATGTTATTGCATGGTCTCCTCCAAGTAAAATTGGAATAACATCAGTTTCAACTATTGGTGAAAGCTCTTCCTCTATTCTCTTGTAAGTGTCTTCTATGTAACCTGGAACAACAGGTAAGTCCCCGTAATCAATACCTGAAACATAATCAAATGGACTTATGTTTAAGATAGGATTGTGGCCTCTCAATAGAGCAGATACTTTTCTTATAGCCGCTGGACCTTCTCTTTGTCCTGTTCTAAATGACGCTCCTGCATCTGAAGGTACACCAATAATTACAAAATCGACTTCTTCAGTTGTTTTTAAGTGCGGTAAACGCATGAATGTTTTAATTCCTGAGAATCTTGGAGATTTAATTGGATCTGTTGGTTTATGATTATTCATTCTTATTTCACTGTATTAGTATTTATAATTGAATCTTTTGCTTTTTCCACCATGGCTGTCAATGAATATTTTCTCGCCATCGGGTCCATCAACAAAATCTATTTTCTGTCCTGGAGAACCAAATGGATATTCTTTTGAGAGTGTGAATTTTTTTCCTTCTTCATGTTTGTATATTTCAAAGATTTCAACTGGATCATCTGCAGCAGGGCTTATAGCAACGAATTTATGCCCAATTTGACTGAATAGTGTTACTCCCCACTCTCCTGCAAAGAAACCTATTATGTCTTTGAAATCTGGAACCACTTCATTGGGCTTTGCTTTTAGTTCTTTCTTCTTTTTCTCTAGTTGACCTAAAATGTTCTTTATTCCATTGAATAAAGTTAACGCTGGACCATCAATAGCATTTGTAAGTACAACTATGATTATTTTTTGCTCTTGAATCAACCCAGTTCTAGTTATAAATCCAGGATAACCTCCACCATGTCCAACAATCTTTACATCTGGTAAAGCAGTAATGCTAAATCCTAAACCCCAATCTGCTGTTTTAGCCTTGAATTGTATTCTCTGCATTTCTCGCTTAATATAATCAGGAAACAAGATATTATTCCCTAATATGTGAGCTCTATAGAATTTAATAAGGTCTTCAACTGTACTGCTCAATCCTGTTGCAGCATGCATTATTTTTGCAGGGACGTGCTCAATAATCTCCCTCTCTTCTTTGGGGAGTTTTCTTTTGTGACCAGTAGCGTGTTTAGCAAGATTTGTTTCATCAACGTCTAAAACAGTATTTTTCATTTCTAAGGGATCAAGAATTTCTTTCTGAATGTATTCTGAGTAACTTAGTCCTGATACAGCTTCTATAATTTGTCCTAAGAGTGTATAACCGAAGTTAGAGTATTTCAAAATCTCACTTGTCTCAAAGAAACTAATTCCCTCTTTTATTTGTGCTTTAATCTCTTCAATTCCAGGAAACTTGTGATTATACCAATGTGCTGTATTACCATCTCTTGACATGCCACTTGAGTGAGTAAGTAAATGACGGATACGAACTTGTTCCATATTCCTATCCTTTTCTGAGGTAAACCAAGGGAGGTGTTTTGAAACTTTGTCATCGATTGATAATTTTTCTTCATGATAAAGTTTCATGATAGCTGTTGCTGTAAACAATTTAGAGTGAGAAGCAATTCTGAATAAATGTTGATCAGTTAATTTTGTTTTATCCTTTAGGTTATCATAACCATATTCTTTTTTGAAAATAATCTCATCTTCAACGAAAATACCAACCGCAACTCCAGGGATTTCTTTTATGTAAGTTTGATAATCAAGCCAGTTATCAATTAAATGAAGGGCTTGTTTAAGCACGATTTTCTTTGGCATACATAAAAAATGCGCTGTGAATTAAAAACAATTACGATTCATCAGAACAAAATTTACTCAAATTGTGAAAGAATTTCAAATAAATAAGTTTGGGATTTCAAGATACAAAAAATAGAATAAAAGAGTTTTCGCTCCTATTTCATCTCTTTCTTAGTAATCTTCTAGCTACCATTTCTAATGCTTGAGTAACCGGGTAGATTGCCTCATTAATTGCTGGTGCATAGCAAAGATCAGCTTCTAAGAGTTGCTTATATGTCATGTCTGCTTGAATAGCTATCGATATTATATTCAAATTATCTGTAACAAGCTTATAACCTATACCTTGAGCACCAATTATTTTTCCTGTTTCTTTAACAACTAAAACTTTGAAATAAATTTCCCTTGCGCTTGGCATAAAGTGGGGTAAATCAGTTGTTTTAATTTTAACTGCTAACACATTCCCTTCACCATATTTTTCTTCAGCTGTGACAATATTGTATCCAACAGATCCCACATGATAATCTGAGAAAGGTACAATGAAATTATTTAGTGTTCCAGGAAACTCTAATTCTCCCGGTTTTGCTATTGTGTATGCTGCTATTCTTCCCATATGAACGGCGCATGTAGCCAACATTGATGAAAGTGGGTCCCCTCTGACTAGATCAACTGTCTCAGTACAATCCCCTATACCTATAATGTCTGGATCCGAAGTTTGTAGATACTTATCAACTTTTAAACCACCAGTTACACCGATTTCCAATCCTGCGTCCTTAGCTAATGTTGTTTCTGCTTTTACTCCGGCTGCAGCAAATACAAAATCTGTTTCCAGTTCCTCATCATTTGTTGTAATCACTTTGTATGCCATTCCGTTTTCATCTAGAACAACCTCTTTAACATTTTCACCAACTTTTATTGTTAAATGCTCTGGGAGTTTAGCAGATAAAAGATCAACAATGAGTTTACTATAATCTGGATCGAAAGATTGTCTTAGAACTCTGGATCTTACAAATATTGTGACATCTAATCCTCTTTCAGCTAGCTCACATCCAACTTCAAGAGCAATAGCTGATGCTCCTATAACAACAGCTTTCTTTGCTTTCTCAGCAGCTAAACGTATTTCTTCTGCTTCCTCTAACCATTTGAGTGCAAAGACGTTTTTGCCTTCTTTTACTCCTGGAATTGGAGGACTGGTATTATATGAACCTGTTGCAAGGATGATCTTATCATATTCTAATTCAAATCTTTCATCAGTATCTAGATTTCTAACTTGCACCTTTTTTGCTGTGCGGTCTATCTTTTCTACTAGATGTCTATGTAGATGTTTGATTTTCATTTTTTCGTATGGAATATGCTCTTTTATTGCTTCACTGTTACCTAAATCTTGGAACTTTCCTCCAATTACGTATGGGGTTGCACATGGATGATATAAATCAAAATCCTTTGTGTCTATATTGGTGATTTCTGCATTTCTGTCCCAAATTCGAAGAGTACCAGAAGCAGTCATACCACCGGGACCATGACCTATGATTATAACTTTCATGGACGAAGAAAAAGATTATCGATTTATTAAAGTTACTAAAGTAATAGAAGAAAGATTCTTGCGATTTAACTTCCCTTTAAGAGTAAAACGCCTTGATTTTTTTCTTGTTTTGGATGATTATTATTCAAAAATCAAAAAATAGTTCCTTTTTTCTATTTCGATAGGGTATTTCTTATATATACTTTGATTTAATAACTAAATAAGAATATAATATCCTTTAGTGTGATAACTTATGAAAAGAAAATTAATAATTATACTTAGTGGAGCTGCATTAATTGTTCTTGCAACTACAATCCCTCTTGTAATAATATTTACTGGAGAAACTGACCCACCAACTATGACTAATCTAACACCCATTCAGTATGAAATAGTTTCAGGAGTAACTGAAATTTCCTTTGAGGCGACAGATACTGGTGAAAATCCCTCGGGCATGGGTTCATATAAAATCTACATTAATGACGTTCTCGTCTCAAAAGAAAACACCTATGATTGGGATACTACTCAATACGAAGATGGTTCAGTTCATATCATCAGCTTTAAAGCTTACGATAAAAAAAGAAATGTAGCAGAAAGAGAAATTACTGTTACAGTAGATAACACAATTGACCCTGCTCCAACAGATGTTTTCAAGGTTTTGAACTATAATATCTGGGAAAGTGGTAAAATGAGCGAATATCTGGATGTTATTATTGAAGAAAATCCTGATATAGCTGTTCTAGTGGAAACTGGGGGTCTAGATGATGCTAATAACAGTCGACTAATACAAATTTGTAACAGAGTTGGTGGTTACTACTATAAACAAGCACCTTTTGAAGGCAGAGCAGATCAACTTGGCGATACAAGTCATTCTGTAACTAATGGTGAAGCAATCATAAGTCGGTATCCAATCTTAGATTTCTTACAGATAGATACGTGGAGAACAGATGCTGGTCCCAATGTAACACTTTATCGTGATTTCTTTGACGCTGTTATAGATATCAATGGTGTGGTAACTCATGTCATTGGTTATCATGGAAAATGTTGCTCGCCAACACCTTCTACTAATACTACAGAGATGAGAGAGACTGAAGCAGAACTAATGATTAATTATGTAGACGATTTAGGCGATGTTCCAGTTATTGTTTTAGGTGATTTTAACTCTCACTCTCCTGATGATGTGGGAGATTTAGCACCTATGGGGTGGCTTGGAGATGGACCGTTAAGGATGTGGCTTCGCCCAGAAGATCCAAGTTATGGACATCTTTCCTCTAAAGTACACAATTTTACAGATGTTTATAGAGAATTATATCCTACAGACCAAGGATTTACTTTTGGTTATTGGGAGCCACAATACTGGGGGAGAATAGATTTCATTTTAGTTAATGAGTTTTGGGCTGATCGGATGATTAATGCAACTGTTGGAGATACTCCTTCTGCAAATCTTGGTTCTGATCACTATTCAGTTGATGTCTTTCTCTCTTTAGATGAAGAATATTCTTACTTTAACGGCTCAACCATCCCTGTAACAAAGAACACCGTTCGAATTTTGAGAAAAAATACAGTTGATTGGGAAATCAACGAACTAGTAGAAAGTATAATTACCTTCAATGAAGAAATGATTGCTTTGTGTGAAAAATACTAAACTCGTTTTTTCTTTCCTTTTTATTTTTCAATCTGTCAAAGAGTAAAACTTTTGATTTAGGTATTTTTGTTCTTGATAAGTAATACAACGAGGTTATTTTATGAAGTTCAGGAATAAAATGGAAGAAATAATGGCTGGAAAACATCGATTGTCAGAAGGAGACAGGCTAAAATTAGAAGATAAACCCGACGAAATTCCCCCTCTTCCAAAAGGAAGTGATGCTCTTACACCAAGTACTAAAGCTGGGTGGGAGACAGAGGCGATAATTCGTGCAATGATTTCAAACCTCCATAATGGAAGGGATTGGGAATCATTGTACATCTACGGAGGTTCTGGAAAGGTAGCTAGAGATTGGGAATCTTTTTTTGAAACAATTGCTTTGTTGAAAAACTTAGAACCAAATGAAACATTGTTTTTGCAGTCAGGGACTCCATATGGGAAAATGCAAACCACTCGCTGGGCACCTAGATGTGTCATAACAAATAGTGTAATTGTTCCTCATTGGACACCAAATTTTGAGGAATTTGTTGGTGCAGGGTTGACAGTTTATGGACAGATGACAGCTGGGTCATTCATTTTTATAGGCCTACAAGGAATTATCCAAGGAACGTATGAAACAATAGCTGCTGCAATTAAAACTGCAGAGAAAAAACCAAAATATCAGCAGCTTTCAGAATTTGAGAAAAAACTAACAGTAAGTGCCGGATTAGGTTTAATGAGTGGAGCTCAACCTCTTTCATTTAAAATGTGCGGGAAAATATCTATCATTGCGGAAGTTAACCCAAATCTTATTGATAGAATGTATAATACAGGGAGAGAACAAGGAGTACCTTATTTAGACTACAAAACTGAATCCATTGGGGAAGCAATTGCAATTGCTAAAGAGGCAGCTGAAAAAGATGAAACAGTGTCAATAGGCGTTCTCTGTAATGCTACAGAGCTGTTACAATATCTGATCGATAATGATATTACACCTCTAATACTGACAGATCAAACATCTGCTCATGATTTGCTTAATGGATATTATCCAGCTGGAATCACATATGATGAAGCCGATATATTAAGGGTGGAAAGTCCAGAAGAATATTTGGAGCGATCACGAAGAACAGTTGTCAAACATGTAAATTTAATGATTGAACTTCATAGGAATGGATCGGAAACTTTTGATTATGGTAACAATATTCGGCAACAAGCGTACGAACTTGGAGTTAAGGACGCTTTTGATTATGGAGGATTTGTTCTGGAATATGTCAGGCCTCTTTTCTGTGAAGGAAAAGGTCCATTCCGTTGGATGGCTTTGAGTAATGACCCTGAAGATATTCGAATAACAGATAAGTATGCTAAGAAGCTCTTCTATGATGATCCACAATTAATAAATTGGCTTGATTTAGCAGATAAATACATACCTTTTGAGAAAGGTTTACCTGCTAGAGTGTTCTGGGCTGGTTTTATTGGTCGAGCTGCTTTTGGAATGTTAATGAACAAGCTTGTTGCAGATGGGATACTGAAGGCACCAGTTGTAATCGGAAGAGATCATCTAGATGGGGGAAGCGTCGCATCACCTAATCGCGAAACTGAAGGAATGAGAGATGGTAGTGATGCAATTGGTGATTATTCCGTAATTAATCTCCTAGGGAATGCTTTGAGTGGTGCAACATGGGTTTCTTATCATGGCGGAGGTGGAGTGGGTGTTGGTTATTCACTTCATTCAGGACAAGTAATACTTGCAGATGGAACTCAACTTTCTCAAGAAAGACTCTTCCGTGTTCTTACATGGGATCCTTTAAGTGCAATTCTACGACATGCTGCTGCTGGGTATGAGAAAGCAATTGAAATGGGTGAGAAACACAATCTTGTTATTCCTGGAAAGAATAGTACTAAAGAATTTGATTACAGAAAACTGTATGGACACATAATCGCTCTTGTGAAGGAAAGAACAGATATAGATCTATATGAACCACTTGAAAAATTGGAATTGGAACTGAATTAAATTCTTATTCCTTTTTCTTTTATATTTTCAGTATTGTTCTACCTCCAAACAAATATTAAAAAGCAGAAATCGTCTTTTTTATTCATAATAGAACTAAGAGGTTCTCTAAATGAAAATAAAAACACTAAATTATAGAAGTACTATTTTTTTTGTTTCTCTATGTTTATCTTTACTTATTTATGTTCCAATTTCAACACAGGCAATAGATGTTTCCGGTAGTGAGATATTGCTTCCTGCAGATGATACTCTTGCACTTCAAGAAATATCTATAACAGTTTGGGCAAATGGAACATCAGGAAACGTAAATGGTGCTTCAGTAAATATTTCCTGTACCAGTGGATATTTCTCGGCAACTGCAGATCTCTGGGATGTAGACACTACAGATTCAAATGGGTTAGTTTCTTTTGATTGGTATGCACCCGATACGCCAACAGAAGTATCTCCCATTAATGTCACTTTTAGCGCAGATATAACTTCAGATACAGATAACTTTGTTGTTGAGAAGAATATTACTATACATCCTATTGATTTCTCAACAAGTTTCATGTATGCAAATCCTTCTGAACTTTATGAATTGCATAATGCCTCTGTAACAATTTACGCTAATTCTTCCATCTTTCCTAATCGTATTGAAGATGTTACTGTTGATTTGATATGTGATGAGGGAATTTTCCTGGATTCAGGAACTGCAACAACTTCAGTAACAACTAACTATTGGGGTTGGGTGAATGTTATTTGGCAATCAAACCTGAGTATAATAATCTCCAATCCTCTAACTGTTAACCTAACCGCTGATCTCAGTTATACGGGAAAAATAGTGTCCACTAGCTTAAATGAAGAAATTGTTGTCAATCCTATGGATATAAATTCATCAACACTTGAAGTCTCAGATACAACTGTTGGTGGTGGATATCCTGTAACAGTGACTGCAAGGGCTGTTGGAGATTATGGACCAGTGAGTTCCGTCGAAGTGTTTCTTGATGCTCTTGATGGAGAATTTACAAATGGTGAAACTAACATAACTGCTTTAACAGACTCCAATGGTTACTTTGTGACAACATGGACTTCTCCCGAAGTAGGATCTCCTTTAGAGATTGTAATAACTTCTATATTCAGTTTTCCAACAACTATATTACTCAAGGAGCTTAATGTTACAATAGACGTTTTAGCATTTTCACATAATTTTACCAACATTCTCTTAAATGCAAATGCAACAACTGCCACAGTTGGCGAACATATTTTATTAAGTATGGAAACATTCAATGAAATAGGTCAACCTGTAGCCTATGCAAATGCTACATTTACTGCTCCAGCAGGTACTTTCATTGGATCTGGTACTGATACAATTGAATTAATAACTGATGCAGCAGGTTCAGTTTCAGTGGTATGGGATACTTCTGATATTAGTGCTCCTATTGGTGGTTTTGATTATCATATTGATTTATCACTAATCAAAGAATATTACAATACAAATACTTCAGTAATAACTGTCCATGTTAATCCTGATGTACTGACACTAGAAACAGCTAGTAGTGCTGACCCTCTTTCTATAATAAAAGGAGCTAATGTTACCATAACTGTCCATGTTACAGCTAACGGATTAGATATTGAAGGTGCAACAGTCCAAATACTTGCTCAAGCTGGTGTTTTTGAATACTCTTCAACAGAAATTGCTTCTAAAAACACCGATGCTTCTGGTATTGTTACCTTTACTTGGATTACAAGTAGCATGACTGTAACTGTAGAAAGGGATTTTGAATTCTCTATCCAAGCTAGTTTACCTGGTTATACTGATTCAGATGTGGAATATATCTCCATTACAGTTGAACCTGATGAGACACAAACTACAGATCCTCCTGATGGAGATGGTTTAACCACAGGCGAAAAATTAGGGATTTTACTAGGGGCAGTTGGAGGAGTTCTACTTATAGGTACTATCGTTTACATGGTACTGAAAAAGAAAGCAGTAAATTAATCTCTTTTTTTGTTTTTTCTTTTTTTGTTTTTTCTTCTTCCTTTATAGATAATTTAAAATAAAAAAACCCCCTTCTTAGTTATAGTGGAAATCTATGATCAAATTCAAAAAGAAAAATCGGGCTGTATCACCTGTAATAGCAACTATTATACTTGTCTCTCTTGTGCTATCTGCCACAGCAATTGTTTTCCTCGTTGTAATGCCAATGATAAACACTGGACCAGAACCGAATCTCGTTCTACTTCATGAAAATAATTTCAAAGATTATGATAATGATGGTCTATGTGACTATATGTCTCTTCAAATAAAAAGTGTGATTGGAGGTGCGGATGCAAATATTTCTGGCGTTTCAGTCATTTGGGCAGATGATGGTGAACCTAAAGATGTTGAATGGGAACCATTGAATGAAGCAGATAGCTTCATAACTGAGGGCAACACACAAATAGTCGAATTTATCGCATCTTTTGACGATCTTTCTGAAATAGCAAATGGTGCGACGATTGCTGTTTCAATAATTAGTGGTGAGTCAAGTTATATTCTATTGAAAATTACTGATCCTATTTTTGTGGAAACTGGTGAGAAAGTAATAGTGACTTTTGAAGATGGCTCTGAAATACCTATTGCTGATGCAAGTATTGATTTTTACAAATCAACTGGTGAGTATGCTTATTCAGGTGAAGCAACTAACTTAGTTGGAAGATCAGAGTCTTATTTGTTCCCCGGTCATTACAAAGCTAGAGCTTCAAAGGATTTTGCTTTCCATTATTCAGATGAATTTACTCATCCAGATAACATTGGTCCAATCAAAATAAAAGTTGAAGGAGGAACTCTGACTGTTAAAGTGAAATCTGGAGATACTCCTATTGAGGGAGCAATTACTTATGTTTACGATACTTTCGGGCATTATCTCAGTAAAAATTCTATAACAAATTCCGGTGGCATTTGTACTTTTTCATTAGAGAATGGAAATTACAAGTTTCGTGCTGATGTTTCAGGTATTACTTATTATAGTGAAGATGTTTCTTTCCCGGATCAAACCTATGTAGAAATTGATACTGGTGGTGGAGATATCTATTGCCGAGTTATTGATGGTGGAGATAATCCAATACCTAATGTAAGAGTATATTTATTTAGAGCTACTGGAACATACTTTGGAAGATACGCTAATACAAATGAAACTGGTATGGCATTTTTTGCTGCTATCCCTGGAGGAACTCTCTTTAAGTTTAGAGTTGATTACTTAGCTTATCGACTGTGGAGTCAAGAATTTGGTGCATCATCAGGTTCAGTAATCGATGTTAATGTCGGTGGTGGAACCATTTATGTAAATGTCACTGATGGTTCTGGTTTCCCAATTCAAAATACAAGAACTTACTTATTTACAGAATCAGGCAGCTATAGCGGAATATGGTCAAATACTAATGATACCGGAATAGCCACATATGAAAGAGTTGCAGCAGGGTGGTTCAAAATAAGAATTGATTATCTTGCACAACGTTTCTGGTCTCCTGTATTCAACGCAACAGATGGCTATGTTCTCCAATCTTCAGTTGGTGGTGGTACTCTATATGGCAATATCACCGCTGGTGGTAATCCAATTGTTAATGTCAGAGTTTATCTATTTACTGAATTTGGATCATACACAGGTAAATATGGCAACACAAATGCAAGTGGAATCGTTGAGCTTCAAGGTGTGGGGACTTCAAATTATAAAATGCGCGTTGATTATCAAGCAAAACGTTTCTGGTCTCCTACATTTTACTTCGATCAAACTGAAGTGGTACCTTATGATATCGGTGGTGGTACCGTATATGCAAATATTACATCTGGTGGCACTCCAATTGTAGGAGTACGCGTTTATGCATTTACACCGAGTGGTAGCTATACTGGGACTTATGCGAATACCAATGCATCAGGAATTGCAGAGTTTGCCACTCTAGGTGGTGGAGACTATAAATTCCGTGTTGATTACTTAGCACATAGATTTTGGAGTGATGTCTTTACAACTGCAGATGGACTAATAGTTAATGTTGATTTAGGCGGTGGTACAGTTAATGTGCATCTGTTTAATGAGAACAATGTCAACATAACAGATGTTCGCATTTATCTCTTCACAGACACAGGTTCTTACACAGGCAAATACGCAAATACAGATGGAGATGGTGTAGCTGTTTTCACCGGTGTTGGTGAAGCTGACTTCAAATTCCGTGCTGATTACCTAGCGAAACGATATTGGTCTGTAGTTTTTACTGCATCGCCTGATTTGAATTTTGATTTCAATATCGGTGGTGGGATTGTTTATCTTCATGTCTTTGATGGAAATGGAACAGATATTGATGGACCACGAGCCTATCTGTTTACATCAACAGGAAGTTATTCTGGTTACTATGCTGATCTGAGTTCAGGTTATCTATCGTGTTCAAGAATAGGTGATGGAACTTTCAAATGGAGGGTTGATTACCTTGCACAACGTTTCTGGTCCCCAGAATTTGATGCAATTAACGGTACAACTCTAGAATTTAACATCGGAGGAGGAACAATTCAAGTGCATCTAACTGTTGATGGAGTAGACGTAAATAATGGAAGAGTGTATCTATTTACATCAACTGGTAGTTATACCGGTATTTCTGTACTTACTGATGCAAATGGCTTGGCTACGTTTGAAGGTATAGGCGCTGGAGATTATAGATTTAGATATAGTTACAGTGGATCATATTACTGGCAAAATTTCACCGCTTCAGCTGGTCTAAACGTTGAATTTGCGATTATCACGGTGTTTATGTTTAATATGGTCGCTTCTGATACTACCTCTAATCGCAAATCCTCTATCCCTTCTTCTCTTTATTAACTTCCTTTTCTTTTTCTATTGACTTTCAGAAGATTTTAATTTAAGTATAAACTGATAAATTCATCTAATGAATGAATAGACGTATTGGAGTTATACCGCAAATGAGTAGCATTGAATCAATTTTGGATGAAGCAAAACATCAAGAGAGAACCGTCCTTACATATGAAGAATCAAGAAAAGTGATGAAACTTGCTGGAATCCCTTTGAATAAAATGAAAGTTGCTAATAATTTAGAAGAAAGTATTCTAAAAGCAAAGGAAGTAGGTTATCCTGTTGCACTTAAAATTATTTCAGAAGATGTTATTCATAAATCTGATTCAGGTGGAGTTAGAGTAGGAATAAAATCTGATGATGAATTATCTAAATCCTATGAAGAGATGTTGACAAGCGTTCTTTCTTTTTATCCTGATGCTAAAATTGAAGGAGTAAGTGTAGAAGAAATGGTAAGTGGAGTAGAACTTCTAATTGGAACCAGCACTGATGAGCAATTTGGTAAAATGATTGCCTTTGGGATTGGAGGTGTGTTTGTAGAAGTATACAAAGATGTTTCATTTAGATTAATCCCTGTAACTTCAAAAGATATTCAAAATATGATCGATGAAATTAAAGGAAAAACAATGTTCGGGGGTTTTAGGGGGATGCCTAAAGTAAATTTAGATGAATTAACTTCAATGATTCTGACAATTTCTAAATTAATCGAGAAATATCCAATTATCCGTGAAATGGATCTGAACCCAGTAGTTGCTACAGAAAGTGGGCTGAGAGTGATTGATGCTAGAATCATTCTAGAACAAAAAGAAGATTGATTACTAATCCAATACTTTTTTAATATCTTGAAGAAAGGAAAATTGGTGTTAATATGTCAAAAATAAAAGCAAGCCATATTCTCGTTAAGAAAAGATCAGAGGCAGATAAATTACTAAAGGAAATCCAAACCGGTACAGATTTTGCAGAACTGGCAAGAATGCACTCACTTTGTTCATCGGGCAAAAAAGGCGGAAGTTTAGGATTCTTTACACGTGGTAAAATGGTTAAAGAATTTGAGAAAGCAGCATTTTCACTCGCAAAAGGAGAATTATCAGATGTTGTTAAAACTGAATTCGGTTATCATATAATCAAAAGAACTGGATAAAATACAACCATTCATCATCTTTTTTTCAAATTCGTCCAAGCAAAAGGTTTAAAAGAAAAAGGGGGGCAGTTAATACGTGTGCGTAAATTACACACACCGGTGATAAAACAATGTCCGTAGAAGTGGATGACAACATCAAAAGACAAGTGAAAGAGATTTTCCAGCATATGGAAAATAAAGTAATTGCAAAATTATTTGTTGATAAAGATCGCTGTTTGACATGTGCTCAAACAAAAGAAATTCTAGAGCTTTTAGCTGAATTAGCCCCTGAAAACATGCTTGTTATAGAAGAGTACATTAGGGAAAATAATCCCCCAGAAGCTAAGAAGTACAATATTGAAAGATATCCAACTGTTATTCTTCATGGTGATAAAGAACACAATGTGATTTTTAGTGGAATTCCAAGTGGTTATGAATTTGGTACAATAGTTGAAGACATTCTGGATATATCGGCACGTAAAGTTTCTCTCAAACAAGAAAACATAGAGAAAATAGCTAAAATCGATAAACCAATGAAAATTCAAGTTTTTGTGACTCCAACTTGCCCCTACTGCCCCGCTGCAGTCAGAATGGCTCATAAACTAGCAATGGCTAATCCAAATATCACTGGTGAAATGATTGAAGCTACTGAGTTTCCAGAGTTAGCTCAAAAGTTCTATGTAATGGGTGTTCCAAAAACAGTAATTGACGAAGGTGCAATTCAATTCGAGGGAGCATTTCCAGAAGACAATTTTATAGAAAAAGTATTAGAAGCATATAAAAAAGCATAAAGAAAACTATTCTTCGTTTTCTTCGTTTTCTTCATTTTTTTCGTCTTTTTCCTCTGGAGATTTAGGTAATTCTTTCTTTTCTTCTGGAGGTTCAGGTAATTCTTTCTTTTCCTCTGGAAGTTCAGGTAATTCTTTCTTTTCCTCTGGAAGTTCAGGTAATTCTTTCTTTTCCTCTGGAAGTTCAGGTGATTTTTTCTTTTTCTTCTTAGACTCACCCTTGATGTATTCCTCTTGTTGGTCATCTTTTTCGAAAATACCCTTTTCCTTCTTTAGCTTCTTAGCTTTCTGTCCAATGATGTCAATGACTGTTACTTTTTGCATGTCAATTTCTTTAATTTTGTTGCTGATTTCATTCTCTTTAAGATAAGATTTATTCTCTTTAGTTTCATCTATACCAAGTGACACAATATAATCTTTCATCATGGTTAATCGCATATTGACTGTTTTGTATGTTTCGTGATCATTTATTGAACTTATTGTGGGATCAAAAGCCTGTAATTCTAACAAGTATTGTTGCAATTGTACCATGCTATTGTCCAATACTTTCATTATTTCAGAAATTTTCTGACTGTGCTCTTCTTCTTCCTTAGCTTCAAACTCTGCTTGAACTTCAGCTTTCATTTCCTTTGACCCTCTATATATCAAAAGATGTATTTTTCCATAGAGGAACAATAGAAAAGGTGTAGCTATAATCATGATAAAGACAGGAATGAAGTTTATAAGTGGAATAGCTAAAATTGGATCTAATCCTTGGATTGTACCAAACAATGGTTCAAGTGCTATGTTTAAGCTTGAAATGGTATTATGAAGAATCAAAATTATAGCACTGTAAAATATTACAATAGGTATTGAGATTAGTAAAGATTTAAACAATGATTTAAGCATATTGAACGTTGTTTGGATTGAAACTTCATCTTTATACGAATAGACACATTCTGTTACTACATATAATTCAACTAGAATTGCTAGTGGTATTTCGAAAATAGCTAGAATTAGCGCATGAGTGCTAAATAGAGCAACTATGAGCCAACTAAAGATAGTTCCAATTAAAATAGCAAAAATACTTTGATTAAGATTACGGGCCATTCTCTCATGTGGCATAATTATGTTTATGCTTCGGTCTCAAAAAAAGGTTTTGCATCTAGGAAATCAATAACACTTTACTTTCTCTAAATTCAGCAATATTTTTCAACAAAGACTTCTTTATATTATATATGGAATCAAAATCTATCATTACTGCAATATTTTGTGTTTTATTCATATCTTCCGCAATGTCATTCAATGGATACTCCACTGAAGTGGTTGCTGAAGCTCAAAATCAAACCCCCCTGATTGAGTTAGAAGAACGCTATAACGCAACTTCCTCAGAGGAATTCTTTAATGAAACCTCATTTCCACGTTATCATTTAGCTGCCCGACCCTTTGGAATGATACAATATCCAAACAAGGCCAATCCAAAAATTGCTCTCTTTGGAGAACAAATTAATGTTATTGTAAACGCCTCAGCGGATGCAAATGGTTGGAACTTTACTTTAGTGAATGGTAGTACAGAAATTTCTTTGGATATAATAAATCTAGAATATGTCAATGAAACATGGCTATTCAAGACTTTACCCTCTAGTCAAATAGAGGGATTGTATGACCTTCAATTAAACTGCAGTATGGGTGATGATTATCAAACACATTCTGTAAAACTTGTTGAAAGTAAGCAATATCCATTCAATTTTATTCATATATCTGATCTCCATTTCCCTGCACTATTAAGTGATACTAACACGACTGATATCAATCTTGAAGAAATGGAAAAAGTAAGGAAATTGAATCCTGATTTTATTATATGTACCGGTGATTTAATTCAGGGTCCAACAACAGTTTTTGTAGATCCTGAAACTGGGAAACCTCTAAGATCTGAAATACAATTAAAACTCGGTTTATGGGCTCTTGACACACTTAATTCACCAGTTTATCTTATTCATGGAAATCATGAATTTTCTCCATCTAACCTTGTTCCCGATAATTTAGTAGAAAACTGGTATAATTATCTTGGACCACTTAGGTATCAAAACTTCTCTTATCTAGATTGGAATTTTGTTGGATTTGGTTCTTCCTTTGAGGGACTGAATTCAGTTGAATTACAGCAGTTAAGAGTTATTTTGAGTGAAAATAGTGGAACTGCAAATGTACTTTATTATCATTTCGACTTTAATAATAATGCTGGAGATCTTATCAAATCATTCCCAATAGAATTTGCAGCATTTGGACATATACATTCGTATGACTTTTCTAGGACAGGTTACACCGTCTATCACAGACAAGCCCCACTCTTTTACAGAAGTTTTTCTACAATGACTATTACTAACGCAACATGTATATCAGTACATTCAGAAGCCTCAAATGTAACGGTGCATTCAGAAACATATAATTTCGATTTAACTTATAGACCAGTTACAAATACAGACAAAACAGATGCATACACCTTCTTGATTGTAGTCCCTACGTTGCTTATCATAGTTATAATAATAAGGAAAAAGAAGGTATTTTCCTAAGTTTTCCTATTCTTTTTTTTGTTTCTATTGGTCAAACTTATATTGATATGCTCTATTTGTAGTTTGTTTGAATGAGGGTTCAATATGTTCGAAATAAGTAGATATGAAACATCAATGAAGAATGTGTTTTCAGAACAAAAGAAGTTTGAACTTCAACTCCTTGTTGAGAAAGAATTGGCATATGCAAATCATAAAACTGGTAAAATACCAGAAATCGCTTTTAAAGTAATCAAAGAGAAATGTTCACCTAACACTGTAAAACTTGAAAGAGTTAAAGAAATAGAAAAAGAAATTCATCATGATTTAATGAGTGTAGTACTTGCAATATCAGAGCAATGTGGTGATGCAGGTGGATATGTTCATTTAGGTGCTACTTCGTATGATATTCAAGATACAGTCAGAGGTTTACAACTACTTGAAGCAAAGAAGTTGATTCTTGAATCAATTACAGAAACGATGAAAACTACAACTGAGTTGGCTTTGAAACACAAAGATTTAGCTTGTATAGGGCGAACACACGGTATTCATGCTGTTCCTACTACTTACGGAATGAAATTTACAAACTTCTTAAACGAATTAAGCTTGGCAAAAAAAACATTGGAGAATGCTGATATAAGCTTTGGAAAGATGTCAGGAGCCGTTGGTACTTACGCTTCATTCCGAACTACGGAAATTGAAAGAATAGTTTTAGGACGATTGGGATTAAACCGTCTACCTATCACTACACAAGTTATTACTAGAGTTGTATACTCAAACTATATTTACGCACTAGGACTTATCGCGACCGTTCTAGACCATTTTGCCCGAGAAATTAGAAATTTACAAAGAACTGAAATTGATGAGATTAGAGAATCTTTCATTAAAACTCAGGTGGGATCTTCAACAATGCCACAAAAGAGAAATCCTGAAAAAAGCGAAAGGATTTGTGGATTAGCACGCGTTATACGGGGTAATATTCAAACAGGACTTGATAATATTTGTTTAGAGCATGAAAGAGATCTAACTAACTCTAGTTCAGAAAGAGTTATTTTGGCAGAAACATCCATCTTAACTCACTATATTCTTCTTCAAATGAATAGTGTTCTGAAGTCTTTACATCTAAATTCAGATAAAATAAAGGCAAATCTCTATCTCCGTAAAGGAGCTCAATGTGCAGAGAACCTAATGATAGAATTAGCTAGTAAATTAGGAAGACAACAAGCTCATCAACTGTTGAAACAACTATCAAATGAAGAGGACTTTGTTGAAGCTGTAAAAAATAATGCAGTTATAATGGAATTTTTCAGAGAAGAAGAAATAGATAGAATTCTTGATCCAATAAATTATGTTGGTTTATCTTCTCAGATCATTGAAGAGGCTCTTGAAAGATTGAAATAAACAAATATTTTATTTTGAAGATTCTTCTTTCAGAATACTTTCCAAAAGGATTTTTTCTGTTTTTAGTAGTTTTTCAATTAACATTGCTCTTGTGGAATCTTCTAAGAATTCTAGAAATGCTTCTTCTTTAGAGGTATATTTTTTAGTTATTCCAAGTATCTCTTTTAATCTTAAATCCTCTTGATTTTCCCATAATCCAATGTTGTATTGTAGTATCAGAAGGTTACTTCCAAATTTTTCAATACCGGTACTTGCATAGTATTCAGAAGCTTGCACCAATATCTCATTATAACTTTTATCTCCATCTTCTATAACTCTCCACAATAATTCAACAAGGAAGCCTAAACCTTTCAAATAGAAATAATTGAATTCTTGTGTTATGCTACTGATGAATCCAAAGTAGTTGTTTATTTCTTCAACAACAAAAGATTCTGTTATATTTTCAGCGTTTAGCTTGACTATCACAAAAATCAAATTGAACAATATGCTTATGGTCATTAGTTGATCGTTTTGAAAAGTTTTCTTTAATACTTCCATTAAGTATGAGTATGCTTCGTTGAATTGTTTCATCTGAATATACTTCAAAGCAGTGAGGAACTTTTCTGTTAATTCAGCTTCATCCTTATCTTCAAATTGCTCTTTAATCTGTTTGAGTGTCTCTTCAAATAATTCAAAGTCACCACTATAAATATAGAGTAAGCTTTTCTCAACAAGAACCTCATTGAGAACTTTTTTAATATTTTGTTCAATTAAGAAGCTTTCAGCAACTTTGTATGATTCCAAAGCTTCTGCGAATTTTTCTTCAAATAAGTAAATCCTAGCTTTATTTAAGTTGATGATTACTTTTTCGATAAGGTTCTCAGTCTCTCCTATCATCCCTTCAACTTTTTTATATCTGCTGATGCTCTCTCGGAAGTCTCCTTTAATTGCTAGAATGTCTGCAACTTTTCTTAAACATCTGACCCTTCTATTTCTATCAAATATATCAGAATAATGACTGTAAGCGGATCGGAGCTTAACAAGAGCCTCATCAAATCTACCTTCTTCTAAATCAAAAGAGGATTGTAGTTCTTTAATTTCTGCAATTTTCAAACTTTCTGATATTTTGAGATAGAAATTCTTTGCATTTTCTAAATGTGTAGCAGCTTCATTAATATTACCCAATCGAGTACTTGCTTCTGCTATTAAGATGTCACAATTTGCATTGCTTTCCTCGTCACCAACTTCCAGATACAGAATTTGACAGGCTTTAAGAATGAAAATTTGCTTCTTGATATCTTCATTTAAGCTTATAGCAATTTGAGCTCTTAATCTAAGAGCATCTGTTTTACCCTTTTGATACAGAATTTCTTCAGAAAGTGTTTCAATCTGGTTAACTCTTGTTATTGCACTTTGAATGTTTCCTTGTCGAAAGTCTCCAACAGCAATTTGTACTAATGCCTTAGCGAACTGTCTTTTATTAGCAATATTGACAATTTGATTGTAAGCTTTATCGTATAATTCTTGAGCTTTTTCTCTTTCGTTTATTGAAATATAATTATCAGCGGTTGCAATTAGAGAAAGAAAAGCTCTGTTATAATCTCGATATTGTTTTGCTAAAGAATAAGATTTATCAAAATTATTTCTAGCCATTTGGTGGTGACCTAATTTTGCTAAGATTCTACCTTTAACAAAATAAGCTTTTCCAAGATAGTATTGTGACATACCCTGTAATCTATCAATAGTTTGTGAAGATAAGATATTCCCGGTTTTGAGTTCTCCTTTAAGATAATGAACATGGGTTAAACCTACTTCAGCTGCACTAGCAAGAGAAATATTAGAAAGATTATTTCCAAGTATTTTTGATCTTGAATAGATTTTTTCAGAGGAAATATAATCAGACGAATCTAACGTTTGTTCTCCAAGAGTAAGAAGGGCCAATAATTGCCAATACTGATCAGATACTGCTTCTCTTGAATCCAGAAAGTCTTCAATGCTCTTCAAACCTGAAATGTTGTTGGCAGATTGCAATTCAATAATCCCTTCAGTAAAATCTTTAATTTGATGAAGATGTTGAGGTAAGAGTCTAATATTCCTTTCAGTAAAAATCTCATTCAACCTATTTTTGTAAGATTCTAGGTTTTCTGTTTCTCCTATTAAATATTTGAGGTATACTATCCAAAAAATCGCTTCTATCAAAGGTAAGAAGTCAGTACTCTCATTTTCAATCACATCTTGTAAATTACTAAATGCTTGATCTATCTCACCGATTTCAAAAAGTGCAACGCTGCCCCATACCTTAGTACCAACTAAGGAATCAGTTATACACTTTATAGCCAGATCATATTGACCGACAATCACTCCAATCTTGCAAGCAAGATATCTTAATTCCTCATCCCCCTCATAAACAGGGTCGTCAACTATGTGCCATAGTATCCTACCTAGTTGTACAGATGCTTCTGTGGTAAAAGTTCCTTGTAGAGTTTCGATGAAAAATTCAAGTATTTCTGGGCTGATTCTGTTTTGGTGAGCCAAGATTTCTGCAGGTAGCGTGTTTGGCATTTACATTGTCCTCTGATGATAACAATAAAAGTATCAATAATTGAATAAAAAAACTTTATGTAAGTCTTATTAGGTTTGCATCGATTATAAGTTGACATTTAAAACTTCTTTGACACCGGGAACACGTTCTTTTAGAACTTTTTCGACATAACCTGTAAGTGTTAGTTGACTATAGGGACAACCTCTACATGCACCTTGAAGTTCAACACGAACTGTACCTGTTTCCTCATCAACTTCTTTAAGCTCAATATCTCCACCATCTTGCTGGAGGGCCACTCGGATTTCGTTTAGAGTTGCTTGTACTTTATCTTTCATGATATCACGCATCTATATTTGTTTGAGTATCTCATATAACATTTATAAAATGTGCTTTTTATACAAAGTTTTATTTTTCTCAATTTATCTATTCGTTGACATTTCAATCCTTCTAAAAGTTTCATTTACAAATGGAACCAAAGCTAGTATAATGTCTCGTTTAAAGACATCTTTTCTCATAATTCTATTATCAGTAAATATAGCTGTACTTCCACCCTTCTGCTTTATATTTTCCTCTCCAATTAGTTTATCCATTATTTACCCAAGCTCTCGTTCTGGATTGTTGATGAGAGTATCATGATGGGTTATTGTCATGTTGTCATATTAAGACAACCATAGTTGAGCTAGTTTCTTAGAGATCATCATATACAACTATAATAGTTCTATACTCACTCTGAGTGGATACATCACGTATCCTCCTACCCCGTTCACATTGCGTTTAGGCAAGGTTTTCGGATCGCTTTTAACTAATATATTGTATGCAGCATTAACATCAGCATTTATTAAGTAACCTTTAGAAGAACGGAACAGCCCTCGTTTGATTCTTTTCCCTTTGAACTTCTTTCGATGTTTGGGGAATTCGTTGTCTAGGAAACTGCTCTTGGAGGTGTATTGTTCAGGGATGGTTTCCACCTTTATTCCTCGCTCTGCTCCTTTATACTTCAAGATATTGATGATTCGCAGGAAAGGGATGGTGACAAACATCTGGGTGACTTTCTTCCAGAAATGTAATCCTTGTTTCCACAGAGGATTATAGCCTATAATTACTTCATGGAGATCGCGTTCGACCCACAAGTCAACCAAATAACTAGTTAACTTATGAATTCCATCTTTCAGTTTCCTCCTCCACTTCTCCTTAAGCTTGTAGTAAGCTTGTCCATAAATCAATCTGTTCTTTCCTTTCAGCTGTTTCCTTTGCTGTTGACTATATTGTATCTGTAACTCTTTCTGTTTCTTCAAATAGTACTGCGTAATTGATTTAATACCTTTCCCTGCATCTTTGATAACAATCGGTTGACCTCCGAGGTTATCTACAAAAGCTGCAAGATTATCCATCCCTAAATCGACTCCACCTTTCCTTATTCTCTTTTTACGGAGCTTTGGTAAACTTTTCCTATATACTATCTCTAGTGTATATCCTTGTCTGCGAGGAACGATCCTTACTTCTCTTAATTCAGTTTGGGAAGCCATTCTTGTTTTGTAACAGTATCCCACTTTCTTAGGTAAGATTAACCATCCGTTGACTATCTGTGCCTGTTGATTTGTGAAGATGGTTACTACTTCCCCATCTTTACGTTTATAGTTTGGTGGGTGGGGCATAGCGAAGAACAGCGAAGGATCCTTTTTCCACTCCTTTAGTGAGTTGAAATATCCCTTCCAATTTCTACCAAGGAGTTTGAGCGTGTGTTGTGACGTGTGGGCAGGAAGGGTGCGATAACACTCCTCGTGCTTAAGAAGCTTATCTAAATCATTATAGAACAGAAGCCTATTCTTATTCTTCAATGAACCTTTTATCAGAAAATTTGCTCGATTGTAGAGATTTTTTACTTGATGACAAAGCTTGCTTAAGTTTGGATGATAGTCTACTTCTATACACTCCACACGCAGAACCTTAGTCATCGCTTCTTTCACTCTATTTTCTTATAAAAACCCCGGTAATATTCGTCTAAAAGTATCCATATAAACTGACTATTTGTATAACTTAATATGACAAGGGGACAAAAATGTTTTATAAATAATTGATGGTGTGGCCATCCTACCTCCTCCTGTAATAGATTCCTCCCCTTTTTTATTGCTTACACCAATGTACCATGTAAGAAAGGATCCATAAGCATCTCTGTTTAATCCTCCCTCAAGGCTCACATAATAATCTGCTTTTTCTAACCTTCTTGCAATTTTCAGTCTACTTAATGCTGATTTTAGTGTTTCTTCTGATGTCATTGGTTGGCTTGTAACACCCTCATATAAACTCAAATCCAAAGTTTTGTACTCAATTTCTGTGAAATAAGATGCAAAAGCTTCTTTAACAGCTTGAATTTTCACTGGATTTTTTGAACAAATTGTTATTTTTAGCATAATTATATATCTTCAAAAGATTATCTTTTTTAAGGATAACTTCTTTTCTATCTTAAGAAAGGTGAATTGTATGGTAGAATGTCATTACTGTAGAAACCCCGTTCAGTCTCAATGGAATTTTTGTAGAAAATGTGGTGCAAGATTGCTTCACAAAGAAGATCCAGAGGAATTTATTGTAAAGGATGAGGTTGTAGAAATAGCCACTGAAGACCCTGAATCGCCAACTGGAATGATTTATGAGCCTTTAGAAGTTGAAGAAGTCAAAGTTGAAGAGGAAGACGAGAAGAAAGAATTAACAGATGACGAGCTAGTAGAACGTATTGCTGATGTCATTGTTAAAAGAGAAGATTATAATGCTCTTCTTAAAAAGAAAGTCGATTTAAATGATGAAATCAACAAACTACTTGATCGCGTTAAAAACAAACTCATTCCTAGAAATGAAGCCTTACCCAGAATAAAAGGATTGAAAGAAGAGGTTGAAAGTACTTCTGCTCTAGAAGATAATTTTGAGAACTTTTCAGCTATTTTACCAATAGAAGAAATAATAGAAGACAGAAATAATGAAAAGAAGAAACTCAAAAAACTAAGTGGTCTTAAGGGAGATAAAGCAGTAAGTAGAGCAACGCTAGAGGAAATGGAAACTAAATTTAAGAAAAACATCAAAAATCTAGAACTTAAGCTTAATGTTGAATTAGCAAAGATGAGAAAGACCTTTGACGCTTTGGAGAAAAAAATGAAAACTTTGCAGAGGGATCTAGAAATTCTTTATGTCAACTCACAAACAGGTGAGATTTCGGAAAAAGAATACGAGAAAAATAAGCAAGAGAAGTCTGTAGAAATTGACAGAATGAAGAAAGTAAGTAAAACAGTTGCCAATATCCTTGCGGAAGCAAGATAAAAGGTGTTTATAATGATAAGAGACCCTATACATGATATCAATGAAAGATTGACAGTAGTTGAAGGACCATCGGGAGATGGTGGAGAGAAAAACAGAGGGCATATTGTTGGAAAGGATTCTTTTGCAATTGTAAATACTGGAAAGCGTGGAACAATTGAAACTGTTTTCCGAGACGCTATCTTTAACAAAGGTAAGGATGTAAAAGATGTTAAGTACATCTTTTTGACACATGCATATCCAGATATTATGGGTGGTGTTTACAAACTAAAGAAACTTTTTCCAAGTGCTCAAGTTGCTATACATGAAAAACTGAAAGGCGTAATGGAAGACCCTAAGGGTGAATTACGCGCAATTAATTTTAAGTTTTCAAGAAAGGAACGTCTTTACTTTGCAGTGAAAAAAGATCCTTTTGATGATTTGGATAAATTTAAACCTGACATTTATTTCAAGGATGGAGATAAATTCGATATTGGAGATACTAAAATCATGGTTGTGAATTTTGATGGGACAAGTTCTGGACATAGCATGTTCTTCTCTACAGCTGAACGTACTATGTTTACTGGGGATGCTTTGAATATTTATCCAGCCCTTCCAAGTAGTTACATCATAGATTACACTGGAAGTTATAAAAAATGGTTCAAGAATATCGAATTCCTTGAAAAGGCGAAGATTTCCGTTTTATGTCCAGCTCATGATGGTTATCAAGAAGCTAGACATGTTTCTCCATACATTCGCGATGTTAAAGAAGCATTCATGCAATTTGAGAGTCAGCTCTTAATGGCTATGACCGAGCAAAAGTTTCTTACTCGAGACGAGTTAATTGAAAGAGTACATGCTTCACAAGGAATAGTTTGGTATCATCCCTATATGATGATAGCTCCAAAAGTGAATATGGAAGCACACCTCAATAAACTAATTGATGAGAAGAAGGTTCAGAAAAACGAGAAATCAGATCCGGTTACTTATACATATATTGGACCGAAAGACGAATTCTAGTAATTAGACAATGTCAAAACCTCTTTAACTAACTCAAGAGGATCTTCAATATTTTTTACATTAACCTGTGCAAATCCCTTATTTCCTCCTCCCTTTGAACCTGTCTTCTCAATTATTATGTCATTGATTTCTTTTGCGCTTAGCTCCTCATTTGTTGATATGAAGTAGAGAATAGCATTTCTGCCTAGAACTACTATAAGAAATCCTTTTTCCAATTCTCTTGCTGCTGATTGTAGAGCTTGTCTATCGATCTCAGGTAAGTTCAGGAAGACTATCTTTTTACCATTTATTTCTTGACTCCTAGAAGCTATCTCACTAAAAATCATTTTCAGGAGCCGAAGATTTCCTTCCTGCGTGATTTTGCCTTCATTTAATTTATTTATTAACATCTCAACAAGTTTTCCTCCACTTTTTGCTGTAACCTTTTCGAGATTTATCATTAGAATTCTTTGTTTATTCACTCTATCGATTCCGTGTTTATCTATGAAGAATTTTAGTGAAATATCTTTGAAAGTATCAAGGAATATTCCTTTAATTTCTGAAAGATTATTAACATGAACTCCTCCACAACAAGTTAAATCATAACCTTCTCCTTCTCCAAGTTGTATTAATCTCACAATATTTTCATTTGAGATTTTTCCTCTAGCAATGTCTCTATATTTTCTTTTGTATTCATCTTCATCCACAATGATAGAGATAACCTCAGCCCCCTCGCTTATTGATTTATTAGACTCTTGTAATACTTCTAATATCTCTGTTTCAGATAAGCTTCTTGAAATTTCAATGTCTATTTTTTCATCGTCAAAATTAGCTTTTAGTGTTTCAATATCAAATAATCGTTTCAAGACATGTGAAATAAGGTGCTGAGAAGAATGAGATTTCATAAATGAATATCTTCTATCCCAATCTAGCTTAAGTAAAACTTCTACTCCTTCTTCTAAAACAGAATTTCCAACAGGATCAATCTGAAGCCAATTTCCATCCTCTCTTTTCTCTATACCTACAACTTTAACCTCTTGCTGTCGATATGCAATTATTCCAAGATCTGATAATTGCCCTCCACCACCTGGATAAAACAGCATTTTATCTACCTTAACTTCGTTTTTATTTATTCTAATAATTTTTGCTACCACTTCTCTTTGATAAGGTGCACTCCAGTAAATGGGAGAAAAGTTCTTCATATTCATGAGTTGAATTAAAGAAAGAACGATAAAAAAATTATGCTTTAAACATTTTAACATTTATGATGTTCATTTGTCTTCTTGTCTTCTTGGACAAAGCTAGGTACATGTCGTGCTTAGAGCTCATGATATAGAGCGAAGACACTCTATACTCACTCTTAGTGGATACATCACGTATCCTCCTACCCCGTTCACCTTGCGTTTAGGCAAGGCTTTCGGATCGCTTTTTATCAATATATTATATGCGGCATTAACGTCAGCATTGATCAAGTGGCCTTGAGCAGAACGAAACAACCCTCGGTGGATCCTTTTTCCCTTGTACTTTTTCCGTTCTTTAGGGAATTCATTATCCAGGAAACTGCTCTTGGAAGTGTATTGTTCAGGAATAGTCTCCACCTTTATCCCTTGCTCAGCTCCTTTGTACTTTAGGATATCGATGATTTTCAGGAAGGGGATGGTGACGAACATCTGGGTGGTCTTTTT
>DAOVER010000028.1 GCA_030668875.1 Candidatus Heimdallarchaeota archaeon
GCAGCAATCGCTAAAACGGGTATGGCTAATAATGCATACAGAGATACACCGACTGAATCATTGTCAGTTATACCAATAACTGGATCATGAACCAGTTTTAAGTTATCACCATAGTTTGGATAGACTAAGAATAGATTAATGAATTCTCTACCGAAAGCATGACCAATTCCATAAGAAGAATCTTCACCAAAGCTTGCTGCAGTAGTATTTACATCTACTGTATCAACATAGGTTCCATCTTCATCAAAAACATCAGCTTCAGGAGTCCAAGCGAAATAACCCTTAAGATCATCACCATCATCATCGTAAAAACCAACACCATCTCTTGTATGATTAGCTGTCCTGTCAGTAGTATTAGCTTGATCAGGCATGGTTGCTGATTGAGATTCTTCAGGCACATTAACTCTATCCCCAAGTTGTACTCTACTTCTAAAGTGATTTTCGTGAACCTTAACATGAAGAGCTAAACCAGCTGCGTCATTACTAAAAGTCCAACCATCAATAATGATATCGAATTTAATTTCCTTGAGACCTTTAACTTCATGAGTGTATTCAATATCATCAATAGTTTGTGTAACAGTTACATCCTCTAAGTACACATGATAAACAAAGATAAGGGTAGCTCCATTGTCAAGTTCTGAAGAAGTTTGTGTAACAGTTATTTCATTTGTGGTGTTAGTAATATCCAAAGCCCAAGTAATCTGATCAGAAGCTAGATTATAGACTTTACCACCTAATTCATCCTTTGAATCTATTATTAGATCGTCTCCATACAGTTCGGTAATATAATGAAAACTAACATGAAAAACCTCTGTATTTTTTCCTGTTTCAGATGCAGAACCTAACCAAAAATAGATATCAGGTTTTCCAGAATGCATTTTAACTTTAATATTTGAAGTTTCTATGTACATTGATCCTTGTCTGTTTTCAGCACCCATATTAGAAGAAGGCACTGCAACAGCGGTTGATAGAGTAGAAACAAAGAGAACTCCAACTATTGCCATCATAATAATTTTATTTTTGGAAATCATTTTTATCAATTATCTATAGAAAAGCATAGTATATGAGAAGTTGCATTTTACTTCGTTGCATGACAGAAAGAGGTTAAAATGCAACGTTGCGCAACGTTTCACTCTATTACTGTTCGACCGTCATCAGTCAAATAAACAACATAGGTTCTTCCCCAACGTTCTCTTTTAATCAAACCCCTCTCTTCCAGGGGAACAAGGTTCCGAGAGATTTTAGATTTAGAATAACCGGTAATTTCACACAAATCTCTTTGAGAAATCTTTCCTTTTTTATCGTAGACTATTTTGATAAGAGCTTTTTGATTTTCACTTAACAACACTCTTCCAAGTTTCTGTATTGCTTTCTTTTCTCGATAACGAATTAACCAAGTTGTACTTGCAACGCCAAGGAATATTCCACCAATCACACCGAAAAAGAATAAACTGTAACTAGATGTAAGAAAACTAGATTCAGGTTCAAGAACGATTGGTTCATCAAAACGAACCAAGAAGAATGGATTAGAGGAGCTAGATAAATTAGTAAACATCCAAGAGACGATAATTCGGTTTTTTATTAGAATTTGTGTTGCGTTCAATGGATAGAAAGGGGATAAACCTCCGTCGGAATCGTGTATAAAACTTCTTTCTGGTAGGATTATAGAAAAAGTATGTGCTAGAGTAAAATGGGATATGGTAGAATAAAATTCAAAATAATAGAAAGATGGGTCAGATTCAGTTAATGCCAATGGAGTAATTATATCATATTTTACGACAAAACTTGAAGTTTCATTCTGTTCAACATCATATCTAAAATTGACTTCAATTAAATTGGAAGTATTAGTAATAGGATACCAGTTATAAATCAAATTACCCTCAGCATCTTCGATAATTATGGTATTTATAGAATGGTTTAACCACAAATTGATTGAACTAATAGGTAAAGGATTAAGATTTTCTATAACAAAGGATTCACTCATAGAAACTGAATTAATAGAGAAAATATCGACTGAAGCAATATGAGAACGGATGGTTATTAGAGATGTAGAATCAACAGAAACATTACTAGTTGATTCTATTTGTCCTTGGATCATAGCACTATTTGGATTTAACATCATCACTCCAAAGACAGCTAAGATAGTTAATATTGTGAAGTAAGTTCTAGTCCTCAAGTTAAAAGAATTTAAACATACGACTAAAAAAGAATTTCCATATGAAGAATAAAAGAAAAAGGAGAGATATTACTTCTCTTAAGTTGGTTTAGTATCTGAAATTTCGCCTTGTAGTGCAGCTGCTTCTATCTCAGTTTGTGTTCTCATACCTTGTTCTAGATACTCTTCTGCCCATTTTTTCCTGATTTCATCCGAAGGAAGTTTAACAAAATATGTTATAACTAAACCTATGATTAGCAATACAATAAGGAAAGATAGTGCAACAGAAAACGTTCTCCAAGGTTTACCTTGTGCTGCAAAGTAATCATAGAATGAAGCGATCAAACCGCCCCATATTAAAAATGCGACAGAAGCATTCAATCGTCCTGTTATGTAGGAAAATCCTACATATTCACCTACTTTACCAGGTGGAGCTAATTTTAGGATCATTACCCGCTGTACAACCCACGTTGCACCTATTCCAACGCCGACTGAAATCATCATAATAAAAGTTAAAACGAACATTAAACTGAACTCTGGAACAATGCTCTTTTCACCAAACCATATCGCAAAAGCTCCACATGTCATTCCTACTAAGTAAAGTGTTCCAACAATGTATACGGTAACTTTTGGACCTATTTTATCACCTAGCCAACCAATAATTGGTATGATAATTATTGCCAATACTACTACCGGTAATTCTAGAATTAAAGATTGGCTCTCTGGAAATCCTATCCCATCCCGTAATACATTCAAAATTATCAGATTCGCTGTGTTAGCCACATCTACAATGAAGAAAAATCCAATTATGAACAGGAACATATTTTTGTGCTGTCGAATATCTCTGAAAGTTCTGTAGAGCTGCCCAAAGGAATCGCGCATAAGATGTTTAAACTTTATTTTTTCTTTCGGTCTTGTTTTCTCCTTTGTAAAGAAGAATGGTATCATAAACAGTAAGAAAAGTACTGCAGCTGCTACATAGGTTAACCATTCTCCATAATACCCATAATTTACAGGTCGATACCAGATATTTCCATTAACCACATGTGCTGTTGGATCGGCATTAGGGTCTCCTAGAGGGCTATAGATGAAGTTCATTAGAAGGAGTAAGCCTATTGCGGGGATTATACTAACCCATCCTAGACCCATTGCAAATCCAGAAGTTTTGCCTATGTCTTTCTCAGCTGCAAGTGTTGGTATCATTGCATCATATGCCGATAAGGCAGCCCAATAACTTAGATTAGCTAGAATAAACAGCGTCATTACTACAACCAAATCTTTCTTTATCCACAGTAAAGAAGACGTTATCAGTGTTAAAGCTGTAATCGAAATAACCCACGGTTTTCTTTTGCCCATCCTATCCATCATTGCACCAAAAAGGGGAATTAGAGCAATTACTAGTATTTGACTTAAAGCTTGAACTGTTGTAAAGAATACTGTTGCTCCATCATAAGTCATCTCATATTCTTTTTGACCTATAATCTGGATATATCTCAAAATGATAGTTGATTGAATAATTTGAGAATATACGGTATTTGCTACATCAAAGAATGAGAAAAGGAAAATGTTTTTCTTATTAGTTTTTTTAACAATACTCATAATAAACGATTTCTTGCTGTTAAACTATAATATAAGCTTTTTGTGAAATCTAATTTGGAAGAATTTCTTTAATGAAATCCTTAAGAGATTGTGCAAATTCCTTGACTCCAGGTCGAAGATGCATATAATTGTAACCAGGAACCTCAAGGATCCTAGAACCTTCTATAGCTGTAGAGATGTTATCAGAAAAACTGACTGTATGTAGAGCATCTTTAGAATCTTTAGTAATCAATGCAGGGGCAGTAATTTTTTCGTAATCAACCATTGCATTCCATTTTGAGATACTTATGGTCTTTTTCCACCTCATTGCATTTGCACCACAAATGAAGCCTTGGTAATTATTTCGTTGAAAACCTTCTGGGATAATTAATCTTATCCAAAGTTTAACAATTGGAAAAGCTATGTATTGCAGGACAAAGGAGGGGATGACATATGCTAACCAAAGTATCTTTCTGGGTAAGATGAATTTAATTGAAGGTCCAATGAAGACTATACCTGCTGGGTTCAGTCCATAACCAACCATTGCTCTTGCCAATGTACTACAACCAAAACTTGCACTAATAACAATCAATTTTCTTTCTTCGAATTTAAAATGGTCGACGATTTCCTTTATATCTTGACCGAGTCTGTCCATATCTGCCTTATGACCCCATTTCACTTTGGAAGTACTCTTCTCTCTTGAATCAAAAACGTAAAAATCGTAATAGGGTGCAAGTTCATCCCAAAGATCTGTCCAGCTAGGAACATCTGTACTGAAACCTGGGCCAAATAAGATAGTTATACCATTAGGATTCTTCTCTGGTTTAGAATAAAAACAAAGCAGTTCAGCACCGTCACTCATAGTAACATATTCTTTGATTGATTGATTCCAGAATGTTTTTTCTTGCGAATATGTTTCCTGCTCAGGAGCATAGTTGTCTTCACTCAATATAATCGATTTACAGAAGATTATTCTTGTTTTAAGATTTTGGATGAATCAGTGTATTAACTCATAATATTGATTTATCTATATATCTAATACTTCTATATGAAAATTTGGAAATTAATAGTTGGAATTTTTCTATTAGCAACTTTCATCAACATTCATAATGCTGATATGTTATTAATTGTAAACGCTAACAAGTTTTAATAACTAGTATTTTTTGTTAGGAGAAACATGCACGATTCTAAACCTTTTGTTGTTGTTGCAGCTGGCTTTGGTAATTATACTCGAGAGTATCCTGCTTATGCTAAGAAATTTGGTAGAGAGAATGTGGTCTGGACCAGCAATTACAAGCGGTATACTGTTGAAGACCATTTAGAAGAACTAGAATCCAAAATACCAAAAGATAAACCTTACATTCTTGTAGGTCATAGTTTGGGAGGTTCTATCATTATAGAGCTGATGAGCAGAAAGCCACTAAATAATTGTCAAGGGGTTAGCATTAATGGCGCTTCTAGAATGGTTCTTTCTCATTGGTTTCTCAATTTCTTATTTTATTTACCTGTTCCCATTATTTACTCGTTTTTTGCCTTGATGGTTATTTTGTTCCCTTTAAATTTTGTTCTAACTGGGTTCAATCTACACAAAGCAAAACAATCATCCTTTGAAGGGATAATTAGACTAATCGAAAATGGTGCAAGAGAAATCAAAAAAGAGTATAATTTTTGTCTAAGAAAAATAGGTAGAGAAGTTACAAGTATTCATAAAGAAAACTTAGACATTCCAACTTTATTCCTTCATCTTGAGAAAGAAATGATGGTTGATGAAGAAGATCTAAAACTAACAAAAGAGATGTACAAGAACAAGAGAGTTAAAATCATCAAATCTGATACTATGCATCTTACACATGATTTTGATTATGTTGTTGCAGATTTAATTGGAGAGGAATTGGATTTCTTTAGTTATGAAAAAATCCCTAAGTCTAGTTGAATTTACTTGAAGTTCTTTCCTTTCTCTTGGATTATTTCATAGCTTTGTCACACATTTCACCTGGAGATTGTTTCTCTTCTTGTTTAGTGGAATAATACCTGTTTCTCCAAGAAACTTTATTCCCAAGAGCTCCATTCAGCAATGAAATGAGAATTATTGAGATAACTACAGCCATAGCTATAGGGTAAAAAAGGACGAAAATAATATTGTTTTTTCCTCTTTTTCTCCAATATAGATAATAAGCTAATCCCCAAATTAGATATAAGAGGATGTTTACAATAATCCCCACAAAATAATCCCAGATCATCCAGGAAGTTGGATTGACAATAGAGATTACTAGAAAATAAGGTGCAGTTAAACAATAGATTAACCAGCAGATGATTAATAAAACTCTCCAAAATGGAAGAGTGTTAACTCCTCCCCAAATTGCCCGTTTAAAAGCTCTAAAGAAGTCAATGAACTTTCCTGGATACATTCTTGTTGAGACTATTTTTGTATTATCGATGAAGAACAGTTTCTGTTCTTTTTCCTTACAAAGTTTAGCTAATGCAACATCTTCAACAAGAGAGGAACTTATAGCTAGATGACCACCTAATTTCTCATAACCTTTTCGAGAAAACATCATGTACTGACCACTTGCCATATATGCAGATTTATCATATGGATTGTTTATTTTGTCTCTAGGTCCACCACCAATATAACTTAGGAAGTACATAAAACCCACTAAGTACTCAAACCATTTCTCTGCTTTTTGATAAGGAAATAAGGATAATAGTGTTGTATCTGTCGAAAGGAGATGCTCAACAGTAATTTTCAATGACTTTGGAGTATGCTCTGTATCTGCATCAGTAAACAAAAGAATTTCACCTTTCGAGGCTTGGTATCCGACATAGCACCCGTAAGATTTTCCTACCCAACCTGTAGGTAAATTTTCATCAATAATTACGTTGACACCATATTCTTTTGCAATATCTGTGGTTCTATCTTTTGATCCTCCATCAACTACAATTATTTCTAGATTTTGATAGTCTAGAGCTGTTAAACTTTTCAAACATTTACCAATGTTATTTTCTTCCTCTAAAGTTGGAACTATAACACTTACAAAAGGCAACTCATAATCTGGTAAATTGAGATATTCCCAACCATTTCTGCTATTTCTTATAATATTTGATAAGTAGATGAAACAACTACTAACAATCAAGATATAGAGAGTTTCAAAGATAAAGCCCAATTCAACCACTTACAAAGATAATAAATTCATATGTTTAGCTGTTATTTATAATATTTTTCTTTTGTATTAAAATAAAGAGAGAGAGGATATTTCTCACAATTCAGTGATAAATATGTTCCTCATAGTAAATTTTTGGTTTAAACACCTTAATGGATATAGCCAAGAAGGGCAGGATAAATCCTAATGTTAATCCAATAACTGCGAAAAGAGTAAAAAAGAAGTTTCGATAATATGGTTCAGGAAGATAACAAAAACTTAGAGTATAATAGTAACATAGTTGTTGTAAAATCGAATCAACTGTCAGAAACAGAAAGAAAATGCCTACTACATTAAATATTGCTCCATATCTATAAATCGGTATTTTCTTATTCCATTTTGTTTTTCCCGGTATCATATTGTGTTTTCCAAATAGACCTTTGAAAGCAGGTATCAAGAAGAAAGGAGCAGTAAAACTTCCGAAAAGTAAGAAGAAAGGTACATACCATACTTTGAGGGGGAATGTTGCAGAGTTCATTGTATACATTGTAGTAGCTGAAATTGTTGCAAAGTAGATGATGAAAGTCAGTGAAAGGATTATAATTAACCACCATTGTCCTAATGTAGCAGCCCTAACCAAGGGTATTCTTAGTAAGTATATTATTGCATAGAATATTCCAAGAAAATAAAATGAAGTTGCAGCTACAACCAAAAGAGAAGAAAGCACAATATCGAGGGATTGTCTTAATTTCAGTTTTCTTTTGAGAGTATGTTTGATTAATTTACCAGCATAATCATGCATTATCCCTGATTGACCTGTGAACCATCTAAAGAGTTGGCTGATTTGGTGTGCCATAGTTTCTGGAACCAATGACATAGATCCTATTTCATCAAGGAAATAGCCTTTCTTTCCTTCCATTATTAAATTAACAGAATGGTCAAAATCTTCTGTCATTTTCCCTTCAGGAATTGGATAGGCGTAATCTCTTCTGAAACAGGCTGTAGAGCCACTGTAAAGAACAGTTCCGATTTTCCGTCTAGCGTTTTCAGAGCAAAATTGTTGAGTTAAACTCATTGCTTCCCAAACATGTAAGAAGTTTGTAACATTTCTAAATCCAAACTTTGCTTGAATAAATGCAAATTCTGGATATTGGTCCATTATAGCAGCAAATTTTGCCAGAATATCTGGTTTTGGAATATGATCAACATCAAAAAATGCGATAACATCTCCACTAGTTTTTGGTATAACAAGGTTTAACATATGCGCTTTAAACCTATCATTTTCTTCATAATAGTAAATCGCATTGTGTTTCTCACTTAGTTGTTTGCTCTGTTCTCTTAAATTTTCATCTGGACTATCATCAGCGACCCAAACCTCGTAATTGGAATATGTTTGTTCTGTGAAACCAATCAAGGTTTCTTCTAATACAATTGGTTGAACATTATGGATAGGAACAATAACACTAATCTTTGTTTTTCCAGTTAATGCTTCTAAATTATAAGGAATTTCACCAACACGTAACACCCCGTCAATTAGTTGAATAGCAAAATAAAGAGCAATAAAGAAACTGATAACTTCTATTATAAGAGCTAAGATATTTAGAATCATCCCCCCTACAGTCAATGGTTCATGAGTACCAATGTTAAGAATAATATTGATGAGAGACCAAACAAAATATGTTGCAATGGAACAATATAATATATAACCAATGATATGATTAATTCGGCTCCAGATTAATCTTCTATGCATAAACAAGGTTAGTGCAGAAGGATATTTAAATATTCAGACTTGAATTTAAGTTTCTAATAGCCAATAAAACAGAAAGAATGCTTAAGTCACAAGAAAGATTAGTTTACTTATATTTCTATCCTACCAATAAATAGTTAATGGTAAATATGCTTGTCCTCATATATTTTAGTTTTAAAATGTTTTTTTGTTATTGCCATGAAAGGCAAGCAAAATGTTAGAGTAAAACCAACCAAAGCGAACAACAAAAAGAAGAAATTTCGATAATAAGGTGCAGGAAGATAACAAAAACTTAGAGTATAATAGTAACATAATTGTTGTAAAATCGAATCAACTGTCAGATACAAGAAGAATAAACCAGCGACAGTATATATAGATGCAATACGGAAAATTGGTATCTTCTTATTCCACATTGTTTTGCCTGGAATAAGCTTGTTTTGACCAATTAAGCCTCTAAATGCTGGGATAATGTAAAAGGGTGAAATCATACTACCAAAGGATAGGAAAAATGGTATGTGCCAATATTTCAGTGGAAAGGAAGCTGAATTCATTGAATATATTGTAGTTGCTGTTATTGTAGCTAGATAAATTATAGCTGTTAACGCTGTAATTATTATTAACCAGATATGACCTAAATCCCATGCCCTAACTAATGGAATTCTTGCAAAGTAAATGATACCGTAAAGAACACTTAATGTGTAAAATGAAGTTGCTCCAACCACAAGAAATGAAGAAAAAGCAATGTCAATTGCTTGTTGCAATTTTATTTTTCTCTGAAAAACAAGTTTAACCAATCTACCTGCATAATCAAACATAGCTCCAGATTGACCAGTAAACCATCTGAACGATTGTGAAATCTGATGAGCCATAGTATCTGGAACTAAAGACATAGATCCTATCTCATCTAAGAAATATCCTTTCTTATTGTTGAAAATTAAATTCAAGGATAAATCATAATCTTCTGTCATTTTTTCTTCAGGTATTGGAAAACAATCTTCTCTTCGAAAAATTGCTGTTGTACCATTATAGAGAACTGTGTTAATTTTCCTTCTAGCGTTTTCAGAACAAAAAGCTTGCATCAAACCCATAGCTTCCCAAATATGCAGACGATTTTCTACATTTCTGAAACCGAATTTTGCTTGAATAAAAGAATATTCTGGATACTGTTCCATAATAGCTACAAATTTATCAAGAATTCCTGAAGTTGGGATATGATCAACATCGAAAAAAGCAATTAAGCTACCTTTGGTTTTGGGAATAACAATGTTTAACATACCAGATTTGAAACGTTTATTATCTTCAAAATAATATTTTACATCATATTTCTCGCAAACTTTCTTACAAGCTAATCTTAGATCTTCATTTGGACTATCATCAGCAACCCAAAGATCGAAATTTGGATATGTCTGAAGACTAAATCCTTTAATTGTTTCCTCTAAAACGCTCGCATGAACATTATGAATAGGAACGATTACACTAACTTTTGTTTCACCAGTGATTTTATCAACATCATATGAAAATTCTCCGACTTTTAGAACTCCATCTATCAATTGTATTGCAAAATAAAGAGCGAAAACAAACCCAAAAATCTCAACAAATAAAGCAAGTATGTTGAGTATTTGACCTCCTACAGTCAATGGTTCATGTGTACCAATGTCAAGTAAAATATTGATGAGAGACCAAACTAAATATGCTGCAATGAAACAATACAATATAAAACCAATAAAGTGGTTCACTCTACTCCAGGATGTTCTTCGAATCATGAAGTGATTAAAAAAGAATTGCTATTTAAATCTTGATACATAGATACTAAAAACAAATCCTCACAAAATCAACTAAGTTATAAATAACTAAATTCATGTTATTTAAGATGGCAATTCCAGATAATCATCCTAGAGCAGAATCATTGCGAATACGCGAAAGAATCATAGAGGGTATGCATGAAAAAGTGGTTGCTGAAGCAGGACTAATAGCTCATGGTCGTGGGGAAGCTTACGATTATTTGTTAGGAGAAAAAACACCAAACTATGCTCAAAAGCAACAAGAGGTTGCAGTTGCTATGTTATTAACGTCAAAAAAACCTGTGATTAGTGTTAACGGAAATATAGCAGCTCTCTGTCCAAAAGAAATAGTTCAGTTTGCTGAGACTACTAGAGCAGCACTTGAAATTAATTTATTCTATAGAAGCGAGGAGAGAATTAAAGCAATTACTAGTGTTTTGAAAGAAGCGGGAGCAAAAACAATTCTTGGTGCTGATCCTGAATATCATGAGACTTTAGAAGAGATATCGCATTTAAGAAGAATAGTTGATATCAGAGGTATATATTCTGCCGATGTAGTTCTTGTTCCGCTTGAAGATGGAGACAGAACCATGGCACTTCGAAGAGCAGGTAAAAAAGTGATAACGGTTGACCTGAATCCCCTTTCTAGAACTTCTCTATGGTCTAATATCTCGATTGTTAATAATGTTACTAGAGCAATACCAGAGATGATTGAGGAATCCTTTAAGCTAAAGGAGAAAAACTCTGATGAATTAAAAGATTTAATAAATGACTTTGACAATTATAAATCACTTCAAGAATCGCTTAATTTCATGTCTTCAAGATTAAGAGATTTAGCTGAAGGAAAATTGGAAGACCCAACAAAAAACCTATGAGTTGTAAAAAATGATTAAGAAAGTTACTATAAAAAATCTTCAGAAAATGAAGGAGGAAGGAGAAAAAATCACTATGATTTCAGTTTATACCTATCCTTTGTCTAAGATAATAGATCAGATGGGTATTGACACTATTTTAGTTGGAGATTCATTAGGTATGACTATTCTTGGTTTTGAAGATACACTTAAGGTAACTTTAGAAGATATGATACGTCATACTCAAGCTGTTTCTAGAGGAGCAGAACGCGCTCTTGTGATTGGTGATTTACCCTTTCTTTCCTACGGATTAAGCAAAGAAGAGACAATTAAACATGCAGGAATGCTAATCAAAGAAGGAAATTGCCAAGCGGTGAAATTAGAAGGTGGAGAAGAAAGAACAGAAGAGATTCAAGCACTTTTGGAAATCGGAGTTCCAGTGATGGGACATATAGGTTTAACTCCAACTTATGTGAACAAATTCGGTGGATTCAAAGTACAAGGTAAATCACAAATAGCAGAAACCAAACTTCTAGAAGATGCTATCAAGCTGGAAGATGCTGGAGTATTCTCTATAGTTATAGAATCTGTCCCTTGGAAATTAGCCAAACAGATAACAGAAGAACTTACAATACCAACCATTGGAATAGGAGCAGGTGAATACTGTGATGGTCAAGTTCTCGTAATTGATGACTTGATTGGGCTATCTCTAATTGATAAGCCAAAATTTGTTAAGAAATATGCTAACGTCCAAGAAATTGTGAAGAAAGCAGTAAAGGATTTTATCAACGAAGTTAAAGAAGGAAAATATCCTTCAGAAGAATTTAGATATGGTTAGTTAGAGTTTCTTAACTGTTAAATTACATATTGTTTCTTGCACAAGGTTAGGATGATCAGGTAAGTCATCAGGATCTTTGTATAGGATAAATATTCCATCCCCTAACATTATTTGACTAATAATGAGATTTTCAGTTTTATACCTATTCGTGAAATCTATAACATTTGGAGTGGCTAACATAGAAGAAATAGCGAATTGTTCAGAGGCTAGACCAAAGTTCCTGATTGTTGGTTCATCGACTATTTCTTGGAGAAATAATTTACCTACACTGTTGATTTTTTCTTTCCATTTCTTATTCTTTATAATCGATTTTGTGCTCATTTCACCAAAAGATAGAGTTGCCACCTTGTATTGATTACTGAGTAGGTTTTCTGCTTTTCCGATAAAAGGAGCACCTTCTAAGGTTCGGTATTCCCAGCCTCCTTTGTGTAGTGCTAGAACATCTCCCAACCCCCCACCTTCAATAATTTCAGCAGTATGTGCAATTTGATATAGTTCTTGTTCATTCAGACTAAGTTTCAATAGATCATTAAGTGCAAATGCACAGCTTAGAGCTCCAGATGCACTTGCACCATATCCAGCTGATAAAGGAATCTCAAATTCATGATGAATTGAAACGCCAAATTCACCTCCATTATTTGATTGAGCTAATTTCATACAATGATTGAGTACATATCTTGAGATATTTGCGAGCTTTACATCTACTTCTTTTTTATTGAAAAAAAAGTGATTTTCATTATCCTCGGAAAATCTAACTGTTGTGGTTGTTCCTCGAGATATTGAAAATCCAGCTCCTCGGGATCCTCTTCTCAATGGGTCTATGTTTTCATCATAGATTGCAAAGAGACCCGAAATATGAGAAGCTACCCAATAGTTTGTCATTTGATCACTCATAACAACGATTTGAATTCTAAAATGGCTAATTCTTCAGGTTCACTTCTATCAGAGAGTGTTTTTATTATAGAAACAAGCTTAGAATTAATTGGTGCCTCTACATTTTCGCGTTTGCTGATTTCTAGAAATTTCCCATTAAGATAATCTATTTCAGTTTGAACGCCTTTTTCGAGATCCTGAAGCATAGAACATTTATTATCTGAAGTAGTTCGAGCAATTTTATTAATAGTTTCAAGAGCATCTGATCTGGATATAGTCATCATATTTGCAAGAATTGCTATGAGTTCATCTACAATTCTTTCAATGAGATCTAGAAGTTGTTTGTCTTTGAGGATATCTCCGTTTTTCAGTTTTGTAATAGAACCAATAGGATTGATAGTCGAATTTACTATTGCTTTGAGATAGTAGTGATATGCAAAATTGTTATTCAAGTCTTCAGGAATTAAGGCTTCCAAACCTATAGATAACAACAATGTTTTCCATTTCTCTATTTCTTTAACATCAGTATAATTAATAACTCCAAGTTTAGTTTCCCCGATAGCTATTTCAGTAACACACTCTTCACCTCGAAATGCACCTATAGATGATACTGCACGAGTAATCTTCCAATCTTTTTCTTTTTCAGTAAAAGGTTTCTCAACATCAATACCGTTTTGAAATAGCAAAATAGATGAATCATCATCCATATAATCGACTAGATAATCAGCTAAAACTTGATTATTATATGCTTTTGTTGCTACAATACACTGCTTGAACTTGCTTTTTTCAGGAAGAAACTCATACACTTCTGCCTTATGTAATTTAGGAGCTTCATCTGAAATTAATTGGACAAATAATCCTCTTGTACTTATATCTTTGGTTCCTCTTTTGGAAGTCAAACATACTAGTGTTGCATTCTTTCTCTCTAAACGAGAAAAAAGTATAGAACCAATAGCTCCTAATCCAGCGATAAGAATTGTGTTTTTCCTACTCACAGAATAGAATAATTGTCAGCTTAATATAAGGTTTTTTTAGAGTTCACCTATTATATCATGAAATTAGAACCATTTATAGGTAAAATAAAAAATAAAAAATTAGAAATAGAAGAAAAAGGAAAATTTATTCTTGTGACTCTTCTCTAACAACATGATGATCAAAATTGAAGTCGTTCTTGTAGCCTTTATACCTATCAATTAGAGCCATAGCGTTGTCTTCTTCCTCAACTTGTTCCTCAATGAACCATAGTAATAAGGGGAGAGTAGAGTATTCTTTGATTTCTTGTGCAAGTTCATATAATTCATTAATCTTACTTGTAATGAACTGCTCATGTTCCAATGTAGCTTCTAATATTTCCATAATATTAGACCAATCTTGTTTTTGTTCTCTCAATACGGGGTAATGTACTTTTCCTCCTCTTTCAAGTATATGAGATTTAAACTTCATTGCGTGAGCAAATTCTTCTTTTGCTTGATTTGCAAACCAATCCGCTAGTTTAACTAGAGTTCTTTCTTCAAACCAGTTTGACATTCCTAAATAGATATATGCTGATTCTAGCTCATCTCCAATCTGTTTATTGAGAGCTTCATTCATTTTCTCGCTGATATTTGCCATTGTTAAAACCTAACTTTATTCTGAGATTTTATTAGAAAGAGTGTTTTTAAATAATAACATTGTGCAAGTTTTGTGTACACCTTAGAAACTTGAAGAAAAACGTTGATAGCCATAAATTTATTTAAATCTTAGATAATTGATTATATATGTCACACCCATCAAGTTCAATCATTGGAACAGAAGGAAATGAGCTTCAGGATAAGGTAGTTATTCATTGTATAACAAGTTCGATTTCGTGTTTTCTTGCTCCCCAGATATCAAGAAAGTTGATGAGACATGGGGCTAGAGTTATTCCAGTCTTATCCCCAGAAGCAGCGAAGTTTGTAGACCCCATGATTTTTGAGTGGGCTACAGGAGAGGTTCCTATAACTGAAATCAAAGGTAAAGTTGAGCACGTAAAATATGCTGGTCTTGCTGAAGAGGGAGCAGATCTTATTTTAGTAGCTCCAATTACTGCCAATTCGATTTCCAAAATAGCTAATGGTATAATGGATACAGTTGTATCTTTAATGACAGGAACAGCTTTAGGAAATAAAATCCCGGTTATTATGGTTCCTACTATGCATGAAGTAATGATGCATAATCCAGCAATTGAAGAAAATATTGATAAACTGAAGAATATGGGTGTTATTTTTGTTAATCCTAGAGTAGAAGAAGAAAAAGCAAAAATTCCTGAAAATGATGAAATAGTTGATTTTTGCATTAAAGAGATTTACAGTAATTCGTTAAAAGGTAAGAAGGTTCTCATAAATGCTGGACCGACTCGAGCATATATTGACGGTATAAGGTTCATATCAAATCCTTCTTCTGGTAAAATGGGATATGCTTTAGCTTTAGAATCTTGGTGGAGAGGAGCTGAGGTTAAGTTAATTTATGGAACCACACTCTTACCACCACCGAAGGTTATTGAAGATAAAGTAAAGGTCACATCAGCTCCTGAAATGTATGATCAAGTGATGAATGCACTCAAAGAAGACCAGTATGATTATGTTATTCTAGCAGCTGCAATGAATGATTTTGAACTTGAAGAAGTACGTAATGGGAAAATATCTTCTACATCAGATTTAGAGATTAAACTAAAACCAACTAAGAAATTAGCAGATGTAGTTAAGGAAACATCACCCATTTCACAACTAATCCTTTTCAAAGCAGAGTATAAGAAATCAGATGAAGAGTTAAAAGAAATAGCAACAAAGCGTATGCAAAATGCTAATGCAGATCTGATAGTTGCTAACGATGTTTCAAAGAAGCAATATGGTTTTGAGAGCGATCTAAACAAGGTATTGATTATACCATTTGAAGGAGAATTTCAGGAGAAAGAAGGGACTAAACTACAGATTGCTAAATGGATATTGGATGCAATTGAGAAAATAGAATAGATCATTTATTCAACATTTTTTCCTGAAAGATATATACTAGAAAATTGAAATCTAAAACTCTCTGGCAAATATTTTTTCAAGTTTTTCAAGTTTATGAACATCTTTGTAAAATGCTTTAAATCTTGATTTTCTATAGCTTCATCTAATGTTATCCAATCAAACTCTGAATGTTCCCAATCAAGTTTAACATCTCCAGTGATGTATTTACAGTAGTAGGAGATGAAGACCATAGGAAACTCTTTACTACCTCTATAAAAGAAACCAGTATCAACTGGCATTATAACTTCCACATCTAAACCAGTTTCTTCTTTAACTTCTCGCACAATTCCTACATTAGGAGATTCTTCAGCTTCTAATCTACCTGTGACAGTTTCCCAAGCATTAGGTCCAAAATCTCTTTCTGATGATCTCTTCATGATAAGATATTTCCCATCCTTTTCAATTAAAGCAGCCATCCCAACATAGACTTGTTTCATATCAGATTTTAAAATACAGTTATAATAAATTTTTGTCTTGTTGTCATACTAACTACCATTATATCAGTTTAAATGGACAGATCTAGGCGAATATTACGGGAGTTTTTATAAGAATCTCTAGATAAAGAAAAGATGGCTAAAGTTCCTAGGGTAGAATGTATAGAAGTAAAGTATCAGCCTAGTTTAAGCAAGCTTTGTCATCAAGTAAAAAATCTCTATAATCGAGCGAATTTTCTGATAAAAACCTCCTTGAACAAAAAGAACAAACTCCTATTCTACAATGATCTCAACAAACTACTCAACCATGAAGAGTGTTATCGTGTTCTCCCTGCGCACACTGCCCAACATACCCTCAAACTCCTTTGTCGAAACTGGAAGGGGTATTTCCGAGCAATGAAGGAGTGGAAAGTCAACCCTGGAGCTTTTTTCGCTATGCCCCGTCCACCTAATTACAAAAAAAAGGATGGGGAAGTGGTAGCTATTTTCACTAACCAACAAGCAAGGATTGTTAATGGATGGTTGGTTTTACCTAAAAAAGTGGGATACTGTTACAAAACACGATTGACCTCTCACACTGATTTACGAGAGGTGAGAATCATTCCAAGAAGAGTGGGGTATACCCTAGAATTAGTCTATCAGAAAAGCTTACCTAAACTCCGTAAAAAGTTGATACGGAAAGGCGGAGTTGATTTAGGGATGATCAACCTTACTACCTTTGTGGATAACCTCGGGGGTCAACCGATTGTTATCAAGGATGCAGGGAAAGGAATAAAATCCATAACCCAATATTATCTAAAAAAGCAGAAACAGTTACAAATTCAATATGCTCAACAGCAAAGACAACAACTACAAGGAAAAAATAAACACAGCTATGGTCATGCTTACTATAATCTCCGAGAAAAGTGGAGGAAAAAACTAAAAGATGCTATACACAAACTCACCTGTTATTTGGTCGATTTGTGGGTGGAAAGAGGTCTCCACGAGGTCATCATCGGCTACAATGAGAAGTGGAAACAAGGAGTGCAATTCTGGAAGAAGATCACTCAGATGTTCGTTACCATTCCCTTTCTACGTATCATCAACATCTTGAAGTATAAGGGGGCAGAACGAGGGATAAAGGTAGAGATGATCCCCGAAAAATATACTTCAAAGTGTAGTTTCCTTGACAATGAATTCCCAAAAGCTAGGAAAAAATACGCTGGTCGTAGAGTTACTCGGGGGTTGTTTCGTTCCGCTCACGGCTACTTAATCAATGCTGATGTCAATGCTGCATACAACATTTTACTCAAAAGCGATCCGAAAGCCTTGCAAAGACGCAGGGTGAACGGGGTAGGAGGATACGTGATGTATCCACTCAGAGTGAGTATAGAACATCTATGATGAGCTATATGTTGAACTCTAAGAAAGACACTCGACTAAAGTTGTCCTTATATGACAACATGACAAAAACTCATCATATTTCAAGTTAACTCAAAAGATAGAGGATGTTAGTAAAACTGAATATATAACCAAAAAGATAATAATAAGCGTTACCAAACTGAAACACATAAAACCGAATATGTTCTGGAAAGCGGAGTAAAATGGGAAACAAAGACAAAGATAATTATGAAGCCTTTAAAATTTCAAATATTAGAAAGGCTGCATCTGAGGTTTATATCAATCTAGAGAAGAAACATAATGTTCATGCACTAGTTGATTTTGATATTACAGAAACACGTAAAATGATAAAACAACATTTTGAAAAAACTGGAGAGAAATTATCTTTTTCAGCATTTATGATTAATTGTGTGGGGAAAGCAGTCTCAGATAATAAAAGAGTACATGCTCTAAGAAAAAATAGAAGAAAATTTATTGTATTCAATGAAGTAGATATTGCTACGATAGTTGAAAGGGAGATAGAGGGTGAATCTTGGCCTATTTTGTATGTTATAAGATCTGTAGATAAAAGATCATTAAGAGAGATACACAATGAAATCCGTAATGCTCAAGTTGCAAAAGAGATTACAGATGATTTTCAGAAACAGATTGATTTCTACCTAAAATTCCCTCGACCTTTAAGACTATTGTATAGAAGGAGGATTCAAAATAATCCAAAAGTCCTAAAAAGCTATGTAGGCTCTGTCTTAATTACATCCGTAGGAATAACTGCACTTAATGGGGGATGGGGTATACCATATGTGGGACATCCACTAGTAATAACCATTGGTGGGATAGAAAAGAAACCTAAAGTTATCAAAGATAAGATAGAAGTCAGAGAATGTTTAAATGTAACTCTAACCTTTGATCATGATAATCTTGATGGGGCACCCGCTGCAAGATTTACAGCAGAGCTTAAGGAATTAATTGAAAATGGTTATGGATTAGCAGGGATAGCTAACTAAACATAAACCTATTAAGATTACAAAATTTCAAATCTATTAGTTGGTAGAACATTTGAATATTGATAAACTTGTATTAGCAGATTCTAAAAATGTAAATCAATATACTCTAGATGAAATTAGAAATAAAATCATACTTGGTGATGCTCTAGAAGTACTGAAAAAAATCCCAGATGAATCTGTCGATCTTGTTTTTATAGACCCACCCTATTTTTTACAACTACCAAAAAAGAAACTTGTTCGTTGGAACGTTAAAACAAAAGTAGAAGGTGTGGAAGATGACTGGGATAAATTTGAATCTTTTGAAGAATATGATTCATTTATTGAAAATATACTCTCTCAAACAAGTAGAATAATGAAAACGAATGCTACATTATGGATTATTTCAACTTATCATAGCATTCATCGTATCGGGACGATAATGCAAAATCTAAGATACTGGTTACTCTCAGAAATTGTGTGGATCAAAAATAACCCCATGCCTAACTGGTTAGGAGTGAGGTTCACCAACGCAACAGAAACGATTATCTGGGCAGTGAAGGATAAACAATCTAAGAAATATACTTTCAATAAAGAATTGGCAAAAGAATTCGGAATAGGAAAAGTAGGAGCTAACGTTTGGGTAATTCCTCTCTGTACAGGAAAAGAAAGAATAAAGAAAGAAGATGGAGAAAAACTTCATTCAACCCAAAAGCCTGTTGAACTACTTAAAAGGATTATATTGACAACGTCAAATGAAGGAGATTTGATACTTGATCCTATGGCAGGTACAGGTACAACTGGGCATGTAGCAAAGGAACTAAAGCGAGATTTTGTAATGATTGAAAGAGAGAAGAAGTACATTGAAGGTATGAAGGAAAGATTCAAAATTGCTCCAAATATAAAGGATAGAAAAAAAAGTAGTATAGAAGAGGAAGTTGAAAAAAATTCTTAGTGTAAAGAAAAAGAAAGAGGAAATGTGAGAGTTATTTCTTATGTATGTTGAACCAATCAATAATTTTTTCTAATCTATCTTGCATATGTTTGGGTTTACCTGACCTGCTCAATTCATGTCCTTCCTCTGGGTAACGGATAAGCTCTGCTTTAATTCCTAATTTGAGAAGTGAGGCAAAATACTCTTCTCCTTGAGATATTGGAACCCTAAAGTCATTTTCAGAATGAATAATCCTAGTAGGTGTTTGAACTTTATCGACATAAGCTATCGGGGATAATTTCCACATCTCATCTAGGTCTTCCCATGGAAATGCACCAGTTTCGTCTTTGGTAAATTGCGTGATATCTGTTGTGCTCCAAAAACTAACAAGATTGTAAACCCCTCTTTGTGGAGCAGCTGCTTTGAATCTTTTATCATTACCAATTATCCAAGTTGTCATATATCCACCATACGAACCTCCAGTAATAAACAAATTATTTTCGTCAACATATCCCTTTGCGACAGTTTGATCCACTCCCATTAGTAAATCATTTGCAGGTTCTGTTCCCCAATTAGCAACAACATAACGGAAATCATAACCCCTACCACTAGACCCTTGGGGATTACAGTAAAATATTACATATCCTTGTGCTGCAAAATACTGGAACTCAAACCACATTGTTCTTTCATGTGGTGACCAAGTAGCATGTGGTCCTCCATGAATTTCAAGGATTAAAGGATATTTTTTGTTTGAATCAAAATTGGAAGGTTTAATTATCCATCCTTGTATCTCTTTTTGCTTGTCACCTGTGTATTTTATTTCTTCAGTAGTTGCTTGAGTTCTTTCTTTTAACCAATCTTTGTTAGATTCCCATATAGTTTTAGTTACTTTGTAAACGTAATCATATACCTTTAATTTGGAAGGTTCTTTGACATTCGAGACATTTAAAAGAATAAGTCCTTGTTCTGCATCAACGTCATAAGAAAGTATTTGATAATCTCCAAGTACCACTTTTTCTAATGTTTCTCTTTCGATGCTATAACGGTAGAGTATATTTCTTTCCCATTCATCCACAACAAAATATAAGTAGTCTGTTTTTGAATCAAATAAAGCTGAAAAAGCATGGTTATCTATCGATTCTGTAACTAGTTTTTCTAACCCAGTTTCTATATTCAGTAGTTTTATTTCAGCATTCTGAGTTGATGCTTCATCTGTGGTTAATATTGTATCATATGCTAACCATAACCCATTTGGCGAGATTGATAAACTTGTTCCGAAACCAAGAGCAGATTTAAGTTTTTTGACTTTTTTACTTTCAACAGAGATTTCTTCTATCAGAAATTCATATAAATCATTCAACTGTCCATCTTCTTTTTGTTTAGCAGCATATAATTTTGTACCATCCTTGCTTAGGATTGCTGAAATATAGTTAAATTCACCATCAGTAATTCTGCGAGATTCCCTAGTTTCTAAGTCTAAAACGTAAAAATGACTGATTTTATCATCCATAAAGGATGTCTCTTGTCGATAAACAATTTTCTGGACAACTCGAGGGTCAACTTTTTTCTTTTCAGCTTCTTCTTGTTTTAGTTTTTTGACTTTCTGATCAACCTCTGATAATTCTTGAGGTTTCTCTTTTTCTTCATGAGCTTTATCTTCGTCATTTTGTTCTTCAATGCTAACTCTATGTGAAAAAGTAATTTTTTTACCATCTAGAGACCAATTAAATGAATTTACTCCATTAGGCATCGTGGTGTATTTAATAGATTCTCCACCATTTATGGGCATTATATATAATTGTGATTTTTCCTTTTTGCCTCCTCTTTTACTAAGGAAAGCTATGGATTCTTTGTTCGGAGAAAGTTTCATAGATTGATCTTGTGATGAACCACTAGTGAACTGCTTGGGTTTGGCATCTTCATCACCTTGTAGAAAAATAGCTGAATTATGCTTATTTTCTTTGATGTTGAGTTTTTGTTCTTCAAATAAATATCTTTTTCCTGGAAGGATTTGAACCTTCATTATATTTCTAAGCAAGTATAAATCTTCTATTGAAATGTCCTTTAATTCCATCTTTATCATCACAATATTATTATTTAAAAATATCAGTTCTCTTTTAATACCTTTTGCAAAAAAAAGATTATAAGTAGAATTTAGCTCATTAATTCAGGAATTTTCGTGAAAATTTAAATAGGGAAATTATCAATTACATTTACAGTGACTCATGGCCTTCATAGATAAATATCATAAATTTCTTGAGAAATATAAAATCATCGTAATAGTCATCTGGTGCATAGTATTAGGATTTAGTGCTTGGTTAGGTCCAAGGTTTTTAGATTCAACATCTTCAAATTTTGATCCTCCAACGGGTTCACCCAGCCAATTAGCAGAAGAGGTTCTTGAGGCTGAATTTCCTGAATTTACTAATGAAACAAGTGTTGTCATACTAATTAGGATGAAAGATGAAAACGTATCAATTATCAACACAGAAGTAGAAGTGTTCTGTCAAAATGTTACGGATATCACAGATGAGTATACTGATCAAACAATAATAATTTCCATTTTAAATTACTATATTTTTACTGATTTGGGTTTCATTTCAGCAGCAGGAAGTTTTGTCTCAGACTCAGAGAGATCTATGCTATTTATCATAGATTTAAAGCTTGAAGGAGAGAGTAGTATAATTGATGATTTCATATACTATCTAAGGGATAACCTTGCTTCCATAGAAAAAGAAGATAATGAATTTGATGCATTCCTGACAGGATTTACTGCAATGTATATGGATATGAAGGAAGTCACTCAAGAAGATCTAGCTTTGATGGACATTATTGTTATTCCGATTGCAATGCTGGTTCTAGCTTTTGTCCTTCGAAGTTTGAAATTAATGATTTTACCCATTCTCTCAATGGCGATAAGCATTCTAACATCTTACTTGATAATGTACCCCTTAGCACTTACATTGAACATTTTCTCTTTTGTTCCATCTATTATGATGAGTCTTGTCATTGCTCTATCAATTGATTATTCACTTTTCCTACTTACAAGGTATAGAGAAGAAATCCTAAAAAACAATGATAATTCAAAAGCCACAAAACAGATGAGTCAACATGCAGGTCACACAATTATGTTGAGTGGATTAACATTAGCAATAACTTTTCTTGGGTTGGTATTTTTCCCATTAGAACTTCTTTCAACAATAGGTTTAGGGGCCACAGTTTGCATTATTACAACACTTATAGTTAATCTAACACTCACTCCTTCATTGCTTCTAACCTTTGGAAAATTCTTTAGTAAATTGAGATGGTATAGAAAGAGCAAAGGAATAAAAGAAGGGGAACTTGAAGATTATAAGAAAAAGGATTTGGTTAATCAAGCGAAAAGCATCTGGTATAGAATAAGTAAATTCTCGACTAAATATGCTCTAGTCGTTATCTTAGTCATAGTAATATTAACAATTCCCATTTCAATTCAAGTTTTCAAGTTTCAAAGATCAATCGATTTCAATCAGATTCTTCCTAGAGGTGTTGATTCTCGTGAAGCATATATAGCTATGCAGGAGGATTTTGCCCCTGGACAAATTATTCCTTTCTATATAATCATTGAAACAAATGAAACAAATGGGCTAAACACTTCTTCATTCTTCTATACAGCTAAAGACTTGATACATGATATTGCTAATGAAACGGCAGTATTCAATGAAAGTTTCGTATCAATAGTCAGGATAAATGACATGGAGCTTCCATACTTCAGTAGTATACAAATGTTGCTTGATCCTTCAAATACAGGTGAATTTGGTATGATTTACAGAGCCATCTATAGTAAATATACAAATGAAGAAAATTCAACAACAATCATGGAAATCCAAACTCCATTTGATCCTTGGGGAGATGATGCAGAGAGTTGGATAAAACAAACAAGACTTATTTTAGAACGATACGAGGAACAAACCGGATATAAGCTATATCTAGCCGGAGGATCAACGGTAATGGTTGACGCAATAGATAAGGTTTATGAGTTGTTTCCACTAATGATTTCTATTACAATAATTGTTGTCTATATCCTGATTGGGTTAATGTTCAAGTCAGCTTTCATACCTTTGAGATTGATATTCACAATCGGTATCACTTTATCCTTCATTTATGGATTAGGAGTATTGGTTTTCGAAACATCTTTCCTAAATAGCGTAATTTCTCCCCTGCAAGATATCAATGCTTTCTATTGGTTAGTACCTATCATGGCATTTTCAATTCTTATTGGGCTTGGTCTTGATTATGACATTTTCTTACTTTCTAGAATATCAGAATATAGAGATAAAGGATACTCAGATAAAGCAGCAATTCACAAGGGAATGTACAAAACGGGAAATATCATATCATTCGCCGGCATAATAATGGCCATTGCATTTTCGGGTCTTCTTCTATCAAAGGAGATGGTTCTTAATCAATTTGGATTTATGCTATGTATTGCAGTTTTAGTTGACACCTTTATAGTGAGAACTATACTAGTACCTGCAATTATGTCAATTGCTGAAAAATGGAATTGGTGGCCAACTAAGAAACCTGAACCTACAAAAAATGAAAATGATGTGGAGATATGATTTGAAGATTAATACATAGAGAAAAAACTAAGTTTATTAACAAGTTTAGGCATTTCTAAGTTTGCATGGATGATATGTTTCTAAAGAATCTTCCACTTTCTTCGAGGGAGACAGTTGATTTCTCCATATTCCCTTGGCTTGAACTAGATTATGTTGAAGTAGAAGAAGGAATACATCTTCGAGTATTCAAGATCAAATGTAAAAAATCGATTTCAAAGATTAATATTGTTGTAGTTGCAGGTCTTTGTTCTAATTTCTTAGGATGGATTGATATTGATAATGAGCTTTCAAATATTGGTGATATCTATCATATTGAATCTAGAGAAAAAAGTTCTGCTATGCATTACAAAAGGAAGATAAGTTATTCAATGGAGAGATACGCGACAGACATAAGTAAAGTAGTTGAGCACTACAATTTGAATGAAGAAGGCTTCTATTTATTTGGTGATTCTTTTGGATCAGAAGTTGCTGTAAAATATCTGGATAGGGGATATCATCCTCCAAAAGGTTTGATCCTTATCAGTCCTGAGGCTAGTTTTTCATTCTCAGGTTGGATGAAGGTTCTTTTTAGGTTACTCCCTCACTGGTTATTTTATTTTTTCAAACCGTTATTAAAATTCATTCTAAAGTATCTTAGAACGGACATGAAAAATGATCCAGGTTCTTACTATCTAAACAAAAGGAATATTGTTACAAGTAATCCCAAAAGGATGAAGAATTGTGCGATGAATTTATTTTACTACAAATCAGACGCAGATTACTCTGTTATCAAATGCCCAACCTTCATAATTGCTGCATCTACAGACAAAATGCATACTTTTGAAAAGAGCATTGATGTTGCTAAGAGAATTCCAAATACAACATTTGAGGATGTAATCCATTATCAAGAAACGCACAGTAGAGAAACTGCTACAAAAATTTCTATATTCATTCTTGAAGTAGAGAAGGAAATTCAAGAATAAATTCAGCATATTTCGAAATAGTCAATATGAGTCTAAATCCTCTTCCTTCCACTAATTTTCTTTTTTCCAAATTTCAAAATATTACCCATTAATAAACGGGCTCGAAGAAAAACGACATTCCACCAAAAGGGAAAAAATGAAGAGAGAAGTATTAGAAATATACCACTCCAACAAATCTCCAGAAGAATGGTAGAACAAAGGCAATCAGCAATAAACCGAAAATGTCAACTACCGAACCTATTCTTGCCATTTCTCTAACCGTATATTTACCTGTACTGTAAGCAATCATCGTTGGTGGCGTACCCTGTGGAAGCATAAAGTCCACACTTGATCCTATTGCTGCAACAACAGCTAAAAGGACGGGATCTATCCCGAATAGTAAACCTAACGGGATAACTAATGGTACAAGTATTGCAGCTGAACCAGTGTTTGAAGCTATGAACGTAAGAAATACACCAAGTATTGCGATCATAGCTATGAATAGAATTTTGTGTGCAATATTCAGATTCTCTAAAGAAAATGCAATCATATCTCCAGCTCCTGCTTCCGTTAAGACTACACCTAAAATTAAACCTCCACCGAAAATCAATATAGCATTCCAATTGAGATCATTTACATCTCTTCCTTCTAATATTTTTGAACCACTAAATAATGTGGGAATAAATAACATAAATGCAGCAAAAAGAGCAACAACAGAAGAAGAGAAAGTTGGGAATAAGTATTTCTTAATCGTTCCTTCTAAGAACCATAGAATTAAAGCTAGTAAGAAAACTACTAAAACATAAATTTGTTTTTTATTTAGATGACCCATGTTATCCAGTTCCTTCTTAACTGCTGATTTTGCGTTGGAAATACTTTCTTTTGGTACTTCTGGTTTCATTATGAACCAAAGATATAGCCAAACTAAAGGTAACATCAGCAAAACTATTGGTAATCCAAAAATAAACCATTCAATAAATGTTATATGAACATCAGCGTATTGAGCAAGCAAAGCTATAGCAATGGGGTTTGCTGGGGTACCTATAGCTGAACCAATTCCACCTATGGACGCACTGTAAGCAATACCTAAAATTAGTGCTTTTCCATATCGATCGATTTTTTCTTCTTCAATCTCCTTATTCACTTTGAGTTTATCTGTAACAGCTACCGCTATAGGAATCATTGTTGCAGCGGTAGCAGTATTACTCATAAACATTGAAAGAACAGCTGTAACAACCATCATTAGCAACATCAAGATTTTTGGGTTGTCAGGACTAATTTTTACAATATTGAGAGAGATCCATTTATCTACTCCAGTCTTGTTCATTGCTTTTGAAATTATAAAACCACCGAGAAATAGAAAGATGACAGGTTCAGCAAACGGAGCAAGTAAACCTTTAGCACTTAAGCTAAGAAATATCACACCAAAAATTGGTATCATTATACTTGTTGCAACTAGAGGAATAGTTTCCATCACCCAGAGAATACCAACGAGAAACAACAATGTAAGAACTGCATTTGTTTTATACGGTAATCTGAAAGTAAATATCACCCATTCCTGGTTTATATGATCCTCTTTTATAGAAGATGCTGGTAAAGTAAGATCTAGTCCCTCAATATTTTCATCCGTTTCTATACACCTTATATCTATGCTAAAATTGCCAATAACCGGTGTTTGAGATACAGTTGTATTTGTTTCATCTGTTATTGAGACACGAAAAATGAGTTGTTGATCATAACCTATCTCTATAACTGGAGAATATGCCAACAATAGTGTAAAATTGTTTCCTAAATCGTGAGTTTCTATTATTTCAGGATAAGTTGAGCTATTAGAAATTAGAAAAGTGAAGTTTACTTCAGCTGTATATACATGAGTTATATTACTATCATCCTTATAGTCATATCTTGCGTGCAAAGTAGCTTCATGATTGCTGATGTCAACTGTACCACGAGCAAATACCATAGTGAGTGTAATCGCTACAATTAACATAGTAAGTGTAACACCAAGTTTAGTCGCTTCTTGTTTTGTTATTTTCATTTCATAACGCCTTTAAATTTTTAGTAAAACTCCTCTGTTATAATATCTATTTGCTCATCTGTTAAATCTAAAGGAGCTTGAGCAGGAATAATCCCTTGGTTCAGAGTATAATCTCTTTCTTCATATGTTGTTTTATTCTCAATTTGATAGAAAATACCAATAGGGATTTTATCTTTTATGAAAACTTGACTCCCTAGGTCTAAAGCTCCAGAGAAATTTTCTTTATCATGACCCGTGTCTTCAACTTTGTATACTTTCTGTCTGAAATAGTCAAAAGTTTGATTCTTGTTAAACGTTATACATGGACTTAACACATCAACATAAGCAAATCCTCTATGGGCAATAGCTTCTTTGATAATCCAACTAAGATGTTTAAGGTCGCCTGAAAAGCCTCTAGCAACAAAAGTAGCTCCAGCTGCTAGAGCAACAGAAATGGGATTAAGAGGGTTCTCAATAGATCCACGAGGAGTTGTTCTAGTAATAGTTCCAACTGGTGTGGTAGCACTTGCTTGTCCAGTAGTTAAACCATAAACATAATTATTTGAAACAATAGTAATAATGTCAACATTTCTTCTACAAGAATGTAGAAAATGGTTTCCACCAATACCGTAGATGTCTCCATCTCCACCATAAACCATAACTGTGAGTTTTGGATTTGCAAGACGAATTCCAGTTGCTGTTGGAATACCCCTTCCATGAAGTGTTTGTAATCCATAAACTTTGAGAAAATTCGGTATATGTGATGAACAACCGATTCCACTAACGACAACAACTTCCTCTTGGGGGATTTCAAGTTCAATCAATGCTTGTCGAATTGCTCTCCACTGAGAAAAATTCCCACAACCAGGACACCAGGTTGGTTTAAATGAACTTTCAAAATCCTTCAAAGATAAAGTATATTCTTCACTCATTCTTGACTACCTCCATTGCTTTTCCAACAATTTGTGACGGGATTATAGGTTCTCCATCCCACCGTAGTAATTTATGTTCAATTGAAACACCTGTTTTCATTCTTATGAAATCTCTCAATTGTCCTGAGAAGTTCTGTTCAACAATCATTTTTCTTTTTGAATTGACTAATATCTTTTTTACTTCATCTGTATGAAAAGGTGTTATGTATTTTATATGTAGATGATTAGCTTTAATTCCTTCTTCACTTAATTGAAGGATAGCTTCTTTTACAATGTTAACTGTAGAACCCCAAGAAATTAGTGTTATTTCTGCATCAGCAGGTCCATCTAATTTAGGTTGATCAAGTTCTTTAACTAAGTAATCTAACTTCCTCATTCTTTTCTTTACCATTTCCACTCTTATAGGTAAAGTGTCAGGTAAACCAGCTAACGTTGATGCAATAGATGTTCCCTCTTCTGTTCTCTCACTAGAACCTGTGAAGAACATACCATTTTTTGTTCCTGGAATTGTTCTTTTAGAAACACCAGTTTCTGTTATTTCATATCTGCGGTAATTTTCATCGGGTTTTTCTATGATGTTATATCGTTGATTCTTTCGCTTTAATTCTAATTTTCTTACTGTAGCATTCAATTCTGATAAGTACAAATCAAGTAGAACTATGACTACAACTTGATATTTTTCAGCAATTTCCACTGCTTCTGAACCAACCTTAAAAGCATCTTCTACTGTACTAGGGGCAATTATTACTTTAGGAAATTCTCCTTGACTAGCTCCGAAAGCTTGGAACAAATCAGCTTGTTCAGTTTTTGTAGCCATACCTGTTGATGGTCCAGCTCTTTGAGAGTTTATTACTACAAGAGGTATTTCTTCTATTCCAGCCATACCTATTAATTCAGTCATCAAAGAAAAGCCTCCCCCAGAAGTTCCTGTAGCAGCTCTTGCACCACAATATGCAGCACCTATTGCCATTCCAACAGCAGCTATTTCATCTTCTGTTTGTTTAACAATCATCCCAAGTTTTGGAAGATGCTTTGTTAAATAATGTACAATGCTTGTGGCTGGTGTCATTGGGTAACCAGAATAAAATTTCAATCCAGCTGAAAGCATTCCAAGCGCTATTGCTTCGTTTCCAGAAATAATCATTTGCCTTGCTTTGCCAAATTTATGTTTCTCCCATATTGGCAACCAGCTGTTTTCCTCAGCAAATTTTATCCCTTTATCTAAAGCTTCATAGTTTGTAATTATTACTTTTTCTCCCTTTCCACCAAATTGTTCTAGTATAACTTCTTTTATTAATTCAACGTCTAAGCCTAGGAGATGACTTATTGCACCAAAACTAACAATGTTTTTCAAAACTTTCAACTTCGATATTTCCTTAATTATTGCTGATAAAGGAATTCCTAGTTTAACTATATCTTCTGGATAATCAAACTCATCTAGATCTATAATATCTTCATCGTAAATTACCATTGCGTTTGCATTTACAAGTGGTTTGTGAAGTTTTGCAACATGTTTGTTGAGGAGAACTATAATATCTGCATCCTCACCAACAGAGAGAACTTCATTGTGACTAAAACGAATTTGATAAGAATTATATCCACCCCTTATAACTGATTGATAGCTTCGAAAAGCTAACACATTAAAATTATGCATTTTGAGAATCTTCCCAAAAAGCAACCCAAGAGACACTAAACCATCTCCAGCACTACCAACAAAACGCACAGCAAGATCTTTTTTCATGTTAAACACTCCGGCTTTAGATTCTGTTTAGCACTGTTCTTAGGGAGTATATAAAATGTTTTGAATGACTACAAAATTCCCGTGCCGAACCATACCAACAATGCAATTTCTGCTGGTAAAAAAATCAGTGCAATTATGGTCATAATAGCGATAAATCTGCTCGTTAACAATTCATCTAATTTAAAGAATTTTGCATAAGCAGAATTAGCAACAGCAGGAGGAGCCATAGTTTGTATGATTAAGGGTATTTTTGCTACCAGGGGAATAGGAATAAAAAATATGGGAACAATACTAAGTAGACCTCCACCAAACCTAGAAAATATCCCTCTAAGTAGTACAGGTTCTTTCCATTCCTCTTTCTTAGGGAATCGGAAACTCAAACCAACTATAACCAACATTAAAACCATTGTGAAATCTCTAAATATCTCTGAGGCAATATGTACTTTTGTTTCCACAAAACCTGTAGTAAAAAATAAGATTAAACTTTCATCTATCAATCCTAACAGGATTTGTTGAGTATCCATATTGACATATCCAATTGTAAAACGGAGTATTAAACCTATGATCATCCCAATTGTTGGTGGAAACAGAAGAAGCCTTTTAAGTATTTGAAAAATGGATTTTTTTGAACTTAGATCAGAATTTGTTCCATAATGTATTCCCAAGTAAACCCCAAAACTGTTTCTTAAGATGGTTTGTGCTAGAAGATATAGAGAAGCAGCTAATATTCCTTCAGCTTGATACTGGCTTGGTAAAATACCGATGATTATTGGAAAAGGGAAGAATAAAGCATTCATAAAACCAGATGATGTTATTTCAGCTCCCTTCTGTGCCATGGAAATTTCTTCAATGGTAGAAACCTCCTCATCACTCATTGAAGCTTTCTTCTTAGCATTTGAAATCTCTTTTAGTTTTATGAGAATAGAGTTGAGTATCATTGGAACCATTGTTCCTACAACAGTCATAGAAGCTATTAACCACCAGTTAACACCAGTAAAAGTATCGATACTAAGAAATACCATAATGAGAAGAATAGGAGTAAAAATATTCAAGCCCACAAATAATATCCATTTACCTACTTGATCGGCTTTTGACCATTTTTGGAGCAACATACCAGCTCCTATACCTACATAGATTATACCTACTCTTAATGCTAATTCAAGCAGATAATGTAAAACCATTAAAAAAGAGTGATTGAAGGGGATTAATAAACCTTTTAATTTTACTATTATCCCTTTTCTTTCTTCTCTTCTATTTCACTAAACGTAAATTTCTCTTAGGTTGGACAATAAGAGTGCATAGATGGGATTTTTATCTTTTTCAGCAACATCCTTAGCAACCAGCATCTCACTCAGATTTTGTGTAGTTTGTAAAATTACTGTTGGTGCGGTTGTTTCAATTAAGGGTAGTTGACGAATTTTCATTCCCTGAAGAGAAGTATTGTATTGAACACATATTTTTGATAGCACTTTGCACTCTTCTTCAGCAGAGATCATATCTCCAACACTATCTTGCAACCAAGAGAGTGTGCCACCCTTAGTCAGACTCACAAGCCATAGAAGAAGAGAAAAACCGTGCAAACTACTACTATTACCCAGAAGAATGTATTGATTGATAAACTCAAGTAGCATTCCAAGAGAATTTAATATCTTTTTATCTTTCTCAAATAGTTGAACAGTTAATATGAAATCTTTCTGAAAATCACTAATATCTTTCTTATATTTTGCATCAATTTTAAGGAATTTATCTCTTTCTTCCTTCATTTCTTCAAATTCTTTGTCAATAATATCCATTTCTTCAAGAATTACATCAAGTTCAGCCTGTTTGTCTTTTCGTACTTTCAAATCTTTGACATAGTTAACGACCATTTCAGTAATAGCAGTCTGCTTTTCTTTTATTTCATCTTCTGAGGATTCAATTTTTTCTGCTAAAGCATCCTTTCCTTGCATTGCCAGGTTTGTTTGCTTTTGCCATTTCATTCCTCCTTCAAGAACTTTGGATGAAAGGATTTTTTCAATTGATTTTGCTAACAGATATTTCCTATACTTCGGATTAGGAGTTTTACTGAAGACTAGGGATAGATAAAGGGCAAGTGCATTTGGCATGATATTGTATGGGTCAACTTCTCTGTTACCTTGTAGTGCTTTGAAGGATAGACCTTTCTCTAGCCACTCAACTAAACCTCCAGAGATCATTGAAAATGGAGGGTTAAATGAAGTAAAAAGAGGGATGGAAGTATAGATATTTGACATGGAAATAAGCAAGTCATGATAACCAAAACTTGAAACGTTATCATATTTCTTAAAAGTAAGTTCCTTTCCATCAAACAGATACTGCATAGAGAAATAGTAGAGAATTTGTTTGTTCATACTGACTTTACTGAAATCTTCTGCTTGAAAGTCCTCCCCTTTTTGAAGAGCTGTTAAAACTTCTGGGTTGCTAAAAACTTCTGCTCTCTCTGTATCTTCTGCAACTTCCTTTATAGCTTCTTGATCTTCAGGATACATTTTCTCTAAAATTTCATGTATCCAATAGATGATATAATTGTAGAGTGGACTAGCCTTTCGAAGAATACTTCTCCAACTGAACCAATTCGCTATTTTTTTACTGGTAATTTCACCTATTTTAATAATATCTTCTTCTTTAACATTACGAGTAGAGTAACGTAATGGGAAAATTGCAATAGGTTTTTTATCATTAATTACTAAGTCTTCAATATTCCTAAGAATTGTTGTAAAAACTAGTTCTAAATCAAGATGAGCATATCTAGAAAGAACCTTGGATTCTTTATAGTAATCTGGGAAAAATGAAGCTTTTTTTAGAAAAGCAGTTTTTATTAGATTTTCTATAATTGGTTTGAAGAAATTTTTTCCGTCTTCATCTAATTCTTCTATTAGAGCATCTTTTTTAGACAACTCTGTGATATAATATTCAATCAAATATGAACCGTATGATGTTCCCGATACTTCGGGGTTATTAAGGTAAAATTCTACTGCTTTTGCAGTTTCTTTGGAGTTTTTCTTGATTTTTGTTAAATCAAACTCATCAGTTAACTTGATTAATTCTTTATTTTTGTCTCTAGGAACAAGGTATTTTCCTTCTTTTTGGAAACCTAAAACTTTTCTTTTTTCTAAAAGACCTAAGGCAATTTGAGATTTCTGTAAAGTTCCTTTGAAGATAACTACATCCATATTAATTCCTCGTTAAGACGTTCTAAAATTACTGTACTAATAAACCTTTATTTTTTTGTAAAATATTAATAATTCAAATGAGTGTATGAGAACAATAATTGAAATTCATGAATAGAGAAGAAACAAATAAATTTCTACAAGACGATCATAAAGAACTGAAAATTGTACTTGAAGACCTCCTTCCTGAAGATTTTGTGACTTTTAGTGTGTTAGGTACATGGAAAATTAGAGATGTTATTGCTCATTTATCAGGGTGGAATATAGAGCTAAAGAAGTCGATTGATAAATTGTTAATGAATGAAGAATTATGGTTTTTCACGGAATCTGAAGACTATTTCAACAAAATTCAAGTAATGAAAAGAAAACCCTTAACTGTTGAACAAGTTTTAGAAGAGAGGGAAAGAACCTTCATAGATTTAATCGAGAAAATTGACAGTCTTAAAAAGGAAGAATGGGAACACACTTCTAATTTCAAATGGAAGAATGCACGTTATGAAACTTGGTCAAACTTGCAAGAAGCATTCTGACCGTCGTTTAAGTGGGTCCCCTCACGTGCGTTGAGGGGAAGAATCATGAGGTTCATGATCAGGGGTAGGAGAAAGCGGAGTGTGCAAGTGCTCCATCTGCATCCTACAGTTGCGCTTAGTGCTCCTTGGTTCTAATGCTACTAGCTAAGGGACAGGTGAACGAGCACCTGTGAACCAAGTTGTCGGTGAGTAATCACCTAGCACTACCTCCTTATCCGCACTTTCCTATATAAACCCGTAGAAAAAGTACTGCAGGTAAAAATACTTCCGCCCTCCCTTGTAGAGTGAAATGACTCCCCACTACACCCCCTCTGGCAAGATTGGATAAGATTTGCAGACACAGTTGTTTACGGTTATAGCGTTTACTCTCATACCAGAGAAGATGCTTATTCCAAAAATTAAAATTGAGACACATAAAAATTTTCTAATTGAAACTTTATATTGTTTTGATTGTTTTAGCATAATTTCACCTACTACTATGATAAATTAATATATTCAATCGATTTATGAAATTTAATTCTTTCCTAGGTAAAAGAACAAATGTAAAAAACGGTACAGTTAAACAAATTTTTGCATAAAAGCAGCTAAAACAAACCTCATACTCGTTACGATAAACTTTTTAACTAATTAAAATTTCAACCATTTAATGCCAGAAATCAAAAGCTCTAATCCCATATTAGCTCTTGTTGTTCTAATATTCGGGCACTTCTTAAATCATTTTTATGCATATGTTTTAGCAGCTGCTATGCTTGTTATTCGATTGCCATCAGAAATGAATCTCACAGCTGGACAAGTAGGCATGCTTAGTATGGTGCAAATGTTAATTTTTGCAGTTTTCTCTTTAGCTGTTGGGATAGTAGGAGATAGATGGCTTAAAAGCAAGAAGGTTTTCATACCCGTTGGGATAGTTCTCATGGCTGTCCATTTGTTTATTGCAGCTTATGCTCCAGAAGGAGGATGGAAAGTGACTTCATTCCTTCGTATGCCAAACGAACTCCTTTATGAACAAGTAGCTTATGTTCCAGAAAAAGGATGGGGTTTAACAGTTCTTGTAATCGCAGCTATAACAGTGGGAATTGGAGCATCGTTCTATCATCCTGTCGCTTATGCTGCAATAGCTGACCTTTATGAAGATAAGAAGGGATTGACTATGGCTTTAAATGCTGGGTTAGGAATGATTGGTACTTCTATAACTCCGGGATTAGTAGTTACTTTTGACCAATGGATTGGATGGAGAACATTCTTTGTTGTTTTTGGAATAATAGGACTTGTATTTGGTATTGCTATGTTTTTTGCTATGAATAGATTGATAGATTATCAGTTCACTAAAGAAGAAATACAAAATCATGAAGAAAGTAAAACTATGAATAGTTCAGAAAAAGTTACAAAATGGTTTAGAACAGACTTAGCAATAATAATTTCTCTTGCAGTAATAACATGTTTACTATACACATCTTTTAGATCAGGAATCTTCAAAATCACCACCCAGTGGTTATCAATAATTTTTGTTGATCTCTATAACATTCCAACTTTTGCAGCTGGTTGGATTACTGTTATTATTCTTGTAATTGGAGGCTTAACGGCAATTATAGGCGGGATTGTAAGTGACAAATTCACCACAAGCTTGACAATGCTAATTTCTACAGGAGGATCAGCTCTGATTCTTTTAATTATCTTTTTATTAGGTGCGTCAATCTCTAGTTTCTGGATAATAGCACTCTATTTCGTTTTCATTGCTTTCTTATATTTCTCAGCTGCAGCAGGAACGAAGTATATGGCAGAAAATGTTCCTCAAAGTTCAAGAGCTACAGGGATAAGTTTACTCTTTGCCTTCCCAAGTCTTGTAGCAGCTCTATTTCCATGGATTTTTGGAATAATATTAGATAATATAGCAATTATTTGGGGAATAGGTTTTCTATTCATTCTAGCAATAGCAGCTTTGATAACATCAATAATCTTGCTAACTAGGGACATAACACAAGGTAAATTCATAAAAGAAAGAGCAGCCAAGGTGGACATTTTAAACTAGAAGGCTTGTTCAATTTTCAGTTTAAAAGCGCAAAACAGAGGGAGTAAGTTTTAAATATAAATGGTTTACAAGCAAACTACTCAAAAATAAAAAAGTGTATATAATATGGTACCACTTATTATACTAATAGCTATAATAGCCGGTGTTATATCTATCGGAGCTGCGATATATTTCACACTTATGGTGATGAAGAAAGATCGCGGAAACGAGAAGATGATTGAAGTATCCGGCTATATTGAAACAGGTGCTAAACACTTCCTCTGGGTCCAATATTTGGTCTTAGCGGCATTTGTTGGTTTTCTGTTTTTCGTAATATTACTATTCCTACCATCAGAGATGACTGGTGGCAATATTCCAGTAATAGCTGGGGATCTAAATTGGGAACAAGCGTTAGCTTATCTGATAGGGTCTGTAGCATCAATGTTTGCTGGATGGCTAGGTTTGATTGTAGGAGTTAAGACAAACACAAGAGCTGCTTGGGGTGTAACAAAAAGCGTCAAGGAAGGATTCGATATAGCTTTCTTTGGAGGTTCAGTAATGGGCCTAGCAGTTGTTGGTGTAGCCTTATTAGGTGTTGGAGGAATTTATTGGATATTCGAACCACTAGTAGGTCTAGCATTCGCTACAAAAGTAGTTTTAGGTTTCAGTTTCGGAGCTTCTACAATTGCATTGTTCATGAAATGTGGTGGAGGAATTTTCACTAAAACAGCTGATGTAGGAGCAGATTTAGTTGGTAAAGCAGAATACAATCTTCCAGAGGACGATGTCCGAAATCCTGCAACAATAGCTGACAACGTCGGCGACAACGTAGGTGATATAGCTGGAATGGGATCTGACCTTCTAGACTCTTATGTAGCATCTATTGTAGCAGCAATGATTCTAGGTACAACGTTTGGTGCTTTAGGCTTTGAAATTTACTTTGTTATTCTTCCTATATTAATAGCAGGTGTAGGTTTAGTTGCTTCATTGATTGGTATTTTCCTCGTTAAATGGCTAGGAAGAGAAAATCCTGGAAAGGCTCTAAACATGGGAACATATTTTGCAACATTAATGGTAGCTGTTTTTGTAGCAATATTAATATGGATACTTACAGCTCAAATTCCTTCAGCAACAACCCAATTATGGCGAGATTACTTCGCAATATTAATCGGTCTTGCTAGTGGAATTATAATCGGATGGACAAGTGATTACTTTACAAGAGAAGATAAACCACCTACAAAGAACATAGCTTTAGCTGCAGAAGAAGGTCATGCTGTAACAATACTATCTGGTTTCTCATATGGTTTGATCAGTGTTGTTCCTCCAGCTCTTGGTATAGTTGTTGCCATGGCAGTAGCATTTATGCTTGATGGTGTTTTTGGTGTTGCTTTAGCAGCTGTTGGTATGCTTTCCATTGTTGGAACAATTGTTTCAAATGATGCATTTGGTCCAATCGTCGACAATTCACGTGCAATTGCTGAACAAGGCGGTCTAGGCGAAGAAGTCATTAAAAATGCTGACATGTTAGATGCTGCAGGAAACACAGCAAAAGCAATCACAAAAGGTTTTGCAATAGGTTCTGCAAACTTAACAGTTTTAGCACTACTATTCTCATTTGCTGAAGAAGCTGGAATAGTACATATGGACTTATTAGACATCAAAATTCTAATTGGAGCTTTCATTGGTGTAATTATTCCTGCTCTGTTCTCAGCTTTGTTAATCCTATCAGTTCAGAAAAACGCAGCTAAGATGGTTCTAGAAATAAGAAGACAATTTGAAGAAAATCCTGGCATATTGAAAGGAACAGAACCAGCTGACTTCAATAAGACAATAGCTATAGCCACAAAAGGAGCTTTAGTGGAACTTATTCTACCTAGTATAATATCATTCACAGTACCTGTTATTGTTGGTCTCATATTTGGTGTTGCAGCCCTAGGTGCTTTTCTAGCAGGAGCAATTCTATCAGGATTCGTTTTCGCAATCATGATGTCTAATTCTGGCGGAGCTTGGGATAACGCTAAGAAGTGGATTGAAGAGGGTAATCTTGGTGGTAAAGGCACTGATACTCACAAAGCATCTATTACTGGTGACACCGTTGGTGATCCTTTCAAAGACACATCTGGTCCAAGTATTAACACTTTGCTTGTTGTTATGTCCTTGACTTCTTCTGTCTTCATGGGTCTTATGCTAGCAGTAGGTGCAGATGGTCTCATAGGTGATTATCTCGCTCCAGAAGAATATATTAATAATCCAGTTTCTATAGGGGTCATCCTTCTTGTTCTTCTATGCTTGGTTTTAGTTGGTATCTTCATCTGGGCTATCATGAAAGTTGTTAAACATCCTAAAGTAATGGAAAAGATTACTAAGAAGAAAGATTAATCTTTCTTACACTTTTTCCTTTTTTCATTTTTCTTTTACTAAAGTTCATTACGTGAAAAACAATCTGTTAATTAATAATGCATAATTCTTTTAATCTTAGTTCTTCAATTTTAGTTTAGAAAAATTCAAAGTTGGTGACAAGTTTGAGTGAAAAATCAGTTAAAGCACTACTACTTAGTTCAACTGAACCAGCTGTTAAATTGAAAACATACCTTTATCTCTTAACTATTCTTGATGACCACTCCTGCTTCCTCTAGAAAGTAGACTCTACACCCATCCAAGTGGTCAGCAAGAGATCTTGACAAGGTTACAGCACTGCTTACAGCTCTGTGGTCGTTCCCAACAAGCTCTAACAGACAATGGAGCACGGTTCCACTCTATGCGAGGAGGGACAAGTACCTTCACCCTTGTGCTCACTCAAGAAGGAATAAAACATATCCGTAGCCGTGTCTTCCACCCTAAAACTTGTGGGAAGGTAGAGCGTCAGCATGGGACAACTGTTAGAGAGCTGAAGAGACTGGGGTTAGCTTACTGTAACGCTGACCTCCAGCGCTATAAGGACTACTACAACTTCTTCCGCTCTCATCAAGGAATAAGCATGCAAACTCCAAGTGAACGATTTATGAACCAACCTCCCAAAGATATATTGCCTAAAAGTGTAATCGATCTTAGTTGAGTTAACAGTATCATTATTTTTCTAAATAAATTTAAATATAATCAATAATACTGTAGCAATATGAATTAATTGGAGAATTAAATATGAAGATAAGCATGTCCCAAAACCTCCTATTCACCTCCAGAGGGGCTGAGCATACAAAAGAAAGTTGTACCAGAGGAAAGGGCAGAGTAAGGTCTTGAGTTTGTTGTTCGTCTTGCGGTCAGAAATAGTGAGCGGACGGAGCTTGATTAAACCAAACCAAAAACATGTTCAACACTTGCACGTCGTTCAGGGTGGTGGTTTTTACGATACAAGCCAGGATAGTTTTTTTCCGCTCTAACTCTCAGGTCTTGAGGACTATCAGTTCCATGGTCGATAGAATTCTTGTTAGGTGGGACATCAGGGTACATACCTTCTTGCTTGATCCATCCCATGATATTTTCGTCCCAGTATGCTCCATCAAGGTGCATACATTTACAGCGCTGTATCAACCTCTTTGGCAATCTTTGAAAGAGTTTGCCACAGACTTTGCTGTCATGAGTAGTAGAAGGAGAAGTGGTGATCGAGACTACTGTACGAGAAGGGAGAGAGATAATAATATGCACTTTGCGGAAAAGTTTGGAAGTCTTCTTCAGTTGTCCTTTTGCCCACTTAAGGTAGCGCCAGAGGTTACCTGTAGTGAT
>DAOVER010000069.1 GCA_030668875.1 Candidatus Heimdallarchaeota archaeon
TATTACAACTTCTCCCGCCCTCATCAAGGAATAAACCTTCAAACTCCTGGTGAAAGATTTATGAATGTGCCCTTGACTCTCCATATGCCCTCAAGTGTAACCCATGTCTGTTGAGTTAACAAAAAAGAATAATCAATTGAAAAACTAATATAGTCCTATACTTCTTTGAGAGTGATATTATGTCTAAAGAAAAAATGAAAGGTATCTCTGTTAAGAAAAATGAAGATTTTTCTCAATGGTATACTGAGTTAATTCAAAAAGCAGAACTAGCTGATATAAGGTATAATGTTAGAGGATTGGTACCTTATAGAGCTTGGGCTAGCATAACTATCCGCAAGATGTACAGAGTGTATGAAGAAACACTAGAAAGAAAGGGTCACTTGCCTTTAATCATGCCTACTTTGATTCCTGAAAGAAATTTCAGGTTAGAAGCAAAGCATGTTGAAGGTTTCTCACCGGGAGTTTTTTGGGTAACTCATGGTGGGGATAAGGAATTGGAGGAAAAATTAGCCTTACGACCGACTAGTGAAACAGCTTTGTATCAGATGTATTCTCTATGGATAAGAAGTTACAATGATTTGCCTTTCAAACGTTATGTTTCAGGTCAAGTGTTCCGGTATGAAGGAGCAGATACTCGAGCTTTCTTCAGGGCTAGGGAATTTCACTGGATAGAATCACATGATGTATTCGCAACAGAGGAAGAAGCCAGACAGCAAGTTATTGAAGATATGGAAACAACCTATGAAATGCTTCAAGATGAATTCGCTATACCTATAATTTTCTTCCAGAGACCTGAATGGGACAAGTTTCCAGGAGCTGTGCACACATATGCAGCTGATGCTTTAATGGATTCAGGTAAAGTTTTACAATTACCCTCAACACACCTACTTGGTCAAAACTTCTCAATTCCCTTCGATGTTAAATTCATTGATGAGAACAATGAAGAGCAATATGGTTACATAACATGTTATGGTCCGGCGATTAGCCGTATCTATGGTGCTATGATTGCTCTACTCGGAGATGATAATGGGTTAGTTCTACCTTGGGATATGGCACCAATTCAAGTAGTTATTATTCCTATCTACAGCTCTGGCACTAAAGAGGAAGTTTTGGTAAAAGCTAGAGAGCTGGAAACTACATTGAAGAAATATATGAAGGAAACTATAATCAAATTAGATGACAGAGATTATGTCAGTCCTGGAGAAAAATTCAACGAGTGGGAACTCAAAGGAGTGCCACTAAGAATTGAAATTGGTCCTAAGGATATACAAAATGAACAGGTAGTTGCAGTAAATAGAATCTCTGGTAAAAAAGAAAGGGTTAAGCTAGTTGACTTGAAGAATTATGCTTCAAGCTACGCGAGCAATTTCACTAAAGAGCTTAAAGAGAAATATTCAGTTCAATTTGAAACTCAGGTTCAATTAGCACAAACTGTTGATGAAGTAAAGAAAGCTATAGGTGAAAATAAGATTGTCTGTAGTGGTTTCTGTTCAATAGATCTTGATGGAGAACCTTGTGCAGAGATAATAGAAAAAGAAGTGAAAGCTTTCGTACGAGGAAAACGTGTAGATTCTGAAAAACACAAATTTGAAAAATGTGTTGTATGCGGAAAACCTGCTAAAGAAACCATATACATAGCAAGAAGCTACTAAACATCCTCTTCTCTTGTTTTCTTTTTTCCCCTTTTGCAAACAGTAAAAAGTCAAATACTATTACTTTATTACAGATATAATGGACAAAGAGCTTATTGCTGAAATCAAAAAATTACTTAATACTAATTCAATTAACGCAACAGCAAATAGAAGAGGGATAACAAAAAAGATAACCTATAATCCAATCACAGGAGATGGTGGTGGAGCAGAGAGTTTTGGCTGATCCACTCTAATTCTTTTGATGCAAAAAGAATAAGCGGTTATCACTTTTCTGTAAGTCTTGTTTTTTTCTTCAACACAGTTATTGTCCAAATCAAGACTATCACAATCATAGCTATTAATTGATGGGGTAATGAAACAATCAAAAATTTCACATTTAAATCAACACATGCAGCTCCTACATGCAATCCAATATTAATTACAAATAAAATGAACAGCCAGAAGCATACTTTGATATTTTCTTCTTTTAATCCCAAAGCTACCCAAATTAATAGAAAACTTAACAGAAATGTGAAATAAAACAAAATCATTGGAGAAAATGTAAACTCAGGTACAGCAATACTAAGACTTAGATAAAGTAGTGATGTTAGTATTATGAGAGAAGATATTACAATTCTTATCCATTTTCTTATTGGGTGTAACTGTTTATTCCATTCTATTTTTTCAGCAATTTTTACAAACATATTTCTAGTTTTCATCTCTTCCCTGAAGTCTCCACTTCTTCTCATTTTGATAACTTGATAAATGGAAGTTAGAAGGAAGATTATCGAAATGCCATAGCTGATATAAATCATAAAAGGAAATAACCATATAGCAGTTTCATGAATATCTTCTGGTTTATCAAATAGGTTAGGGATAGTTTCCAATAACCAATCAGGATTTATCAATATAATGGAAGATATTACTACAGAGCCAATATAATAATTGCGATAAAAACTATTTGCACAATAATACTTACTTGAATAATAGTAGATTTCTTATCAGCTTTCTGTGTAACATTCATAATATATGTTATCTATAAAATTTCTATTTAAATACTTCTTCAAAATCACGAATGATTACATAAGAGCATGAAGTTACAAAGGACACAAAAATATTTGAAAAAATAACTAGCAATTACCATTTTTCTTTAGGCGTCGGTTTCCTAAGATTTTCATCTAGGAATTTGTTGTATCTCCTTATCAGCAATATAACGTATATATTACCCCCTATGAGATAAATTCCTAGTAATGCAAACACTGCATATGCTGCGTAATTCCACCCCAAGTCAAGGAATGCACCTGCAACAGCACCAATTCCAATTGCTCCAAAAATAAAACCTATACTGCCATATAATTTATCTACATAAAGGTGCCCAATTCCCGGAAAAAATAAGGATATCAGAGCAACGGATATACTTTTTCGTTGTAAAGCAGGAGGAGTTGGTTGATAGGGAAGAGTTTCTTCAGAAGTAGTTTTCGTCTCAACCTCCTTGTAATCAGAAGGTTTCGCCCTTCTTACTGTTGATCCACAATTGTCGCAAAATTTCTTTCCATCTTCCACCTTAGCTCCACAGTTATTACAATACAACATATCACCTTAAATTTCTCTTTCCTATGCTTATCATATGGGTTAATATTTTTTGTGTTTCCCTGTATATTAATATCATTATTTTTTGTGAAAAATTCACAGTCAATTTAAAATTTAAAATTTTGTAGTTAGAAAAAATTTAAAATAAGAAATTTTATGTTTTGAAGTATGAATAGGAAGAGGACACTACCACTATTACAAATAATTCTTGTGTCTCTAATCTTAAGCTCCTTTAGTTTTGATTTGACAGAATCTTATTCAGGAAATACTATTCAACCTGAGTTACATCAAATCAAGCAAGTTGCAACAGATTTCACAATTCAAGATGTCAGTACTGGGATTACGTACTCACTAAATGATTTAATTGGTCAAGTTGTAGTTCTTGATTTATTTGCTACTTGGTGTCCACCGTGTGCCGTGGCGCTTCCTTATCTAAGAGAGTTATATCTCAAATATTCTGAGGATGAGGTAAGAATTATCTCTATAGATGTTGATAGTTCTGAATCACAATCTCTTGTTTCCCAATTCCGTCACGATAACAATATGGACTGGATAGTTGGTAGAGATACTGATGGTTCAATATCTGCTGTTTATGGATCTGGATCAATCCCTACCTTTCACATCATCGACCAAAAGGGAAATATTCACTGGAGTGATTCTGGTTTTACTGTAGAAGAAACATGGCCTATTATGAGTGAAACAATAGTATCCTTGTTAGAAAATTCAGAGGATCCATCCCAAAATATGTCCCCAACAACTAGAGTATTGTTAACAATCTTAGAAGTTGCAGGAGGTCTTGGAGCAGCTGTGGCAATCGTTTATGGAATATACAAGCTTAGAGCTCGTTTGATGCTTAAGAAATGCTCAAGATGTAAAAGTACCGCCAATTCAAAGTGTTCGAAATGTGGAAGTTACACTTGCACTAATTGTTCAGGTCAAGGTTGTCCAAATTGTGGTAGTAGAAAATTCATAAGATTATGATTTTTCATTCAGTTCTGGTAGATGAATAGCGTATTTACATACTTCATCTCCATGCATAACGGTTTCTAATATTTCTATATCAACAGATTTCTGAAGGATTGTTTCCCAGATGTTTTGGTAATACCCTCCACCACAATAGCAGTAGCTCTTTGGAAGAATTTTTTCTTTATCTATAAGCACATCTCTAATTCTTGGACAGTGACAAAACAGTGCGCGTTTCTTGGTAGAGTCTGTCTCCTCAAACCATTCTTTGATAAATGCACTTTTGGGTATTTTTGTGGCTATAATCTTATTACCATCTCTTATACCTGCAAATCCCATCCTTCTATCAATAATTTCTTGAACGTACTTATCATCTAATTTTAATGCATCTTTGATAAAAATCTCAAAATCTTCTTGCATTTTTTGAATCATTAGATCGATATTCTCTGTTTCAAAATACAAGTCTCTGTAAGGTTGTAATGCTTCTGGAGATTGATGACATGCACAGCTCAGTAGTATTTTTTTTGTCTCTTCATCATTTGTTAGTGATTCAAGCTTTCTAATAGAACTATCGGACCACTTAAACACATCATCTCTATGAGATTTCTGCGAGATATTTTCACTTCTCTTTAGTACCTTTTTTACAATTTTGTCCCCTACTTCCTCTGCAATTCCTTTTGCAAGTTTTCCAATCCAATACTTATCGAAATCGAAGCTCTCAGACATGTCTTTTCACTTTTTCTAGTTATTTTGAAATCTTTATATTTCTTTCTTTGATGATTTGTTTTTAATAGACTAGCCTTACAATCATTCAATTTAGGAGAAAGATTAAAATTGATTAACTGTTTATTATTATTTTGAGGATACATGAGTGAAATTTACGTTTGCTTAACTTTTGATTTTGATGCAGAAAGTGCACAGATTAGACAAGATGAGGACCCAGGTCGAATATCTAAGGGGCAATTTGCTATTCAAAGAGGACTTGTTAGGGTCCTAGCTCTTCTTGCTAAGCATGAAATAAAATCAACTTTTTTTGTGTGTGGATGGGTTGCTGAAAAATACCCACAGCATATTGAAGAGATTAGTAATGCTGAACATGAAGTAGCAGCACATGGATATCAACATGAGTATCTTGATAGACTAGAATTTAATGAAGAAATTATAGTTCATGAGCATACTAACCAAGTACTTGAAAGTATGGTAGGGAGGATTAGAGGCTTTAGGGCTCCTTATTGGAAATTATCTAAGAATACCTTAACTATAATTGCAGAAATGGGATACATCTATGATTCTTCTTTGATGGACGAAGATCGACCTTATGTCTACTCAGTTCCAGAGTCACCTAAAAATTTAGTGGAATTTCCTGTCGAATGGTTTCTTGATGATTGGGTACTATTTGAACAGCATCAAAAATCTCCAACTGAAGTTTTTGAAATTTGGAAAGCACAATTTGATGCTTTACAAAAGATGGAAGATCTTAAAGAGAGGAGGAAGGTTTTAACACTAACATGTCATCCAAGCTGCATCGGTCACGCTTATAGATTAAATGTTTTAGAACGTTTTATCAGGTATATGAAATCTAAACAAGTTGTCTTTGTTAAAATGGTTGATTTGGCATCAGATTACCTTCTGTAGAGTCTTCTTTACACACCATTTGGATACTTATCTTCAATCACAGGTTGGAAAACGCTGAAAGAAGTCATAAAATGTATTACGAATATATCCAATGTTAAGATTATGGCGCATCTCTAATATCTTTTATTTTAATTTCCTTGAAATTGTTTCTAACCGAGCGGAGTATTGCCAAACCTATCTTAAGGATATATCTTGCTTCCATTGGATTAAGTTCTATTTCTCTATCTTCTCTTATTCCTTCTATGAATTCTCTTGAACAATTTACAAAGGAGGACATCCAATCAGTATCCATTTCTGTATTCGAGTGCCATTTACCTTTCTCATCTATCCAATGAACACCAGCTTGACCAGGGGCACTAGAACCACAATTTTCAAAGAAGCTACCTGTGCATCCTGGAATGAATATTGCACCCTTTTCACCCACAATTTCAACATATTCATCAGATGCATAATAATTTGATTCCATTGGCATGAATTTGTGAACGCTTACATTCCATGTTGCATAATGAGATTTGTTCTTGCATGAATAGATGACTACTGAAGGAGTATCGTGTTTTAGAACACCTTTAATTCTGAAATTGCCTTGCCATGTAAGTACAGAATCTATAGGTTCACCTAAGAATTGTGATATCATACTATGTTTGTGATAGCCATCATCAAAAAGTTGTGGGGAATTATAATTTCCTTTCTCACTAAATCGCCATTTCCATGAAGATAAAGGCACTTTCCATCCAGAAAGAGAACTTAAAGCGTTCCACATTCTATAATCCACTCTTTCAGTTTTACCAATTACTCCTTTGTTAATAAGATCCATTGCAAATTGATATGGGGGATAGAATCTAAAGTTTTCAAAAATCCTGAATTTCACTTTGTTCTTTTTAGTTGCTTCAATCATTTTATCCATCTGTGACAAAGTAAGACAAGGAACTTTTTGAAGTGAGATATGTTTTCCTGCTTCAGCTGCAAGAATAGTTTGCTTGGCATGAACTTGATGTGGCGTTAATATTTCAACAGCATCTATATTTTCATCTTGAAGGAATTTTTCATAGTCTGTATATACTCCCTCAATGTTGTATTCTTTAGCTATTTTTTATTCTCTATTCTTGTTCTTATCACACACTGCTACAAGTTCAGCATCCACATTGTATTTCTTATTATACGCTTCCAAATGCAGAGAACTAATTCTTCCTAATCCTACTATCCCCACTTTGATCTGATCATTCATGTCTTATTCGTTTGTTTTTCTATCAGCCTTCTTAAAAATATGTTGGAGAGCTTCAAAACTAATTTGTTAGATAATGATTAATATATGTTCTCTCTTCCTAGTTGTATGCAAGATGAGGAAATCTCAAGATTAGTCAATCTTATTCCTCTAAATTATACAGAATATTTCAATTATCAAGAACTAATATCTAGAATGGATGAAAGGTCAGTTTTTGAGAAAAAACACCTTGGTAACTCTACTCAACAAACAGACATATTTGGCTACAAAGTTGGCAAAGGACCCATCAAAGTCCTTATCTATGGTCTTCCTCATTCCGATGAACCTATAGGAACTATTACAATTGATGCGTTAGGAGAATTAATATCTACAAATATAGAGTTAGCTAATGATTTTACATTCTTTCTAATTCCATGTATTGATCCAGAAGGCTTATACTTGAATAGAGGGTGGCTGAAAGGACCGTTTAATCAAAGGAAGTTCTTCTTGAACCGTTATCATAGATCAGATGAGGAGGATATTGACTGGTCATTCCCAATAAGCACAAAGAACTATTCTTACGAGACAACAATGAATGAAACAGATATCCTTCGAAGAATAATTGATTCTTACAAACCTGAACTCTTCGTGACATTGCATAGTATTCAGTTTTCAGGAATTCATTTCTATTTTAGTAATAATTATGTTACACTTTTTGATAAAATTGAGAGTTTTGTGGAGAAATCGCCTATCCCTTTGCAAAAAGGAACACCATTTTTCATTGAAGAAGGTTGGACATATCGTCCTGGATTTTATAGAATTTATACTACAAAGGAAATGCTTAGTGATTATATTCGAGAGGGTATTGACATTAGTACTTTAAGAAGAGGAGAATTCTCAGCAGGTTACTATTTGGAACATAACCCTAAGGGAATAGCTTTAGTTCCGGAAATGCCTCTCTATTATGATTTGGAACTGAATAATCTAGAAAAAGGTGAAAAAACTAAAAAAGAAACCTTTCTAGAAAGCAATCGAATAATGCTTGAAACAATTGATTACATAGAACCTATCTGGAATAAGTTTAGAGATAAATTGAACAACAAAAATCCACATTTCTTGAGGATTGCTGAGGTAATCAAGAATTGGCGAAAAGAAATCAAAGAAGAAATGAAGATTACTAGGAAGGAAGGGTCGGATGAACTTGCAACAAAAAGTGAAATCTATAGTAATGAGAAGGTAGTAAAATATAATAGTTGTAATACTTTAGGAGCTTTCCATCAACTATTGAAAGATTCAAAAGCAATTAGCAAAAACGAAAGAAGTTCTGTTCTACTTCAATTAGAGAATGAAATTGAATCTATCAGTCACGATGTTGAATCAAAAACAAATATCCAAAACTCAGATATTAATGAAATGGTAAGAATTCAGATTTTTTCAATTTTAACAACTATGAACTTCTTAAAAAAAGAAAGAAATTAAGTTGAAGAACAAATCTCAAAATATTTGGATACTAGGTATGTATTCAGCTAAGGTGCTGTATAATCCTATTAATGTACTAATTACACCATAAATTAGCAAAGCATATTTGTGCCATTTTGATAGATTGAAACCAAAAAGAGCTTCAAATTGTCGTTTATAAATCCTTATTGGTAAATCAATCGTTCGAATTATTTTGTAATTTTGTTCAAATTCTACTCTTAAAATACTTATAGGGTCAGATATCCATCTTTTAGGTACAAGATAAAACTCTACAACAATTTCTTCATCCTCAGTATCAAAGTAAACAGTTCTTTGTGTAGGTGCTATTGTAACAACATTACTAGTTGATAATGGCCGTACTTTTAAGTTTCCTTGTTCCAAGCCCTCTATTTTTGTAGTAGCTTCAAGAATTTCCTTACCTAGTTTTTTAGCAGTTATAGAGAAATATTCTGCTTCTTTCTTTGTTAATTCTAGATGTTTTATTGAAACATCTTTTGAGAATTCATCTGATTTTAATAGAGTAATTCTTAATCTGAATACTTCATCTAAACACATGTTTTTCGGGAGATGTATAGATAAATCTCTTGTGTGAAGAGTTGGTTGTTCTTCTAGTATTTCTATAGTCTCTTCATCTAGTGATTCTGTTGGTTCAATGAAAGATTTTTTTGCAAATTCGTTTCTAGATACTTTAGGTGAAACGTAATGAGGAGAGGCAATGGTTTCTGGTAAAGTCTCCGATTCAATATCCTCTGGAAGTACATCCGATTCAATATCAGTCTCATCCCATTCTTCATTCTCAACTTCATCCCATTCCTCTTTCATTTTTGCTTCTTCAGCTATTGCTCTTGACAAAGGTTCTGTTGAAGCAGTTGTTACATAAGGAGCAGAAGAAGGAGGGGGAGGGGGAGTAGCACGTTTTGCCTTTGATTTTTTCGCTTTAAATTTAAGCCCACCAAGAGTTTCCTGTGATCTAATGGGTTTATCTTTCAATACTCTTGATCCAAAATCTATTTTTTTAGCAGATATAGAAACAGCTATGGGAAACACAGCTGTAATTAATAATGCAATTCCAACAATTAACCATTCAAACATAAGCCATAATCAGCTTGCTTTCAAATAAACATTTTGTAAAATAATAAAAAGAAAGAAAAAAAGAAATTAGAGATTGTTACCGCAGTTTCCACAGAACTTTGCGCTTGCGTCATTCTTTGATCCACAATTGGTGCAAAACTTAATTTTGCCTTTCTTTTCATCGTCTGTTGGATCACCACAGTGAGCGCAGAATTTAGCTGCTAGAGATATGTTTTTACCACATTGGTTGCATTTGATAACTGCTGATTCTGATTCACCTTTTTTCTCTATCTTATCTGCTTGTTTCATTTCACTTTTAGAGAACGTACCGCTAGAGAACATGCTGTTTACCATAACTGCACCAGTTAAACCGCTTCCACCTTCTGGAAGAGCTTCAGCTACTTTAGCCATTCCGGAATATTTCTGAACATCTCCTGCTGCAACACCGGATCTCATCCAGAATAAGCGATCTCTGTATTCAGGTGTAGTGTCGATTCCTCCGAATTTTAGGTTCTTAAGTTTTACACCCATTTCTTCTAATTCACTCTTAACTTCATCTTCCACGAAATCTGATGTTTTACCAAGATTTGACATTACATCTACAATGCTTTTCTCTGATAATTTGCTAATAACTGATTCAACAATGAATGTTCTAAAGAATTCATTAAACTCCGCAGTTGTGTAAATATTTCTGTTACCAGATATTTCAAAAGCAAATTTTTGTGGATCATTTATCTTGTAAAAGTAGTCTCCAAAGAACTGTAATGGAGCTAATTCTTGAGTTTGTGATCTTCCTCCAAACTTACCTTGAAAATCACTCATTGACAAAAATATAACTTGACAGTTAAAGGGTGATTTATCAAATCCTACTATTCTTGAGAGAAAAGTCGTCAGAAGAGGAATATTCTTTGTTTTCATGAAATGTCTTCCAGACTTAAGAACGTCATATACAACAGAATCCTTTATGAATACTGCTACCTGATTAGGCATCACATTAACCTGATCTCCCCAATTTATCGTATCACGGGGATGTCGATACAAAATTTCGTCTCCACGCCCTGTGGCCCATTCAATAACTTCTACCATATTTATACCTCAATTTTTTGATAACCTTAAAGGTTCTGAATCAAAATATTGCAATTCTTACTTTTAAATGTATACAAAGTGGGAATAAGTAAAAAATCTATTTTGGAACCTTTTTATTTCCATATTTTATCCTTTTCGCTTATTAGCTTAAACCATGTAGCATCTTTCTTTAGAATTCTTATAGCAATTTACTTTAGATAATTTATTCTTTTTTAGATGTTTAAAGGAATACCATAACAAAAGACCTAGCTTCAAAGTGATTAGATAGTTCTATGAATATACTAAAAAAATGTAAAAAGAAAAAGTAAGAAATGAAAAAATTATTTCTTTCTTCGTCGTTGCGCCACTATTCCAAAAATCAAGAATAGAAATGTTATCGAGGGGAGAAGAAAAGAGAAACTTAGAGAAAATGTTTCATCCCCATCTGAAAGTATAGTAAATGAGTAATATGCCCCAGAATTATCATTGATTGCCAGATTATGACTGATTGAGTTATCTAGTGCACTAATGTAATATTCAATAGTATCACTCACTGCAAAGGGGCCGATAGTTACACTGTAAAGATCACCACTTATAAGAGTCATACTAACTTCTATCCAAATTCCACCATTAACCCTGTAATGAAGAGTAACTGATTGAATACTAGAAGCGTCAGTAACAGTAGCGCTAATACTCACAGATTCTAGTTCGGTAGGAGTAGAGGGAGAGTGGATAATATCAGTAGTAATTGGACCAATGACATCAGAAGGACCTACTAATATGCTAAAGTATTGCCCGTCATTATCCTCCATAACTTCATTATGATCAACAGAGTTATCTATGGCTGTCAAATAATATTCAACAGTGTCATCAACTACAAAGGGACCGATACTTACGCTGTAAAGATCACCGCTTACAAGAGTCATGTTAACTTCTATCCACGTTCCACCATTGACTCTATAGTGTATAGCAACTGATTGAACACCATAAGGACTACGTACCGTAGCACTAATACTAACAGGTTCTAGTTCTGGAGGACTAGAGGGAGAGTGGATAATATCAGCAATAATGGGGTCCCCAAGAAATAAAGTAGGTTCATCAAGAGGATAAAGATCGATTGCTCCAGCAAAACCATCAATAGAATAAGAACCTGTTCCTGACCAATCTGACCAATAGTTACCTTCAAGGGCTACAGTATCATACCAAGTATTATTAGTACCATCATCATGCCCTTGTGGTGTTCCACCATAGTTGTTGTCTACAAAGTTATTATGGTGAATAATATTAGAGGATGAAGAAGAGTATAGTCCTATTCCATATTCTTCATTTCTTTGCAAATTGTTGTAAGATAGAACACAAGAAGAAGAATTTTCAAGACTGAGGCCAAAATGTTGGTTTTCAAATAATTCGTTATTGGAAACAGCAGAAAAATCAGAATAGTCAAGACGAATACCTATGAAGTTGTTATTACAATTGTTGTGGGAAACGGTAGAATTACCGGAATCAATAAGACCAATTCCGTAGTCGTTATTACAAGTGTTGTGGGAAACGGTAGAATTACCGGAATAGGAAAGAAAGATGCCAAATTCCTTGCTGCCGAAACAAGTGTTGTGGGAAACGGTAGAAGAACCAGAATGCCAAAGACGGATGCCCCACTCGGCGTTGTCATAACATATGTTATCGGAAATAGTAGAATTACCAGAATGGTCTAGATAGATGCCCATATTACCATTATTGTTGCACGTGTTATTCTCAATAGTTGCTGTTCCATCAGTTACATAAAAGAGCACAATTCCCACCTCTATTGCGTCTACATAGCAGTTACGAACAATGAAATGTTTCGTTGTTTCAAAAACATAAATTCCATAATTACTAGATGTTGTAATATTATACCCTTCAATAAGATAAGGATCTTCAGCTGTTCCTGAACCGGGAAAAACCTCAAAATCAATGTCGGAAGTAATGACTATTGGATCATGAGGGATTAATGGGGGATAAGTGGGTGGGTCACCAGAAGAAACTACTAGTAGAGTATAATAGAGTCCTTCATTGTCCTCTATAGCTGCATTGTTGTCGATAGAATTATCTAGAGCACTCAGGTAATATTCAATAGTATCACCAACTGCAAAAGAACCAATAGTGACAGAATAAAGATCACCACTCACAAGAGTCATACTAACCTCTATCCAAGTTCCACTATTGACTCTATAGTGGAGAGCAACTGATTGCACACCATGAGGGCTAGTGACAATAGCATCGATAGTAATAGTATCTAGTTCTGTAGGTGTGGAGGGAGAGTGGTTAATAGCTGTAATATCAGGGGGGCCAAGAAACATTGTAGGTTCAACTAGAGGATAAAGATCAACACTACCAGCAGAACCATCAATAGCATAAGTACCCGTTCCTGACCAGTCGGACCAATAGTTGCCTTCAAGTGTTACAGTATCATACCAAAAGTGATTAGAACCATCATCATTCGCTTGGGAAGGTCCGCCTAGATTATTGGCTACAAAGTTATTATGGTGAACAAGATCACTATCAGAACCAGATAGGTATACTCCATATCCTACATTTTCATATAAAATATTGTAAGTAACGTCACAAGCAGAGTCGTAAAGAAAGATACCTCTGTTGTTATTGTTGTTGCAAGTGTTGTATATAACCGTAGAAAGACCAGAATACTCAAGAAAGATGCCATCACCATTGTTATAGCTGCAAGTATTGTTGGAAACAGTAGAACTAGTAGAAGCGTAAAGATAGATACCGTCAACGTCATTGTTGCTGCAAATGTTGTTGATAACATCAGAATTAACAGACCAGTAAAACAAGAGACCATAGTTGTTATAGCTACACAAGTTGTTGGAAACAGTTGAACCGCCAGAAGAGTCTATATAGATGCCATAAAGGTTATTGTAGTTACAAGTGTTGCCGACAACAGTAGAGCTAACAGAATCCCCAAGGTAAATACCGTATTCGCCGTTATTGCTACAAATATTGTTAGTAATAGTAGAACTGCTAGACTCATAAATATAGATACCTCTTAAGTTGTTGTTGGTGCAATTGTTACTAATTACAATCGCTGTACCAGCAGCTACAGTATCGATATAAATACCGTTAGCAACAGATGATTAAAATCTTATTCAATCTTGCCAGAAGTCTCTGAGCTGTCCCCCATTGCATGTTGAGGTGGTGATGGTTAATACCTCTCCAATTTTCTTCCATTTTTCTACGAGTTTATATAGGAAAGTGCTGATAT
>DAOVER010000036.1 GCA_030668875.1 Candidatus Heimdallarchaeota archaeon
AATAGGTCACATTGAATCTCCTTTCGAAAAGAATGATGAGGATATACCTATCCAACCTGGCTTTTCTGATGCTTTTGGAACTGTTGTTGTTAATCCAGAATATTTAGAAGGTTTATCAGAACTCGATGGTTTTTCTCATATAATACTTATCTATTGGTTTGATCAAGCAACAGAAGAAAAACTCAAATTTCAACCTTTTCTAGATGATATCCCCAAAGGTATTTTTGCTATCCGTCACCCTAACCGTCCCAACAAAATTGGTTTATCAATTGTTCAATTAGTTAAAGTTGATGGGAATAAGCTGTTAGTAAAAGGGATTGACGTTTTCAATAAAACACCTCTACTAGATATCAAACCCTTTGTACCAGAATTTGACATCCATGGTATAGAAGATACAAAAATTGGTTGGTTAGCAGAGAATCTACGAAAAAAAGAAGACGGTGGTTAAAATATCTAAGATAGATTGTGCAGTTATTCTAGCAGGAGGAAAAGGATCAAGACTTATACCTTTAACTACACACAAACCCAAACCTCTGGTTAAAGTGGCATTAACACCAATGATTGATTTTGCTATTCGTCAAATTGTTGATACTGGAGTAAAGAAAATCGTTATAGCTGTTAAATACTTGGGAGAACAGATTCGTGATTATGTTACTGATACATATTCCAATGAAGATTTAGAAATAATTATTCCTGATATGGAACCTGTTGGAACAGCTGATGCAGTTCGTTTAGTGTCAGATATTATAGAGGGAGACTTTATTGTTTCTATGGCTGATATCGTTAGTAATTTACCTTTACAGAAAATGATAGACTTCTTTTATTCTACAGACTCTTATGCAACAATCAGTCTCAAAAATATAGACTTCCCAACAAAAAAATTCGGAGTTATTCTTCTTGATAAGGAGCAGAATATAGAAATCTTCTTAGAGAAACCAAAACCTGAGGAAATGCTATTCACAACAATAGCTTTTGCATACAGACCAGTCTCAGAATTCCATCAAAACTTAGTTAATACCGGTGTTTATGTTTTCAAACGTAGAGTTCTAGAAATATTGGAAAATTTCAAAGATATTAATGACTTTGGACAAGATCTTTTTCCCTACCTTTTGCAAGAGAAATTCAAGATTAACGGTTATGTTGATGAATATTATTGGATGGATTGTGGGAACATTCGAAGCTATCTCTGGGCTAATTGGGACGTTCTTAGAGGTTTTGTGGAAGGAATCGTTCCACCTGGAAAGAATATTAATGGTTTCTGGAAAGGAGAAAATGTTGATATTTCTCCAACTGCAAAAATAATTCCACCTGTAGTGTTCGGAAATAATATTAATATCGAAGATAATGTGACAATAGGACCTTATTCTGTCATAGATGACGATGTAACTGTTAGAGCAAACTCAATAGTAGATCACAGTATTATATGGAAATCCTCTGAGATAGGAAGTGATTCTTTCATTGAAAAATCTGTAATCTGTGATGATGTGAAAATTGAAAAGATGCGAAAAGTAATAAATTACTCTGCTATTGATTAGTTACCATCAAATCAAAAATTGATTCTTATGATTTCAAAAAGACACTTGCTATATTTTGCCATCATTGTTTCTATGTTCTTCCTATCGTCTATTCACACATCACAAGGTACTATGGTTACAATTCCTTTTACGAATATTAATATGGAAAACGATGATGTTTTAAATTATGAAGGAGTAAGAATTGTTCTTTTCTTTAAATCAATCTGTCCCTCGTGTCATAATCAAATTGAAACTCTTCAGGAGTTAGAAAATGCTTATGTTCTCTCAATAATTGCATTGAATGTTGATTCTGAAACAACAAATACCACACTATTAGAATTGTTAGATGATCTTTCCCTTTCAACGAATTGGACATTAGGATATGCTTCTCCTCAAGCAATCTCAACTTTTGATTTAACAGTAGTACCATCACAAGTCATCCTTGATGATAACTCAGAGCTTGTTGCTTTAACTGAGGGCTATTTTGATTATGAATCCATTGAAATCAGAATCCTTGATGCTATCAATCATCGCACAGAAAATTATGATGATGAGCCAACAACAGATTATAGAGAATTATTATTTGGTCTCTTCATTATTATTGGTGTAGCTGTAACAACAATAGTTGTAATCTTTCTATTTCGTTTATTCCAAAGAAGTGATAAGACTTCTGACATGATTATTGCAAGTAAGAAGTTTGAAAGAGAGGAAAAAATGAAGTGATAGTGGATTAAGCAATTGCAAGTGATTGGCCACATTTTGAACATCTTGACGTATTTGAATCTAGTCTAACCCCACATTTTGAACAGAATACTGATTTTTCTTGTGTCACAAAAAGTGTTTGATCTGTTAAAATTAAATCCTGGTTTTCCTTCTCTACTTTTTTATCTCTTTCAGCACTTGCTAGTAGATAACCTATTTTAATTCTCCGAGCGTCTTTCCATATTGCAATTGTGAACCCTATTGTTACAACAGTTGCTAGGTAAATCATGACCAGTTCTGCATAGATAATGAATATTGGTGCATATTCCATGCTGAATATTAGAATGACGAGCCATAGAAGAAATCTTATTACTGGATTTATACTAAATAGAGTATAAAATATTGAAGTCCCTGCTGCAGTATTTTTGCTTCTTCCAATTGATGCAACTAATTGTTTTAGGAGTATTATGCTCAAGAAATGAGTAATAATCATGAAAATGAATGAAGCGGCATTATCGCTTCTGTGACTAGCTTGCAGCTCAGGTTGAAGTCCATTTAAAACATCATATAGAGCTGTGAATAAAGCTGCAGCTACAAGCATGATGATTGCTAATTTAGCTTTATTTCTAGTTTCATGATCTCGACTAGTATTTCTCCAGATTAGGGCTTGAATTGCCAAGATAATCAAAGCTAGAGTATAAATCAAAGTATCAATTATGAGCCAAGTGGAAAAAATACTTCCAGCAACAGATGAATCACCTTCAAATTGAGTAATATTGTATAGTATGCTTGTCATTTCGCTTAGATAATAAACTAAAATTACAAAAGTTGCTATTTTTATCCAAGCAAAATTAAATGCGGTGTATTCACTGTTTCTAACTGGGTAATCCACTAAATCTGACATTACAAATAAATGAGAGTTTAGATACTTATAATTTCTGTGTTGTGACCTATTTTTCTGTGTCGTCTCTATCCTTTACTGATTTCTTAGTGTCATCTTTCTTAGAGAAAGGAAGTTTTTTTGGTTCTGGTATGGTTGCAACGTCAGTATATTTACCTATCACAACTCCACGGACTTTGGAAACTAAACCCTTAGGTTTAGTTTCAATTGGAACTACTTCATTATCCAGTGAAGAATCAGTTACAATTGGAACTACTTCATTATCCAGTGAAGAATCAGTTACAATCACATCTACCTCGGGTTCCATCCTAGTTTTAGTTTCTATAACTTCAATTTTAGGTTCCAATGTAGTTTCTGTCTTAATGACCGTTACATCGGGTTGCATTGAAGTATCTGAATCAAAAACTTGCACATCTGTATGAACTGCATCAGCATCCTCCCCCAAAGGATCAACTCCTTCATCAAATCTTATCCCTTCCTCATATTGAAGTTGGATTCCTTCTTCGATTTTTTTCTTCAATTCATCTTTATCTTTAATTTCCTCTACTTTTGAAACTAAGACTGCAGATGCGTTTTTAATATCGGTGGATAGATGCAACAATCTTCCTACAAGTGGAATGAGTTTTTCGTATGATTTGATAGCTCCTTCTTTCCAGTATAGGGTATCACTCTCAGTTTCATAACCATAATTTAATCCTGAAAAACAATACTTTTGTAATGTTTCATTTGGCATCTGTTTAGCTAAATAGAGAGACCCTCTTCGAGTATCCTTAGTTAATTTTAGATTATAAATTAGTTTGACATACTTATCATCCAAGTTAGAGAAGAAACTCAAGAATGAAAGAATGGCTATGATAGCACTCGCGGGTAAAATTGCCTCTGGAAATGTGTTTTGCATTAAGAGCGATAATGTTACAAAAGTTGCTCCACCTAAGAACCCCACTAGTTTAAAAACTATCAGAACTGGACTTTCTTTAACATATTTTTTCTTGCCAAAAAGCGAGTAGAAAACCCAATAATTTGCTGCACGAGGATTAATGTAAGGTTTTGATGTCATACCTAAGAAATTACTTCTCTCAATTTGTTTAATATCTTGTACTTCTCTGATTTGTGAATATTCTATATGACTTGATTTTAGTAGTTTCTTGTTCTCATAAAAACTGATTTTAAAGTAATTTTTACCTTGTTTGATATTGCTCTTGAAAACAATGTCCCTATACCAGACTTCTTTGGGATTTATGACTATTTTTTCAACTGATATCTTTTTATTATCTTTATGTAAATCACTAAACCAACCAACGAGAGAATAATAAACGCTAATTGTCATTGATAGATCACCTGTGTTGGCAATGAATAATCTCACAATCCCTCGCTTGTTCTCTGGTACCTGTTCTATAATAGGAAACATTGTATAGGATAAGTTTTCATGAGTTTCCATTTCTAAATTATCAAGAAGAGCTGAATCAATTTCTTCATTTTGAGTGAATTTTGGTATGATGTTTGAAGCAAAAACAGGATTATCAAAGATTTCATTGCTCATGACTATCAAGTTTAAAATAGAGTATACCTTTAAAAAATTAACTAGACGAACACAAAAAAAGGTATAATTTGCTTCGACATATTATGCAAACAGGTACTAGGACTTCACAAATCTTTAATAATATTTTTCAAATATGTTAATTAGATTATTTTGAAAGCTGAATCATTCGAACTCCCAAATGAATTTTCTAAATATGAGGTTCTAATTCAAGAAGATTTCGAGAATTTTTATTCAGTTTATCAAAAATATCAGTATCAAAACAATACTTTTTTCCAATCAGTAGTATATGCTTGTGACGATTTAGCAAATTCTAATAAAACTCTAGAAAAGTATAGAACAGCATATACGGAAATTTCATTGCTAGGATATTTTCTGTTATCTCAATACAAACAAGTATTAACATTCATGACGAGGAATAATAGCTTTGAAATAAATTATTTCCGATTTAAAGCAGCAATGATAACAGGAGAGAGAGGGATAATTTCAGCTATTCTAGCAAATATTATGACTGCTTTAGTTGAACTAAAAAAGAAAGATCCGGAGACTCACAAAGTATTTTTTACAATCATGTCTTTGGAAATAGCTGCAATGAATTCAGATGTAGATTCAGTCAAAAAATATGCTGTAAAAATCCGTGAGATGCTTTTTAATACAGTCCTCATTCAAGATTATCCCCTTGTAGCTTTGCAGATAGTAAGTGATCTTGCTTATAGAGAATTCCGAACAGGAGATGAATCCTATGAAGGTTGGTTGGAGATTTATAAGGAGCTTGCTGAAGCTCTTAGTATGGATTCTAAACGATTAGATTGCTACACAATGCTTGGTGGTTTGTATCGTTTTAAAGGATTTCTTGATGAAGCTTCTGAGTACTATAACAAAGCTTTCGAGATAGCAGAAAAAGTTGGTAATAAGGAATTTAAAGCATCGCTAATTTCCAACATGGCTGACCTAGAACATACTCTAGGTAATCTTGAAAAAGCACTTTTATTGTGTAATAATGCCTTAAAAGACCCTGAACTCTCTCAATCTAAGCCAAATCTCTACATCAATAAAGCTGAGATATTAATTAAGCAAGAAAAATATTCTGAAGCAATTACTAATCTGAAAATGGTTGAGAAGTTATCCAATAGATCAACTCCAATAGTCAATATCCTTTATGGTTATGCTCTTACCAAACTTCCTGGAAAGGAATATCTTCATGAAGGTATGAAGTATTTGGAAAAGGGTGGACATCTTAGCGAACAATCAAAAAACCACCGTTGGATTGCTACTTATTACTACTACATGGGAAGAACATATTTAGACAATTATGATCTCTCTTCGAGTATTAATGCTTTTGAGAAATGTTATGACTACGCAATTCGGAGTGAATTTCAATACGTTGTTCTTTCTCAATTGTTTTTAGCAGAATCTTATCTCCATCGCTATAAAATTTCTCAATCTGATAATGATTTAACCTATTCAGAGAGATATTTAGCAAATGTTATAACAATTTGTCAGGAACAAGAACTACCCATTCTTGCAGATGTGCTTTATCTTAAAGGGCAACTCCTCATAGCTCTAGGTGAATTTGCGGATGCATACTCAGTTTTCCGGCAAACAAAGGAGATAGCTCTTCAAAATGATAACTCTCTTCTAGCTATTAGTTGTGAGAAGAATATTGAGATGTTAGATTCTGATAGCATCGACAAGTCAACATTAATCACAACGGAAATAACAGAAGTTATCAAGATTCTTTCAAAACAGTCCTATGTAAAGAAAACTGAAAAGTTGCCAGATATCTACTTCCTGAATATATTTACTGATGATGGAATAAGTTTTTATTCACATCTATTCCGAGACCAAACACCTATAAATGATGTTTTACTCTCAGCAATTCTAACAGCGGTAAAAACAATGTCAAATGAATTATTCGGGACAGGTTTAAGAGGTATTGATTTCGAGGGTAAAACTTTGCTAGTTGAAGGCTTCGGTAATTTTGTAGGGGTTCTCGCTTGTGAACGAGATAGCTTTAATGCTAGGACAAAATTGTTCAATTTCATGAAAAGATTTAATGAAAAATTTGCTGAACACACTTTGGTTCAAGTAAGTCAAGAAACTAAAAAGGACATTAAGAAACAAGCAGATTTACTTGTAGAAATAATCTTTGAAAAATCACTCAAAGGAATCGTTACAGCAATCTAAATATTAAACTACAGCTGTTTTACAATTGGAAAGCTTTATGATATTGGTTTGTTACCGACTTTTCAATGAATAAGAATAACTCCTTTTTAACACATCTAAAGTGCACGAAATGTGGAAAAGAATACGATTCTACAAAATTACACAAATTATGTTCATGTGGAAAAGTATTATTTGCTAAATATGATATTGAAAAAGCTAAGGAAACTGTTAGTTTTTCTAGTATTAAAAACAGAAGATATGATATCTGGCGATTCCACGAAATTATGCCTGTTCTAGAAGAAAAGAATCGGTTTACTTTAGGTGAAGGTTGGACACCTTTGGTGAAACTTCCCAACTTAGGAGAGAAGTTAGAATTGAACAATCTTTATGTTAAAGATGAAGGGCTGAACCCTACAGGATCTTTCAAGAGTAGAGGACTTTGTGCTGCTGTTTCAAAAGCTTATGAACTTGGAGTTAGAGAATTTGTGATACCAACAGCTGGTAATGCTGGTGCAGCTCTTTCAGCTTATGCAGCAAGAACACAAACTAAAGCACATGTTTTTATGCCCAAAGATACGCCTGAATTCATCATTACAGAAATAAAGTCCTATGGAGCAAATATGCATTTAGTAGATGGCTTGATTACCGATGCAGGAAAAACTGCTAAAGAAGAAGCTGCTAAACATAAATGGTTTGATGTATCAACACTAAAAGAACCCTACAGAGCTGAAGGAAAGAAAACAATGGGATTAGAATTAGCTGAACAATTCAATTGGGAGTTACCAGATGTTATAATCTATCCTACTGGGGGTGGAACAGGTATTATTGGTATGTGGAAATCTTTTGATGAACTAGAGGAACTAGGTTTAGTTACTTCAAAAAGACCAAGGATGATAACCGTACAATCAACTGGATGTTCTCCAATTGTCAAAGCTTTTCATGAAGGTAAAGATCAAGCTGAATTCTGGGAAGACGCGGAAACAATTGCAGCAGGATTGCGCGTTCCTGCAGCTGTAGCTGACTATTTGATTCTGGACATATTACGAGAATCAAAAGGTACTGCTGTATCTGTTGATGATTTAACGATTAAAATATCTATGTTCCAGCTAGCAAGAGAAGAAGGGATAATGGTATCTCCCGAAGCTGCAGCAACTATAGCTGCTTTAGATTTATTGAAAGAGAAAGGAAAAATCCAGTCAGATGAAAAGATAGTTGTTTTTGGAACGGGTTCAGGTTTTACAACACCTGAAGTATGGGAAAAGGAATGATAGAAAAAATCAAATCTTAGGCATGATTTCTTCTTGGAACATCTTCATTTGTTCAATTTCCTTATTTTGTGGGAACATGAAAATATAATTTTCAATTCCATATTTCCTGTAATCTTTTAACCACTCTATTATTTCTTCAATTGTTCCATGCATAGAACCTTCGTATCTTTTGGTTAATTGTTCAAGTGTAAACCCTCTTTTTTCTGCTACCTCTTTCCATGTTTTTTGCTTATCTTCTTCACTTTCGTATATACGTGTCCAAATACCATACGAACGGAGAAGAGACGTGGGTTTTCTATCATATTTTTCGCAAAGTGCATCAAGTTCTTCCATTTTTTCTTTGAAAACTTCTTGTGTATAAGACCAAGCTAAATTTATTCCATCAGCGAATTTTGCAGCAATGTTTAACATCTTTGGTTTAGCATACATGGTTCCAACCCAAATTGGTGGATAAGGTTTCTGAAATGGTTTAGGAAAAGACACAGCGTTGTTTAATTCATAGTATTCTCCCCTAAAATTCGCAACATCCTCCGTCCAGAGCTTCTTGATAACTTGCATTCCTTCAACAAGTTGTTTCAATCTTACGCCTGCACTTAGAAAAGGAATTCCATAAGCATTGTATTCTACTTCTTTCCATCCAGCTCCATAACCAAAATCAATACGACCTTTAGAGTAATGATCTAATGAAGCTATTTGCTTAGCTAGAACAGCTGGATACCTATAGGAATTACAATATACTAACGAACCAATTCTAAGTGTTGTTGTGTATGAAGCTGCAGCCATCATAGAAGTGAAGCATTCATATGCATTCACGTCTTTTGATTCTCCAGATAACATGAAATGATCTGAAAACCATGCATGTGTAAAATCATGTTTCTCAGCAGCTTGTACTATTTTTTGAATTTCTTCAAAACTGTACCCAAATTGGGGTTCTATTTGAACTCCATAGTATATCATATCCTCAACATAAATCCAAAATTAATAAATATTCGCTCAAATGTACTTTCAAATCAAAAAAGCAATAATTAAATATAAGTTCTGTCCAATTTATAATTGATGTCTATTATTCAAATGCTTGATGATCTTGAAACTGGAAACTTTCTGTGGTTATCGTTATCGTTCGCATTATTGTTTGTTTCAGGTTTTGTAATAGGATTTATCACTGTGTACAAATGGATGATTCCTGTAGCTAGTGTTGTTGCTGGCCTCTACGTTGTTTTCGCTACTATGTATTCCATAGTAAATTGGAAAGAATGGAACAAAGAAAAAGAGATTCTAGCCGAGCTTCCAAGTTTTCCACAAAAAGATTATTGTGATATCTGTGGAAAAGAACTTGAGGGAGGAGAAAAAAAGACAGATGGAGAGTTTTTGGCAATAATTTGTCCGCATTGCGAAGCGGAAAATATCGTTTCACATGAAGAAAAGATACAAGAAGTGGAGAAAATAGCAGAAGAGGAAGAAGAAGGTCAATAGATAACGCCTTTATATCAAACTTTTATATTCTCAATATAACTTGATGTTTTCTTTTTAGATTAACACAAGAATAAATATTTAAATGACTATGATAGAGTTGAAGGAGATTATGGATAGTCTTGGAATTTCACTTTTGGTAATTGGTATTATTGCAATTATTGTGTTTGTAGCTTATGTAAAATATACTAGAACTAAGAAATTTAGTGACTTCAAAGACATAACTGATACTATCAAAATTACTCCACAAAATTTATCTAAAAGAGTGGATTCTACTTCTAAAAATAAAGAAAAATCTAAGGATCTGGAATGGTTAAAAAGAGAGCTAATGGAGAACAACGAGGAGAATGTGATGCATCTATCTATGGGGTATCAGATTAAAATTCCTAAAGGACATCGATATGACCTTTTTTCTGCAATTAAATTTAAAAGAGAAAGCAGAAAAACTATCAAGGTTGTTGCTATTTTAACGAAAATCCTTCCTTCATATCTAGATATTAGACCCGCAAACACTTACTATGGCACTACAAAGGACTCTTTTTCTGTTATTGATTTAAATCGTAGTTTCAAATTTTATTCCTCTGCACCCGATATGTGGAGAGAAATTTTTGCAAATTATAAAATAAAAGATTTGCTTCAATATAATGCTACACATATCCAACATTTTTATCTTAGAGGGGAATATATGGAATCTTTGGTCAGCTATGACCAAGCAATCATCTCTATTCTTACGCTTACAAAATTGATACATGAAGAAATGAAAAAACTTTTTGGTGTTCTAGATTCACATGAAATTGAGAAACTTGTCTGTTTTAATTGCAAAGATCCCTTTGATCCTATGGAATCAGTATGTAACAAATGTGGTTCGTCACGTCCTAGATGCATTGTGTGTTTATTAGATTTGCATCCTTCTGATACTGAACAAGAAATTGTAATTACTCCATGTTGTGGTGTTTATGCACACAAATCTCATATAATAGCTTGGTTAAAACAAAACCCACATTGTCCAAATTGTCATGCGAACCTAAGCCATTGGTTAGGTCAAATGCAAATTACCTGATCTATTTTAGAATGGTGAAATCATAATTAATAAGGAAATGAAGTACTCCTTGTTAAAGATAGGGAATTATACAAAGAAAGGATACTGTTGTATCTCCATTGTTTTTATACCCATGAACTTCATCAGGTGGAACATATAAAACGTCATTAGCTTTTACGAGATATGTTTCATTTTCTGTAATAACTTCAATTTCTCCTGAAAGAATGTAAATCTCATGTTCTTGTTTGTGGTTATGCATACCAATTTGTCCACCAAGTTGTACCTCAAACCTTCTAAGAGCGAAATTTGGTGCACCATCCTTCTCTTTTGTTACTAACCATCTAATAGTTGTTCCTGTGGAATCATAATCCTTTAAATCAATTTCTTCAACGTCTGTGTAATGCAACCTTTTCATTTTCTTAAACCTCAGTAATGTGAATTTCTATTCCAATCTATAGAAGTAATTTGATAAATATTGTCCTTCGTCGATTTTGGGAGATATGAAACTTTATTGTTGTTACAAAATCCTTATTTACAATTCCGATTAAGGATTATTAACAGATGGAGCATTGAAAATGGCAGATAAATTTTGTCCTGAACATTCCCAACAATATTATAAAGAGTTTCTTAGAGAAATTAATAATTCCCTTGAATTTCGAAAGAAGATTTATGATCAAATTGGTTTGAAGGATGTTCGCAGAGTATTAGAGGTTGGTTGTAGAAATGGTATTATTACCAAAGAACTTAGAGAACATACTGAAGCACAAATTACTGCAATTGACTCTGATCATTTGGCTATTGCTGAGGCTTCTTCTAATATTAAAGGAGTAGAGTTCTTTAGAGATACTGAAGAAAAATTATCTATGAGAGATGAATCTTTTGATATTGTAGTTTGTCACTATTTCTTCCTTTGGCGAACTAAACCTTTTGGTTTACTTATGGAATTGAAAAGAGTATGTAAAACTGGTGGTTATATTGTCGCTTTAGCAGAACCTGATTATAGTGGCTGGATCGAACATCCAAATCTGGAACTAGGAAAATATCATGAAGAAACTCTAAAAGACCAAGGGGCTAATCCATCTATAGGAAGAAGTTTGCTTTCACTATTTTCCTCAGGAGGGCTTGAAACATCTGTTTATGTAAATGCAAGAATCTGGACTAAAGAAGAATTGGAAAATTGTATCGAAAATGAATGGAAAAATGTTCTCGATAAAGGCTTGATTTCTGAAGAAGAATACAATAATAAAATTGAAGAGGAAAAAAGACATATAGATGAGAATCTTAGGGTTATAGCTTTGCCTTTCTTCTCTGCAATTGGTAAAAAAGTTATTTTGGAAGAAGACATCATAGACCCATATGATTAACTCATGTTTTAGTGATTAGTATCACTAAATCCTTACTTACTTCTTCGTTAAATTCGGATTTTTCATAATTACCAAATATGGTAAGCTCTCCCTTCAGTTTGTCAGTAAATTCTTTGAAATGATTGCTCTTTAATACATAAAATTCTGTTCTCTTTTTCTGAAGTATGAAATCGTCACTTTCCTTACTTGTTTGTTGAGCTTTGAGTACATACATTGTTATCTTCTCCTTCATTTCCTTCCACTCCATAATTCTAACAATGTACTGAATTTCTTCACTACTACCTCTAAGAATAATTGGCTTGTAGAACCACTCTGTCTCGCTTGTATGGGGCAGATAATTAACAACTTGAAAAAGAATTTTTCCTCCAATATTCAAAAGATTATACATCTGATTTAAGATAAGGGCTCTTTTTTCTGGCGAGAAGATTGAAAATGTGTTTCCAATACAAGAGATGAAATCGAATTTTTCTCCTTCAAGAGATTCTTCTAATTTTAGCATATCTCCAACTATGAACTTAATTTTGTCTTTAGTTTTATTTTTTTTTGATAACTCTTCAGCAGCAGTGATATTCTGTTCGGAAATATCAATTCCTACTCCCTCATAACCCCATTTAGCAAACATAACTAGATGATCGCCTGTTCCGCAGGAAACATCTAGAATTCTGATTTTTGGTTTAGCTATGCCCTTTATTATCTCATTAAAAAATGGTGCTTCATATCTTAACCTAGTATCCCACTTGACTAAATCCTGATAAAGAATTTCATTTTTCCATTTGATTCCCATATTCAACAATATACAGAAAAACTCATTCTTCTTAATATTATTCTTTTATCAATGAATCTTTCTTAATTATATGAACTCCCATTCCTTCCAGTATGATTCCAGAACATCTACAACAGTTTCGGGCCCGTGGTATTTTATTATGTCTTCTCTGTTTATCTTGGGTTTCTTTCTCAATAAGTTAAGAATAGCTTTTTCAGTTTCTTTAGGTTGAGGATCAATATAATGAACCATATCTTTCATCCCTTCAAAATCAAAGTATTTGTCTTCATAATATGTTCCTACTGGAACCTCACAAAGAAGTGATTCTAGAGAGACAACATTGTAAGTTTTGCCTGTCATAGGATTAACATGATCTAGTATGTAATCACAGAAATTCATAGTTTCAAGCATTTGTTCCCTTGGTATCGTTTTATTTCTAAATTCTATGTTCAAGCCCTCCTCTTCAACAATATTATCTATAGCTTGCTGAAATTTATCAGAACCTTTGATTTTGGGAGAATGAGCGAAATGTCCAATAATGTAGTCCATACCATTATTGTCCTTGTAAACTTCCTTTTTCTCTTTTATCTCCTCAATAGGGTAAAATAGTTCTGGATCAATAGCTCTTTGGAGAAAAATGGATTCTTTACTATAATCCAGTAGTTCTCTTAAACTTACAAATGAGGGATATTGAGGTTTAGTTGAACTTAATCTCAGATCTGATCCATTGTAATAAAAACACGTATTGGTTGCTCTAACGCATTTTGGGTACGTTCCATTAACTAATTGTATATCTGATTTTTTGAAAATTCTTCCAGCTGATATCCAGAAACCTGTCCTAACATAGTTGAATATTAGAGGACCTTGTACTGAGCCAAGTTTATAGTAGTTTTCAGGGAGATCTGAGAACTTATTAGTTTGAAGAAAGAATTCCACTTCATACCCTCTATTCGCTAATTCGATTCCGATTCTTTTGCTAACACTTGCATAATCGCCAACTATTGTAACCTTCAATTAAATCAATATATTGACGAAATATCTGTATATAAATTGTTGCACAATCATTAGTAATTAAGCATCAAAGGAAAACAGAAACTATTATCAAAAGTACTTGTTTTTGGTGTCTCGATAGTTATTCAAGAAATGTGAAAAGCGGAAAACAACCTATTTAAGTTTAGAAAAAAACTCAGAAGGACTCCTCATTGACAAGCTCTTGTAATGCTTACAAAGTATATGATTTTAATTTATCCATTTCTTCGTGCATTAAATTTTTGGCTTCATAGATGTTGTTATTTAATCGTAGAGCATTTTTGAAACAGTTTATAGCTTTATCCCCTGTATACATTTTACCTAGCTTTAACCAATCTTCAGAAGATTGTGGTTTCTTACCTTCAATAATATATTGAAGACACTCACAAGGTTTACCAAATTCAACAAAAACCATTTCTTGATCAATAATAGATGTTGAAATTGCTGGCAAAATTTCAGAGAAGAAATTACTTTGATATTGAGGATGTTGATACTTATTTGAAACTAACCAGATCCATCTTGGAGGATCTACAGTCGAAAGAAGTACATGCGATTTATGTTCTATCTTAGTCTTACATCTTGGGCAATATGAGAAGTTAAATTTTCCTTCCATTATCTCTTTCAAACATTTCGAGTCTTCAGAAATATCGATTGACTCGCAAACTCTTTTTTTCACTTTAGTTCCACAATTGGAACATGTAATTTCCTTTAAAGGCAAATTGAACCCCTTACCTATTCTCAAACTAGCAGGTTCACGGCATAGTTTATAAATGCTGTCATTAAATGATGAGTAGAATGGGAAAGCAGAAGACCGCTAAACGACTTCTAGCAAGCAATATACTAATCTCTCTCCTCGGTTTTTTAGATGCGTTGTATCTCTTGTATTTTGATTGCTTCCCAGAAGAGATCTTTTGTCCTATTGAAGGGGGTGCATTTCAGTGCGCAATAGTTCATGAGAGTGACTATTCAAAGCTTTTTGGAGTAATTCCTGTTAGTTTATTGGGAACTCTTTTCTTTATCGCAGTAATTATCTTACTCTTCCTTTCCGTTAGTGATAGAAATCCATATTGGCTAGGTTTTTTCTTGCCACTTGCAGGATTAGCAGGAACGGGATTTTCAATCTACTTAACAGTTATAGAAATATTTGTTATAAAATATTATTGCGAATTCTGTTTATTTTCTGCACTCTCTACTTTAGCGATTTTTGTTCTGGTTATTATAACAAAAAAAATGCGTCAAGGATCAATTTTTACAAATTTAGAATTTTGGAAAATGTTCAAGAAATCTGAGTAATTTCTTTTTCTTTCTTCTTTTCTGTTTTTCAAACAAACTTAAAAAACCTAAATAGCAACTACTACCTAGCATGCAAATTATAAACAGTATTGATTATTCTAAATTAAATCGTAAGAACAGACTTTCTGGTACTGCAAGTGAGTTATCCCCTGAAGTTGCTTCAACCTTAGGTGCTATTCTAGGGTGCTATTTGGGTGGTGAAGATGCTGTTGTTATTTCCGCTCGAGATTTTAGAAAAGATACTAGAATGATAAGTCGAGCTTTTAATGCAGGACTTATTAGTGTTGGAACAACTGTTTTTGAATTACATGCAAGTTCCTTACCAGTCCTCCAATTTGCTCTTCGTAGATTTAGTGCTCATGCAGGAGTTCATTTCGCTTCAGCACATAGGTCTCCAGAGAAAATCAATATCCGTGTTTTTGATCAAACAAGCATAGAATTACAATTTTCTGATGTTTTTTCTGATGAGAAGATAAAAAGGATGGAAATAGTTCGTTCTAAACCTGAAAAAATAGCAGATATTCTTTCCGTGAAGCAGGCTAATGATTTATATCGAGCAGCTTTAAGCTCAGCTCTTGGTAAAGACATCCTTAAGGAGAGGAATTTTTCAATTGTTCTAGATTGTGCACTAGGTCCAATGAGTGAAGTTTTTCCAAATATTTTAGCAGAAATAGGCTGTAACGTTTTAACTCTAAATGCGTTCAAACCGGAAGGTATACCAGAATCTCTCCCTAGTCCAAACTCACTGTCAATTTTATCTAGAACCGTAGTTGCAGCGAAAGCTGACCTCGGAATAGCTTTTGATCCTAGTGGTTCCAGAGTAATATTTTTTGATGAGAATGGCAAAATTATAGATACCCAGAAAATAGCAGCAATTTTAATTCAGAACAAGATGATTGGAAGAGATAAAGGTACAGTTGTTCTCTCTGAAACAATGTGGCCATTAGAAGAATGGTTACAGAAAAATAATGTTTCAACAATATATGCACATGATTCTCCTGGAGAAACTTCAAGAGCAATGCAATTTCATAGAGCTCTTTTTGGTGCAACTGCTCAAGGAAATTATATTCATCCCACTATATCCAATGAATCAGAACCATTCGCCTCAACTCTATATTTGCTTTCTTCTTTTGCTCGAGATGATAATCACAAGTACATCTCTACTTTCATAGAACAATGGGATGTTCTTAATAAAGAAATATCTGAAGAAAAAAATTATAATCTCCTCTCAAAAGCTGCTGGGTTCTTTGAAGAAATATATGAGAAATATACAGAAAACAAAATTGTTAATACTCTTTATGGTTTAAAAATAGTCTTTGAAGAAAGAAAAAGTAGCCATATCTTTACTACAATAATTCCAGATCGAGTGACGATTAGAGTATGTGCTGAAAAGCCTGAAGATAGAGAAGAAATAATGAGAAAGACTCTCGAAATAGTAGAATTTGTTGATCGTGACATATATGAAAAGAAGTAAGAAAGGAATAGAGAAAAACAGTTCTATTGTTTGAAATGTGGGAAGAAAATAGGCTGAAAAGAGAATTATTGTTCAGAATGTGGTATGGCTTTTGTTCTAAGAAGCTGCTATCCACACACCATGTTATATGAGAGACCTGTTAGGAGATATTTAATCAAGAAATTGTTGAAAGAGTTGATTTTTAGGACTTGTATATGAAATAAAGAATTTAAACGATAAATATAAGACCATTTTGTAATTCTATTTGATTGATCATTCGTAATAATTGTATGGGTTAAATTACTATGCTGGAAATCATCTCTCCAATTAACACTATAACAAGATTGTACAGCAACAGTTAGATTATTACAAATAATATTCTTTGGAAATTTCTTTACAGAGGACAACAATTAACTAACAAAAAGCATTTGATGGTAGCTTGTGAGTGGAGCGAAAGTGCATGGCATGAGCTAGAAGCTTATAATCCTAGTTGGCCATTAGATATAAGAATGAATAATAGGAATAGTCTTTTTCTACGAAAAATGTGTCAAAGTTTCTACAATGATTATTCTAATACCGACACAGCTTTTGATGCTGCTTATGATTACGTTATAGCTCATTATAATCAACATCCAATGGATTTCAACAATTTGCAGACAACGCTTTACCTATATCATCAACCATAATTAAATAGGAAGTTCAATAATGAAAAAGAAAAAAACATCTCTCATTTGCTTGTTCTTGGTCTTATTTGTTTCTTTCTTTGTTCCTAATATAGAATTAGTAAATAGCACTGATATTACACCTATTTATTCTTTAATTTCGATAGAACTAAATGGATTGACAAAAGAGGATCTTGCTGCCCAACTTTTAATTTTCAATGAAACCAGTCAAACTTATGAGAAGAATGAAATACTAAAAAATAGAATTATTGAGGATTTGAACTGGTTAGCCCATCAAATCTCTGGTTTAGATGACATTTTAGTTTATAATTTTAATGATACTGTGTTACCTGGTAAAGTAGACTTCTTGTTAGCAAATGTCTCTCATGCTGATAAAAGCGTGTATGAACAACTATCTAACATGATTGACTCTGACACTAATCGTTGGTGGTACGTAGAAGCAATAGTTCCTTCAATTATCCCTCCAGATGGATCTAATTCTGGTTATGCTTTTGCAAATCAAGCTCCGCTTGATCTCACAGCATTTCGTACATTTAATGAAAGCTATTCTACAGATTATGAGACCATTTTAGACTTCCGATCAAAGGATGGGATTATGGCATCAAAATTCATAAATGATGGAGAAAAATGGATAGAAAATAACGAATTTCATGAAATTCTTGTTTCTAGCCTTCTCTCGCTAAAAAACATGATATTTGAAATTGATAATCTTAGCATGATTTGGCCAGAATCGAATTGGCCAGAATCAACTTGGTCTGGGAAAGCTCTTCCTCTACTTAATCTTTCAGAACCACTAGTTTTTAATGAAACATATAATTATGTTTTAGAATTTAGATATTTAGGGCAGATTAATATAAATATCTATTATAATTGCTAATTTGTACAAAAATCAAGTTGATAGTTTAATCCAACAATTCATATTTTACCAAGAAAATGAAAAATTGAAATTTAGAGGATTAAAGCATCCATTTCCTCTTAGTTAAGTTCTTTCTCACTCAAACAAGTTTTAGGACATGCCTGTATTGAAAAAAATAAAAGGTGACTAATACTAACAATCTATTGTAATTCAATAGTTTTTAACCTCTTTTTTTTCCTATTTAGTATTACTACTGCAAAAATAAACATAGGTAAACCAAGTACTAAAAATGGGAAGTCAGCATTATTACCATCATAAGCAATTCGTATGAAATTATTAACATACCAATTTCCAGCAATGATCATGTCAAAGATTTTATGAACTGTCTTCATTTTATTTTTAGTGAGACAAGACTTATAACAAATTCACTACTTTTCAAAATATTAAAGAATAGGTCTTTTTAGTATGTACTAATGACAATCGGATATCTTTCTTTTGTTTTACATGGTCATCTTCCTTATGTTCTAGGTCACAGCTATTGGCCACATGGTGAAGTGATGATTTATGAAGCAGCTACAGAAACATACTGCCCTACATTATCTATGTTAACCGATTTTGTTGAAAAAAAAGGTTATTCCAACATGTTAACTTTAGGGTTAACTCCTGTTTTAACTGAACAATTGTCAGATGATCGATTCAAATCAGGTTTTTTGAATTATCTTAATGAAAGAATCGACGTTAGTAACAAAGATACAGATGAATTTCAAGCATCAGGCAATGATGAATTTGCTAAATTGTCCAAAAGATGGTCTCAACAATATAGTTCTATTAAAGAACAATTCACGGAACGATTCAGTCAGGATCTGGTTGGAGGATACAAGTCTCTACAAGACAAAAAAGCAATTGAAATAATTACAAGTGGAATTTCCCATGGATATCTTCCACTACTAGGAAAAGAAGAGACAGTTTATGCACAAATAAGAGCTGGACAAGAGATTTACAAGAAACGATATGGAAGGCAACCATCAAAAGGTATCTGGATACCAGAAATGGCTTATCGTCCAGGTTACAACTGGAAAAATCCAATAACAGGAGAAGAGTTTGAAAGGAGAGGAATCGAACATTACTTGAGTTTGAACGATGTCAAATACTCAATTCTCAATACTCCTTTGCTTAATGAAGGAAAAAGTATTGGAGAGAAAATTGAAGATATTGAGGTTATTCAGCAATTGTGGAAAAGGTCTGAAACTCGAGAAATAATTGAACAAGACGAAACTCTTTCTTATTATCAACCATATTTTCTAGCTAAGTCAAAAAAATCTTCTAGTGAGACAGCAATATTTATTCGAGATGATAAAACAGGAGCAATCGTTTGGTCAGGAGATATTGGTTTTCCAGGTGATGAATATTATTTAGAGTTCCATAAGAAACACTTTCCATCAGGAAATAGATATTGGAGAGTAACAGGAACAAAAGTTGATTTGGGTGAGAAAAAGGTCTATATTCCAGAAAAAGTTGTAGAAAGACTTGATGAGAACTCCTCCTATTTTGCTGGAATTGTCAAGGAAACATTAGTTCAGTTCCATGAGGAAAACTCTTACGCTGGAATAATTGTGAGCCCCTACGATTTTGAGTTGTTTGGTCATTGGTGGTCTGAGGGAGTAGGATTCTTAGACAGAATTATCCAAACATTTCAAGAAGATGAAGAAATCTCGACGATCACAACTGGGGATTATCTATCGAAATTTCCTTCTTCAAATAAAACAATTATCTCTTTACCAGAGGGTTCTTGGGGTAAAAACAACTTTCACTGGAATTGGATAAATCCAGATACTTTATGGTGTTGGAAAAAAATCTATGAATGCGAAAACATCTATCTTCAAACAATCAAGCTATATCGCAAAAATAATGGAAAAGATGAAATCCTAAAAAGAATATTAAATCAGATGGGAAGAGAACTTTTTCTTTTATCAGCTTCAGATTGGGAATTCTTGATTTCAACATATTCTGCTAAAGATTATGCAGAAGATAGGATAAACACTCATTATGACAATTTCAAAGAGCTCCACAGTATGTATAATCTTAGGAAAACCTCAGAAACAATTAGAATTGGGCTTTTAGAAAAACTAGAAAGAATAGACAATATTGCAGCAACTGAAGATGTTTATGAGTGGTTTGAAATCCCACCATAAAACTACTATCTCTTTGCTAAAGCTTTTTCGTAAACCTTCTGCCACTTTTTAGCTACTTTCTTCCAAGAGAAATCTAATTCCATGATTCTCTTAGTAAGTTTTTTCCAAGTATTAGGCTCTTCATAGTATAGCTCTACAGCTCTTTTTACTGCTTTAAGGAAGTCTTTTTGAGTGCTTTTCTCAAAAACAAACCCATATCCTTCTTTTGTTTTAGGGTCGAAATCTTGGACTGTATCTGAAAGACCTCCAGTCTTACGAACTACAGGAACTGTTCCATAAATCATTGAATAAATCTGATTAAGACCGCAAGGTTCGTATTCTGAAGGCATAAGAAACATATCTGAAGCAGCTTCAATTTGATGTGCAAGAACATTGTCAAACATAATATTGATGGAGGAATCATCTGGATATTGTTTCTCTTTCTTTTTGAATTGTGTCTCTAGAGTTTTATCACCAGTGCCTAGCAAGATAATTTGAACATTAAGTTTCATTAATTCATCAAACTTTCTGAGAATTAAGTAGAGTCCTTTCTGAGTAGCTAGACGAGTGATTATCCCTAGGATGGGTTTATCGTTTATTTCCAGATTTAGTTTTCCTTGTAAGTAACTTTTACATTCCGCTTTTCCTTTAAGATTTCTTGAATCATAATTCTTGACAAGAAGAGAATCAGTTTTAGGACTCCATATTGTTAAATCCACTCCATGAACAATACCATAAAGATCATCTTTACGAGTTTTTATGATTTTTTCTAGTCCAAAACCGAATTTTTTGGTTTGGATTTCTTCAGCATATTTTGAACTCACTGTAGAAACAATTGTGGAATAAACAATACCAGCTTTCATGAAATTTAATTTATTGTTGAAGCCTAGTAAATCTTCATTAAAATATAAGTCTGGAATATTAGCATCTTTAACTGATTCAAAAGGATAAGTCCCTTGATACCCTATGTTGTGGATAGTATAGATGGTTTTTGTTCTTTTGAATAGGTCCTTATCTGAATATTCTGTTCTTAAGTAGAAAGGTAGCAAACCTGTATGCCAATCATTCGCATGAATTATGTCTGGTGAGAATTCGAGATTCTCTAGAATTTTAAAAACAGCTTTTGTGAATGTAATAAACCTCATTGGGCTGTCTTTGTAATCAATACCATCAGTATCAACATATACTCCTTCACGATAGAGATAGTGATTTTTAACAAAATAAACAGGAACTTTTGATTTTGGTATGTGTGAAAGATATAGATCAAATACTTCTTCCTTTTCTCCTACTTTTGCTAGATTATTTTCTGAAACTAATTTAATTTCATTTTTTTCTGTGTCAATACTCTTATACAAAGGAGTAATAACAATAACATCATGACCTAAATCACTCAATGCCTTTGGAATAGCGGATGAGACATCAGCTAACCCGCCGGTTTTAGAAAAAGGCACAATTTCTGCAGCTATGAATGCTACTTTCATTTTATTTTCCTACTTTTGATAGTATTTGTTCTATTTTATGAATTATATTCTCTGATTCTTTTAAAATCATTTGTTTAAAGTCCTCTTCTAACTCATTTGCCATTCTATCCAAGACAAGACGTTGAAAGTTTAATCCTACAAGAATCAACTCTTCACTCCAAAATCCAAGTTCTGCTGTTAAACCTGAAGCCCACCAAAATTGACAAGAATAATGTGCAGCTTGGTATTCGTCCATCCAAACTCCATTCTCTATCTCTTCTTTGGCTTTTTCAAGCAATTTCATGTGTTCAAGTTGTAGTTGATGAACTGAATTATCCGGGTGGTTCCACAGAGGTAAATGGATTCGTTTCTGATAATCTTCATCAGAAGTAGACCATGAAGTGAAATATAGAAAATCTACAGGAGTTGATATATTATAATTAATTTGAAACTCTGATAAAGTAATTGTTGAAACTTTTTGTGCTATCTCAAAGAAGAATTGATAATAGTTTGAATAGTGTTCTCCATAGGTTTCTAAATCCATTGCTAACACCACAGGAAGTTTATCCAATTTATGATTCTGAGATATTTCTTTCTCTAGTTTTACAGCATCTCTCTTATAATAATCAAAAGAGATTTTGTTACTAATAGTCTTATTTCGTTTTAAAATGAAAATTTCTCTTTCATCATCTAATTGGTATATACCACCATATGTTAAGTTCAACGAATTAGCAGCACTTACTATGATCCTGAACCCTTCATCAACGATTAAAGGGATATTTTCAGGATTCAAAGCAAATTCTGGTGGGAAAAAAGCTATGGGGGTTGTTCCGAAGATACCTGTAATGGCAACATTTTGCTTTTGAATCTGATATGTTTGGTCTTCCGGTCTAGTTAAAGGAAGAATTGGATGATAAAAGGCTGAACCCATCAATTCTATTTGATTGTTATCTTTTGCTCTTTCAATCAATTTAACAAGTTCCGGATACTCCATAGTTAATTTCTCTAACAAGCATCCTGCAATGTTCAAAGAAATTTTAACTGAAGGGTTTTCTAGAAGTTTTTCAAAAAATGGTTTATAGCAATTTTCGATTATTCTTTCAAGAACCTCTTTGGTTTGAGTGATAGGTTGATAAGCATGGAGTATGAATATGACGGGTGATTTTTCAGTTTCTGTCATTCAATGTATCCTCATTTTTTGGACATTAAACCTTTGTCTATTAAGCTTTGTCGCATAAATTGTGCAGTTGCTTCAGGAAACATTGTTGCTATACGATAAGTTTCCATTTTTTCTGCTCCTCCAATTCTTTGTATGGAAATAATGTCAATCAGCATATGCATACCTGAATCATATCCTTCATTTTCTTGTCTAATCAAGATATTTCTATCTTGAAGTAGATGCATGTTTGGAGGGGAATTCTTTATGAACTCATCTAAGGCAATATTAGCTTTTACAAGTGCATCAGCTAAAGAATTAAGTTGATTATCATCTAATTCTGTAAATCTTGATGTATGCTTCTTAGGAATCAGTCTTATCTGTCCATCTCTTTCGGGGGAAAATGCTGTAAAAACAAACCATTCTTTGTTTTCATAAACAATTCTTTCCTCGATTAAAAGATTTTGACCAATGGGGTCTTTAGCTATTTTTCTATATTTAGCAATAGCACATGCAAGGCAGTATTTTTCATTTTTCATTACTTTCTTATGGAATTCAGGAACACTAAGAAAACCCAAAGATGTCCATCCATGACCTATATTGTTCGCATAGATGTAAGTTTGTGAATGTAAATGGCAAATACTAGCTCCAGCTTCTTCACCAATGTTGAAGAAATGCAATGTGGTAAATTGGTCTTTGCTATATCTTTCTTTTAGTGCCTCAATTGAGCGTTTATGTGCTAATTGAGTTGTTCTTAAAAGCGAATATACTTCGTCAATTGGAGCTTCTGAAAGTGTGTCATAGTGTTTAGTCAAAAGATGTACTAAACCAATCCCAACGCTTCTATCTTGCAAAGCTTCCATGCTAGTTTTTTGTGTATGTTCAAACAATACTCGAGCCATAGGAGTGAACAAATTAACAATCGAAATAGCTGTATTATCTTGAAGATTCATCTTTGCAGGAGATGTACTGAAAGGATGTTCTCCTTCTTCATCTTGTTTAGTGATAACTAGTGCAGGTAGCTCCCCTTTGATAATCTTGCAGAAAGAATCAGTTGGGGGCGAAGATACCTTTTCATCTTCATCATCACTTTGTTGATGCTCAAATGGTCTATTACCCCTCAAAGGAGAGAATTGTGTAATATGACCTACTTTTGTTCCAAATTCATTGACTATCGTTCGAAAAGGATCAAACCTTTCTAACGGCATGTTTTTTTTATCTTTATATATACCCCAGTAACCTTCAGGAATATTCAACCTATATCACCACTACAACTTTTTGCTAATAGTAGTGTTCTTTAAATTAACGGTAGTGTTGTATTTCCAAATTAGTGGAAGATGAAATTACATATATTCAAAAAACAACATTTAAGAACTAAAACGATAATATTCCACAGAGCATCATATTGTGAGCATGATGATGGAGAAAATACATAAATTGGAACCTTTTCTACTTAAAGATATGATGGAACTTAGTGAACAGTACATTGAAGCTGAGAAAGAAAATATCAATGATATAAACGTTTTTCCTATTCCAGATGGAGATACTGGTAGCAATATGTTCTATACAATACAAGCTATTGTAGAAGAAGTTAAGAATATGAGTGATGGGAATGAAAACGAAGGGATTTTTCAAGCTATAAGTAAAGGAAGTTTTGTAGGAGCGAAAGGAAATTCTGGAGTCATTTATTCACAATTCTTAATTGGAGTGGTAGAATACCTGGAAAGAGTACAGATTATTACACCATTAACGTTTGCAAAAGCCCTGGAAGAAGGAACAGAATTCGCATATGATGCAGTTCTAAACCCAACAGAAGGGACTATTTTAACTGTAATGAAGAGAACTTCAGATAAAGCATTCGAGATAACATTAAAGCAACAAGATATTGATTGGATCGAGTTCATCGATCTCCTAGTAGAAGAGAGTAAACAATGCTTAGAAGAAACAAAAGAAATGTTAGAAATTTTGAAAGAAGCTAACGTTGTTGATGCAGGAGCAAAAGGTTTTGTTCACATACTAGAATCTTGGAAAGATGTTATTAATAAACAATAGAATATTTCGACAGAGGTTAACTCTTGTTAATAGTTATGACTGGACCAACTAAGATTGGTAAATCGACACTTTTAGAAAATATCTATCTTGCTTTGAAGGATGAATATTCTTTTGGAGGAGTAATAACTTTAGGGCAAGAAAAAAGAAAGTTTTTGAATCTAAAGAATGGTGAAGAGAGAAACTTCAAAGAAGAGAATGATCAAAACGGAATAACTATTGGAGATTTCATCATTTCAGATAAATCAATTGAGTTCGCATCCAAAGCAATCAGAGCATCTAAAGATTCTGATATAATTTTTATAGATGAAATAGGGATTTTGGAAAATGAGAAAAGATGTCTATACGAGCCAGTAAAAGCTCTTCTAGAAGAAATAAATTTCAAAGAAAAATTCATTCTATTATGCATAAGGGAGCGCGTCCTCCCACAATTACTCGCGCTATTTAAACTAAAATTAGATGACCTATGGAGGATAAGTAGTAATCCTGATGAAGAAATTTTGGATCAATTAGTACGATTCATAAAAAATTCCTGATAAGGAGGGAGGGAAGGCTGTGAATTATATAACATTAACTCACAGCCAATGTTATATGGCGATCAAGTTATTTAAAACCAACGTTTTTAAATGCTCTTGATGCTACTCGCTGATTTGAGGCTGTAAAGTTCTGTTTCATTTTCTTATTACAAACTGTTTTTTCTTTCGACATTAATATGACTAAACAAACTAGTGGCCGATAAATTAATTTATTCATTTAAGAAAAATTAAAATATCACTGGCTTAAGAAATTTGACATGAGAAGAATATTTTTTGCTTTTGTGTTTATTACAATACTATTACCTTTAATTATAGGAAATGACGTAATTGCTTCAGATGAAACAAATTTGCCTGTTGTTGAACAGACAATTCAGGAACTACAAACTGGTGCAATTGCTCCTGATTTCACTATAAGAGATGTTGACACTAATATTTCATACACTCTAAGTACCTTATTATCTAAAGGTAAAACTGTTTTTATCGACAACTGGGCTACTTGGTGTGGTCCTTGTAAAGCTTCCTTACCATTCCTTCAGGATATCTATTCAATTTACCCTCAAGATGTGGTAACTATGATTTCAATAGATGAAAGCCCAAGTGATACATTAGAAATAGTTCAGCAAACTAGAAAGAGTGATGATATGGATTGGGTAGTCTCCTTCAATGCAAGTGATACTATCCAAGATGATTACATGGTCTCTGGAATTCCAACATTTTATGCTGTTGATCCTGATGGTACAATCTCTTGGAGCAAAGCAGGTTATTTAGATGAATGGAAACCACAGATGCTTGAAGATTTAAAAGCTGTTCTTCCTGCAGATACCGTTGATCCAGTTATTGAAGAGGCTTCTGTAACATCTGGCACAGAATTTTCTATTTTTTATCCAGAAGTAACAATATATGCAAATATCACAGATAATTGGAAAGCAACTGATGCTACACTTATTTTAGACAATGGTGATGATGTTATTCAATACGATTTAAGCTTGCGAGTGAAAGATGGTTATGATTTGATAAACCAGAATGTAAGTCTAGATCCAATGATGTTGTACGGCCACAATGCTGTAGACCTCAAAATACAAGTTAAAGATTATTATGAGAATTCTGCGATAGAGACATTCATGCTTAATCTAACTAGTTATGTGGACACAGGTGCACCAGTTATCAACGCTTATTCTTATAATGTTACAATTGTAGATGAAAATAAATTCAATGTAGAAGTTTACCTAGATGTAACTGAAGATTTGTTAATCGTTGAAGCCAATATGTATCTTCACAAAGGAACAACTCTAGTGAAAACAGCTGTTTTCTCTGAATATAATATTACTCACATGAAAGCAATTGTTTATAGCATGTTTTATGTAGATGGCCAACCTTCTGAGTACACGATTAAGGTCGAAGTTATCGATGCTGCAGGTAACATAGTAGAACTAGAACTAATTATCGAAGATAATCCAGAAAACACTTCTTTTGGAACACTTGGTATTATTATAAGTGCTATTATTGTAATTGGTTTAACCTTTAGAAAAAGAAAGAGATAATCATCTCTTCTTCTTCTTCTTCTTTGCTTTCTTCAATTCTGTTTTTTCTTAATATTTATAAAGTGGTATACAACTGCTGGAAACGTGAAAAGGAATCAGGTTATTACTATCATTATCTCCATTCTAATCATTGGTGGAGGAGTAGGTGCCTACTTCATAATTCAATCTGCTGGTTCTAGAACAAGTATCGCTGCAGATTATACTCTGATTGATACAAATAATTCTGAGTTTAATATTACTTCATTCCAACCAAAGAATCTAATTCTAGATTTTATGAGTGTAACATGCGTACCTTGTAAAGAAATGTATCCACGACTCGCGGATTTATTAATTGATGCCAATTTAACTGGAAAGATAGAAGTGATTTCTATTGAAACAAATAATTTCACAACTGAACTACAACTGGAAGAATATGCTATTGAACACAATATGACATGGAGTGTAGCAATCATACCTGATGGGATGATGGAGGCATATGGTGTTAGCTCTCTTCCTTACATAATTGTTATCGATGGAGAGGGAAAAATCACCTACAGAAATGAAGGAGCTGTATCTTTTGAAACTCTGAAAGAAGAGTGTATCATAGCTATATCGGGAGAAGGAGAAGGAGTTCAAATTACAAGTTACCAAGGTTTCATTATAGGATTCGCAGTAATAGTTGCTATAACTTCTTTCTTTTCACCATGTTCATTCCCCTTACTTCCAGGATATGTTGCCCATCTTTTAGGAATAAATGTGAAAACTAAAGAAGATGAAAAAGAAGAAGAAGAAAAACCACAAGAAAGACATAAGAAGTACAGTAGATATTTACTCTACCCTCTAGTAGGATTAAGTGGAGGGTTAGGGATTCTCGTAAGTTATCTGATCTTTGGAGTGATTATAACAGCTGTAGGAAGCATCATTATCCCTTATGTATCATATGCGCTTCCAATAATAGGTGGGTTATTGCTTATCTTTGGAGCAATTATGTTTACCAATTTTGAAATTTCGTTCTCTAGACTATTAGGAGGATTACATAAACAACAAATGAAAGTTAGTGGAGACAGTGGAAACCGGAAAAATACTATGTTAGTAAGACTCTTACTTCTAGTAGGAACCTTTCTTTACGGACTAGGATATGGTATAGCTTCACTTGGTTGTAATGCTCCAATATTTTTAGGATTTAGTCTACAAGTATCTGCTCTGGAAACTGTAACAGAAATGATTTTTGCTTATCTCGCTTTTGCACTAACAATTATTTTACTAATGATAGGTGTTACTCTACTAATTATAGCTTCGAAAGATGTTATAGTTCAAAAAATGAAATCTGCAACAAAGATAATTAAAATAGCTAGTGGAGTGATAATGATAATCGTAGGAATATATCTGATAATAGAATTTATCTTAGGAATTGTTTAAAATGAAAATGAAAAAAACAACTATAATATCTCTAATATTTCTTCTTGGAATACTATCTTTTTTTAGTATTCAAGCTACTAACGCTTCAGCAAACTATGGTATAACAAGTGTTCAACACTCTCCAGATCCGCTGATGATGGAACAAAATATGACTGTCACTGTAGTTTTTTATGATGCAGATAATCTACACTCCCTAAGGCTCTTTGTATGTGAATTAGCTCCTCAATTTATATGTGACCCTAATGCCATCTTGATGGAAAGAGTAGGTGACACATTCAGTGCAAGTTATGTTCTCACACAAGAAGAAAATGCGACAATAGGCTATCACATACAAATAAATTATGTGAATGAATCGTCGATAATAATACCAGATAGTCAAGATTTTCTTAGCATGAGCAACATAGTTGAACCTCTAACTGGTGATTATTACTTCAGTGCTGGAGAAATAGAAGAAGTGGATACTTCTAATGGTTTTACAATTGGGTTGATAAGTTCAATAATTCTTGTAGCGGCAATAGTAATAAAGAGAAAAAGGAATAACTAGCAGCTAAAATTAACCAATTGGTTTTGGGCACCTATTTAAATGTCGATGAGACTTTCGTTTAAATTAGTCTCCTATTAGTGGTCATTTATGCCCATCAAGTATAAATGTAGTGACCACTTATATTACAATTGGAACTTCATTTAAGGTGGATAAATTATGGAAGAAAAGGGCGAAATCACAGTTTATGGCTCCTCAATGGCTAAAAAGATTGCAGGAATGTTTAATGCATTCAATGAGATTTGGCCTGGGGGTTTTACAGGTGGAATACCTTATGATGAAAATCGTGTTCATGACATGCTGGATAAGACATCAGCAATCGTAGATTTAATCGCTGTAGATCCAGAAGAAAATCCAATAGGATATTGTGGTCTTTACCCTCATTGGAGAGATAAGAATGCTGCTCATATAAGTATACTAGGGGTGCATCCAAAAGTTATTGGTCAGAAATTTGGAAAGCGTTTGCTTCTGAAAGCTTTAGAAGTTGCAAAAGAGAAAGGAATATTCAGAGTTGATCTTCACACGTGGTCAGGAAATATGGAAGCAATGCCACTCTATAAGAAAATAGGACTATTCTGGGTTCCTGAAACAAGTGTGTATATGCAAGATTACATTCCAGGAATATTACAAAATCCATTAGCAAAAGAATGGTTTGAGAAACATCCTGATTGGTATAGCTGTTTTCAGAGAAAATTAAAACAAGCTCCTGATAAAGAGATAAACGATGGAATGGAAGTATTTACTTACGATTTTGAAGTTGGGGAAGATAAGTTATCTATGGAAGTTGATAGATACGGATGGGGATTTTCTGGTATAGAAAGGATACTAGATGGAAACAAAATCTCTATCAAATCTAGGTTGGAATCTCACCATATTGTTATGGGAATTGAGAACTCACTGAGTTTTACAATAGAAAATATATCTGAAAGCGATGTGGAGCTTAAACTTGCTGTTGTTCCATTTAAAGGATTAAAATGGTTAGAAGATTTCCCATCTTCTATTATTATTGAAAAAGGTGAAACCGTTAGCAACAGATGATTAAAATCTTATTCAATCTTGCCAGAAGTCTCTGAGTTGTCCCCCATTGCATGTTGAGGTGGTGATGGTTAATACCTCTCCAATTTTCTTCCATTTTTCTACGAGTTTATATAGGAAAGTGCT
>DAOVER010000051.1 GCA_030668875.1 Candidatus Heimdallarchaeota archaeon
AATAACTATTGTTCCTCTTTTTGAAGCAATAAACCACGAGGATTGCCTTTGCATTTCTATCAAGTGTAATAGATTTGTTAGGACTCTTAAATATTTCTCATAAATACCTTTTCATATCAGGTCCATTAATAAAAACATTGATTTAATGCTTGTTATGCAACTGAAGGTCACAAAATAGTTGACTACATTGCAAAGAAAGGCGTTCCAGTTTCTGTCGGACCTTCATTAGTAGGTTTTGAAAAGGTTGAATTACGCAATATTAGTTTTGAAACTCCTGCTATACTCTGGAAAGCTGGTGTTAGAATCTCAATACAAAGTGATTCTTTTACAAGACTTCGTCATTTCCAAATTCTTCCATGTATGGCAATAAAGGAGGGGCTGCCTATTAATGAAGCACTAAAAGCAATTACGATAAATGCTGCTAAAATGCTTAAGGTGGCAACTAGAATTGGAAGTATTGAGCCAGGTAAAGATGCAGACATAGTTGTTTGGACTGAACATCCATTAGAGAATTTCTATGCAGAAAACCAAATTACTTTCATTAATGGAGAAATTGCATATAGAAAGAAATAACCCTTTTTCTTTCTTTATTCTATGAGTTTATCCTTGCTGTTTGGTTTTGTTTAAAATTGAAAGAACAACTGGTGTTTAAACAAGAAATTAAGATCGTTCGTAATAACCTGGGGTTCTGTGTTCTCCGAAATATTTCAGCCCCTTTTCTTGAAGTTGTTTTTTGAGATTATCTGCGTGTTCTTCCGTTATTTCTCCTTTCCGCAACAAGTAATCTATGATCTCTTCAGCCTCCTGATCTGATTTACATCTACAGATGAAATCTATTGCACCAGGTATATGGCCTCTGAATTTTCTTGCTTTTTTTGAACAAGCGCTAGTGCGAAGTTCCTCTTCCATAATACTTTTTTCGCCATCTTTAATATCGCGGAAAAGTGACGGAAAAACGTCATTAAATTCTTCTTCTTCAATTTCCTCCTCAACCCTACCTTCACTAGTATCTTCAGGGTTATTACTTTTCATAATTTGGTGAATATTGATAATCTAAAAAAGGTTGAGATATATTACCTTAATTCAAGAATCTTAAATCCCAACCATTTACAAAAAACCTTTATTCGATTAAAATTATGTTCATATAATGTTAGTAGGTATAGTAGGAAAACCAAGTTGTGGGAAAAGCACATTTCTCAATGCTCTAACTATGGTTGATGCAAAGGTTGGAGATTATCCATTTACGACAGTTAAACCGAACCGTGGTACAGCTTATGTACGCAGTCCTTGTGTATGTAAAATTCATGATGTTGAAGATAATCCTAAAAACTCTATGTGTAAAGATGGGATTAGATTTCTTCCCGTCCACTTTTTAGATGTAGCAGGATTGGTTCCTGGAGCATCAGAAGGAAGAGGATTGGGAAATAAATTCTTGGATGATTTACGTCAAGCCGATGTTTTAATTCATATAGTAGATGCTAGTGGATCGCTTGATGCTGAAGGAAATCCAATTGATAAGGGTAGTTGGGACCCTCTCAATGATGTGGTATTTTTGGAAAATGAAATTGATGCATGGATTTTGGCTGTCATTCAACGAGATTATATAATGATGAAGAAAAAAGCCATGGCAGAGAAATTGCGCTTGTCCAAATTACTTCACGAGAAACTGACTGGTCTTGCAGTAAAAAAATACACTATTGATGAAGCTGTGAGTGATGTTGGAATAATCGATGATGATGCTTCAACATGGGATGATAAATTAGCAGAACTAGTTACGGCAATAAGAAAGAAGGCAAAACCTGTGGTCATTGTTGCAAATAAGATAGATCAACCAAATGCTGAAGATAATCTAAATAGGCTGAAAGAAAAATTGAGTATAGATGTTTTTCCAGCAGCTGCTCTTGCTGAGGTATTTCTGCGTTCTGAACAGGAAAAAGGCTCTATCTCCTATAACCCAGGTGATTCTACTTACCAAATACTTGATCAGGAAAAATTAGGGGAACAAAAAAAACTATTATTGGAAAAAATTAATGAGAACCTGCTAATGAAGTATGATTCAACAGGTGTACAAGCAATTCTCTCGCACGTTGTGTTCAATTTACTTAACATGATTGTTGTATATCCTGTAGAAGATACCAGTAAATTGGCAGATAAATTAGGAAATGTTCTTCCTGACGCTTATTTAGTACCCAAGGGAACAACTGCTATAGAATTTGCAGCAAAAGTACATACAGATTTCGCTAAGAATTTCATCCATGGTCAGTTAGCACCATCTGGTAGAAGAATAGGAGCTGATTACGAACTTCAAAATAATGATATAATAAAAATAGTATCGGCAGCTAAATAAAATAAAGCATTTAGCAGCTATCGCTACGTTTAGCTAGGTAAAGTAAGTACTTTGCTTTTTCTTATATCAACCATAACTACTGGAAAAATTTTGTTAACTGCTTCTTGGACTTCTCTAGCAATAGAACCATTTACCATGTTTTTAGCAAAATCTGTGAACACTTGTTCTTTAGCTCTGGTTTTGATAAGATCTCCAATTGTTTTCCTTACAACCTTTTGTGTGCTGGTTCCACATCTCATGGGAGTAATTACAATAGAAGATACTCTTAATCTTGCTCTGTCCTTTGTGGAAACGTTTTGTATAGATTCGATTTTTGACCGATTTCTGCGAATTTGGGATCTGATTTGCTCTTTTGCAATCTCATGTCCTGCAAATTCGGTTCTACATATATTGCCTTCAACAGCTGTTATTCTGAATCTGATTTTTAGATTGATATCAGTGAATAGATCATCTACGACACCCATTTTTGCCATTTCAATAACTCTTCCAGTCAATAATTCCGGATCACTTGCAGGTGTTTCACCTAGAGTTTTTTCTGCAATATATCCAGCTGACATTACTTGATACCAAGATTTTTCTTTCCACTTATCTACAACCTTACTTCTACTTTTACGTGTGGATTTTCGTGACGACAATAATTTAACCTCTGTAAGTTGTTTCATTCTTCTTTGGTTTGGTTTTAAATATTATGATTAAGAAGACTATTTCTCTTAATGTTGTTAGAAATTTGTTCTCTACACAGACTATTTCTCTTCAAGTTTGTTGGTGGACAGGAACACCTTTTCTATTGTAGAAATTGTATTAAGAATATCATCTAATGTGTATCGTACTGATGATACCTTTGCTATGGATTCTATACTGATCTCAACATTTCTTCCATCTCTCTTCATTACTATTTTTGTATCATCATCTAGTAGAGAATTCTCAGGTTCTAACCCCTTAATAATGATTTCTGCTAGTTCTGGATTTATACAGCTTATTGTAATCTGAACCTTTGTCGAATCTAGTTTCACTTCATTCATCTCAATTCTGTATTTTTTCTATTTTGATTCTTATCTTAACTTGCTGATTTCTTGGACGTTTGTTTTTTCGTTGAGGATCCTGATTTCTCTTTTTCTTCTTCCCTCTTTTCTTTGGTTCCTTCGTGATGATATTCAAGAGTTTCTTCAATGTTCTTTATTAAATCAGGAAAATTATCTGTTTCAACAATAACTTCAAAGGAATCACCTTCTTTGGACAATTTCTTTACCAATTTGTTGTTTAGCGCTTTATGGAAAATATGGTATAGTTTTATCCCCTTTTTCTGTTGTAAAGGTGATTCATGAACAAAAAGATGAGTATCTTCGTTTTGTTTGAGGGATACCAACACTGGAACATCTATAGGAATCGTTTTGCTCTCAATAAGGGAAATAATTATTGCTGACATTGTTTCCCTATCCAAAATCGTATCCCCTTTTATTATACGATAATATTGTTTCTTTTCAATTATCTCTGGTTTTTGAGCTATTTCATCTATTGCAAGTGTTGCTCGACCATGATAATCGCTTAAGTTACTGCTGAGCTGATCAAATAAATTCTCTCTGTCCCCCAAAACAACTGCTAAAGCTAAACCATGCTTACCTATTTGACACGCGCCTTCCAGTAGCCATAAAAATTCTTCGATATTTCGTGTTGGGTTTTGTTTTGATTCATTTTCAATTATGTATATTGGTCCTATTAACTTTTTTATGTCACTAAGCGAGTGGTCTTTATTCTCCATGAGAATTGAAATAAGACCGTCATTAAGTTTTTTCGTCTCCTCAGAGCTTAAAGAAGCAATGTTTCTCCACTCATCTTCTTGATCTTTCATTGTGATGCCTGTTCGTGATAAGAAGGAAGTACATGCACTTTCATTTCCTGTTAATCCAGGAAAATAGGGATTTATAGAGTATTTGAGTGCAAGATGAATGGGTTGACTTTCTCGTCCAGCAATCCTTGTACCTTTTGTCACAGTTAAAAACTGTTCTTTCTTACCTTCCTCAAGTATTATTCCATTTAGTCCGATTAATGATTGATTTTTGTTGTTCACTTGCTTTTTTGCTAAACTGCCTATGATGGCCAAGTGAGAATATTTCTGATAATCACCATTGAAGCCCGTTGATATGAAGTAACACAAACCAGCGTTTGAGACAGTATTGGTTGGTAAGCTTATTCCTTTCAGAGATAATTCTTCTATGTTCTCTTTGGATATTTTTTCCAACTCTTTCTTGGTTAGCTCATGATGTATTATCACTCTCTTCTTATCACTATTCTTTAAAATATCAAGGGGGATTTCACTAAGACTGAGTCCAATAAACACTATGGTTCGATAATCTAACGTCTTGATTCTTTTCTCAATGTGAACTTTTTCATTAGCATATATGACATGAGATCCTATCTTCTGCTCCTTTAGGTTTAGTAATAATATCCCTGTTGCGCAGAGATTGTCAGGGTCTTTTAAAGTAACTATGATAATGTTCTCTTCAGAATTGACCAATAATTGTGCAATTTTCTTAGCTTTCTTCTTTAACACTCGATATTTATCAAAAAGTTCATCATCAGCTGTCATAATATTCACAGTATAGATAACAAAAATGTATTAAAAAATAAAAGAATATCGAATCTTATAGTAAAAGTCCTGCAGTTTTGGGATCATATTTCCAATTTGTTGGGAAAATACCTTTCTTCTTGTAGAACTTAACTAAACGTCGTATTTTAGATTCAATTAATTGTAATCCCCTTTTGCTATGAAGATCCTTCTTGTTTTCTTCGAGATGCTTTCTTAGATGCATAGCTTTTCTAACTAAGTTGGTTAAATCTTCAGGATATTTTGGTTTTAAATTTAATTCTTCTACAACTGTTGACAGTTTCTTTCCTAATACTTCTTTGACACCAGGGACACCATATTGGTCTCTTAGGATTGTTCCTATCATTGCTGTAGAAAGACCTTGCCTTTTTAATTCCTCAACCTTTTTTGAAATTTCTTTCTTGTCAATAGCCATCCATTCAGGAGCTTGATCTCTATAAGCTCTTGTTGAACTAGCTTTTCCACGTTTCCGTGCATGCATTCTTGCCATATTATTCACCAAATATTTTTTTGTTCTCGAAGGCGGTTAACGAGGTGAACATTTCACGAAGGGACTTTTGGCGATGGGAATATAAATTCTTGGTTGTAAGTGACATCTCTGCAAATGTTAATGCTTCATCTGCAGGTAAGAAAATAGGATCAAACCCAAAGCCTTTTGCTCCTCTTTTTTCTGTGATAATTGTCCCCTCTGTTTTACCAACAAACAGTTTGATGTTCCCATTAACAAAGAAAGCTATAACAGATTTAAAATACGCTGCCTTATTTTCTTTACTTTTCATGAGATCTAAAATACCCTCATTCCCTATTGTTTGGAATATATAAGCAGAATAAGGACCAGGAAAACCATTTAAGGATTCTATGAATAATCCAGCATCTTCAATAAAAAAATGTTTATTCTTCAATTCAGGTTTTATTTCAATGAGTTTTTTACAACTAGCTAGTGCAATATCTTCTAAATCATCTGCTTGTATTTCCTCGTATTCAATATCGATCCATTTTATGGGTATTTTATGTCCTTTCGCAATTTCAGCAGCTTCTTTAAATTTGTGTGTGTTATGTGTTATAAAATATATTTCTTTCACACATAACTTTTGAATTGGATGTTTTTAGTTTTTCCATGTTTATGAATACTTTTTGCTTTATCAGTAAGAAAGAGTTTAAATGCTACAAATTGATAGTAGATAACAATAAATGGTAGATAATTGGTGATTATATGTTGGAACAATTAACCTTCTCTTCAATTCATGATTCGACTAGTAATATAACAATCTCAGATGAAATATTGAATGCATTGTCAGAGGTTTCAAAAAATAGCGATATCCTAAGTATATATTCAACAAACGCTAGAGCGATTTATTTCTTCCCAGTTTCTTCAGATGTCTATAAACTAAGTATACAGATTTTCCCACTTACACCAGAAATAGTTGCTAAAATAATGACAAAGATTGCAGAATTTTCAACTAAGGTTGTTTATAGTACGGGATTGTGTTTAGTGGAAAATAGATGCTTCTGGGAAGGTTTCTTACAAGAAAAGGACTTAATAAAACCAATAAATAATATTGAAGAAATACTTCAATCAATAGCTGAAATTAAGGGAATAAAGATTGATCAAGTTCATAACTCAAACTAGTTTTAGCTCAAACTAATTTTTATATCCAAGACACGAATGAATTCTTTGTATCTATTTCTAAGTGTAACCTCTGTTATTTGACAAGTCTTAGCAATTTCGTTCTGTGGGCATTTTGTCTTGTTTTGAATTGCAGCAATATATAGTGCTGCTGCAGCAAGGGAGTTGGGATTCTTACCTACAGTTATTTTTGCTTCTTTTGCCCTTGCGAGTATTTCTTGAGCTTCAGTTAATACTTTGGGAGAAAAATTGAGTATTGAAGCAAATTTTGCTATACTGTTATCGGGGCTTGCTAAAGGCATTTTCAAATCTAGATGTTTTAAAAGTAATCTGAAATTTTTAGCTAGTTTCTTTTTGCTTAATCTTGTTTTGTCTGAAACATCTTCCAAACTTGCTGGGTGTTTGTGTAGTCTACAAGCAAGATAGAGTGCTGCAGAAACTAAAGCTTCTGTGGAACGACCTCGAACCAATCCTGTTTTGAGTATTTTTCGATAGATCATTGCGGCAGTTTCCCTTACTTTCAAAGTAAGATTCAATTGACTGCTAATCCTCTTAATCTCATTCAAAGCTCTTAGTAAGTTCCTTTCAGTTCCATATTGAAGGACAGCTCTTCTTTGCAAGGTTCTTAATCTAAACATTTGACTAGCTTTTTCTGGAGATAAAGAGTTTCCAAAAATGTCTCTGTTAGAATAATCAATCAAAGTTCCATAATGGTCGTAGCTTAGAAGGTTTTTTGGAGTCCCTGTTCTGGCTCTATTAATATGTTGCTCCTTTGTATAAGCACGCCATTCAGCTGTTTGATCTATATAAGAATCTTCTACTACCAATCCACAGCTCCCACAACTTACTTCTCCTCTGGTCGAATCAAAAGCTAATTTGAGAGAATTACAGTCAGGGCACCTTGGTAGAGATGGTTCAGAACTAGTTGCGATATTAATTGGTTGTGAGGGCATAATTACACCAGATACTACTCTTGGGTATATTTTAGCTGTCCCCTATTTAAATTTGGCTGAATCTTCCTTTTTGTGAAATAATCATCCATTTATCTAATTAGAAATCTTCTAGTAGGGAAAAATACGAATAATGAATTTGGTTAAATATGAAAACTGTTAAAAACAATCATCTTTGCAAATGTAATTAGGTAAAGCAATGAACCTCTAAAGATTGTGTTACGAGGCGTGAAAAATGTCAGAAAAATCAAGACAACTCGAATTTAAGATTAACATTGGTGATAATGAAGGAAAATGCTTTTCAAAAATTTTAAGAGATGCTCAAGCAACTGCCTTAATAGGTTTAAAAATCGGCGACAGAGTAGATGGTAATATAATCGGCTTTCCTGCATATGAGTTCATTATTACTGGTGGAAGTGATCGTGATGGTTTTCCCCATCGATCAAATATTCAAGGAGCTGGAAGGAAAAAATATCTCTTGAGTGGTGGTATTGGTTATAAAGTTCTTAGAAAGGGAAGAAGAGTAAGGAAATCTGTACGTGGTAACATACTTTCAGAAATGTCTTATCAAATCAACATGAAAGTATCAAAGAACGGAAGCAAACCCCTTAATGAGTTAATTGAGGGTAGTATTTCCGACTAACTCTTTTTCTAAATAAATTAAAAATTAAAAGAAGAACGATCTAATCTTTCTTATCTTCTGTTTTCTCTTTCTTCTTAGTGGTTTTTGTACCTTTTTGTTTTTTCGATGAATCAGCTTTTTCCTTCTCTTTTTCTTCTGCTTTTTCTTTCTTCTTAGTGGTTTTTTTACCTTTTTGTTTTTTCAATGAATCAGCTCTTTCCTCATCTGTAAAGAATATGTAGAATATAGATGCAATTATTATAAAAATCAGCACACCAAAAATAGTCCATTGCATATCAGGTGTAAAATTAGATAGTGTAGCTCCACTTATTGGACGGATGGATGTAACCAACCATGTGACTAGAATTGAGATTATTGAGCTTGTAATAAAGGTACCCCAAGAAGGAAGTTTTGCTCTCATTTCGCTTATAGTGCCAAATAAGATCACCAGAAAGAAGTAAAATAGCGCTAAAAGAAGTATTTCTGCTATTACTAAACCCCAGCTATAATGTCTATCAGATTGGTCGATATAATACCATATTCTCAAGAAACCTGCTGTATCATAGTGGAGAGATGCAAATATGATGGCTAAAATCAAGGTCCCTATTACAATAATTGAACTAATAAGAAGTGTTCTATTTTTTTCATCTTTCCAAAGTGTTTGATATATACTCATCTTAAGTGTGTCTCCTTTTCTTTTTCCAGTTCAAGTGTTTGAGTGGATTAGTAGTAACCAGAGAGTTTTATCTCAATGCGTTTATTAATTTTTAGCTTTGAGATTTAATGCACTGTCAAAATTTAGCTATTTAATGTTTTTCATTTCTTTTAATTCCTCTTCATAGAGAGAAAGTTTTTGAAGAAACAACAATTTCTTACTTTCAGAGGAAAGTAAATGAAAAACCCAGTAACATTCACATCTGATTCGGTTCTATCCTGTGAAAATTACGTTTCTGCGGATAATCTAAGAAATCTAAAACTTTTCTCTGAAATTGTTAAATCTTTAAGAATAAATCTCTTATCAGTAGATGATTTTAACCTTGATAATGTGAACGAATTAATAACTTCAGAAGAAGCACAAGAATATTCTGTAACATCTCTGGTCGAAATATGTAATAAAACTGTAGAAGAAAAATTTGATTTGCTGAATCTTAAACAAACAATAAGTGACACCATAATTTCTGCGAAATTCGACACACACATTATAATCTCTAGAAAGACACTTGAGGAAGATTCCATAGAAAATCTAAAACGTAAATTGTCTGAATTAAGAGATAACTATGAAATTATAGCTGTAAAGTCTGATGATGTTAAAGTTCTCAAGTGGGCTGCACATGATAGGAGAGTAGATTATATATCTGTAAATCTAATGTCTAGCAACTTACCAATTGATGAGGCCCTATGTTCTTTAATGAAACAACACAACAAATGTTTTGAACTGATTTTATCTCCGCTTCTTCTAAGTGATTACAAAGGAGTAAGCATCGCAATTAGATCTGGGAAGAAAATATTCAAAATAATTGGTTCAACCAACACTCAATTCATTCTTACTATGAAACCTGAATCCTGTTACCAGCTAAGAAATGGGATTCAGATTAGATATCTAGCTCAATTGTTAGACATCCCCTTCAACAGAAGCAAAATGAGCGTTTTCGATAATCAATTGCTAATTGCGTTAAAAAATGCAATGAAGCTCAATAAATCGAATATTGTTGATGGTATCAAGGAGGATGACTGAGATGGTTGTAATCACTCGAGATAGATACGTTGTTTTCCAGGTTATATCAAATGAAGATTTACCTGCCCTTTCATCTATAAAATCTAAAATATGGGACGAATACCAAACAATATTTGGTGTAAATGGAACAACAGGAGCAGGCTTATTTTTTGATAATTACAATGAAGTAGAGGGAACAGGGATAATTCGATGTGAGCATAAAGCTTTATCGAAACTAATGGTAATATTATCTAGAATCACAGATATAAACAGTACTGACATAATTTTGATTCCCTTATATACAACAGGATTAGTAAACAAAGCAAAGAGCTATCTAAAGATATTAGAGAAATAAAAATAATTAAAGGAATATCAGAAGGAAACAGAAATGGAAGATCAAGAAACACCACTCACGTTTAGAAAATTGAACAGACCTTCTTGGGATGATTATTTCATTCAGATTGCGGAAATTGTGAAAACAAGATCGACTTGTTTCAGAAGACAAGTTGGAGCTGTTCTTGTTAACGATAACAAGCAAATTATTTCAACTGGCTATAATGGTGTTCCTAGAGGTGTAAAGCACTGTACAATCAAAACTTGTACAAAGCTTTACGAAAAATCTGGAGAAAAGAATGAGATTTGTCCCGCTGTTCACGCTGAACTTAATGCTATTTTGCAGGCTGCAAGTGCTGGAATAAGTCCCGAGGGTACAACATTGTATTCCACAACTCGACCATGTAGTGGGTGTACAATGGCCATTATCAATGTAGGAATAAAACGGGTGGTTTATGTGGAAGATTATACTGATCCAATATTACGTTCCGGATGGTTAGATATACCCGAAGTTAGTTTTGAAAAACATGAAAAATAATATGTCATGAATATAAGGAGAAATCCTGATTTCACCCACTTTATTGATGAAATGAAACAGTAGCTGAGTTTATTTTGGTATATTGCAGATTATTTTGAGAATCTACTAGCACTCTTAAAGCTTTGATGATTTCTTCTTGGTAGTAAGAATCCTTATCTGAATGATTGATGTTTTTCAATTTTTTGTGATTGATGAATATTGAAGAATCTCCGTGAGAGAAGTCGATTTGAAAAAGACTGGTTTCCGTTACTTCATTTTCTGTTTCTTTTGATATCTCTCCTTTGATAACTTCATCTTTTTGTAAATCTAGTACAAGATTTGGAGTTAATGTTATGTATCTCTTCACCTGATGAAGTTTAGTTGGTTTTTCAGATAATTTGATAGTTTTCAAGACCTTCATATCTGAATCGAGAATGTGAATTGTTGAATTGTCTCCAATGCATATCAATCTATTATCATAGTAGAAAATGCCTTGAATGGATTTTTCGTACAATTTTTTTACATTTAGTTGTTTAAGATTATTAATATCCAAAATGGTGATTCTACCATCTCTGGAAGCAACCACAATATTTCTAGGCATAATACATAGACTAGAAACTGGTACAATATTGTCCTTCTTCTTTACTAAGTTTAGTGACTCATCATAGAGATGTATCTCTCCAGATTCTAATCCAGCTAGCACTTTATTAGATGATAATAATTTAAGCGAAAGAGGTCTATGTTCTATCTTGTTCTGTAGAATTAATTGTCTAGTATGAAAATCACTTTTCCTTAAATGGGGGCTCATTGAACTTAAATATAAAATATTGTTCTTAATTTCTATACCCGTTATGTTTTTACCATGGGGGAAAAAAACATTTCTGTTCTTTAGTTTCTGTTTATCCCATATAGAAACCATCCCAGCTACATGACCCAATATGATACTATCCTCTGTAGCCTTGCAGATAGTTACAGGGATACCATTCAGTCTAGTGAACTGATGCAGAATATACCTAGAGTCTCTTCCTTGAAATTCAGTTATATCTTTTGATGCCTTTTTTATAGCTTTTAGTATTGCTGAAGGATTGATCAATAAATATTTTACAAATTCTAAATCCTCTGCACTATATATTGAAACTAATCCATCATGGTGTGCTGTGATTATAATATCATCTTCGATGAAGAATCTTTCCAAATCAGGAATTTTAATCCTATCAACCAAGATTAGTTTATTGTTTTCTAGTTTCCACTTTTTGAGAAGCTGATCTCTACTCGCACTTATGATATAATCTCTCCAAGGCTTTGCCCCTATAATTGTTGATGAATGTGCTTTTTTTGATTGTAGTAGTTCTAAAGTTTTAAGAGACCAGACCTTGAGTTCTAGGCTCTGTGACGTAGTGATGAATAAATCTGTATCAGAAATTCTTTGAATATCAGTAATAGCTGAGTTGTGAGCATAAATACAAGCTATTTCTTTTTCTAACTCCTCATCCCAAATACAGATTCTCCCCTCTCCACCCCCTGTGAAGATTTTACCATCCATTTCTTGAATTACTGTGACTCCCTTTAGGTGTCCTGGTTGATGATAAATAATCTCGGTCGCATTAGAAGTTGTTCTGCTCACAAATATTGTAAATCTTAAATGCTAATTAAGATTTACTTTATCGTAATAATATGGTGGCTCATTTAGTCGTGAGAACATCATTATTCAGTCTGGGACGGTTAAATCACGGCCACAGATATCAATTATCTTGCTTTCTTTTATCTATTCCTCTATGAGAGTTGGAAAAATAGAAAAATCACATTGGAATGAGTCCAATTGTAACTTTGAAATCATCAAATTCCCATTCTTTAATGTGGCCATCTTTAGGCAAGGATAATTTGAGTTCTGAACTTAAAGTTTCTTCCTTTATGTATTCTGTAAATCTTTCGAGAGCTTTCGAACCAAATTCGTCAGCTTCTATTGTTAATAATATATGTTGTGTATATTCTAAATCCAACTCTTTTCTCATTGTTTGAACTCTTCTTATTATGTCTCTCACATAGCCTTCTTGTTTAAGTTCTTCAGTTATGGTTGAATTGAAAAGCAACAAATAGCCTTCAGCCTCTTCACCAGCAAAACCTTCCTGTACGTCTATTTTGTATTCTAAGTCTTCGGGGGTGAGTTCAAACTCCTCTTTCTTTAATTTAAGAAGAATATTTTCTCCTAAACTGAGTTTCTTTACAAATTCATTTGCTTCTTGTGGTTTAAGGTTTTCTAGTTTCACACGTATCTCATTAACGGCAGATTTTACTTTAGGAGCTAAAACTTTGAAATTAGGTTTAACAACATAGCTAACCATTTCATCTGAGCTCTCTTGAAGAACTACTTTCTTTACATTGAGTTCCTCTTTGAATAGATTTTCATACTTCATGATTAGTTCCTCTTTACCAAATGGTGTTATAACTATTAATTCAGAAAGAGGTTGTCTTAACTTTATATTAGCCGAAGATCTTACACTACGTCCTGTAGTAACTAGCCCTATTATCTTGTTCATTTCTTCTGAAAGCTGTGAATCAACCTGTTTTTTGTCAAATTTTGGAAATATGTTCATGTGCACACTTATTGGTGCCTCCTTATCCAGGGATTTGACTAGGTTCTTATACAGTGTCTCTGTTAGGAATGGCATAAATGGTGCTAGTAATTTTGTTAAAGTTTCAAGCACTTCATAAGTTGTGATATAAGCTGATTTTTTGTCCTGATCTAGCTCAGTTTTCCAGAACCTTCTTCTTGATTGGCGAAGATACCAATTGCTAAATTTATCTAAAACAAATTTCTCAAATGCTTGTACGGCTTGATGAACTATTAGATCTTCCATATTTTCCTCTACAGTTTTTATTAAATAATTCAACTCACTTATCATCCATCGATCGAGCTCTGGTCTTTCCTTTAATGGAACTGAAAGGGTAGCTAAATCAAACTGATCTACGTTTGCATTTGAAACAAAGAAACTGTAACTATTCCAGAGTGTTAGTATTAGTTTCTTCATAGAATCGCTTATGTGAACTGGTTTTAATCTAACACTTGACCATGTAGGATTTGAAAATAGATACCATCTAACTGCGTCAGCTCCAAATTGGTCTATAAGATCTTGAGAAAAGATGACATTACCTTTACTCTTACTCATTTTTCTACCATTACCATCTAAAGTTAATCCCATGGTAAGACAATTCAAGAAAGCTGGTTTATCAAATAGAACGGTACTTATTGCTAATAATGTATAAAACCATCCTCTAGTTTGGTCTATGGCTTCAGTGATAAAGTCAAATGGAAAGTGTTTATCAAATAATTCTTTGTTCTCAAATGGATAGTGATACTGTGCAAAAGGTGCGCACCCGGATTCATACCAACAATCTATTACATATGGAACTCTTCTAGCTATTTCATTGCAGTCTGGACATTTGAAGGTTATTTCATCTACCCATGGACGATGTAAACTGAAGCCTTCAGGTAACGGTTTCCCAGAGAGATCTTTAAGTTCCTTTAGACTTCCTAGTATTGTATGATGATCATTCGAGCATGTCCATATTGGCAAAGGTGCTCCCCAGAATCGATTTCTGGATAATGCCCAGTCTCTTGCTTCTTTTATGAAGTTTCCAAATCTGCCTTCTTTTAAATGAGCAGGTTGCCAACGTATTTGTTCGTTATTTGCAACTAATTTTTCTCTCATTTCAGACATTTTAATGTACCATGTTTCAGTAGAATAATATAGCAATGGTCCATCACAGCGATAACAAAATGGATATGTATGTTTGTAAGTTCCTTGCTTAAAGAGCAATCCTCTCTCTTTGAGATTCTTTATGATTTTTGGATCGGCTTTTTTAACGAATAAGCCTGCAAAGTCAGTTATTTCATTAGAGAAAGTACCGTCCTCTAATACAGGATTCATCAATGGTAGTCCATATTTCTTTCCTATTTCTGCATCATCCTCTCCAAAAGCTGGTGCAGAATGAACGATGCCGGTACCATCTTCTGTTGTAACATAATTCGCTATTGTTACAAAAAATGCTTCCTCTTCAGGGACAATGAATGGGAATAGCTGTTCGTATCTTTTTCTTTCTAGGTCTTTTCCTTTAAATTTCTTAAGAACTTTATAGTCCTCGAACAGATTTTCAGCATTTGTTTCAGCAAGTATAAATTTTTCTCCTTCATGCTCTATTTGAACATAATCTATGTCTGGGTGTACTGTCAAACAAATATTTGATATCAAAGTCCAAGGCGTTGTGGTCCATGCAAGATAATATGTATCATCGAAGTCTAGTGACTTGAATTTGATGAATATCGAAGGATCTGTTGTTTCTCTCATACCTTGTCCTACTTCGTGGGAAGATAGCGGTGTGCCACATCTAGGACAATAAGGAACAACTTTGTAACCAAGATACATCAAACCCTTGTTGTATATCTCCTTTAGTGACCACCAGACGCTCTCTATGTAATTCTCATCCATGGTGATATATGGGTTATCTAAATCTAACCAGAAACCTATTCTTCTTGACATATCGTGCCATTCTTTAACATATTTGAAGACAGATTTTCTACATGCTTCATTGAAGTTTCTCATCCCATACTCTTCAATGTCAGATTTATCTGTAAAACCTAATTCCTTCTCAACTTGTAGTTCGACGGGTAGTCCATGACAATCCCAACCTGCAATGTATGGTTGAATATCAAAGTCGTGCATGAGTTTGTATCTCAAAAATACATCTTTTGTTGCTCTTGTAAGTGAATGTCCTGCGTGAGGTAAACCATTTGCAGTTGGTGGGCCTTCTAGCCACTTGTATAACTTTTTACCTTTTTTACTTTCTCTCACTTTGTTGAAAACATCGTTTTTTTCCCAAAACTCAAGTATTTTCTCTTCCTCTTCAGGAAATGAGGGTATTGGTTTTACGGTTTCGAACACTTGTTTCTTCTTATCCATAGTAATCTTCTCCAAAATGTTTGTTAGAAACTATATACGGCACGCTACAGAGGTTATTCAAAAAATGTTTTGTTTTAGTGAATTTCGCGATCCATCCTAATTCCTCAGTACCTATATTCTCTCCTCTATCGACATTTAAAAAGATTCTGTATTTCGATATTGAGGTGTTCTAACCTTATTCTATGTAATTATGCCATTTTCTATAAGAAAATATTTGTAATTAGCTTGCTTGGTAAACGCCCTTAATCTTATTGCTAATTTTATTATATTTGCTGAATCTGTAATAAGCAATTTATTTTCATAGATGGCATTTTTGTCAAATCTCAAGAAAAAAATATTTTTTCTGGAATCAAATCTGTTCTCGAATTCAGAACCTAAATATTCCTTGTCCTCATCTGACAATCTTGAAGATATATATTTTATTATTTTATTAATAGCGGCAGTTTTAGTGAAAGATATTTCTATAAATTTGATGGAGTTGCCATAACCCCCCTCTAATATGGATTCAGTAATTATTGCTTGGTTTTGGTTAATTCCATTTGTAAGATTTGATAATGCAGTCATGTTTTTTTCTTTATCTTCAGTTACATGAACTGAAAAACTAAAAGTGAGTTTGCTTGTTATGATATCCATTTCTCTTCAGTAAACAAAAGACTTCTCTTTACAAAAATGAATATTTGCATAGTGAACAAGTATAATTATGTGAAAAACAAAAAGAGAAGTGAGGTTAATTTCCTCCTCTTCCATGAGAACGTAGTGATGGTCTAATCTTCTCTGCTCCGTATCCCTTAGTACGAAGACCACGAGATTTTTTAGCAGCACTTGTTAAACCTCTATGAACCCTTCCTCTATGTACTGGATTTTTAATGTAGAAAACATCATCTCCGCGATGTTCTTTTAATGAAATCCAGCTTGTTCTGGGATCTTTTGCTATTACTGGATGTTGTGGGTCTATTAGGATAACCTCAAAGAATTTGTGCTTTCCATCTTGACCTACCCAGTAAGAATTTAAGACTTCTAAGTTGCTATATCTTCTACCTACTCTTTCTTCTGCGATAACCTTAATACTCTTCTTAGGTGTGATTTTATTTACACCCATGTTTCGAGATTTTCTTCCTCTGACTGGTCTTTGCTTCCTCCTTCCTCCTCTTCTTACACGAGCTCGAACAACAACGTATCCTTGTTTAGCTTTATAGCCTAAGGCTCTAGCCCTGTCCAGTCTTGTAGGCCTCTCAACACGTTCAGTAGCCCCCTCTCTTCGCCATTGAATAATTCTTTGGAGCATCAGATCTTTGAATTCTGGAGTTTTACGGTTTTTCCAAAAATCTCCAATATACTTATACATACTTTTAGTCATTTTAATCACCTAACAATTCCCGGGTGGACATCTCGTCAGTTAATCTCACATTTTTCATTCTAATTTTAAAAGTTATGATTTCGTTCTTTTTCAGCAAATATTAAGAAATGCAGTGAAAATCAGTTAATAGATGACCAAATTGATCAAGCTTGATAGTGAAATCATAGAGACAATGATTTTACCTTTATGGGGTAGAGCTACATATGGAGAAAAATTTCCTGAGCTTCTTAATGATTTCAAATCTAAAGAAATTCTCACAAAAATAGACATTGACACTTCAGATTATTATCCAAGATTTACGGAATATTTTGATCTAACCTTTGTTAACAGAGCTAGAAAACTTGATTTGGCAGTTAAAGAAAACCTAAAGATTTTTCCAAAGTCTACAGTGGTAAATTTCGGAGCAGGAATGGATACAGGTTATCTTAGAATTAATGATTCAACTGCTAGGTGGTATGATCTTGATCTCCCTGAAGCAATTAAACTTAAACGCAAATTTGTTGAGGAAACAGAGAATTATACATTCATCACGAAATCTGTACTTGACCAAAGTTGGTTATCTCAGATTGATTTTACAATAGGTAACGGAATAATTTTCTTAGCTGGTGGACTCTTCATGTATTTCAGAGAATCAGAAGTCGTATCATTATTGGAGAAACTAGCAGAGAATTTTCTAGGAGGTAAGATCGTATTTGATATAGGGTCAAAACGTAGTATGCGCATTGCTAACAAAAGATCAATTCAGAAAGGTAAAACTGAATGGATATGGTATTTAGCGGTAAACAAACCAGAAAAAGAGATACCTGACTGGTCAGATAAATTTAGGTTAATTTCAAGTTATGCTTATTGGAATAACATTCCTAAGAATAAAAAATATAAATTTTCGACGAAGTTATTGATGAAGTTTTCAGATGCTTTGAAACTTGCGCATTTTGTTGAATTAAAATTTGAAATTTAAAAATCAGAGAAGCCAAATTTTGTTATCTCTAGCAATCTTCCTAGTTCTACTTACTTTGTAAGGTGCTTTTATACTTAAAAAAATATTAACTATGAGCGTCATTGCCCAGTACAGTTGAAAAGTTAAACATACTTGGAGAAGCAGCAAAGTATGATCTTTGTGCATCCTCCTCCACTCCCCGTTCTCATACTCCAGATTCTATTGGTAGGGCTACAAAGGCTGGTGTGTGCCATTCTTTTCTTCCAGATGGACGATGCATCTCTCTTCTGAAAGTTTTAGTGACCAATGGTTGCATTCATGATTGCAAGTACTGTATAAACTCTACAGTAAATACTAACTGTACTAAGCGTCCAGTCACTTCTTTCGAAGCTGAAGAGTTAGCTAATCTAACTATGAGTTTCTATTTGCGTAATTATATAGAGGGTCTTTTTCTAAGTTCAGGAATTGTTAGAAGTGCAACAACCCAAGCAGAGATTATCCACGATACGCTTCACCTATTAAGAAACAAGCATAAATTTGGTGGTTACATCCATGCTAAAGTTTTACCTGGAATCGGGTATGATGAACTCCGTCGAATATCGGAACTTGCCGATCGTGTTAGTATAAATGTGGAGTTACCTAATAAATCTAGATTTGAAGAAACGTGTTCTACCAAAAGTTATCAAAATGATATTCTAAAACCAATGAACTGGTTACCAGGTTTGAGATCTAAAGGCATGATTCCTGCTGGATATACAACACAATATGTTATTAGTGGTGCGGAAGAAACAGATGAAGAAATCTTGGACTGTGTTTTTTCTTTCTATAATGATGATTCGAATTTCAAACGACAGTACTATTCAACTTGTTTACCTTTGAATGACGATAAACCTCTCCCAAAAAAATTTTTCTTGAGAGAAAACAAGTTGTATCAGATTGATTGGCTTTATAGAATTTACAAATATTCCTCAACTGAACTTCAGTCGGTAGTTGATGATTCTGGTTTTATCCCTTTGAATATTGATCCTAAAATATCTTTAGCTCGTAATAATGATATGTTTCCGTTAGATGTAAATAAAGCATCATATCTAGATTTAATACGAGTTCCAGGTTTGGGGCCAACTTCTGCAAAAAGAATATTATCCCTTCAAAAGCAAAAAGTTCCTGTAACCAGACCTCAACAACTAAAATCCATCGGAGTTGTATTAAAAAGAGCTCTTCCTTTTCTTAGTATAGGTTCAAAAACTCAACTAACTTTAGAGAAATTCACTAATGGAGGACAATAGTAAGATGAGTTTTTGTAATAGATCAGCTTCAGATTATGTTGAAGCTGCAAAAAGACATAAAGATGCTACTAAAGTTTTCATTGAAAAGGCTTTTAGTTTATTACAGAACAAATCCTATGAAATTACTTCTGGTTGCTCTGAATTGGGGAGTTTAGTTAAGAAAAGAGGAAATGCTGTTATTTCGGAATCCTATAAACTTTCAGCCTATGTGCGATTAACTCCTCTCTCAGAGATGATTCTTTTTGGTTCATGCTTACCTGAACATAATACTGGAAGTATGATTGCAGAGTACATCTCACAAAGATACCATAACTTCTTGATTCTGATTTTCACCGATAAGGATTTTCATCTAGCAACTGAAAGAGTAGATATATCAGAAATACCTACCTTTTCAGGTAAAACCAATGAGGAAATAATAGAAAAAGTCAGAAATTTCGCTATTAGCATTTTTGATGATCGTTTAGATGAGAAATATCTTTTGTTGAATGCCGATGATTTGTGGGAAGTATTTTATGAAACTCAGTTTTTAACTCAAAGAGAAAACTTGAAGTTATACCATGGGGCAATTCCCAAATATATGTTTAAGAAGGCGGGAATGAGCCTTGAAGAGGATTTTTTTAAGAAAGTAATCAATAAGAACAAACAAAATACCACACTAGACGAGTATATTGAGTAACAAATTAGAAGTCAAGATAAAAAGAAAAATTCAAATGGTAATGCTTTTCTAGTTATTTGATTATCATGAGTTCTTTTGGTGTATATCAGATAGGAGAAGTAAAAATCGATCAAGATTCTTGTTATATCGAAATTCATGAACCCTACATGTTAGGATTGCAACATATTGAGAAATTTGGGCATATCATTGTATTGTGGTGGATTTCCATGAGAGACACCCCTAAGAATAGAGCAACACTGTTAGTAAAGCCACCTAGATTAAATAACCTCGTGGAGACAGGAGTATTTTCATCCAGAAGTCCTTCAAGGCCCAATCCAATTGGTTTTACAAAGGTAAAACTCCTAAAGGTGGAAAATAATAAATTATTCATTGATAGAATTGATGCTTTGGATGGTACACCTGTTTTAGATATCAAACCTTATCTTCCAGGTGATAGTGTTCCATTGAGCGACATTAGATTGCCTGAATGGTTCAAATCATTAAAAGATTAAATTCCTCTATTATAATATGCTTTTTTCTTTTTGTCTTCTTAGCTTGTAAATCTAGTAACATTTTCGAGATAGTACGGGTGTTTTTATAGTGAACTCTAGGTTAAAGAAGGATGACAAAGGTACTGCGTGCAGAACGTATAGAAGTGACGTATCATCCAGCACTGAGCAGAATCTGTCATCAAGCAAAAAATCTCTATAATCGAGCAAATTTTTTGATAAAAAGTGAATTGAAAAAAGCAAACAAACTTCTCTTTT
>DAOVER010000084.1 GCA_030668875.1 Candidatus Heimdallarchaeota archaeon
TTTGTTAAACAACAAGGGTGGAAGATGGGAAAAATGTTTGCTGATATTGCTTCAGGGATGAACGAACAACGAAAAGGTTTACAGAATCTATTGAATGAAGTGGCAACAACTAGCCCTTTTGCTGTCATCTGCACCTATGAAGATAGATTGGCAAGGTTTGGAACAAAAGTGATCAAACACTATTGCCAAACATTCTCAACAAACATCATTGCTATGCATAAGCAATTACAAACTACCAAGGAAGAAAAACTAATAGAAGATATGATCGCCTTGGTAACCTCCTTTGCAGGAAGATTACATAGACAAAGGAGAGGGAAAGATCCTCCTAGCTGACTTTTCTTCGCCTTTATATACCATTCTGTGGATAAGTAGGTGAAGACGATGGTCTCACAAGCAACAAAGAAAACACAAGTAGCTGTCAACTCTCACTCAAAGACGGTGATGCGGGGCTACCAGGTGGCGCTAAAATGTGTAGACCAGCACCAACGAGAAGAGATTAACCAAAGGATAAGAAAGCTAGAGGAACAGCAACTGCTCCTTCTTTCTCCGCAAATAGTAAAGAGGGCTGAAAAGTTGTTTAGATCCAATCCTAAGGAAGGGTTCTTCACCCGCCAACTATGTAAAGAAGTGGGGAAAAGTCCTAATATAGCGGAGAGTGCTTTCCATTGGTTGCATATAGCAATCAAAGGGAAAAGAGATAAGGAACAGAAAGTGCAGGGGTTGCTAAACTTTCTCATGAAAAATCCTCAACAACTTGTAGAATGGATGATTTTTGGTAGATCACCTTATACTGAAAGCAGTTTAGGGAACTATTAGAAACTGAAAAGAAGGTACGTTATCAACCTCTTAACCAGCGCTAGACAACAAGCAGATGGATATTGGAGAAAGAAAAAGAAAGTAATGTATAGTTCCAACCATTTACAATTCAATTCTTTCCTTCCTTCAATAGTACAACAAGCTATAGTACAGGCGATAGATGACACACTTTTCTTTTACACCAATGCTTTTGTTACTATTCCCAAAATAACTAAAAGGCAACAAGCCTTTTTAACCAAACTTAAACTACTGAAGAACGAACAAGCTGTCGTTGTCCCCTTTCTCGCCTCGTGGATTAACAGTCCTCAACTTTCTCGTTGGAAAAGTCTCAAAATATTAGCAGAACAACTAGCAACGATAATTGGGAAACCTTCCCGAAAACTTTTTTCAGCTGTCAGGCTGATTATTGTTTTCACACTCTTTGACCACTTCATGCAGAGTGCCCCTCAGTTAGTTAAAGGTCTCCCAGTAGCAAAAGTTGTTCCATTACCATTTAAAAAGAAAAAGAAAGGAAGATTACCCATAAAATTGTTAATGAAAAAAGATTATGTTATCACCCGACAAGGGAATGCAAAGGAATTGACAGACCAGATTAATAAACAAGGATGGACCGAACTAGGTTTTCCTCAGAAAGGGAAGAAGAAACTTGTTACAAAAGCACTTTTCCCCTCTAAAGTACGAGAATATATCCAGAATGGTGCAGAGCTCAAACTTTTCCAAGTTAGCAGTGGTCAAGCACCTAGTTACAAACCTCGAGTGGATGTAGTGCTCGAGGGAACAATGGACTGTTTCCACTCCTCTACTCTTCTCCATACCTATCTCCCCTCAATTTCCGGAAGGAAAAAATCTGTTCTGGGTCTAGATATTAATCGCTTAGGGGCACATATGGTAGCATTCAACACCTCTGTTTCTCTCCCCCCAGACATCTTGCTTCTAGCAGAACGTTACACTCACCTTACTGCTAAAGTTCTCCCTGCACTTCATCGGGGGTTGATACGTAAACGTAAAGTTCGAGACGCTCTTGGTTTCTGTAAGTTGCAAGGAGAGCTCAATAGAGTTTATACTCGTCGTATGCGAATCATTCGCGAGCTTACTCGTCTTCTCCCCCACCTTCTTGCGGCAGTTATGGTGAAGAAACAGTGTAAAATCTTGAAGATCGAACAGTTAACTGTTGACCCCTCAGGTACTAAGGGAGCATTAGCTAAAGCTATTTACACCATGCCTGATAATCTCTTAATCTACAAGAAAGCTGTCTGGCTAGCTTCTCAAGAGTTAAGTTATCAAGTACAGTTAGAGTCTGTTTCCCCCTACCACACCAGCACTATTCATTATGGTTGTGGAGGAACGTTAGTTCGCAACCAAAGTCAGTATGATCATGCTCCTTGCAAAAAGTGTGGACGAAAAGTTAACACTCATACTAATGCTGCGCACAATATCGCTTCTCTCCCTGGTACACTTCTTCCTTCTTTATAATCCTCTTCCCCTCAACGCACGTGAGGGGACCCACCAAAACGATGGTTAAAAAGTCTCTGGCAAGTTTGACCAAGTTTCATAACGTGCGTAAACAAAGTAATTTTCAGATAACTGAAGAAGACCTCGAAAACGTCGTGAATTGGATAAATCATAAGGGAGACCATTCATTAATGTTGAAGTACCTTTAATTGCCAACTTCATTAGAAGATTCTCAGTCAAGGACGAGTTGTTAGATAGAACAACGGGTCCAAGCTTGTGATCAAATTTAACCAGAACAACCCCTAAATCCAGAGAGTTATCATGTAATAGTTTGCATGATGACATTATGACATATTACTATTCTCTTCAAGCTATTTAAGAAAAAAGAGGGGCAATATTGAAAGTGAAGAAATTGAGTTTTTTCAAAGTTAACTTTATTCAGAGAAAAATTGGAATTTGGTGCGGGGAGGGAGAGTCGAACTCCCGAACTACTAAAGACTGGATCCTAAGTCCAGCGCCTTTGACCACTCGGCAATCCCCGCAATTTGGAAAAACATTGTGGTCAACAGTTTCAGTTTATTGGATTTTTTAAATTTATCTTTTTGATTGAATTCATTCTTTAAGATTTAAGACCATCTCAGTATCACTTTCTTTGAATCCTGCTTTAACATACAATGATTTTCTAATTCTGTTGTTAGTAATCTTACTTTCTTAATCTTCTTCTCAGTTATCTCTTCTATTATTTTTCCAAGCAAAATAGTTCCTATACCTTTTTTTCGTGCTCTTGGTAAAGTATACATGTTCATTACGTAAGCTTCTTCTCCCGAAACATTTCCAAAACTTGGGGGCACGGTACTAAATGACACTCCGCTAGTTGCTACAATCAAATCATCTTCTACAGCAAACCAAGCTATAAATTCTCCATTCTGTAAATAAGTAGTAAAATATTCTTTGAGAGATTCTTCAAGTAAGTCAGATGGTGTTTCTTTATCTAGCTTCTCAGCTTAGTAGAGAAATTTTATTCGGAGTTTAATTAAGTTTTCAACATCAGTTAATTCTGCTCTTCTAAAATGAACCATTTTAATTCATGAAACACCACATAGCGTCATTAATAAAAATAAGTATATGTAGTAGTGTAACAGTTTTTTAGGAATAGAAGAAGACAGTTGGAAAATAATTCATAATAACTCCTTTTTGTTTTTCTTCTAAAATTTATTATATCACTAGTATATGCTATTAAATGGGATTATATTGTCAGAAGTTAAATCTGCATTAATGGTTATAGATGTCCAACTTGGTCTATTTACTGATAGAAAACCACTCTACAAAGCTAAAGAGTTAATTTGCAACATCAACTTGCTTATTGACTCCACCCGTTCCGTCAATTATCCCGATATACTTATTTTCTTTGTTCAGCATTCTAATAAGTGTAATTTGATAAAGGGTACGGGTGGATACAAATATCACCCTGATATTCACTTGCAGGAAGATGATCCCATATTTTACAAAACGAAACCTAGTGTTTTTGAAGAAACTGATTTACATCCGTTTTTACAATCTAAAAATGTTACTCAGTTGTTCATTGCAGGATTGCTTTCCAATGCTTGCATTAAAACTAATGCTATTGCATCACATGAATTAGGCTACAATGTAATTCTTATTCATGATGCCCACAGTTGCCTGGGAAGTGAGGAGGAGGGTAAAAAGATTGTTAATGATATAAACAAGAAATTACCAGCTGAAGGCGTGGTTGTATTAGAAAGTACTAGAGGGTATGTATGTGATTTTCTTAATTTAGATATGGTTAAGTCATGAAAGAGATTTATTTCAAATAAGATTAATATTTCAAAAATCAGTTTTTATTCGAAAAAAGTTGGTGCCTCGACCGGGATTTGAACCCGGGTCTGCGGATTTTCCTGCTTTGTCACGCGGACTTTCACATGTGAAAGTCCGCAATGATTGGCCGAACTACACCATCGAGGCGTTGTTTGTGCTATTCGTTTTTCTTTCTCTCCTTTTTAATATCTTTCGTTATTGGCTTTTTGAATTGCTATTACATCTTCAGCAAGGTTTCTTAACTTTCTACCATTTCTCCAAGAAACGATAGTATTTTATCAAAAACCTCTTGTTTATGTGGATCCACAGTCAAGATATGGTCACCTTTCTGTACAAAAAACAATTCCTTTTTGGTTTTCAAGTCTTCGTACAGCTCCTCTGCTCCTTCTGGTTTAGCTGTTATATCCTCTTCAGACTGAATTATTAATACTGGAACGTTAATTTCATCTACTTTCCTGTGTAATATCCTTAACATTTTGTACAATTGGCTAGCTGCTGGTATAGAATCTTCAGAATAGGAAAAAAGATTATTTTCCACATACCATTTAATTCTTTCTTCATTTTTTTGTTTGTGAGCTCCAAAAAGACTTAGAAACCAGGCAGTAAAAGACGATGTCTTTGATAAGTGATAAAAAGCGCTGATGGTAAAAATAGCTTTGAATTTCATCTGTGTTGAGGAATACAGTGCTAGAGCTCCTCCCATTGAAACCCCCCCAACAAAAATGTTAGTATACTTAGGAGTATATTCATCGTATGCTTCTTGTATATTACCAATCCATTCTTCCCACCTCACATTATCCATATCATCAGGTTTAGTTCCATGCCCTTTCAGAAGGACCCCCTTCACATCATATCCTTCAGAATAAAGAAATTCTCCTAACAGTCTTGTCTCTGTAGCTGAAGCACCAAAACCATGTACTAAAATTATTAGATTCTTTGATTGCTTCTTGTCATTTTTAAAATAATACGATTTAGCAAGCTCTCTCAATCGTTCCGGATAGACATCTGTAAGCATGTGTGATGATTCAGCTAATTTAGCTATAAAATATCGTTGATTTATACATAAATTGTCGATGTCTGAAAAAAGTTTATTAAACGTGTTGACATATAGTTTGTTGGTGAAATCCAAATGGCAATAGCTTTCATCCTGATTAATAGTGAAATAGGAGAAGAAAAGAGCGTACTCGACCAACTTATGTCCCTTCCAAATGTTAGTGAAGCCCATGTAGTCTATGGTGTTTATGACCTAATTGCGAAGATCGAAGCAGATACAATGGATGAATTAAAGAAAATTGTTACAGAAAATCTACGAGCATTAGAAAATGTACGTAGTACAATGACAATGATCTGTGTCGAGAAATAAATTCTTCCTAAACATGCTTCTTATTTTTCTTACATCCATATAGTGGATACTTTAGCTTATTTTCATATTTTCAAACAAATTTTAAATAAAAGTCACTAGACCTTAATATCATGGGTTATGAAATAGTATATGAAATCTTATTATTATTACTTGGTTACTTCTGTGGCTCTATTCCTGTTGCATATTTAATTGGAAAACTGGGGCATGGAATAGATATCAGAGAACACGGTTCTGGCAATATGGGAACCGCTAATGTATTGAGGACTCTTGGGAAGAAAGCAGGGCTGACAACTTTGGTTCTAGATATGCTCAAAGGAACAATAGCTGTTCTATGTGCCAGGTTTTATCTTTGGTTTGGTAATTATAGTTATTTTGGGACCGATAGTACCAGTGGTTTCCCATTAACCTTAGATGAGGGGTTTTTCCTAGCTTTAGTGGCTTTTATGACAATAATTGGTCATAGTCTTCCTGTATGGCTTAAATTCCGAGGAGGTAAATCAGCTGCAGTAGGAGCAGGAGCAATGCTAGGAATTAATCCAATTGCTTGGGTGATAATTATGATCATCTGGTTCTTCCTTTTGAAATTTACAAAACTAATGTCTCTCTCGAATTTATCTGTAACACTAATTTCTATGCCCTTTTACTGGTATTTTGGTGGAAATAGTTTCTTCGGAAATAATAGCCTATGGGCTTTAATAGTAAGCGCAGCAATGGTAGTTTTCATTTATTGGAGGCATAGAGCAAATATCAAACGGCTTCTAACTTGTACAGAGAGAAAGATGGGTCAAAAGGTAGATATAGAAAAAGACACGAAGGCAAAAACGGAAACTAATTAGTTTTTTTTCTATATTTCCAAAAGCATATATTGGGCTGAAGTTCTACTAAGTTAGTGAAAAATCCTTTCAAGAAACCTCTATTTACTTCTATTTTTCTTGTGTTGTTAATTGTGGTTAGTTTAAGCGGTTTTTTCATTACTAAAACTATTCTTGATAATACAACAAACTTTGAGTTGAATATTATTTCTGTCGAAGAAAGTACAATAAAAGGAGATCCAGTCAAAATAGTTTTTGAGATTTATATTGATAGAAGAGGAGACGTCTTAATAGAAAGTATCCAATTTGGTATATACTCTGAAGAATATAATTTCAACATTACAGCTATTCAGGAAATTAACCAAACTAAAAGCGGGAGGACCAATTATAGCATAACAGTTTTCTTGTATCCTCTACTGAATTCAAGCGAAGGATTCTATGCATTAAATGTAGGAAATTATAATTTGTATTCAGCTACTGTTTCATTTGGAGAACAACTACCTGCTGTGTTTAAGAAAATAAATTTCGATTTCAGTATAATCAATCCTATGAAGGAAGAAAAAGTTGCAAATGGAGATTTTGGAGATGAATCAGCTGGATGGGAGATTAGCAAACTAGATACTGTGCTTATTCCTGATATAGAAACCTCGTCACCACTAAGTGGCCCTTCATTTCATATTTCCAACGTTGATAATATTACAGCGGTTAACCAAACTTGGGTTTCAATATCTCAAAACATGAATTTAACAAATGCACATTTCGTTTCCTTTGATATACTATTAGATAAACCAGGTATTCTTGGGGCTAATTTGGCCATAAACGGTAATCCACAGACAATGGGCCTTGTCTTAACTGAAAGCTCATCAACCGATCAGATAATCTATTTTGAGCATACTAAAGGTATAGCCAACGTCACACTTCAAATTATTTTTACAGAAATTACAGAATATTCCAATGTTTACTTAGATAATGTATCAGTAATTAGTTATGAACATAGAGTGTTTGTTGTTGCACTTAATGATAATTGGGAAGTGATGGACGATAAAATCATTAGAAAAAGCCCTATAATTGGAATTACTAATGCATCGTTATACTTTGAAAAAGATTTAGGCATCAAACTCATGCCAATATTGGAATTAGACTGGCACCCCCCTACAACAGAATATCCTGATGTTTATGATTATAGTAAACAAACAACTGGAGATTTACTTAATTTAGAGGGTGGGTGGGATGTAATGGCCGGTAGATCTTTAAGCAACAACGGATTTGATTTTCTATCTTGCTTCTCTAACCAAACAAGCGATCATTTTGGCTTTGCCTTTTTCGACAGTAACATAGCTTTCCATTTTGCTAGGTCCCGGGAACTAGAAAATTATATTGAAGATTATTTTCCAAATGGCTTTAGCATCCCTGAAGAATGGGTAGAAAACATTATTCAGCATGAAATTAGTCATGATTTTGGAGCATTAGATAGAGATAGAGCAATTTATCCTCCAAGCATTATGAGTAAACCATTCAATGCAGACCAAGCTGCAGCTGACTTTATATCAAACAAATTATGGTCACAAGTAAATAACTGGCTTCTAGAGGATATTTTGCTAATGCTTGAAACTAAAGCCATGTTTGATTGAATTTGCTTAAGCTGTTATAACAAGAACGAAAAGCTTAATTACATAAGGATGGGCAAAATAGTTAGAACATTCTCGGCCGGATGGTCTAGCTTGGTATGGCCCTGGGTTTGGGACTCAGTGATCCCGTGTTCAAAATAACTTCAGATGCGCTCTGAAATATTGAAAATCACGGTCCGGCCACCAAACTCTTCTAACTAAATTGACAAAAATATTTGTTTTTATGATGTTCATTTGTCTTCTTGGACAAAGCTTGGTACATGTCGTGCTTAGAGGTCATGATATAGAGCGAAGATACTCTATACTCACTCTGAGTGGATACATCACGTATCCTCCTACCCCGTTCACACTACGTTTAGGTAGTGCTTTCGGATCGCTTTTTATCAGAATATTATATGCAGCATTAACATCAGCATTGATTAGGTGGCCTTGAGCAGAACGGAACAACCCTCGATGGATCCTTTTCCCCTTGTACTTCTTACGATAACGGGGAAATTCATTATCCA
>DAOVER010000012.1 GCA_030668875.1 Candidatus Heimdallarchaeota archaeon
TTGTATGTGAATCACGGTTTGCATTAAAATTGCTAACAGAACTACCAACCATGTATGCTTGAGATACAGGTGTTATCATTGCTATTATGAAAAGGGTAAATATAATTTGATAGTATGACAATTTTCTTAACTTTCTTACAATGGAAGGGAGCTTCATTAATTATCTCATACAATAGTGTCTTAAATATTCTTCGTCAAAGGCTGTACAAAAATGAGCAGAAAATTCAACGTTTAATTACCGGGGAATATACCTAGAATTATTCTAAAACCAGAAGGAACAAGAATCTCTGAAACTACTATTGCGCCTTCCGTGGAAATATCTATTAAGTTAAAACTGTTTTCAATCGAGGCGGTTTTTTGAGAAGAAATTGTGTTACAATTAACAAAAGCTGTTTTTTCTACACGCGTACAATAAGCCCTTCCAAGATGTCCGGAAAGGACTAAATTCACTTCTGTATCAATCAACATTCTCAATACATCTCCTGCATCTTCCAAAGCAGAGGTTTCTATCGTATTTGGTATGGGTATCAAGTGGTGATGCATCACTATTGTATGGAATTTATCTTCTGCTTGCATTTTGGTATGATAGACATATCTTACAAGTCGATTCTGTGTAGTTCTACCTACAACACCTATTTCTGTTTCTGGTGCAGAGGTATTCAACACATAGAAACATGATTCATCTTTTTCAATTGTGTTTTCTGTGTCAAAATATTTGTATAATAGAGTTTCTCCATACCCTCGTAAATCGTTTGGTCCAGGGCAGAAAATCAATTTATCTGAGTAAGGAGTGAATGCTTGAACAGCAGCTTCATAGTCAGCTGATCGCCCCTTTTCAGTCAGATTTCCACAATGTATAATCACATCAGGATTTGTTGATTCAACAAGTTCCATGCCTTTTTTAAATAATTCAAACTGGTCATTGTTGGATGCACCAAAATCAGTACCAGAGAGCTGAGCCATTCTGAGCCATTTACCTCCTGTTGAATTAACCATACGGAAACGTCTGGTGATGGTTTTTAACTCAGTTCTGATTTCTTTTCCCGTTGTATCTTGTATTTTTACCTTAATCTCTTTTTCTGGAGTAATTTCTACATAATTAAATGAACGCTTGCCTCCGCTACGAGTCTTATAACTTGAAGTACTTCCCGCAGATATGATGATAGTATCCTCAACTTTGTAAACATTAGGATGATGTTTATGTCCCGTAAAAACCGCATCAATTCCATTATCAAGGAGAATCGAAAGCATATTTCCAGCATCTACAGCATTTGATCTTTCTCTTCCAGTTTTAGGGATTGGCAGTAAATGATGGTGAAATCCAACAAGCTTTAATTTTGCTTCGCTGTACTTGGACAAAATTTTCTTTGTGTAATCAAGAGCTTCTCTACCAAAACGACCATCATCTCTATCAGGGATACAAGAATCTAATCCAATAAACAATATATCATTAGCAAAATCATGAAACTCTCTAGGACCCACCATTTTCTCCCACACCTCAAAACCTCCACTTCTACTATCATGATTTCCTATAATCCAGTAGGACTTCGGAGAAATTATCTTCTTCCTCAACTTACTAGCTAATTCAAATTCCTCAAACAAACCATCTTGAGTTAGATCTCCTGAGAATATAGAGAAATCATGAGGAGTAATATTAATTGAATTTACTGTATTGTCAAAGTCTTTAACCATGAACTGGGGCCTAGGAGTTATATGGGTATCACTAAAGTGAACAATTCTGATAGGTTCATCCATTGTGATAAGTAATAATGTTTAGCTAATTATTTCTTCCGCTAGGGTTAACATTGTTTTGTTGAGAACTTTCGAAATATTTAACTTTGAATTCAATCTAGATTATTACAATGACTTTGAGAACCTATGAAATGGATGACTCAGTTTCAAGTGTAATGACAAAAGGAATTTTGTATATCGAATCTAAGAAAAAGCTAGATGAAGCAATACAAATAATGTCTGACTTTGATGTTGGATCTTTAGTTGTAGCTGAAAAAAATGATGCTGTTGGCATTCTTACTAGTAAAGATATAATTAAGATGATTGCAAAGGGAAAGGAGCTCAAGAGCATTAAAGTAAAAGATATAATGCAAGGTCCTCTTATTAGGATATCCGGTTATGAAACAATCTCATCAGCATTATTGAAAATGAAAGAACAGAAGATTAACCATCTCATAGTGGTTGATGGAGATAAAATAATCGGAATGATTAACCCATTAAATCTTCTAATTTAATGTCGTTTATTGTATTATTTAATAAATAACTTCAAGAGTAGGATTAAACTGAGCAATAAAAAGGAAAGCCTATCTGCAGATGATGTAAGAAGAAAACAGAAACTAAAAACAATACTGGCTACAATAGGTGAGGGGCTACAGGAAATATTCAAAACACATATTCTTGAAAAAACTGGAGAAAAAGCAAATCTTATTTCCATAGATAAGGTGTTTTCAACAGAGAAGGGTACCTCAAAGTCAAGAGTCCATTTTGTTACATATTCTCTAAATTCTGATGTTGGAGAACATCTTGTAAACGTTGTTGTGAAATTTTCTTCAGATGAGACAAGGTTTGAAAAAGAAATTAGGAATCATTCAAAAATTGCAAATGTTTCTAAGATTTTTAGTGGTGTTCATGTGCCGAAGATACTTTACAAAAGCTTACAAAACAGATGTATTATCTATGAAGGCATTGACGGGTTAAGTTTTCGTGAAGCAAAACTTGACTTAAAAGATAAAGATTTACTAGCTGGACAAGCTTTAGCAGCTATCCATGGAATTGAAACAGGGAAATTAGAAGTAGATTCTTACAAAAAACTAGTTTTATACCTTCTTTCAGTTTTGGAGAACCAACAACTGGAAGAAGAAATTCTGGATTTGATGCTACCTTATTTCAAAGCAATGGAAAAATCAACAGGAGCAACAAGAATTCATGGAGATTACCACCAAGGAAATCTATTATTTTCATCAGAGGATATAGAATTAGTACAAAATAGTCTAGATATAACAAACATAAATGTGAGAGTATATGTTATTGATCCTGAATTTATCATGGAAGGAAGAGACAGAAATGAAGACATTGGAACATTCTTTGCAAAGCCATGTATAAAGGAATTTCAGAAGACAGGTAATATTAAAAACTCAAAAAGCAAAATCAATTCATTTATTGAAGGTTATAACAAGGTTCTAAAGATGATAGGATCTGATCAATTGTTAAGTGAAATGTATCCTTCAGGTTTAACAATAGATTTTCATATGGCTTCTTATGTTCTTTATGACCTTGTAGATAAAGTTCTAAGTAATCAATTAACAACTTATTCTGAAGAAATAAAGGATAAAGTGAAATTATTGAAAATTATGCTGAAAGAAGGACCTTTTCAAAACAATGGAATGTCTATTTGATGAAAGTTTTAGATAAAGCCCATTTAGTTCTAATGAAGTTTAGTAGCTCAAAATAAAGCTTGCTCTCTGAGGTTGAAATTAATTCTAGACCACTTGTACTTGGGTTGTATGAAACTACAACAAAGTAATTTTCACCCTTATAACTTATCTCAACTAATGCTGTAATCCCTTCAATAACTGATAAATCACCAAAAACTACTGTAATGTTATGTAGCGTATTGATAATTTCTAGCATATCCCTACCAATGATTTGCTCTAAAATTATCAGATCAGATTTAAACTTTCCAATACCAGCTGCATCGCCAAAAATAGCCTCTAGTTCTAATTTGTTGTCTTCTGAAACAAATTCAAACTCAATTTGAATTGTTTGTACGTTTCCAAGATAATTGATTCTTTGTAATTGATTTGCCAAATGGTAGATTTCAGGGGAACTTTCACTAGTATGACGCACTACTAAATCACTCTGGAAAACATAATATATATTAATCATTATTAAATTTTCTACTAGTCTCATCAATCAAAAAGATATATATCCAAATAATATGAGAAAAATATCTAAACATAAAAGCAAAATAGGGATTTTGATATCGCGGATAGATTATCTAGGAATAATAGAGCAATGGCGGATGAATTTCTGAGATTGTTTTTATAAAGGTATTACATCCGTTAATACATAAGCAAGGGGATTTGCATGACGGAAGAAGAAATACCAGTATCAGGAAAAAAACTTTTATCCATTTTGGAGAAAAAAGGACCATTAACTCAAAAACAACTAATTAAAGCTTCTGCAATTCCTGCTAGAACAGCAAGATATGCATTAAGAAGGTTAATTGAATTAGGGTTAATTGTGAAACGAAGCAACCTAAATGACATGAGATCAGTTTTTTATTTTATCGTGGACAACTAATAGGAGGTCTGTTTCCACATTTTGTGGAAAATTACGCCCTTTTTCTTTTTTTGTTAATTAAGAACTACTAATTGTATTATTAAGATTTTTTTCGCTATTTCTTTTAAAATCATTGTTAAACAATAAAAACTTCTGATAAAATCCTAATGGAGCTAGCCCCGCAATTAATTTTGGTGAACTAAGTGCAGATTACTAGCTCCAATAGAAAAGTAGGAAGGGATTTTAATAACATTTTCTTAAGAGGAAAAAAGGCTGTTTCTTAAGAATTCTTTACTTTCACTGCCCCACAGTTGATTTTGCCACGCAAGGCTTAAATGTACGGGAGAGTATAGTAAATAGGTGAACTAAGTGGCAAAAAAAGAAACCGCAATAGGAATAAAAGTATACTCAAAGGGAGAGATAAAGCTACAACGAAAAATCTGGTGCACGATAGAGCACTGGGAAAAAAGCAACTGGAGAAGAATAACAAATCTGTGGATGCGAATAAAGAACGAAGAGAAAAGAACAGAATTGTTAGAGAAACTGTGGACAGAAGTAATGGAAGAAGGAATGAAAGCAGAGCCAAAAGAAGAGTATGGTAAAGATACACTATTTCAGAGAAGGAAAACTTGCAGTGGAAGAGGAGAAAGAGGAAGAATATTCAGAATACAAGTTGGATATAATACACTCAGAAACGTTCAAGACATATTATTCAACAATAGAAGAACTAACAACAGAGCCTAAATGGATACCAAAGAAGGTAGTATCGAAAGAACTGAGAATAAAAAAATGGTATGTCAGAGCGTTGAAAGAGGGGAGACTAGAAGAAGGAAGAAGAGAGAAGAAAGTGGAACAAACTGAACTAACAAGTTTTGTATAATAACTTGATATTCGTATAACTAGAGAGAGTTTAAACTATCCTCCTCAGATGAATCATCAAGAGAACGAATTATCCCAGAAAAATTTCTATAATTACTGATAAATTCTTTAACCGTTTTTCTTTTCAGATTATTCTTGAAACCTTGAAAGAACTCTTTTGAAAAATTAAAAAAAAAACTCAAATGTGTCAACAAAGATAGTATTCTCATATATGAAAGAATCAGGAGTACTAATAATCTCTCGCTTTTGAAGGTCAAACTCTACATAGAACCCTTGATTGCGCCTAGAATCCATTGCTTTTGGATCTATCTGTAATTTCTTAATAATATTGTCCAGATCTAACATAGCTTTAGCTAGATTTGAAGATTCACTCTCCAGCTTAAGAACTTCCTTGAATTTCCGTTGGTAAGCTTTGAGACTTAGCTCCTCTTTCAGATATTTATTCCAAAGATCTTTGTATTCTGCTTTAAATTGTGTTTCTTCTATCCATTGCCCTAAAACATAATAATGAAGTGTTTGCCAACTCAAATGTTCCTTGTATACATGATCTTTCTGTAAATATGAAACCTCTTTGTCTGATTCTTGATAAGACCCAATAAATAAGCCAAATACAAACCAATATTTTGCTAATTCCTCGAATCCTAAAACCGCTAAAGAATAGGCGGAACCAAAAGTAGAATTCTTTCGCAAAATTAAAGAATCATTAAGAAGTCCTTCTGAATTCTGTAGACAGACTTCAATTAGTTTAATATAAAAATCATATTTGTCTGGTTTAAAATTTTGAACGTTCATATCCAGTTAACTTCTCTGATTTGTCTATATAAATAAAATGAATAAAAATACGAATAACTAGTTGGAGTTCAAGTTATTCAGCAATTCTTGCGCATACTTTAAATTAGATATTCGAACAAAATTCTTTAATCTCATCTACTAGTTTGGTAAGGGCATCATCTAACTTATCTTCCTTATTCACTTCTTCTGTTAGATTACTATGAGAAAAGGAAGATTTCATCATGAAATCCTTAAATTCTCTATAGTTTTGCTCAAAGATTTTCTTCAGATCAAAGATTAAAGGATCTTTAACTCCTTGTTGAAGTGGCTTTTCGTAATCTTGGAGTGCTTGAAGATAAGAATCTTCGTCATTCTTATCTACAGGAGCAAGATTGATAGAAAGATCTAAAGGAAGTTCAAGAATAGCTCGCTGTTTTTTCAATAATTCAATATCTTTATTCAATTCTTCAAATTGAGAAAGGAAGAATTTAAGCTTGTTCAAATCATATTCTGGTATTTGTTTCTGACTCATATGGTTCATCTCTGATATTTTTGTGGGACGAACAACAAGAAGGGTAAGGACTAATCTGTAAAGATAATGAGAGAAATCGTATATAAAGGATGTATATTTATGCTGAAGATTTATTATTCAAAAACATATATTGTAATGGGAACTAAATGAAAAAGAAAATAATATTTAATTCTACAATTGACTTATCTAATAGACGTACGAATGTTAAAATCCGGATTGTTCAATCAAGAACTACGGTTATTGATATTCTAGGATATATTGATGACATAGTAGAAGAAAAGATATCTGAAACGTTATTGTTGGATGAGCAAAAGAAAGAAACAACATGGCAAAGTTCATTACTACCATTTTTTCCTAAAGAGAAAGAAGGAGAAGTTGCTCAAGTTTACTTCTGTGATGAAGTGAACCAGATTGCTGGAACATCGAATTATAAAACAATTCAATTAGTTCAAATATCGTATTTTGATGCTACCAATCCTGAAGAGGGTCTATCCAATAATATGGATTTCTTTTATTTTGATTTGATTTCTGATTCTTTACAGATAAACTTATTTTACCGAATACAAAATTATTCACATGAGTTTAGAAAAGTGTGATTTAGCAATTGTTGGTTCTGGTCTAACTGGTATGTCTGCAGCCTTAGCAGCTTATAGTAGAAACTCTGATCAAATCATTAAAATTTTTGGTATACCTTTTGATTCAAACACCGCAAAAAAAGGAGAAATTGAAAATATATTAGGTATTAACAAGGTTGTTGGAGTAGATTACATTCAACAGATAGTTACTCAAATCGAGAGTTTAGATGCAGAATTTGCAAATGAAAATGAACCTAATAAACTAGAATTCATAAACGAAGATGTGACAGTAATAGCAAAAAATGACACTCATTTTCAATTGATTACTGATTCAAGAAACATTGACGCAAAAGCTGTCATTATTTCTACTGGTCTTCCTGAACTTAAGCATACTATCAAAGGAGAAGACAATTTTGTCCACAAAGGTGTTTCTCACTGTGCTGTATGTGATGGTGCGCTTTTCAGAGGAAAGAAAGTAGCAATTATTGGAGAAGGAAATTTGGTGGCAAGAGGAGCTTTGTTTCTTAGAAAGTATTGTCGAAAGGTTACAGTAATCTGCCCAAATTCTACGTTGGATTCTGATAATAGATTTCTAAAAAAACTTTTAAAATCACAGAATATTTCATTCAAATATAATATTGATTTGGAAACGGCTGAGATTTTCGGATCACAACTTGTAGAAGGTGTAAGATTTCAAGAGGATGGAGAGAATAATGAATTAACAGTAAACGCGGTCTTTGTTGAACTGAAAGATAAACCTAATCTAGCTTTTCTAAAGGATTTTTCACTTGATATCACGGAAAATGGATACATTGTGAAGGACGTAAAAAATGCTACAAGTACAGAAGGAATTTTTACAGCTGGATCTATTAGTGGAGAAATGGATTATATTCCGATATTGATGGGTGATGGATATAAAGCCGGCATCTATGCCACCGAATATTTGAAAAAATAAGATAGGGCACGCACTTTGGAATTACTTTTATATTTCTTTTAACATTCTAAAGATGTGAAACTAGCATTTATTTTCGCACATCCAGATGATGAAGCACTTAGTGCAGGCGGCACGATAGCTAAATACGCCTCTACAGGCCATACAGTAAGCACACTATGTCTTTCATCAACAGAAGATAGAAAGATCGAATATCGTGCTGCTACAGAAATGTTGGGAGTTCAAGAACCGAAAATACTTGATTATGGCAATGTAGTAGATTTTGAGAAGCAAATAAAAAAAGATATCATTGATTTTATTCTTGAATTTCGACCTGAGATTATTGTGACACATCTACCAGAAGACTATCACATCGATCATAAATCGGCGTATCATATTGTTAAAGAAGCGATAGAATGGGCAGCACATGAAACACAACACGATAATTCACATCTAGTTTCTAAGTTGTATGTAACAGAAACAACCATCCTTATTCCTAATCCTCACATTCTTGTTGATATTTCTGCATATTATAGTGTTAAAGAGAACGCTATCAAATGTTATTCAACACAGCTAAGTAAAGGAGGAGAAGGGTTCTATATTAAATTCCACAAACACAGAACGCTCATGCGAGGAACTCAAGCATCAACTGATTATGCAGAAGCTTATCTTGAAGTTCCCATTAAGAAGAATAGTCCATTTTTCAAAATTAAACATTCGGAGCTTTGATATGGAAGAGAACATCGTTTTTCCCGAGATTCACCACTTCATTAATTTCCTATCGTCTCAGGAATATGAGCTTTATGAAAAAGAAAAAAAGGCTTACCGAATCAATTCTTTGACTACACAATATGAAGTGTTAAGAAAGATTTTAGAAAACACCGAGAATCCATCTAATATTCTTCTTTTCATTATTGGTAAAGTTCTTTATAATTTAGTGGAGTATGATGAAATATACAAATTATGGAATAATTATGAGTCTGTTTATATTCTACTCTGGTTAGGTTTAACTGAATTCAAAAAAGGCAATTTTACAAAAGCTGAAAGTCATTTCACGAAAACAATTTTCTCAGATGATCCATTACTTAAAATTGAAGGAAAAATTGGTTTAGCAAGAATTTCAGATAGAAAAGGCTACAAAAAGGATGCCTCTGTTCTTTTCAAACAAGTCTTTGATCAATTGAATGAAGCAAAAGATGATGAACGTAAGAATCTATTCTTGGATGCAAAGTTCAGAGGATTAATAGCTGAGCTTTGGACTCAGAGAACCGAAAGAAATGTCGAAGAGATGATAGAGCAAGCTAAAGGATTGTTGAAGGAAACTGAAAATTACGCTGATAGAATCCACATAGCAAATGTTCATACATTATTAGGAATATATTACAAGTATCTTGGAAAATGGAACATTGCCAAGGAACATTTTGAAATTTCACGTACTAATTATAGAGATCTTAATAATCTTAGAGGAGAGGTTGCAGTCATTTCAAATTATTCCGATGTTGAAAGGTTGGAAGGGAAACTAGACAGTGCCTTAGGTAGATTATTAAGTATAATTTCATTTTATAAGCAGTGGGATGATAAGAGATCACTAGCCCTAGTCTACTCAACGCTAGCTCAGATTTACGCTCAAAAAAGACAATTCAAAACCGCTATTCAAGAGTTTACAAAGTCAAAATCAATCTTGAAAGAAATTGATGCAATTGATGAACATGTAAACTATGGCTTAGCAGAATTACTCATTGAACAGAAAGAATGGAATGGATTCAATGAGATTATGGCAGAAATATTGAGTAGGAAGACAGAAAGTGAAGTTTCTCAAAATCCTACGCTGATGTATCTCTATGGAAAGAAAGAAATTCAAAATCTTAACCTTTCAAAAGCTAGAAGTTATCTTAGAACAGCTCTCAAACTAGCTGGAGAGAAAAGTCTGGATCATCTTTGTGCAAAAATTCTGATTGTATCTTTACAAATTATTCTTTATAATTACATTTCCCAACCCGAAGAATACAGCTTAATTGAAGCAAGTAAATTCATTGAAGAATTAAGATTATTCATCGAAGAAACACAGAAAGAAACAATCTTCATGCATTTGATAGAGGAAATAGATGATCACAATAACAAGATTAGTCAAGAGAAAGAAAAAGCAAAACAAAGAACTCTTGTTTTAGAGATGCAAAAAACGATAAAAGAGCTAGCAGATTTAATTAGATATAGCACCATTCATGGTAAAGAACCAGAGCTTGTTTTGCCAAATCAATTAGTAATATTACATCGGTCAGGCATTCCTATCAAAAGATACATAAAATCAGAGAAAATTGTTGATGATATTCTATTATTTGGAGGAATGGTTAGAGCAGCTCAAGATATTGTCACAGAGGTTTTCACAAAAGAGGTTGGAAAAGTCATGAAAATAGACTATGGAGAAAATATAATTATCTTAGCAGAGTTTGGTGATAAAGATACGGGTATTGTCGTGATTACCTCAAAAGATACTTTTCACCAGAGAAGGTCTTTACATGAGGCAGTAAAAGATCTAAACAGTGTAATTTTACCACAACAATTCCATGGAGACATTGAGATCAAGAAAGAAGAACAGATTGATAATATCATCAACAAATGGTTTGGAAAAGGGTACAGGGGAGAAAGAGGATAAAAATAAGATGGCGAGCCAGAGGCGATTCGAACGCCCGACCAACTGCTCCGCAGGCAGCCATTCTATCCACTGAACTACTGGCTCGTGTTTAAGGACATTTTCAATCTTATATAACTACTCTTTATAGTTTTCGTTCTAATGAAGAGAAGAGTGTTTTTCATAAATTCATTTTGAAAAAAAGTGAATATTCAAGATAATAAAATCCCAAGAAAGAGGATATCTTTTTAAGATGATTTAAATTGCATGTGAAGTTTTATTAATTACTTGAATAGGTTGGGATATAACTTACATAAAATCACATTTCATTTGAGGTGATAGAGATTACAGAAATTATTGACAACAAAAAAATCAAAGCTTTACTTGCTAGAGAGAAAAATCTAGAAAGATTTAATTTGAACACATATATGCTTCCAATTGAGAATCCAACAGGGAGAACTGTAACTGTTGGAGGAGAAGAATTCATTATGCTTGGATCTTACAGTTATCTTGGTCTAATAAATCACCCCGAAATAATCAAAGCAGCTCATGAAGCGCTTGATAAATACGGTAGCGGAGCAGGTGGAGTTAGGCTACTAACAGGTACTACTGAGTTGCATAAAAGGTTAGAAAAAAGAATTGCTGAATTCAAACATACAGAAGATTCGATAATTTATAGTAGTGGTTATGTTACTAATATGACACTCATTTCTACACTACTTGGAAAAGATGATCTTGTTATTATAGACAAATACGACCACCAGAGCATTTATGATGGGTGTATCCTTTCCAAGGCAGACTGGAAACGTTTCAACCACAATGATTTAGCAGATTTAGATAGGGTTCTAGAAGAACACAGAAAGAACTACGAACGGGTTTTAGTAATAGTTGATGGCGTTTTTAGTATGGATGGAGATATTGCTCCCATGCCAGAAATAGTTGAGATAGCTAAAAAACATGACTCTTTCACCATGGTTGATGATGCGCATGGGTTGGGAGCAATAGGACCAAATGGTAAAGGAGTAGAGGACTACTATGATATGAAACCTGGTTCTATTGATATTATGATGGGTACTTTAAGTAAAGCTATTCCATCAGTTGGAGGATATGTTGCTGGAAATAAAAAGATGATAACCTATCTCAGATACACATCTAATGCTTTCATTTTTAGCGCTGCTCTACCCCCAGTTATGGCTGCAGTTGCATTAAAAGCGCTAGATATAATAGAAACTGAAAAAGATCGTGTTCAAGCTTTACAGAAGAATATTTCTACGTTCATCACTCGAGTCAAAGAAATGGGTTATAATACTCTCAAAAGTAAAGATACGCCAATAGTTCCAGTAATTATAGGAGATGACATTAAGACATTCAGATTTGCAAAGAAAATGAAAAAAGAAGGGGTATTAGTTCCTCCAATTGTTTATCCTGCAGTTCCCAGAGATAGTGGGAGATTACGCTGTTGTGTGATGGCAACTCATACAGAAGAGGACATGGAAAAGATTCTAAGTACAATTGAGAAAGTTGGTAAAAGTATGAATGTCATCTAAATTCATCCTTTTTTCATTTATCGTAGACAGTTAATTTTATTTGCTTTGGTAGGTAATAGTAGTTGAACGAGGCGAAAAGGCAACTTCGGCTTTAGCTGAGGAACCTCCTGACTCCAATAAGTAGATGTAGATGTAAATCTACCATGCGAGAGTGTGGCTCTTGGAACAGAAACGACACGCCCTTTATTCAGAGACAATGATGCGATACCGAATGTGGTGACACAAATCGAGATAAATTGCTGAGGAGAATAAAGGATACGATGAAACGGCCAATCATCTTGGAGCAAACTTGAATAGGGTTCATCTGAACCGGGTAAAGTGCTTAGATGAATGTTGCCGGGAAGGTCCTTGACGGCTTCCTAACAAAATCAGGGGTATTTTCGCGACGTTCACTTTTTTTAAAATGCATAAATCCGACTATTGTTTTTGTGCAAAATTATGACCTACTCGGTAAGTTTATTAAATTAAGAAAGTAATCGTATTAAGAATAGAAAAGGAGTGCTCGCATGTTAAGGAGGTTATTGTACAGTAGAATGCCAGTCGCTGTTTTTGGATTTATTGTCCTGATAGCAACGGTTGTTTTATCATCTTCTGTACAGTTACCAATGGCTCAAGAATCTCAGAATGAATCAGCAATTGCAGGTTTTATGGACCTTGAAAATTCCATTTTTAATTGTTCTTTGAACACTGATAACATAATTAGAGGGGAAGATGATTTAGTAATATTTTTCCGGTTCACTTATGAAAACCTCACTTATATACCTGATTCCAATATATATTACAATATATCGAATTCTTTAGATGAAAAAATCTACGAGCATAATCTAATAGTGAATACATCACTACAATTTAATGAAACAGTTATTTGGTCAACTTTTAACAGTCAAGTAGCAGGTAATTTTTCCGTGACAGCAGTAGCTAATAGTACAGCAACGGGATCAGTAACTTCAATCAATCATTTTGAATTAGCTGTGTTACCTTTTGGTAAAGTAAGAATGTCTTTCCCTTTCAATCCAGTTTTACTTATAAGAAATCAGAATAATGATGTTGAGTGTACGATTACCAATACAGGTGGAACAACGATCACAAACGTTACAGTTACAAGTGAGATTCATAAAACTGGCACTGTGGGCTCAGTAACTAGATCACATGCAATACCAGAGTTGACTCTGGAAGAGGGAGTCGAATACAATGGTTACATAAGCTTCTTTCCTGATACTTATCTATACCAAAAACATTCATTTTCTATCACATATAGAACTATTGACGAACCTGAACAAGAACGGACACATCTAAGTGACCCCCTTGAAATAATTGTGATGCCCAATATAACGATTAATGAGTATGAGATTCCAGTTAATGCAACTGTAGGGGAAACATATAGAATTACGTATAGCGTGACAAATTATGAGGGAATAAATCTAAATATTCTTCCTTATGTAAGAGTTCAAAACTCCAGTTTCATGCTTTTTGATGAAATGAATCTTGGAAAATCAATTGAGGTTGGTCAAGGTTATCACTTCTATTCAATTGAGGGAGAACCTCAAATTGATACTTTACAGCAGTATTTGTTTTTCAAAATAGAACTAGAATGGGAAACTGTTTCAGAGACTAAATGGTACTCAAGTCTTTTACCACTTGCTGTAGTATTAATCACAATCTCTCCTGATGATTCAAGTGTAAACTTCTTTGATCCTATAGTAACATATAGCTTAATATTTGGAGCAATAGGAATCGGAATCTTTTATTTCTCAAGAGATATGTTCAAAAATATTGCAAAACGGGTTAGAGGGTCCTCTGAACGCGCTTTCCCTGAAGTAACTTATCCTTTAAATAAAGTTATTCTTGATGGAAGTAACATCGCGTGGGAAGAAAAAAACACCTTAGATAAACCAAAGATAAGTAATATTGAAAATATGATAAATAGATTAAGCAAAGTTAATTTCAACAAGATAATAACTGTTGCAGATGCAGCTCTAAGATATCAGATAGACAATCAAAGAAGACTAGATAAATTAGTCAAAGAGGGAGCAATGAAGATGTTACCTGCAAGAGTAGATGGTGATAAATTCATTCTACGTATAGCTGAAGAAGAGAAAGCAATGATTGTGAGCAATGATATGTTTAAGGAATTCAGAGAAATGAAGAAATGGATAGATCAAAGAAGGATTCCTTATACAATTCTTGATGGTGAAGTATATCTTCACCCAACAGCTGTACAACCAGTTGAAAAGGAAGAAGAGGAAGAAATATCAGACTAATAATACAATCTAAAGAAGAGAATTAGTTCAGTTTTTAAATCATAATGAACATAATATTATGTGATTACAAAAACTAAAAAGCTGTCATAACCGAGTCATTATAAAGCATTTTATTTATATTATAGGTGAACATAATGAATATGGACCATGGGTATATTGATATTCCATACAGTAACTTACCTACATTAGATGACAGTCTACCTAATGATTACTTCTACAGTAATGAGTATGATTATCTAACAATCCAGGAAGTCCAGTTGCTTCTGACTCTATCTGATTCTCAGATATCTTATTCCTTTTCAGGCTTGAGAAAGAGAACATCCTTACATCAACACAAATTAACAAAAGCGATAAGAAGATTACAAGATCGTAATTTTCTTTCAAAGAACGAGAATAGTTCTTACGAATTAACTGATGATGGAAGCATCTACACTAGAAAACTCCTGCAAGAACTGGTAAACAAGAAAGCAGTCAATTCAACGAAAATACCCAATATTTCTTTAATAAAGAAATTACGCACCACACCTTCTTTAGAAAAAAGAAAAATAGCTGTGGTATTAGAAAAACGATGGTTTAGTAATTATCGCTTTCTTTATAGAAGAGAGATAGGAGATTTAATAGAACTTTGTTGGGAAGATAATGAGAAAAATCAATGTCATGTATATTTAAATTCTGAAGGTGAGATTCAGATCGAATGTTCATCACTCAATCATAAATCAAATGAAACTCAATTTATTATAAACTGGGTTAGTGAAGAGATTCAAAAACATGCTGATGTTGAGGTACTGATAGAGGAGGAAGACGAATACACTAAGATACCTTATAATTAACGTTTCTTGGTACAAAAACATTAAATATTCAAATCTATAAAAATGAACAAAGGTGAAATGTAATGATGAATGCACCAAATTTCAATGGGGTGAATGGAAACCCATTTACTGAACTCAAGCATGGAACAACTACAATTGCTTTAAGATTTAAAGACGGTGTAGTTGTAGCTGCTGATAAAAGAGCTTCTATGGGCACTTTTGTCGCGTCTAAAAAAGCAGAAAAAGTACATACACTGAATGATTTTACTGTTGCTACCATTGCTGGGCTAGTTTCAGATGCTCAATACTTAATTAATCTTACAAGAGCAAACATCAATTTATATGAACTAGCCAGAGGTTATCCTCCAACATCAAAAATGGCTGGAAATCTGTTAGCATCTATTATGTATGAACAGTATCGACAATACTTCCCATATTACGTTAATATGATTGTAGCAGGTCTAGACAAAGAGGGACCACATGTATTTAACTTAGACATGGCCGGTGGTATAACCGATGAAGATTTTGCATCGACTGGTTCGGGATCGTTAGTAGCTATCGGTGTCTTAGAATCTACATGGAAAGCAGACTTACCTGAGAAGGAAGGAATTGCAATAGCTATCAAAGCACTTGTAACTGCTATTAGTAGAGATACCGCTACTGGTGATGGTATGGATGTAGCCGTTGTCAATAAGAAGGGGGTAAAGAAGTTAAAACCCGAAGACATTAAATTCATTTTGGAGGCATTATAAATGTTAGGACCACAATCTATGGGATATGACAGATCTCCTCTAATGTATTCTCCTGAAGGTCGTATTATACAGACTGAATATGCAAGAGAATCAGTAAGAAGAGGTAGTATTGGAATAGGTATTAAAAGTAAAAACGGTGTTGTACTAGCAGGTTTGCTTCGTGTTGTTGATTTAAACGAGCCTGATCATAAGATACACAAAATCGCTGATAGAGTTCAAGCTATATTTGCTGGAGTAGCAGCTGATGGGCGTATTCTTATAAGTCGAGCTAGACTTGAATCTGAGATATTCAAACTCACTTATATTGAATCAATTGATGTACGTGGACTTGCCATAAAAATAGGTGACTACGTTCAATTATTTACTCAACAAGGCGGTCTTCGTCCTTTTGGTGTAGGAATGCTTTTTGGCGGACTCGATCAAACTGGTCCAAGTTTACAATTTGTTGATCCGGGTGGTGGTGTGGTTTCATGTAAAGCTAAAGCAATGGGTGAAGGTGATTCTGAAGCAATTGCTTATCTTAAAGAAAAATACACTGAAGAACTAACCACAGATGAAATGGTTGAGATCGCTAAAGAAGCGATCAGAAAAGCATCTAGGGACGCAGAACTATCCGAGGAAAATATCGTTATAGAGATTATGCCAGCTAAGGCTTAATCCATTTCTTTTCTTTCACAATTTTATTTTATTTCATTTTACTTCTTTATTCTTGAATAAGTATTTAAGAAAGAATCTCTTACATTTTAGAGAGGATAATGAAAGTTTATTTATCAAAAGCAATTAGAATTAAGGGAAAGGAGTGGAGTATTGCTTGTGATAGCACAAATTCAAAATATTATTCTCTAGTTTTTTATAGTCATGCACACTCTGACCATATTCCGAGAAAATTGCCAGCCACTGATATAATAAGCTCATTGGAAACAAAATCATTATTAAAAAATTTCACATCTAATTTTTCAGAAGGACGATTCTTTGAAGATTACAAAATAGGTGAAACAAGTTTCAAACAACAATCAGCTGGACACATTATTGGTTCAACAGCACTGAAAATCAAATCAAGTGAAGGTACTTTAATCTATACAGGCGATGTTTCGATTAGAAATAAAGGATTCATTGAACCTTTTAAACCTGACAAATGTGATACATTAATAATTGAAAGCACATTTGGTTTGTCGCAATATGAGTTTCCCAAATACGAACAAGTTATCAAAGAAACCCAGGAGTCAATAGCTGAAAATCTAGATAATAACACACCAGTAGTTTTAATGGGTTATGCTTTAGGGAAGGCTCAGATGCTTTATCATGCTTTTTCTCATCTGTCAGAAAATGTAATTTTGCACGGAGCTAACTACAAAATCAATTCCTTACTCAAGTCTGAAGGCATAAAGGGGGCTGTTGATTGTGTTTCCTACCAACATGCAAAGGAAAAAGGTTTGATGGAAAAGGAAGGAAATTGGATATTATTTGCACCATTAAAATCGGGTAGAGATGATTTTTATTCCTATTTGAGAAATAAATTTGGTGCAGTACTCTATGCATTTAGTGGATGGTGTATATCATCTAATTATAAGTACAGAATGAATGTTGATTATAGTGTCCCCATAAGTGATCATGCTGATTTCTCAGAACTCATAGAGATATGTGAGTCTTGCAATCCCGATAGAATATATACAATCTATGGGTCAAACATAGCATTTGCAGCTGAACTAAGACGTCGTGGATTTAATGCTAATCCTTTGTCTAAGCAGACACTACTGGACTCTTACTTTTAGGTTAAGAACTAACAATCAGATCTTCAATTTGTGTTTCTTTGTACAGGATTTCACTAAGGTGAACTACCTGTATCGGAATATTTCTTCTTGCTAGGAAATCACGTGCATTCCCGCTAATTGAATTACATACTAAAATCAGTTTTTTAAGATTAAGGGATTCTATCAACTGTTCAAGCTGAAGCACTTTATTTGTAGGAATACTTCTTCTCCAATTCATAGTTATAATGCCTATTCGAGGACCTTGAAGATAAAAATCTAAAACATATTTAGTTCGTCCTAACTTGAAGGTTGCATTCTCTTGAACATTGAATTTTCTTTGAGACAATTCTTGTCTAAGTACGATATTTACAACTGACTCTTGTTCATTCATTAATGATGAATTATTGGATTCTATTAAAAACAAATATTATTATCAACGTAATATGCTGAAAACATCACAAAAAGCCCTAATTCTGACATAAATCGTGGGATGGATGAATTTCAAGCTTTTCGCATTTTAGCATAATTTTGAAAAAAAGAAAAAGGTTAACCGAAAATATATTTCATTTCTTTTCGGTTTGATAATCGTAGTAGTAGTTTATCAGCAAACGAAATATGGCTTTTCACCATAATTTTGGGAATGTCATTGAAGACATAAATATAGTCTATCTTTTTCCTTTCTTCTTCTAATTCCTTATTCTTTATTTTGTATAGAACTTTCTCTTCATCCACACCAATTAATTGACATGCAATTCCAACCTCTATTTCTTCTTTAGTATAGAGAATAACAGATTTTCCAATCAATGTTTGCAAAGTTACTGTTTGTTTAGCTATTTTATCTTTAGAAAATCTGAGAAGAACAGGAGGCAATTCAATTAACAAATCTTTACCACTATAAGATACTTCTTCTATCTTGCCAGCTTTGTCAACTTCAAATATAAATGAAGATTCAGAAAATGTCTTCACTAGCTCAAAAGATTTTATTTTTGCTCCTCTATCAACTCCATCCACATAGAAGAAAACTTCATTGTTAATGTAACTCTCAAAGTACGAAATTGGTTTTCCTGTATATTTTTCAGTATAGATTTCCTCTTCATTGTTCAAAGATTTAAAAGTAAAAATCGGTTTATAGCTCTTTTCTGAGGTTTCGTATGACAATAGAATTCCAGTCTTTCCGTTCTTCGAAACATATTTTTCATTGATTTCAGCATCATGTATACTGTAATCAGAAATTTGAATACTCTTTAAATCACCATCTTTGGTCATGATACTCAATGAGAGAGGTCGGCAAATTAATTCGTTTATAACAACACTTTCAGCGTTTCCGACAATAAGTATATCCTCTATGTGGTCATATGCAACAACATCTCGTCCCACTATCCTGGATACTAATTCATTCATCCTAGTTATTTCAAGGAAAGTTTTCACACCATCTTTTCCATAATATTCAATATATTTCGAAGATATTAAATCGGTGAAAGCGTCTCTTTTTCTTGCAAATTTCTTTATTGTTTTACCCCTAATGAAATTTGGCAGAATAAGCCAATAAGGGAGTAAAGCTCCTTTGATTGGAGATAATTCATCATCAACCATAGCTTGTATTCTATAAGCTGATCTTGGATGAGACATGAAAATATTTGCTATCATGTCCCATCTACCTGGACGATAAACATGTCGATACAATCGAATTGCAGCTTCACCTAGGAATCTTTGTTTTTCCTCCTCTGTGAATTCCTTTCCCGTCAATAATTGGACATTTACCCCAAAATCACCAGCAACTCCTTGATAGAACCCCTCAAGTCTATACAAAGCTTGAGCTAGTTCTCTTCCGTATCCTGCTTTCTTTGTTTGATTGTCTGCATCACCTTCAAGCACTCTTACGAAGATGTAAAGGAAGGCTAGGATACCATAATTTATTAAGAAATAAACACCAAAAGAAACTTCCAAATCTCTGTATGCGGAATAGTCTAGTGTTGTTGCAGGAAGCAATAGTGCTTTTTTGATAATCATCTCAGTAGCAGCAATTACTTGTAGAATAACTATGTGTAATCTTTTATTGTGTGCTAGTTCGTGTGCCACTATGCCCCTTATATCATCATCATTGAATTCTACTAAATCTCTACAAATTATTGTTATTCTTTGATCAAACCAAGGACCAAAAGCCATGGCATTAAGAATGGGGGCTTCAACAAAACCTACTTTTAATTTCCTCTTTATTCCCATTTTTACTCTTACTTCCTCTACTAAAGATAATATTCTTTCATCCTTAATTGGTTTAATCCCTAATAGTTTTGTTAAAAGTGGTCCAGAAATAAAATACATACCAAGAGCTGCAAAAATCAACAACTCATATGGACCTAGAGATAAGAAAACGATTCTCTCTGCATAACTGATACTTTCCGGTCCCAAATAAAACCAAGAAAGGTTTGAAACCGTTTCTGAGGAAATAACTTCAATGTTTATTAGGATATCAATAACAATGTACAATGTTACATAAATTAATCCAAAGAGCACCAGATACAATACCTGAGGAGACATCAATCTGCTAACTAGAACAAATTTCTTACCAAAGAAAATCAGAGCCATTATTATGAATACAAAAATCATGATATTATATGCCCAAGCTGTGAATAGATCACTGCCTTTCCCAAACATTTCATGAACAAATCCCCCAATTATACCATCCGTTGATCGAAAGATAGCAGAGCTTTGAATATTGCTGGTTAACATGTCGTAAACAAAATCTCCTACTGTACCTACAAGAAAAACTAAGTAAGTTGTAAGTGAAATAATCATAAACTCTCTCCAGACTGGTGAGCGCCATAACTGGAATGTTTGATATAAAGCAAGTACAAATAGACCAAGTGCTATTGCCATTAACCAGTCTTCAAAAACGATTAGCACCGCTCCAAAAGTCAAGCCAATAAATGCCAGCATCAAATTTTCAGATGTAGTTCCGTGTCGAATAATTGTTATTAATTCAGATATTAGAAAAAATAATCCGAGCAAAACAATAATTACTCCAAGAATTGAATTTGTGCTTTTAGATAAATAACCCCAAGCTAAATCCATAATTTCATTAAATGACATATTATCATTGGCTTGGAATTAAAGAGCATTTAAAATGTTTTGTCTTTGGAAAATAATCTGCTTGTAATGTATCTCATTGGAAAGTTTATTATCTTAATTAGAAAGAAGTAAGTAATGATTCCTTATCCCTCCAAGGTGGAACCTAAGGAGAATAAATTCACCCTTAATAGTGAAACAAGGGTAAGTTTTTCTCCTGAACTTACGCAAGTAGTAGACTACTTGAAAGATTTGATTAGTAATTCAACAGGATTTAGTTTAGCAACCAATCTTGAAACTAACAAGAAGAACACAATCAGTTTAATTTTACATGATACAAATAAAATAGAGAACACAGAGGGATATCAATTATCCATAAATATGGATAACATAATAATCGAAGCTACAACTCATCAAGGCATATTCTATGGCATTCAAACCCTTAGGCAATTATTCCCTATAGAAATTGAAAGTAGAGAAGTAATTGAAGAATTTATCTGGACTGTTCCCTGTATGTCCATAGTGGATAACCCTAGATTCAAATGGAGAGGACTAATGTTTGATGTCGGTCGGCATTTCCACGATATGGAGACAATAAAACGAACTATAGACTTGCTAGCACTAATTAAGATGAACATTTTTCACTGGCACCTTACAGAAGATCAAGGTTGGCGTATTGAGATTAAAAAATATCCCAAGTTAATAGAAATTGGGTCAAAAAGAGAGGATACAAAGATTGGTGGGTGGACTAGTAATAAATTTCGGGGAAAATCGCACACAGGTCACTATACACAGGAACAAATAAAGGAAATAATCGAATATGCAAGCAAGAGATTCATAACCGTTATTCCAGAAATAGAGATACCAGGGCACTCATCAGCAGCAATTGCATCATATCCTGGATTAAGTTGTGATAATAAAGAGATCAATGTTCCAACCAAATTTGGAATCTTCTATGATATATTGTGTCCTGGTAAGGAAACGACATTCGAGTTTCTTGAGAATGTTCTAGAAGAAGTTATTAGTTTATTTCCAGCTGATATAATTCACATTGGAGGAGATGAAGCTCCCAAGAAAAAATGGAGACAATGTAAAGATTGTCAGAAAAGGATGAAAGATGAAGATTTGAAATCTATACATGAGCTACAGCATTACACCACTAAACGAATAGGGAAGTTCTTAGCAAGTAAAGGTAAAAGATTAATGGGATGGAATGAAATATTAACAGAGACCACAGATAGAAAATTCATTGCACAATGGTGGATGAGAGGGAAGAGGGATATTAAAAAACATATTAACGAGGGAGGAGAAGTAGTTATTTCTAAGTTTTCCCGTGTTTATCTTGATTATAATTACATCGTGACACCACTGAAAAAAACCTATTCTCATGAGCCTATGTTAAAGAAAATTAAGCCTGAACAGCAGAAACAGTTACTCGGAGTTGAAGCACCAATATGGACAGAATGGGTTCCTAATAGAGACCGACTAGATTGGCAAGTATTTCCTAGATTAGCAGCTGTTTCTGAAATCGGATGGACGAGCAGGAGTAATAAAAACTACAAAAGTTTCAGAAAGAGACTTATCAGCTTTTCCCGAAGATTAGACTATTTGGGAGTTAATCATGCAGATCTAGAGAAGGTTGATCCTAATCTGTTGAAAAGAATATGGAATTTAAGAAGAGTACTTAAATGGCCAGAAATCTGATTAAAATTTTGTAAATATCAACCTCAATAGAAAACGGATTTAGAACAACCTCTTCCAAAAGAAATAATAACAATATGCTGTGTATGTAGTTAGAGAATCATGTCTGATGTAGAAAAGAAGATGAATATCTTAATTGACGAAGCAAATGCAAATTATAATGCGAGCAGGTTCAAGGATGCAGCTAGAACTTTTGAACATCTTATTTCACTTGCAATTAAAAATATGGAACCTGAGGAAGCTATCTATTTTGCTTACCGTGCTGCAGACTGTTGGAAGAAAGAAAAGAACGACATGAATAGAGTTTTAATTTTCAAAGATATTGCAAAATTAGCATTTAACTTTTCATCTCAAATAGCTGATAACATTGTGAAAAAAACTAAAAAACAAGAGGATAAGGCAAAGGCTTTAGATATTGCGGGAGAATGTTTGTTGTATATTGATCCAACAACTGCTAAACAAAAACTGACTGAAAGTATCAAAATATCAAGCAAGCTTGCAGAAATGGCAAAAACTGAAGAAGAGAAAATAAATTTTCTACTAAATTCACTAGAATCAGCAAAGAAACTAGCTGATAAAAAACAGGTAAAAGAGCTACGAGTTCAAATTGCTAATCGTCATGTAAACAACGCAGAAGCGGAGATGAAGAAAGGATCCCCGGAAAATCTCCAGAAAGCTCTAAGATCCTTTGAAGATGCTCTTGAAATTTACGATGTACTTAAAATAAAAGAGGATATTCAAGGAATATCAAAGAAAATTGATAAATTGAAAGCAAAAGTTGCAAAGTATGATCCATTTGCAACATAAATAAAAGAACACATAGTTTTTCTAGTTTAAAGAAGTCATTACTGAATGTGCTTAGTAAAGTAAAATTCAAAAAAGGAACAAGTAATTATCAGATAAATGGTCCCGTAGCTCAGCTGGATAGAGCGTTTGCCTCCTAAGCAAATGGTCGTGCGTTCGAATCGCATCGGGATCGCCAAATCTTATACCAATAGAGTTCTGTGGTTATTATGAGTTCAAGAAATAACAAAATGATTCGGGTCTCTATTTGCAATTTTCATACTTGTAATCCGAAAATATGTACAGCTCAAAAAATCATCAGATCTAAAAAAGCATTTGAAATTCAAATCAAACAAATACAATCTCAGAGTATAGTATTAACTCCTTTTTCTTTCACCGCTATTTCAATAGAGGATCGTGAATTAGCGTTAAGAAATGGATTAATTGGTGTAGATTGTTCTTGGAATAACATAGAAGGGGGGGAAGAAGCTTTGAGTAGAGGAACAGGTAGAGCACTACCCTTCTTAGTTGCTGCAAATCCTGTAAACTATGGGAAACCTTCAAAGTTAAGCACACTCGAAGCAATAGCTGCTGCATTGTATATTTTAGGTGACAGGACTCAATCAGAAGAAATTTTATCACTTGTTAAATGGGGGGGTGAGTTTTTGAAAATAAATAAGAAATATCTTGAACTATATGCGAATGCGAAAAGCAGTAAAGAAGTAGTTGAAGCTCAAACAAACATAATGGATGAGCTTTATGACTAAGGAAAAAACTGACAATAAACAGCTTTGAGCAGAAATGTTATAATTGTGGAAGTTACGCAATAATTATGAAAATAGGCATCAACTGTTTTCCAACTGTAGGAGGGTCAGGTATAGTTGCTACTCAACTAGCTATTGAAATAGCTAAAAAAGGTCATGAAGTTCATCTCATCAGCTACGACACACCATTTTTGTTACGAACTTTTCGACATCCTAACATAACTCTTGATCTAGTAGATATTATCTCATATCCACTTTTCAAAGATATTGGTGCCCCTTATACCATTCTCGCAGCTTCAAAACTTGTACAAATAGCTAGAAAATCAGAGATTGATTTAATGCATATTCATTATGCAATACCAGTAGGGGTCTCAGCATATTTAACCAAGCAAATCGCTAATGTTCCCGTAGCAATAACAGCCCATGGATCAGATATTCACACATTAGGAATTGACCCTGCATATAATCCTATAATATCCCACGTTTTTGATAATGTAGATGGAATGTCAACAGTATCTAATTACTTGAAAGAAGAGATGATCAACAAGTTTTCTAGTCAAAAAGAGATTGAAGTTTTCTACAATCCAATTGATATTAATAAATACAAAAAGATAGACACCGAGCTTTGTGATTTTAGGCTTAAACATGAGAAAAATTTTGCGCATATTTCTAACTTTAGACCAGTAAAGAGAGCTCCTTTTATTGTCGAAGCATTCGCAGAAGTTGTTAAAGAACATCCTGATTTAGGATTGATTATGGTTGGAGAGGGACCAGAAAGAAAGAAATGTGAAGAACTAGCATACAAATTAGGAATCTCAGACCATGTGATATTCCAAGGAGTTCGTGTTGCTCTCACATCTATTTACAATTGTGCAACAGCTCTTCTCTCAGCAAGTACTAACGAAAGCTTCGGTTTAACTCTTGCTGAAGCTATGGCTTGTGAAGTACCTGTCATTGCTCCAAGAGTTGGAGGTATTCCCGAGGTTATTGATCACAATGAAAATGGATTCATGTACGAGTTAGAGGATAAAACTGCATTGATCGACTACATGAAGCAACTTTTGGATGATGAACAATTGAAACTGAAATTTGGTAGAAATGGAAGAAACAAGGTAGAAAAACAGTTCGAATCGTCTAAGATTGCAGATCAATATATTGCTTGGTACGAAAAATTATTGGAGTAATCACAGCATAGAATTGATGAACCCAATTCCCCCTACGGGCGTATCCGGGGAGTAATGTCTTCTATATGAAGCTATACCATCATTTAAACCAGTAACAGCAGCCATTACAAACCATGGCCAACTGACTTCTTGCCATTGATGTTTGTCATCATACATACCATATTGCCAGGATTTAAATCGATCAATGAGACTGGTTGGTTTGTTTTTTACTTTCTTAATAGCTAATCTTCTATTATTGACATAATCACCTAGATTTTTAGTATGTTTTTTGAGCTCAGTTATTTCGCCCTTTCTTCTTGCTTTTGCAAGAGAACCTAAAATGCCAAAGAATTCTGGAGTAAGAATTGAAAATGGTTCAAGAGAAGGATCCTTGCTATATTTCTCAATCCAAGGTGTGTTATATAGCATTCGAGTGTATTTCACGTATAATGGAAACTTAAAACCTAGTTTTTGAACAGCTGGAATAACTTGAGCATTATAATTAATTTCTCCAGGCCCAGATATTCTGATATACGTGGGGATAATAGTTTGAAGTAGAGCTTGATTAGTATCCAGACGTGGATAAAGGTTCTTTACGTGAGATGATAGATCAATATTATCTTTACTCACACTGAATGAATAGTCAACACTATCAATAGGACACTTCCCTTGAAAAAGTAAAACACCATCATTCTCCCTACATGACATTTTAATTCTGTAATGATCATTCGGACATTCATAAAAGAAAGGAGAATAATCAGGTTTCTTTTTCGCTGTAGTTGGTTTGAATCCTAGTTCTTCAATTTTCTCTGTTGCTCTATTAAACTCGCAAATATAGTTAGATCGAGATTGTAAAAATGGTGCATATCCCTCAGAGGTCATTTTACGAATTTCTGGATGGGAAGTTGGAAAGAACACTATCCCCCAGTCATTGATAATGTTTGTTTGAATACCCCAGATAAGTGTCATCCATTCACCTAAGTCTGATGAGCTTCTGTATGTTTCTCTAAGGAAAGTAAGGATATGTTCGGTTTTTTCGAGAAATAATTTCGATTTATCCTTGTTTATAGTGGATTTGAATTCACTAAATATATTCTTGATGACTGAAAGACTCTCTTCTAACCATGTGTAATTATTAGAAGTAATTGTGTTTGCTATAATGCCTTCTATAGCATCAGGAAGATTTATTGCCTTACTGACTGATGATTGATAATTTGGCAGATGAATTGTTGTAATTTCAGGTTGAATGCTATCATGGGTATTGATTAAAAAGACTGGAACTAGAAATTTTCCTTTCTTCTTACTAATTTCGGATACATTGGCAATTGCGGAAATCTTATTTCCAATTATTCCAGTACCACCAAATATAGTAGCTTGTTGACCTGCTAATACAACTCCTTCTTGTAATTTTGAAATATTATCTTCTGTTTTTGGAGTGAGAATTCCAAGACTTTCATGATACTTTGTAAGTATGTGTTTAATTTTTGAGATCTTTCCACCTTCAATCTTAATCTCAGGCATTGAAGATGCATATTCTACAGCATCACCATAAGTTTTGGGAATATTGTTGTAAAAGTAAGCAGAATCTGGAAAATCAGCTTGTTCATTCAAATAAGCTTCGTACAAATCTCCAATTCTTTCCATATTAGAAGGTGAATCTCTACATGTTCTTAACAATTCTTATATATCATTTTTCCAGGTTTATTCTAGAGGAATCAAACATGAATAATCATGGTTTTGCACACATAGAACTCCCAGCTAAAGACCTAGAAAAAACAAAAGAGTTCTACGAATCTGTCTTTGAGTGGGGAGAGGTAATTCAGACAGGCTTCGATGATTATACTTTTTTCAAAGAAACAGAAGACAGTATTGGTGGAGCTTTTCAGAAATCAGACAAAACAACTAATGGTGAAGTTACATTGTATATCAATACAGATGACATTGATTTATCTTTAGAAAAAATCAAGGACGCTAAAGGAGAGATTGTTCAAAAAAAGACTCAAGTTTCTGAAGAACATGGGTTCTATGCTTTGTTTAAGAACCTTTCTGGTAATGTAATGAGTCTCTGATCTAGAAATTAAACTGACCGAGTCCTTATTCTACTGGTGTTTTACAAAGATTTACGTGGATTAGTTTGTCTCAATGATTCCTTCAAAAATTAAGTGGTTGCTGATATATTTCGATGATTCTTACACAAATTTTTTAAAGGAAGAATTAGTAATGAAACAACAAGAAACAATTCTAAAGGTGAAAATAAGAATGGCTAAAGAGTGTCCTAAATGTCACAGTAAAAATCTCAAAGAAGTAGAGGATAAATCGAAAGTGATTGCATATTTCAACCATCAACCAATCTATAGAAAGAAAGCTGTTTGTCGAGAATGCACTTATGAATGGTTCCCTGAAGGTGGAGCAGAGTAAACTAAATTAAATCATGTTTTTAATTTTCTCCACTTTTACTTCCTCCTTCCTTTTAAGGGATATGTATACTCCTGCTTACATCAATTGTAGGTTCAAATTATGAAGATAACTACTTTTCTCAAGAAATACCTATTCAGAATATTAGTTGTTCTTCTCATGTTAGCTGCACTAACATTCTTTTTCGTAGACCTAGCAAATAGAGATGAGCTAGGAGAAGCTTTTACACGTTTAGCAACGGCAAAAGAGCTATATTTAGTATTAGCGGCTCTACTAATGTTAGTAAGTATGATTATCAAAGCATACAGATTTTTCATTCTAATAAAGCCATCAAGTCCTAGACTTAAGTTCCACAAATTTCTGCTTCCATTTTTCCTTGGCTATGGGTTTAGCACCTTGGGCCCATTGAAATCTGGAGAAATTGCAAGTGTTGAAATCAACAAAAGATCATTATCTATTCCCCGTTCATCATCTTTAGCAGCGATAGCTTTTTTCAGAGTGTTTGATTTATTTGTTGTTTTAATTCTGTTTATTATTGGTTTAGGAACAACAATCCCTAGAATGGTAGAGGAGCAATACACAGTTTATCTAAATATTATTTTCTATATTTCTTTAACAGGGACAATTGTTCTATCCTTTTTACTGTTCTTCCCCCCAGTTGGTAGAGTGTTCTTACGTGGAGTAAAGGTAATTGTAGGAAAGATATCTCTGAAGGGAATAAAATGGTTGAACACTACAATAGATCCAGCCCTTGAAAATTACTATACATCTCTACAATATCTTTACAAACAAATTTTCTTAGCATTGTTGGTCATCTGGACTACACTAATAAGATGGTTTCTAGAGTTTTATTCATTTAAACTAACAATGATGGCATTTGGTGAAAATATTTCCCTTTTTGATGCCGCCTCTATTTCATCAATTACATTATTTGTAGGAATCCTCACCTTTGTTCCAGCTGGCTTGGGTACAGGAACACTTACAACACAGTATCTTCTAGAACAATTGATTGCAGCACCAACAGTTGTAGCTAAACCATCAAGTGAATTAATTAGAACATTTTACAGTGGCTTAGGATCATTTACTATACTACCGGCAATTGCAGCAGCATCAGTAATCTTTCAAACCATTGTTGGAACTGGTGTAACATTATCTGTAGCAGCAATATCTTCATTTTTTGTAAAAGAACAAGAAAAAAAGGAAAAGGAGGAAAATAAAGAGGAAAACAAAACTGAAGTGGTAGACGTTATAGAGATAGATGAAAGAAAAGTTCGTTAAATCCCTCTCTTTAATCGATTTATTAGAAATGGATGAAATTGTAAATCTTCCATCTTTTTACTGGTTGTTTCAATATCATATTCTAGTCGAACATGCTCATATTCAAAGTCCTTGCTTTTTTCATTTATTTTGAAAATCATAAAAGAAGCTCTTGAATCATTATCTCGGGGTTGACCTACGGAACCAGGATTAAAAAGATGCTTTTTCTCATTTACGATGTGTAATGGTTTATGAGTGTGCCCTACGAATAGAAAATCTATTTCTGTGAACTCTCTTGTAATTTCAAAAAACATATTGTATGACCATGAAGGCAAATTTGGAGAAACATAATCTCGTAAAGGTTCTCTTGGAGAACCATGAACAAACATTGCGTTTCCTTCAGAAATGAAAAGTGGAAATATGGAAAATAGTGGGTGAGACCCCAGAAGTTGAATTTCTTGATCTGATAGTTGTTCTTTTGTCCACAAAAGTGATAGCTTTGGAAGTGGATTAAAATGGATGAAGTTATTAGTAAAAAGTGCATAATCGTGGTTACCTACTACATGGATTTGTGACATACTCTCAACAACTTTTATACATTCCTTGGGGTTAGGTCCGTATCCAACTGTGTCACCTAAGTAAATAATAATGTCAGGTGATAGGTCTCTGATTTGATCACTAACTACATTTAGAGCTTCAAGATTTGAATGCACATCAGAGAATATTGCAAGGGTAATCATTAGTAACTCTCAAACAAGGTTTACTCTTAAAGTATAATAAGATTTTTCAGAAAAAGAAAAAGTTAAAGATTATTTAGATCTCCACTGTTTCTCCATTTCAATGATTTCGTCTGATACAATCGTTTGTAACTTTTGTGGGGCTACTTCAAATGATACATTTGTTGCTCCATAACTCAGAATTTCTCCTTCAAGCTCAATAGGTAGAGGTTTAGCCATCTCCAATGTAACTTTCTTAGCTCGAAGATAATAAACGCCTTCTCTTCCAAGATGTTTTCCCGGTTTCAACGCATTCAGGAGATTTATTTGACTCATTTTTCTAATATCCCTTACATAAAGCACAGCAAAATCATCCATGAAATGGTAGTTATCAGGTAACACATTAAAACCTCCACCAAATCTACTACCTGGACCAACAGCCAGCATCACTAAGCCAACATCTTCTAACACTTGATCATCGATTGTTATAGTAGATTTAACTAGTCGATATTGGAGAAGCTTCTTGAAAGCTAAATAGTAGTATTTCAAAAAGCCTTTTAACCACTTTGCTTCTGTGAAGGAAGCAACTGATACAGTTGCACCAACTCCGGTATCTGCAACGTTTATAAAATACCGTTTATCACCATTAGTTTCTGCAATTCCAACAGTTACTCCAATTGTCTTGCCTACTTCTAGAATATCTAAGCTTCTATTGAAATCATCATCGAAATCTAAGCTAATGGAAAAATCATTGCCATTTCCAAGAGGGATTATACCAAATTTTGTGTCAGTTCCATATAAACCATTAGCAACTTCATTTATTGTTCCATCTCCCCCTACAGCAACAACACAATCAAAGTCCTTTTCCATTTCTTTTACAATTTCTATTGCATGGCCTTGGTGTTGAGTGTATATCGATTTATGATCAAGTCCTCTTTTTAATATCTCTTCCTCAACAATTGGCCACGTTTTTCCAATTCCTCCGTTGCGAGCGTTTGGATTAATAACGAAAAGATAAGTTGTCATAATATAAGGAATTTTTTGCTCTTATTTAAACATTCATGCGAAAAATAAGGAACTGGAGCCTCAGAGGGGATTCGAACCCCTGCCCTGTGACTTTCTCGATAGTTTACGAGATCACTGCTCTGGCCATCTGAGCTACCGAGGCATTGTTTATCCTTTTCTCTAGATAGATTTAAAGATTTTATGTATAGGTTCATTTACATTGATTAAGTGAGACTTGTTCATTATATTGTGAATTTTAGAGAGAGAATCTCACATAAAATGAAGAAAAGAATAATGATGATTTTCTTTATTTCTTATTATTCCATTGGAAAGGCGGCATATCCTCTGAACTCAATCCAGTCCCTTAGTTCATCTTCTATTATTTCTTGTATTGCATCTTGGTCTAGATCTTTAGACATGTTTTCATCTGTTGTTAACATAGCCATAACATAACGTTCGCCACTGAATTTCAAATCACGAAGAATGAAAATTTCATTTACATTGTCATCTAGAGTATACCGTCTAATTCTTAGAAAGGGTTCTCGTATATCAACAATTGATTCGATTGCATCATAATATGCATTATGAGCTAAGTCTTCAAGCTCTTCTTCTTTTGCAAATCTAGCAAAACAGACATTGCTTCTGAAATCGTACAAACCAAAGAAATCTGAATCTAGCCCCTCAGCAACACTTTTTGTGGCTTGCTGCACACCCTCTTGTATTAAGGAAATTCCTCTAAATATGTGTGAGAATGCACCAAGAATAGATGAACGAATTCTAACACTTGTTCTAAAGAAATCTTTTGCAGGATTAAAGTAAGGACATTTATCAGCCATGTATTCAATGATGGAACTGAAAACCTCTGCACTTTTATCGTCAATCTCATATTCAGGATCTGATTTGTGGAAGAAAATTTTCCAAGGAACTTTAATTTTGAGATTGTTTGCTACATTAATAATTTGTTTTAGATATTCAAAACTTTCTTGGAATCTATCTTTAGCTTGTATATCTATCACATAGATTATAGTATCTGTTCCAACAAAATATTGCTGTGGATTTTCTAAATAATCTTCACGGTAAATACTTTGCCCTCCTAACTCGTGAAGATGAACATCCATTCCAAAAACTTCAATTTTGCTGCGAAGAAGACCGCGGGTTGGTGTTAATCCATTTAATCTCTGGAATAAAGAGGATAATGCACCCCTATGTTTTAATGCGATTGAAAGAGAAGTTTTTCCAGCGTTGTCAATACCAACCATTATTATTTTTGCACCAGTAGTGACTTTCTCTGTTTCCTCAACTAATAAAAGTCTGCTAGCAGCTATCCAACTATTTATTCTCTCTTTGGGGACTTTCTTAGCCATTTTAGCGTATTGATCACTCCATTTGGTAGAGAGATTCTCAATTGTGTCTAAACCTAGTTCTTTCAAGAGTTTAGATTCTTCTTCTGTTATATCTAACAGAGCTACAACAGGAAAGTTCCTAAGATCTTCTTTATCCTTGTATTCATCTTTTAGCAATTTGTCCTTTAGTTCAGACATATCTCTTATTCTCCAGAGTTAGTAAAGATAATTATTTATCCTCTTGGATATATATTCTCTCTGTCAAATAAGTATTTTGTTAACGCTAGTAGAAAGCTAACTAATAATTTCTATCCATAAATAAAATTTAAAAAGGCAAAAGCTAGCGCTTACTTAATCGAATGGAGTATTCAAAATGCGAACACACAGAGTCAAAGGACTTATATTTTTATCAACAATCATATTAGGTTTAGTTCTTACAAGCTTCTTTGGAGCTTCTATGACATTTACAGACCCTAATACTGTATCACAACTTGATCAAACAACCATAGAAAATTTAGTTTTCTTAAATAGCACATCTCCAATTATTGATGGAAACTTAGAAAGTTTTGAAGGAGAATGGGAAAATGCTACTGTATACAATACTGAATTTGGTTTAGGGAATAAAGCTTTGACAATACGTGTTTTGGCAAATGAAACTCACTTGTTTATGGGTATAAATTATGTTAGCTCAATATTCATACCAGTCAATACAACCATTCCAATAGATGAGGAATTCAATAATGAAACTCATACTTGGTATGCAATTGTTTTTGATAGAAACTATGATTTTATAGCAGGTTCAGAGTTAACTCCTGATGACGCTATAGTGATAAATTATAGAGAAGAAGGAGCACAGGATGCATACATCAATGGAACAGAGCTAAACTCTATTGCAATTGATGTAGATGTCACAGGCATAGAAAATTCTTATGCATATGTTAATGGAACATTCCTCGATGATTTTGGTGAACATATTGTTACAATTGAAGTTGTGAAGGAACTTGAATCTAATGATGAAATTGGGAATGATATTGATTTACATGCAAGTGAATTCATACACTTTGAAATGATAGTGGTTGAAAATCAAACTGCCATATATAATAGAACATTACTAAATAAGACAGATGCATTCACAGGATGGAAAAACATTCGACTTGTTACTTTGCATGATTATTTTTCATATGTGGAAGATGCATCAGATCTAGACGTACTAATTTACATTTCAGAATCAGAAGCATCAAATTATGATAATCTAAGCAGCATTATCGTGTTCTTAACAAATTGTGGTGTAAATGTAACATATTCGTTTGATTCTATTGATTCTGATGTTACCTATCAGAGTTTGTCTCAATTTAATCTTTTAATCCTTATTGGAGCACAACCCGATTTAACTAATAACGAAATAGATGCAATCGCCCTCTATGTTGCTTCTGGTGGAAGTGTATATGTTCTTGCAGATCCTGTTAGCAAAAATGGAAAATTGAATCAATTATTGTCTAAATTCGGAATGGAGGTGTATAGTTCATACCTATACTCTACAGATACTGCTGTTAATTCTTCTATTGAGATTGATGTATCCGAAATCGAATCTCTACCATATATGACTGGTACAAATATCTTCACTGATCAAAGCGTAAATGAAATTTTATACACAGGAACAGCAATTAACTTCACATCTGAACTAGGGGAAGGTAAGTTTTTGTTCCAAGAAGGTGATCTTTATCCAATCATAAATCTTACAGGAGATTATTACATAGATTCTGATAATAACGGTGAGTTCAACACAGAGGATATAACACTTAACGATACAATAGTTCAAGCAGGATTAGAGTTGCAAAGAGGAGGTAGATTCATAGTTACCGGTTCTGCAGATCTACTGAATGCAAGTTACATCGCAGAAAGAGACAACAAAATATTCTTCTTGAGGCAAATCCAATGGTTGATGAAACTACAAAATGCAATAAACTTTGAAAACTATGTTGTTGAAGAAGCTAATATTATTGAAGGAGAATCAATAAGTGTTACGGTTTCAGTTCTTGGAGACAATGAAACAGTTTTAACTGACTTAAGAGCCTGGGTAGTTGTACAGGAATTAAAATCAGATAGAAACAATATCACGTTAACTAAGCATGAAGACAATATCAATTTCAACGGAACAATCACTCCTGAGGGTGTAAAAGCTAATTTCGTTGACATTAGTATTAGACTGCACCAAAGAGGTTATGGTTATAATGAGACAGAATTAGTGGAAGTGTTTCTGCAAGCAGTCATAGGAAAACCTATTAACATTGAAGTAACTGCAACAATCATATTTGTAGTTTCAATCGGTTTAGCAGCTTTAGGTGCTATTGCAGTTAAAAAATATAAGATACCAGAAGTGGAAGAAAAACGAAAATAATCCACTTTTTTCTTTCTATTTCTAGAAAAAGTAATAAGGCAATTTTCATAAATGTACAAGAGATAGTACTTCAGTTAAATCTCTGGTGGTAAACAGTGCATAAAGGTTTTATAACAAAACAACTGAAGCCGAAAGAACTAAAATCAAGAGTAATTGATATACCAGAGAAAGATAGAAAAATGTTCCCAAAAGTGGGAGTGTTATTTTTTATTGAATCGCTTAATGAATATTATGGAGGTCATATTACAAAAGATGGGAGTATCACAGGATTAGATCAGTGGTTTGAAGATTATCCTGTCAAACAAAATGACACCATAATCATATCAAAGTATTCGGAGGGATTTTACCTTACATCATTATCTGAGACAATAAATCAACAACAGTATTTCAATCTCGAAATGGAAAGAATTCTTTCGTTAGAACCAGAAGATATCTTGTGTCCAAACTGTAGGTACAAGCTGGAACATGCTGGAAAAGGATCAAGGGAAGATTCATATGTTTTAAAATGTGCAAGGTGTGGTTTTACTTTAGTGAAGAAAAGTCTTTTTGATTAATTGGGTAATAATAAAGAGCTTTTACGAAAAAAAGCTATTCTTTATTCTGAGTGGAAATCAGCGGCTTTTTCACTTCTTTGTATATGAGTAAACATATCTATGTATTATGTGCCTTTTTGTGTGTATTCTAACTCCATCACATGAAACTTATGTTACATAACCTATGGATAGCTAAAGATACTGGTGAATGCCTTTTCCATAAAAGGTATGGTAGCATAGAGCAAGATGAGAATTTAATCACAAGTTTCCTGAGTGCAATAGAGATTTTTGCACAGAACATAGATAATGGATGCGATTTTCTACAAACTTCCAGCTACAAATTCATCTACATAACTGGAGAACAAACTGTTACAGTTGCATGTGTAGATAGCAAAGATGATGAAAATATCATTCGTCAAGAGCTCGTAAAGATAGAGAAAGAATTCTATAGTAGATTCTCGCAAGAATTAAAGGAATGGAATGGACGAGTAGAGGGGTTTGCCGATTTATCAGATTATGTTGATAATCACTTGAAAAAATACAGTTCTCCCATCAAGGAATTAACAGATTCTAAACTTGAATTAAACCCAATTGTTACAGAAGAGAATCTAAAGAGCAAATTTAGTCCACAACAGGAAAAAGTTATTTCTCTCTTAAAATACAAAGGTACAGCAACACTTCATGATATTATCAAACTTATGAAACTCTCAGAAACTGATGCTGAAAAAGCAGCAAAAGGACTTTTGTACCATGACATCATAAGACAGATTCCAAGTGCATAATATCAGTACCAATTCTTGCTATTGTTTTTATGAATCATCTGATACGTTACTTTATTAAGAGATTTGTCTCAAATTTAATAGTAATTATTGGTGATATGGTTGAAAACGTTTAATGACACAGTAAGATTTGAAACAACTGGAGAAATTGATATTATAGATTTAACTGAAAAATTCAGTAAATGTGTTCAAAATTCTGGGATTAGTAATGGAATATTGTCAGCTAATGTCATAGGATCAACAGGAGCACTAACAACAATAGAATACGAGCACCGTGTACTGGATGATTTTAGACAAATTCTACACAAACTAGTTCCAAAAGGTGCAGGATATAAACATGATATTATCGATTCCAATGCTCATTCGCATTTACGAGCATCACTAATTGGTCCTAGTCTAACAATCTCAATTCATGAAGGAAGGATGCAATTAGGGACATGGCAACAACCGGTTTTTGTGTGTTTAGATGTTAAATCTAGATCAAGAAAAGTAGCGATAACTATCATTGGTGAATGAGATTGAGCTCAGAATATTATGTGATTCGATGCACAAAGAAAGAATGTGGAAAGTTTAGTTATTGCAAAGCTAATCAAAAAACCAAAATGTGTCCCTATTGTGAACATCGAATAAAGATTGAAAAGGCAAGTAAAACAGAAGTTAATTCCGTGGTCCATGCTAGGAAACTTGTTCAAGAGTTTAATAAAAAACTAGGAGAAATGACTGAACCTTGGTGGTATAAGTCTGATACATGATATAAAAAAATCATCGGTAGAGTAATATATTATTAAAAAAGAAAGTGTCACAATATTTTTTTACCCTCATTCAAACATATTACTAATGCCTTATTCAAAAGAAACTATAGAACTATTGAGTGATTCACCTTTCAAGCAATTTGTCTTAATGGAGCTAGAAAGAGAAAGATTATATCAATCATTCATAGAGATTGATGAATTAGATGAAATTAGCAAAATATGGCTAGGTTTTTCGAAAATATGTGCTCAATCACTCGCAGATGTTTCATCAATAGCAAATTTGCTTTATGATCGTTACATCGATGAATGGACCAGAGATAAAACACAAATAGGGGCTGATGAAAAACGTAAAAAATCATTAACTGGAAAAATCGAAGATTTGCAAGAATTTCAGATGGAATCAGCAATATTAATGATTGTTTATGCAGAGATAGTAAATGCTGGTATCTTTGGTACAGCCCCTTCTGATGATTATTGTATATCATTTATTGAGGGTTATCGTATTCTGAACAATATATCACAAACGTACTTTGATTCAAATCATCCAAGAGCTTCTAGTATAGAGGAGCTGATGTTAACAATTCTGCTCGTAAATCAGAAACAACAGGTACTTAATCTTCTTGAAGAATCCCCCTATTTCAAAGATAAAACCACTACTTCTCAAGAAAAGGCATCTTATGAATTAACACAAGCAGAATTTGATGTTTCTTTCACAGCACAGTTTTTCCAGAAACTTCGAAATGATTGGTGGTGGAATGATGCTATTGCATCCTATTCTATTTACGAAAGAAGTTTAACACATCTACAAAATGCATTAAGCATTTACAAAAACCTTCCCGAGGATCCTGAATTAATAGTAAAGCAAATTGAACAAAATCTTATACTAACAAATCTTGCAATGAGGAATAAGGAACTCATTGAACATTATCTTAGACTTAGTTTTGAGGCAGCTAAAAACGACAATTTTATGGCTAGTGTAGAGTATCTCAATTTGGTACTAGGGTTAGGTAACGAAGCTCTAGAGGCTATTTCAGCAAATATTCACCAAGAAGCAACAAATCTCAAAATAAAAGAGAATATAATAAAGGAAGAAACCATTCATACTTTTCTACAAGGCATATCACTTTTAGCAGCTAAGACATCGCAATTGAATTCTATGATTAGTACAGCTAAGAAAGAAGCGATACAAGATTTAATAAAACAAATTGAAGAAATAGTTAACAGTCCAGATCTCAACATCAATAAGAATTACGTAAGTAGTTTACCATTTGTGTATCTAAATTATGTTCAAGAATTTAAAATTGCATTGCTTGAAAATACACCATTTGAAGAAGCGATGAAAAGGGCTGAGCAAAATTTCACACGATTCTTTGAAAGGTTAGAATTTGCAACCAGTGATCTAGCATCTCAGTTAATTGAATTAGATAGGAAAGGCAAGAAGATTAAACAAGGAACAGTTTCTCAAATGATAGAGAATATTCAGAATATAAAACTGGCTACTTATTTTTTACCAAAAAGTGAAGATAAACTGTACATTGTAAAGGATATTGAATGTCTAGAATTCATTGCAAACTCAATCCAGTTAGAACAATTCTTGAGAGATAAAGAAACAAATGAAGTTCTTGATTTAATTTATCATGCGAAAGCTCATTATTATTCAACAAAAGCTTTAGAGATAACTCAATTAAGCAGTTTTACAAGAATTGATAGTGAATGGGTTGAAAAACGATATAGTCAAACATTTATTCAAGGTCAAGATATTGAATTACGTCTATTTGAACTAGCCAGACAGTATCTCTTTCTAAATACAGTAATTGATGAGATTGCTAACAGTTACAAGGTTGCAAATACTGAAGATAAGACAATTTTAGACAATTATCAAGCAATTATAAAACATGCTTTCAACCAATTTGCAGTTTTTGATGCAATCAATATACGTATTGCTGATGATTGTAATGAATTATTAAAACACAAAAAGTTATTTGTTATAGAAACTTCTGACATCAACTGGAAAGCTATAGAGGTAAAGAAACAGCTAACTGACACTCTGATAGATTTTCTTGAAGCTACAAAGAATGCTATTCTCGGTTATGGAGCCAGTAAGAATAAGGACACATACAAAGCTGCTTCATATTTCAATGATGCATCAAAATTTGCTAAGAATTCTAATGAGACAATGCAACCAATATCACATTATGATGAAACATTTGCACAGTTGGCAAAAACTGCTTATGAGTATAGTATCTTGCTTAAGGAATTGGAGAGAAAAGCTAGAAATAGTGAAAAGTTACAGAATCTTCCAATGGATCAGATATTTAACACACTGAAACAACTTACTTTTCTTTCTTGATTTTTTTTTTTTTATTTGATGGAAGTCTACATTTTGATAACAAATAGCGAATTTTTTTTAAATCAGTATGTTTAGTCCTCACAAGATGAGTAATCTGCCTATTTCTGACGATATAATTACTAAGTTCAATCAAGCTTATGATGTAATTGATAAAATTAGGGGGAAACCAAATAGTGAGCTTGATCAGTATTTTGTAACAAGAGAAACATGTCTGAAGCGTGCATTGCTAGTAAACCCTGAAGATTATGATAAAAAGAGAATAGTAATAATGGGAGATATGGACCTAGTTTCATTGGGGATAGGAATGTTTAGTAAACCAAGAGATCTTGCAGTACTTGATTTAGACAAAAGAGTTTCAGAAATAGCTTTAAACATGAAGTTTAATCAAAAAATCCGTTCTGTTCGGTTTGTAAATTTAGACATAAGAATTCGAATGATTGCTATCTTGAGAAATCAGTTTGACTATATTTTCATTGAACCACCTTTGACAAAGGAGGGACTGGAAGTAGGTCTTTCAAGGGCTTTGCAATGTGCAAAAAAAGAAGAACCCTCAAAAATTTTCCTTTCTTTTGACGCTCCTAACAAGGAAGAACTAGTAGAGAAATACACAGAAAAAATGAATTTAACAGTCGAAAGTGTAAAAAAATCATTCAATGAATATAAGTTTAATACACCGTTAGGGAACAAAGAATCCGATTTATTCATTATAAAAGTGAATACAAACTCCAAAGAATCTGTCTCAGAACATTACTATGGTCCTTTATACTTCCGAGAGAGTATGCAAGTTCCTTATCCTTATGAATGCAGTTGTGGAAAAATCCACACTATTGGCAAAGGTGGGGAATATAGCTCAGTAGAAGATTTAAAGAACAAAGGATGTCCAGTATGTGGTCATGCAGAAGACTTTCGGTATGCATCAAATATAATGCTAGATGAAACGCAATAGAAGTATCATGATAACAGGTGATTTCATGTCAGAACCATCAAAGAGAAAAACAATTTGTGCAATTTGCGAGAAAGACATTACCCTTTCAAGTGATATACTTCTCAATGGATGTCCAAACTGTGGATCTTTCAAGTTTAAAACTTTCAAAGAAGGAAGTATTAAATTTCAAGATGAGAAGGAATTAGATTTAATAGTTGAAAAGGAAGTAGAACATACAGGTATTCAAGAAGGATTAGAATCAGTTCGGTTAACTAGTGATGGGGTTTTTGAGGTTGATTTGGAGAAACTTTTGACAGAATCAGGTGAGGAAAAACCGATTATCAGCAGAAATAAGGACGGTTCTTATTTCATCAAATTCACTACAAAAGAAGAGTAAAATTAAAAAATCAAAACCTCTCACTTTTCAAAAAATTTTAAATCTCATCAATTAAAGAAAGGAAGAGGTATCTGTCTTGGTAATTAAAGAACAACTAGCAAAAGAGCAAAGAATCGCAAGTGGAGTTAAAGAAATACTAGAATTTAGAGGATTTGAAATAACTAAAATAAAAGAAGACGACGACTTTATAGACGTTTATGCTTCAAAGATTGGAGAAGATGATGAGAAAAGGATAGCATTTGCAAGGTTTCCTAAAAACCCTCAAGTCGGAGTAAAAACAATTAGAGTTCTAGGTAAACTTCAAGCAGAGGAGGATTTTGATGAAGCATTACTAATTGCAGAAACCCCTTTGACTCATTATGCAAAGAAAGAATCTGTGAAACTTGGGATAGAAATTATCAGTAGTACAAACCCATTGTTCAATATCTTTGATCATGATCTAGTTCCCCATCATAACAAGTTATCCAATAAGGAAATTCGTTCTTTCTTAATAAATTATCAAATCGAAAAACATCAAATTCCGAAAATTTTAGAGACAGATCCTGCCGTCAAAGCAATTCAAGCAAAACCAGGTGATGTTCTTAGAATAGTCAGAAATCCTGTAATGGGAGAACAAGGAGCTTACTATAGAGTTGTTATAAAATCAACTTCTAGGCTTCGTCTTACAGATTCAGTTTTGAAGAAAAAGAAGACTGCAACAAAGAAGAAGACAACAACTAAAAAAGTCAAAGCAACACCTGATAAGAAAGCCAAAGCAACACCTGATAAGAAAGCCAAAACAACACCTGATAAGAAAGCCAAAACAACACCTGATAAGAAAGCCAAAGCAACACCTGATAAGAAAGCCAAAGCAACACCTGATAAGAAAGCTAAAGCAACACCTGAAAAGAAACCTGCAGAAAAGAAGACAGAAGCAAAGAAAAAAACTGAAAAGAAAGCTAAAGCAAAACCAACGAAAAAGAAACCTGCAGAAAAGAAGAAATAAGTTAGGGGTTAATTATGATAACATTCCTTTCAGGAGGAACAGGAACCCCAAAGTTAATACAAGGGTTTAGAACAATTTTAAGAGACGAAAAACTATCTATTATAGTTAATACTGCAGATGATATTTGGCTCTCTGGAATCTATATCTCACCTGATGTAGATACGCTACTCTACTTGTTCAGTGGTTTGTTAGATGAAAATAAATTTTGGGGGATTAAAGACGACACTTTCAACACTTTGAAGATGTTACAGTTACTTGGTTTTCCATCTTGGTTTAATTTAGGTGATCAGGACCTAGCCGTTAATCTTTTTAGAACGCGGATGATTCAAAAAGGGCACTCTCAAGAGGATATCGTAAAGACTCTTTCAAATCTTCTAAACATTAGCTCAACAATTATTCCTTGTACAAAAAATCATATAGAATGTCGCATTATCACTGAAAAGAAAGGCGATATTCATTTTCAAGAATTCTGGGTTAAATACAAAGCAAAAGTAAACATTAAACAAGTTTACATAAAAAATTTAGAAAATGTTGAAATCTCAGAAGCAGTTAGAAGTACAATCAAAAAATCTGAATTAATTATAATTGGTCCAAGTAATCCAGTAACAAGTATTGGCCCAATTATTCGAGTTAAAGAGATTGCAGATTTATTGAAAGAACATAAAAACAAGATTATTGCAGTAAGCCCTCTTATTGGGAATAAACCCGTCAGTGGTCCCACTGAAATGCTCATGAAAGCAGAAGGAATGGAAACAACACCCATGGGAATCGCAGAATTCTACAAAGATTTCTGTTCGTGTTTAATAATCGACAATATGGATTCTAATATGATTAATCAGATACAAAGTAAAACTGGGCTAGAAGTTCTTTCAGAAGAAATTTTGTTTAGAGATACTCAAGATGCTTCTAGGCTAGCTTGCTCTATTCTGAAATGGAGAGACCTTTATGACAAATATGTTTGAAATTTATCCGCCTATTGTTCAATCTGCTATAGCTGGTGTTGCAGACAGGAAATATTGTCAACAGATGCTTGATTTAGGAGCTGGGATGGTCACCTTAGGTGGATTTCCAGCTGACAGGTTAAATTACAAAGCATCTTTGAAGATGAAAGAGAGGGGGAGAACGGAATGCATTCCGCCGACAAACGAGAAAGAGTTATCCGAGTGGTTTAATCAAAATCTTTTGCTTTTCAAGAGGAATAAGCGCCAAAGAACAGCTATTAATCTAAGAATTGTAACTGTTGATCAGATTACTGAAAAATGGTTAGAAGCTCTGGATGGGAAAGTAGATTTCTTAGAACTAAATGTCCATTGTAGACAAAAAGAAGTCCTATCAATAGGAGCAGGGGAAGGTTTACTTAGGGATCTAAAGAAATTAGATCAGTTACTAGCAAGCATCTCAAAGTTCTTACAAAAAACGAAATTAAGCATAAAAATTCGAGGATGTTCCGTTGGAGATAAGGATTCTTTGATTGAAATTTTAGAGAAACAACAAGTTAACTATATTCATATCGATTCTATGTTGAAAGGAGAGAATGTTGCAGATATTCTGTTACTAAAGTCCTATTGTAATTCTACAGATATTCCAATTATCGGTAATAATTCAGTAAGATGTATAGAAGATGTTAAAAAGATGTTAAAAGTAGGAGCTATTGCTGTATCTATAGCAAGACCACTTATCAGACATCCAAATTTCATAGCTGTATTAATACATCAATTAGAAGGGTAAACAATGACAATTGGAATAGTAATCCCTTTTAGGGGGACAGATTTAGACAAAAGCCGTCTTCGAGAAGATATGGATGAAATGAGTGTCAAATATATTCTTAATACTATGACTCAGCAAGTAATTTCAGAAATTATGAAACTTGATAAGAAGGTAAATTTGTACGTTCTCTCTAAGAACGAAGTCTCTTTTGATGGTAGATACCAAATAGCAAAAGATCAAGGTAAGAATCTAAGTGATTCTCTTCAAAAGTTTACAGCAAAAATGAACGAAAATATCATTATGATTATTATGGCAGATTTACCTTTAATCAAAAATTCTCACATCAAGAGTATTTTGGAGACTGTTGAACAAGAAAAAACAGTTATCATAGCACCAGCGAAAGATAATGGGACAAGTATCTTGTGCTTTAATCGAAATATATCTTTTCCTTTTTTCTATGGGGTAAAATCAGCAGAAAGATTAGCAAATTATCTCACTGAAACCAGTGTCAATCATCAAGTTCTAGGATATGATTCTTGTTATCAAGATATAGACACATTTAAAGATTTAATAAGCTTAAATCGAAACAACTCTCTACCTGAATGGTTAAAAAATTATTTTAAGGAAGTGCTTTAATGAAAGAAAAAATAGAAAGAATTCAAAACGTTTTACGTGAACAAGAAATTGATGGGTGGGCTGTTTTTTGTCATCATTCTTATGATATACATCTTAAATATCTACTAGAAAATTGGTTTTCTGGTCCTACACTAGTTCTCATAACTCAGGAAGGAAAACCAAAAGTCATTGCCTCCAGAATGGAAGCAATGATGATTAATTCGGAAATCTATGATGTTATTGAATACAAAAAAGGGTCCGAATTGCAAGAATTGTTAGAAAATCAATTCAATTCAATTCCAAAAGAATCAAAGATAGCACTAAATTTTGTTGAAGAAGATGAAGTTTTCAAGAAGCTAAATTATGATATTCTTACAAGTGGTTCATTTAAAGCTTTGACTTCCTTAAACAAAGAACTTGAATATGTTTCAGCAAAAAATCTTATTTTTGATATAAGAGCAGTTAAAACAAAAAAAGAGATAGAAAACCATCAAGAAGCAGCTAGATTAGCTGAAGAACTTATGGAAGAAGTTGTTGAACCAAGCATTAAACCAGGCATGAGGGAAAAGGAAATTAATGCACTTATAGAATATGAATGTAATAAACGAGGTGGTGTCGCTTTTGAAGCTATTGTAGCTTCAGGACCAAATGCAGCTATTCCACATCACACAGCAGGAGAGAAGAAAATAGAAGAAAATGCTGTTTTGCTCATAGATTATGGTGTAGCATACAATCTTGCAAATTCAGACATAACACACACCTACTGGATAGGTAAAAATCCTCCAGAAAAGATATTACAAGCATATGAGGCAGTTGATAAAGCAAAAGAAGCTGCTTTTAATAAAATAAAAGCGGGAGTTTTATCTTCAGATGTTGAAGATGTAGTTCGAGATAAGTTTGAAGAATTTGGATATGATCATGAAAAACTCTTCATTCATTCTACAGGACATTCGTTAGGTCTTGAAACACATGACATCGGGATAGGAATATCAAAAGCTTCTCCTGACAGACCAAGTAAACAGCTTCTAGAAAACTCTGTTATAACAGTTGAACCTGGGTTATACTTTCCAGGAGAATTTGGAATAAGATTAGAAGATGATGTAGTTGTAAGGAAGGATGGGATTACTCGTTTATCATTTACCCCATCAGAAATGAAATGCCTTTGATTTTATTTATCCCTTTCTTTCTATTTCATTTAGGTATTGATGTCCCGCAAATTTCACAGGTAGAATATCCATGAGGTACTTCTGACCCACAGTTTTTGCAAAAAACTCGCTCCTTCACTTGAGTTGTCGGTTGTAATGCATCTGTTATATCAGAAATTTCTATTTCTCCCTTTGCAGCTTTCCAAAGTTTAGGGCTTACAATTCGACCAAGAAATGAACCAAAGAGGTTAGCACAAAGAGATAGAATTCCAATTAAGATATAAATAATTAGGGAGATAAAATAGTTCTCTGAGGTTTCTGACAGACCGATTCCTTGTACTCCGTAAATAGTTAGAACTGACAACATAGTAGTACCCAGTATAATTACAATAATCAAACCTTCTGTTTTAAAGGCAAAAAAACCAATTATCATTCCTGCTATTAAACTTGTGAAAATCAAAGCAATATATAGATCCCATTGATCGAACGATTGTATACTCATAGTAATAAAAAAAGAAAGGTAGGCCATTCCTGCACCTATGACAAGAGCTAGGAAGTCAAAACCTAATCTTTTCAGTTCATTATTTAGTCTCACTTGATATTCTATGTTCTCAAACTATATAATTATTCTGACTTCTTTTGAGCAATTCCTCGTAATACTAGCGTGTGTTGACAATAATATTTCTGTTTAAGGAAACTTATAAGAATGCTTCATAAGGTGAATTGATTGTCATGGAGATTGTGGCTAAAGTCAAAGCCAAAATCAGTTAATTTAGGGTTCTACGGAGAAGTAAACGCGGGAAAAACAACTCTCGCTAATAAAATTGGTTTGGATTGGGCGGAACAAGAAGTAGGCATAGTGAGTGAGATTCCCCATGAAACTAGAGACATTCAAAAGTTAGAAAAAGTGAATTTCTCTGCTAACGGGACTAAATTAGATTTAACTTTAATAGACATGCCTGGAATTGCTACTTCTGTTAATCCTAAGGAATTTATGAAACACGGTTTATCTGCAAGCGAAGCTATGCAAAGAGCAAAGGAAGCAACTAGGGGAATTATTGAAGCGATAAAATATCTTGAACAAGTTGATGTAGCACTTGTAATAATTGATGCATCTAAATCACCATTTGATCAAGTAAATTTCACAATTATAGGAAATCTAGAGCATCAGAAAAAACCATTCATTTTAGTACCAAACAAAATTGACTTGATAGAAGCTGATGTAAGACTTGTCAGAGATGCTTTTAGTCAGTATCCTGTTGTACCAGTTTCAGCAATTCAAGGTGATGGTATTGATGAACTTTATGATAAAATAGCAGAATTAGCTAAAAGGGTGAGGCGATAAACATGAAGTATAGAGTAGATTTTGTTCCATATTCTGAAACTAATGATCTCACTGATGATGAAAAGATTCGTTACATTCTTTCTAAAGTTATGAGAAATACTATCCTTGTACTAGAAAATGGTTTGACACCTACAGAAGAAATGAATCTTATCAGCAAAACCATGGTGAAAATTAACTTCAATGATTTTGTAGGTCTAAGGTTCTTCTCGTTTGATGGTGGAACTGATTTCAAACTTAACAAACTGTTTGGAAGAGGTTCAAAAAACAAGGTCTTTACTGTTGTAGCTCCTAATGAAGCTGTAACAGTTCAAAAGGACAAACGTGGCATATTGTCCATCCGAATTAATGATTAGATTTCACCTATATCTTTCCCAAAATATCTAAAGCACTCTGAAAGGTTTCCTCTGTGGAAACATCGGATCGAACAGTAGAAACAATCTCAGGACCATACAGATTGAGCATATCTGTAAGGATTACTTCCATAATTTCGGCTTCAATGTTCTCTTCAATCTTCGCCGCATTGTAACTTCTGTCCATCAACCTTTGGCGTAGAAGCCCTATGGAAGTCCTGAGAACTATACACAAAGCAACATAAGATGGAGGGATTTCTACTACATGTCCATCTAGGATAAGCGGTTTTGAGGAGGGATTTTCTTCAATCAATTCAATTAATCTTGCATTTAATAAATCATCATTTACTACATAACTATCTGTTTCTTCGTCAAAATAATCATACAATCTCTTCTCTTTTACGAGTTTTCCAACCTCGATAAAAGAGTAACCTTCTTTTGAGAGGAGTTTGGAAAGTGTTGTCTTACCTGTTCCGGGAGTTCCAGTAATAATAACTGCCTGTTTCATTGAAAAATTCTTACTGAAAAAGAATAAAAGCATTCTGTAACAGGAACAGAATCAAAAAAGGAGTTGGAGATAAGTGAAAAACTTACCCAAATTTTATTTCAAAGCTTCATCGGAAAGTTTGCTCTTTCCTCTGAAAACTTTTATTATATTCATCTTCTTTGCTTCACCGGATTTTATTTTTCTGAAATTGTCCCCTTGTCGGGATAGCATGATTATTGTTATACCAAAAAGCAATACAGCTAGACCTAGGTTGCATTGAGCATAACCCATTAACATCACAGAAGGCAAGAATAAAGCTATTACACCAACCAAAAACGTAACGACAATATAGGTTATTGATGAATACCCCACAATTGTTATGATTATTGGCCAGAGAAGAATCCAGAATCCTAGGAGGATAGGATTCGCAAATGCCATAGATGCAATGACTACTGTGATACCCTTTCCACCATGTGAGAAGAGATAAAGGGGCCAGTTATGTCCAAGAATTGCACCAATTCCGGTCAAAGCCAAAGCAAAACAAGCTAATGTATCATTGAACCAAGGTGATATTAATTCAGTGTTTGAAAAATAATATTTCCATGTAAGGATGTAAGGGACAGCCATAGCTGTTAGAGATCTAGACACATCGAGAAAACCGGCAAATATTGCCCAAGGTGTCGACTTAGTTGCACGATAAACATTTCTACCTCCAACGTTACCTGAACCAATTTCTCTTAGATCTTCACCAGTTTTTAATTTAGTGACAATCCAACTGAAAGGGATAGAACCAAAGAGATATGAGCTGATAAATACTAGAATATATACGATTGAAATGTGCATGTTCCTTGATACTCGGCAGTTCAATAAAAAATTTTTGCAGGTGGAATGTCTCAAAATCCTTTCAAGAAACAAATTTTTTAAACTGCTAGTTACCAAAATAACTATAATGTGCCCTGAAATTTCAAGACATATTTTTAGAGCTTATGACATAAGAGGGTTGTACAACATAGATATAACTCCTCCAATTATGTACGAAATTGGTTTAGCATTTGGATCCTATGTTAAAGAAGTACTCAATGGGTCGGAAATAGCAGTGGGGTGTGATATCCGTCAATCAAGTGTTCCTCTAGTTCACTCCTTCATATCTGGAGTTACAACTGTAGGAATTCATGTTACTTTTGCCAGTACAACTGCTTTTGGGCAAGCATTGTTTGCCGGATGGTCTCTGAATAAAACAGCTATCGCATTTATAACTGCAAGCCATTTACCTCCCGAATGGAATGGGATAAAATTCTATCACGCAGATGGGGTTGGTTTCTCTGAAGAGGAACTAATGAAGATAAGAGATCGTGCAATTAGCAAAACATTCTCCATAAAAGGTTGGCAAGAAACAGGACAATTAGATAATTATGATGTAACTAATGCTTATTTAGAATTTTTTGAGAATAAATTCAGTTTCTCAAAGAAACTAAAAGTTGCCTTAGACTGTGGAGGTGGTAGCATGACGCTCTCAGCGCCAGAAGTTTTTTCACGCCTTAATTTAGAAGTTGTTCCAATTTATTGTACTCCCGACCCACTCTTCTCTGGAAGACCATCAGATCCAAAACCTGAGAATCTGACTAAGATAATGGAAGCTGTTAAAGAACAATCTTGTGATTTTGGTGTTGCATTTGATGGAGATGGAGATAGAGCTGTTATTATAGACAATAAAGGGAAAGTACTCTCTGCAGATGAAACAGGGATTATAATAGGTACGTATGGTTTAGAACAGAAAAATAGTACGATTATAGTTAATGTTGAGTGCTCTAAGGCGGTTAAAGAACAACTTGAACCCTTAGGGTATAAAATCAAACAAATTCCTGTAGGGCACACCTACCTTACTATAGAGGCAAAACAAGAGAAAGCTCCCCTAGGTCTAGAATCGAGTGGTCACATTATTATCCCAGAATACTTCTTGTTTGATGATGCCATGGTTACTCCACTTAAGATTGCAGAAATACTTAATAACATAGAATCGAGACTCTCAGATTTAGTAGAAAAAATTCCTATCTATCCTATGAAAAAAGTGGAAATAGACTGCGAGGATAGACTCAAATTCGATGTTGTTGAAGCATTCAAAATAGAAGTTGAAAAAGAATATGAAGAAGTAAACACCCTAGATGGGGTTAGAATTGAGTTGAAAGAAGGATGGGTACTAATTCGTCCATCAAACACATCTCCAATAATAAGAATGACAATCGAAGCTAATAATGAACAGGAAATAGAGTCAATTCAGAATAAATTTGAGGATAGATTAAAATCTCTAATTGACAAAGCATCTAAATAAAGTGGTAAAATGAAAAAGTCTCTCCCTGAGTTTTATTGTCCATATTCGGATAAGTGTCATCAATGTTGTCTTGACACAGAAATGACACTTTCAGAAGAGGATATAACAAGAATACATACGTTGGGATATGAAATTGAAGAGTTTCTGGAAGAGAAAGAAGGTTTCATGACATTGCGAAATATTGACAACCATTGTATTTTCTTAAAAAATAAAAGATGTTCGATTTATGAGAATCGCCCCCAAGGATGTAGATTTTATCCACTTATTTACGACTTTGATATTGAAGATTTTGTAATTGATAACTTGTGTGATCACCATGAGGACTTTGATTTAGAAATTTATCGACCTCTATTCGATTCTGTTCAAGTTTTTGTTTACAATTTAATAAGTGAAAGAGACATAAGAATGAGAAAAACTATGGAAGAGGAAAGTAAGGCTGAAGTTAAAGAGTCAAAGGAAGCACCTGAAAACCCATTAGCAAAAGAAGTTATTGGAATTGAAAGTGACAAAGAAAAAATCGAGAGTCTGTTAGCACAAGCGATTGATGATACTAAAGATGAGAATGTAGAAAATTTGGAGGAAGCTTTGAAATCTGAGATGAAGGAAATTGAAGAAGAAATTGAGGAATTAGAGAGAGGGATACAATCAGACATAGATTCTGCAGAAGAGTATGTAAAAATTACCGAGAAGAGCATAAAATCTGAAATAGAGGAGCTAGAAAAGAGAAGAAGAAAAGCTGAAGAAGATGATGATTAATAGCATTATTAGAGTATCAATTATTCTCTGAATCTACCTTCGAACTTCTTCAATACATCTGGTAAAGTGGTGTATTCCATTTCACTAAGAGGGAGTCTTCCAGGCTCAAATGGACCATGTCTTCTCATATATTCAGCAATCTCATTGCATTTTTCACGTGTCGAATCGAATGATAGATCATCGAAAAGATCAACTGCACCTATAATTTTTCCATTTTTCAGCTGAAATCCTAAACCAACTACACGAGGTGGTCCGTCAAAACGTACACACTGACTATATTCTAAAGGAACTGGCATTAAAGGACCTCTATGAGACCCTCTCATCCATCCTGATACTAAATGACCAAGTGTAAATGCTTCTACTATCTCTCCTACTGCTGGAAAACCACTTTGACTTCTAACAATGGCAACAGGATCATCTTTTCCAACATACTTACCTGCAATTAAAGCTAGTTTATCAGTTGAAATAGATGCAGCAATCCCTAATTCAGGATTTTTACTATAAACATGTTTTATAACATATTTACTTGGGGCCCCTACAAGAGCTAAGAGATCATACATCTCATTTGGACAACTCAAGTCGAGGAATTTATTTTTGAAAACATCCATTACTGAAAAATTAAAACCATCATGCAATTTTGGATCGATAATCAAACCAGCTGTATTGAACGGATTTGCAAACATCTGGAATATGGGATAATTAAACGCACCTGGTTCAGTTTTATCCATAGCAAAAACTAAAATCGGCTCAGCAGGTCTCTCCTCAATCTCCATTTCAGCACAACCTGGCCCCATTCCTTTGACATTTCCAGAAAATGTGTCTTTTAGTAAATCTTGTCCTGCACCATATAAACCGATATTTCTTGCTTCAGTACCAAGTTTCATAAAAGTGTCCCAAGCTAATTTGTGTATTTCTGCATTGTCAACACCTTTGTTATGGGTCATTAGAAGTTCAGTATCATCTCCAGCATTAAAAACCAAAAAATCCGTAATAGTATTTTCATCTTTTGCTTTTTCCATCAGTTCTTCCGCTAAAGTCATCAAAGGTTCATACACAGTTACATGACCTGGACTTGAACCAATATCAGCCTTGATTAAACTTATTGTTGTTTTCACCAAATATAATCACCTAATAAAATAATACGGGTTGCTAATACATATTATATGAATCTAATTTAAATCTTTGCCTTTTGAGTATTTAAAAAAGTAAATATGAAGAGAAAAAAGAGTATAGAATTTAAAGTTGTTCAATTTTGAACCAAAGCTCAATAAGATCTTTTGAGCCACCCACGAATCCAACTCGTTGATGGAGATAGTGCATCCGGGTTAATTTTTTAACATCAAGGGGGTTAATGTTTTCATATTTTATTTCATGTCCATCTGCAGTAATATAGAAACCATCACCATTAACCTTTGATAGAATGTAGAGATAAGGTATTATCTCATAGACGAATCTAAGTTTAGGAGCAAAATAACCAAAAACACCTGTTTTCTCGAAAACGTTATTCATGTCTTGTACCATGCAACCTCCATACCTGTTTTTACCTTTAATATCTAAAGCATCTACGAAGAGTTTTTGCTTTGCTGAATGATTATTGTATTTACCCCCTAGACCAAAAACAGGATTTTTACTTGGACTTATATCTAAGGAATCTCGAATAACGCGGAAGGATTCACCATCATGAACAAATTGTATAAAACCTAGTTCAGTAGCCAAATCGAATCGTAAGTAAAGTGTATAACTTACAGTTAAGGCAGCGACAGTATAACCGTCTTTATTGATAACGTTTACAATTGCTCCAGGACTTCTAGTTCTTATAATTGAAGAACCATCGATAAAATCCCCAAGTATAATATAATTCCCCGTCCCTTCCATAATATTTTTTTCATCGGTTTCTTCACCCAGTAGTAAGGAATAAAGATGATTTGGCATTCTTTGTAGGAAAAGTTCGTGTGTTGCGATATCAAGGCTAAGTTGTTCATCCCCAGAAACATTGATAATTCCTGAATAATCATTTTCACCTAATAAGAAAGTCAGAATCTGTTTTGGGACATCTAAACTTATAGTTATAAGTTCTCTGAGTAAATCACTTAATTCTTTTGATTCAAGTGCGTCCAGATAAGAGTCCAAAGTAGGATATTTTGTTATTGACATATAGTCAGATCCTAGTATGTGTTTTCTAAATTATTCTCTGTTATGTACTTATAACATAACTTAGCTGTATCTTCCATCTTAAGGGCTTCTATGAAATCATTCATATCAGACACGGCTTGAGCAATTATAGATTCTTTTGTGCTTGATTTAATATTTTCAACTTCATCAAAGAACTCTTTCCAAGCGTATTTAGAACTTTTAGCGAAAGTTGTATGCTCATCTACATCTGGTTTACTGTAAGTCTCAAGTACCCATTTCCTCATTTTTGCGTATAGCTCTGGCTCATTTACTTCGAGTATCTTATAAACTAACCTCTGCCAATGTGTACCTATATTGCCTTTAGCTATATTACCATGTGGAAATGTCGATCCTATAACGTTGACTGGAGTACCGGTAATGCCATGTTGTGCTATTCGAGTAGTATATCCTAACTTCTTAAATTCATCAACTATTTCTACAGTCCTTTGCACATTGATTCCTAATTGAGGTACAACTTTACCATTTACATCAACACTGACACCATGAGTAGACCCATTTGCTATTGCAAGATAATCTAATTTTACACCAGATTTTTCTAAGGACTGAACGTAGTAAGTAGCTTCTTCAAGACTAGTAAATTCTGTGATCCCAATTTCTCCAACCTCCCCTTCCAGACCGTATGGTTTGTCACCCAACTTTTCTTTCAAAAAATCAAACAGAACTAACCCTTTAGAAAGAATGTCCTTTAGTTGTCCGCTTACTGTAGATTCATTTCGATTAAAGAGAAAGGAAGTATCAATTGCATATCCAGAAAATCCAGCGTCTATTCGAGCATTAATCTCCTTCATCACATTGGACATTTCTTCGTCAGTTCCCTTCTTTACAGTCAAGTGATCAGCGTGTAAAGCATAAGCATACCACTTTTCTTTTGCTGCTGCTGATTGACATCTGTCTGCAAATTTATTAGGGGTATATCCAGTATAACCACCACTCAGAGACATCTCACTCAATGCAAGTTCAAATATCACAACAGAATTTGCTTGTTTTGCTGCTCTTAAAATTCCTCTAATAACTTCCTCAGTTGCTCTTGGATTTATAGCAGCAATGATTGTTTCTTCTCCTAAAACTCCATTTGCAATAAAATTCATGGGAAGTGGAGTTCTTGGAGTTTCAAAGAATTCTATAATATCTTGTTCTAGAACCAAATGATAACACCTTGTAAAAATATCATAAGCATCTTAATAATTTTTGCCTTCATATAGAACACAATTTTCATTTAACTGGAGGATGAAGATAGTACTAATACCTGAAAAATTGAGAGACCTTAGACAAAGTTTTTTATAAAACTACGATGAATAATGAGTGATTCAAATGGTTGAACAAAGGAATCCCTTAACGGTTTTAATTTTGACAATTATCACATTTGGTATTTATGGTCTAGTGTGGTATGTAAAGACAAAGAATGAAATGAATTCTTTGGGAGCGGAAATCCCAACAGCTTGGTTTCTTATAATACCTATCTTGAACATTTACTGGATTTGGAAGTATTGTGAAGGATATGCAAAGGTTACACAAAAGATGGATGCTATAACCTTATTTATAATCGAAATAATATTTGCCCCAGCTTTTATATGGATTGTTCAAGACGGATTGAATGAGAAAGCACAATAAACTCATTTTTTCTGGTTTTTTCTTTTTTAGAATTTTTTCTTGACGAATTTGTCTTTCCACAGTGTTTAAGACAGAGCAGTTCTATAATAGCATAATGCTTGTTACTTAAAAAAATAGGAGAGTAAAATATTGAAATATAGAAAAGTTGGAAAATCTGGTCTTAAAATTAGCGAAATCTCTCTTGGGTCTTGGTTAACATATGGGGGTACAGTCGAAGACGAAACAGCCAAGAAGTGTATCGCTGAAGCAATTGAAAATGGAATAAATTTCATTGATTCAGCTGAAATATATGCAAAGGGTGGAGCGGAAAGAGTTATTGCCGATTTTCTCAAAGACGAGACAGTCAACAGAAAAGATCTAGTAATCTCAAGCAAATTATTCTGGCCAATGTCAGAAGACATAAATGATTGGGGATTAGGCAGAAAAAACGTAATGAACGCAATTGAGGGGACATTAGAACGATTAAATACAGATTATGTCGATATCTACTATTGTCACAGATATGATTATTTGACTCCATTAAAAGAAACTGTTCAAGTCATGGACGATTTAATTAGAAGTGGCAAGGTACATTATTGGGGCACAAGTGTATGGACAGCTGCACAGTTAGAAAGAGCCGTTGCAATTGCAAAAGAATTTCATACTCATAAACCAACAGTTGAACAACCACTTTACAATATGTTCGTAAGACACATTGAAATGGAAATCATGCCAGTTGCAAAAACTCATGGTATTGGTTTCACAGTATGGTCTCCATTAGCTCAAGGACTTCTAACAGGTAAGTATAATGAAGGAATACCAGAAGGTAGTAGAGCTTCAAAATCTGAATTTCTTAAGAAAAATCTTACAGATGAAAACATTGCAAAGATTAAGAAACTAGTCGAAATTACTAAATCATTGGATATTTCTATGAGCCAATTAGCTTTAGCATGGATCTTAAGACGTTCTGAAATATCGTGTGCGATTATTGGTGCAACAAAACCAGAACATGTAACAGAAAATGTTAAAGCTTCTGATGTGGTACTTTCAAAGGATATTCTTTTACAAATTGACCAAGTATTAGACAATGAACCTGAATGGCCATTAACTTATAAACCAAATTTATATACTGATAAAATGAGGTGAAATTTCATTTTTCTCTTTTTCACATAAATTTTAAATAATTCAATGGAATCACTATCCGTAGAAAAACCCTGTTTTAGTGATATAAATGGTAATGTTAAGCAAGCGTCAAAAGATTTTTTATGGAATATGTAGATTTGGAACTTCAATTTTTATGCAGGCTGTAACATTAGCAACAATATATATCTATGCAAATCATTTTGAACTAAGCCAAAATCTAAACGCAATCGGAAATTCGGTTGGAAAAATCGTCATAGCTTTTTCTGGTTTTATTTTTGGATATATCTCAGATATTCTCCCATCATCAAAGTTTGGAAGAAGAAAGATATTTATCTGGACTGGAGCACCATTATTAGCCATTTCATTTGTTATGTTATTCCTTCCACACTTATTCATTCCAATCGGTAACAACACTTCAGTATTTGTCTGGCTACTAATTTGGAATTCATTGTTTAATCTCTTCTATGGATATCTATTGACTCCGTATCAATCTTGGATGCCAGAAATTACTACTGAAGAGGATAGAGTCAATGTGTCTGGATATCAAAACACTTCAAATCTAATCGCAACTGTAGGGGGATTGGGTTTTGTATTCTTTATTGCTGGAGGCTTAAGCGAAGAAGGAATATCAAGCTCTTATGGAACAATTCTCCTATTTGCAGTTATCGCTTTTGCAGTAATTGAAGTTATTATGTTCCTACCGATGCTTCTTACAATTAAAGAAAGACAAGTTGAGAGAAAAGAAAGGAATATTCTTAGAGAGTTCAAAATTGTGTTAAAAAACAAAAACTATGTAATCTGGTTTATTGCACAAGGGATTTATTCAATTGGACTGACCATTTTACTTTCTTTAACCCTAGATTTGATGGGATTTATGGGATTTTCAGGTATTCTAGATTTCAGTGTTTTTGGTGTACTTATGTTTGGGATGGTGATAATCAGTTTTGTTTTTTGGACTAGGTTATCCAAGAAAATCGGGAAAAAATGGTGTCTTATCATTGGTTTTGCTTGTGTTATTGTTGTGTTACCATTTACTCTATTTGTTGCGGAAATACCGTATAATATTGGTGGTTACTTATTCGGGTTCCTTCTAGGGATTGGATTATCAGTTTCATATCTATTTCCATATGCAATTATTGGGGATATAGCTGATGCAGATGAAAGGTTAACAAAAGAATCACGAGCTGGAATGTATACAGGTTTCAATTCTATTCCTCTTAATATCTTCCAAGCATTAGCATTGCTCATAATTCCACTGATATATGACCCTAATGAACCACTTGCTGGTGTAGGATTGCAGTGGCTGGGACCAATAGCTGCAGGATTTATTTTGTTGTCAATTCCTGTACTTTGGTTAGGAAATTTTGATCCTTTCATGTTGAAGAAAACAAAGAAGAATGAGGTTAAAGAAGAGGAGTTGTTGTAATGGGACTGCTATTTGGTATAAGACCTTTCGAATTTTCTGATTTTTTTAAATTATTCAAGGATGGAAATTTAGATTTATCGCGTTTGAATTATGTTGAAATAGTGAAAAAAAATATTGATGCTGGTTTCAAACACATTGAAATAACAGGAGATTTAGCTCATGTTCTACCAGGAATATTAACCCCTGCTATCATAGAAGAATTAGTAAAAATAAAAGAAGAAGAGAACATCTCATTTTCAGTTCATCTTCCTCTTTGGGCAATTGAACCTGCAGCTTTTGCTCCTGAAATCAGAAAAGCATCAGTTGAGACTTTCGTTAACTGTATCAACCTAACTAAACCCTTAGACCCTATTTGCTGGGTAATGCACGCCACTGGTGGTTTAACTGTTGAATTTATGAACATGAACCTTCCAGAATTTGCTCATGCGATAATGATACAACAATTTACAGCACATGCAGCAGAGGCTATCAAACGAACTATAGAATTAACAGGAATTGAACCGAAAAAATTGGCAATAGAAAACATAGAATATCCTTTTGATATTATGTATCCAATCATTCAGCAACTAGACGTTAGTATTTGCTTTGATACGGGTCATTTACTCGCAGGCTTTTCAGGCAATATGAGTGTGATTGAGTTTCTAGAAAGTTATTATGACCGAATAATTGAGTTTCATATTCACGATGGAGAGTGTCCACGTATTGATCACAAAACTTTGGGAAAGCATAAATTGCCAGTTCGAGAACTTCTACTACGACTGAAAGATAAGAACTATCAAGGACCTTTAGTATTTGAGCTCAGTCATCAAGAATCCTTAGAATCTATGGAATATATTAAGAAAATCGTACCTGAGGTTCTTGAATGAGTTTATCCGAATAACAATACTTGAAATAGAGGCCATCCTTGTTTCATTTCTTTCTATTGAATTACTTCTCAACAAGTTCAGTTTTTTATAATTAATTTCTTTCTAGTTTTCAAATGAAGTTTATTCAAAGTAAATCTCTATTTCTTCTTTTTTTCCTTTCGTTTTCTTTTTTCCCGCTCTAATCTTTCTTTCTTATATTTTTTGAGCATTAGTTTATCCAATTGTTTCTCAGTCAAATCAGGTGGTTTCAATAGAGGTTCAGGATGTTCAATGAGTTCCTTAAGCAAATCAATAGTTGGACCAGTGTAGCTTCCTGGAGCTATTCGATCATCAATACCAACCCTTAGATTCATTACTTTTCGGATTTTAATTTCATCAGTTTCTTCGTTTATTATTTGAGCTTTGTGAATTTTCCCAATTGTAATTAACAATCCTGTTGTTCCTAGTTCAAAGAGATGATGATAAACTGCTTCTACATCAATTGAACCTAAATGAGCTAGAAATGCGGTGGACCACATAGGTATATCTTTTGTAAATGCGTATATTGGAAAATTGCGTTCATCTGTCCAACGCATAAACCAGAAAATGAATCTTATGACCCATCTTGGCATTGAACCCCAAAATTTAACATCTTGTTCATTTTTATTTTCGCCGAATCGAGACTCATATAGATGATAGGATACAGTTTTTTGAACAGTTTCCAGAGTGTCATATGGGTCAAATTCAATCATGGCATTCACTTCCTCCCCGTCTTCAGTTTTCTCTTTCTTAACGACAAAAGAAAGAATAATCTGGTTTCTTTGCCATAATCTTCTTCCAGATACGAACCTGTTTATCTTATAACGTTTAGCTGTTGTTCTAACACACGCTGCTAAATAGATTTGAAAAAGGGTTAATTTGTCTTCTTCAGCCCGACTTATATTATACTCTTCCAAAAATTCGCGAGTATGTGTCAGATCAATTTGAGTTTTGCTAAAGATAGTACTATCCAGCTTCTTTCGCATAATGTAAAACTCAAGTTCATGGAATTTATTGGTTTTCACCAATTCTGCATCAGGTCTTCGTGGCATTATAGATTGCATCTCCTAATTAACTTAACTAGAATCAACCAAATTAAGTAACCTATGTGAAAACAGCTTCTATTTAATTATTATCTCAAGAAGATGCACAAAATTGAAAATATACTTGTTGCACAAGAAGTAGTGATAAATCAAGCTTATTCTGGGGATCTTTCCATTAACCAATGTCCGATTTTTGTATCAGGGATGGTTGTTTTACTTAAAACTTGAAATCCATAATGAAGATAGATATCAACATTAGTTTCGCTTTGAGTTTCCAAAAAGCAATAAACTTTGTCTTGATCTAATCTATTTAACATGGGTCTTAACAATTTGCTTGCATACCCTTTTCCTTGAAATTTTGGATCAACGCCTATTGGAGCTAAATAAATATGTGGAAAACTTGCGTGTTTTTTATGTAATGTAGAAGTGAAAGTTCCTATCTTTGACATTCTTACAATTGCATCTCTTCCAACTTTACAGTACAGCTTAAATCCTCCAGCCCGCATATTCCTCCAATTTGTCATTTCAATATTTTCTGAATAAACCCAAACTGCTAATCCTTCAAGATTAGATGATGTAGCATAAACTTCTCCATAAAGCAGTCCATAGTTTATCCTAAACTGGAAGTAGTGGTATAGATTTTGTTCTCTTGTCTCCTCTTCTGGAAACATTAACTTTGCTAAATTATCTTCAAAAAATACTTTCGAAAACAACTCCGCTGCTGAATTTAGATGATTTTTTCTTAAACGATACAAATCTTCAATTTTTTTATCCATCATAAAAATTTGCATTAAGAGTTATATAAAACTATACAAAAGAAGGAAAGAAGATAAATTTAAAATTTATCTGTATTCTCTTTTGCCCATTCATCTGGATCATATTTTGGGGGCATACATCTCAATGGTTTATCTGCATAGTATCCAAGAGCATACCTAGCTTGAATGATTTTTTGTATTTCATTGGTTCCTTCGTAGATTGTTGCGCCTCGGACATTGCGATAATATCTGGCTACGGGATAATCATCACAGAAACCATAAGCACCATGTATCTGTATTGCTCTATCAGCACAACGAACTGCAGCATTAGTGGCATACCATTTAGCTAGACCTGTTTCTCTTGTATTCACTTTGCCTAAGTTTTTAGTCCAACCGGCTTTCCAAGTTAACAATTCAGCTGCTTCAATATCTGAAACACAGTCAGCAATCATTCCTTGAACGAGTTGATGTTGTCCAATTTTCTTTCCGAATGTTTCACGTTCATTTGCGTATTCAACAGCTGCTTCAAGTGAAGCTTTTGCACCTCCAACTGCACCTCCTGCAACAGTGTATCTGCCCCAATCAAGCCCAGCCATAGCCACTTTGAATCCCTCATCTGGTAATCCTAGAAGGTTTTCCTTTGGTACACGAGTCTCATTTAAGTGCATCCAACCAGTTTCGCCTGCTTTTACACCCATCTTGTTTTCAAGATTTCCAGTAGTTATACCACCAAAATCACGTTCAACAATAAAAGCTCTCATGCCTTTATGACGAACATCTACTTCGTAGGCGAATACTAGAAAGATATCAGAAGAAACAGTATAACTAATCCACATTTTTTCTCCATTTATTACCCATTCATCACCATCAAGATAACAAGTTGTCTTAAGTCCAGCAGGATCACTTCCAGCAGAAGCTTCGGTTAAACCAAATGTGCTCATTTTTTCTCCTGCTGTTAATATCGGTAGATATTTTTTCTTCTGCTCCATATCTCCCCATTGCCAAATTGTGGATGAAACGAGTCCATTATGGACACTTAGAATAACTCTAAAAGCAGTATCTATCCGCTCTAATTCTTCACAAGCAACAGCAAGTGAGATATAATCAAGTCCTCCTCCTCCATATTTTACAGGGATGCTTAATCCCAATATTCCTTGATCAGCCATTTTTTTAAGAATTGGCTTGTAAAAAGTGTGAGATTGATCCCATTCTTTGATGTTAGGGGCAATCTCTGCTTCAGCAAATTCTCTTACAGATTGTTTGACCATCTTTTGTGTTTCACTCAATTCAAAATGTGGTCCTATTTCACTAAGTTGTTCGTACATAAATAAACACCTAAAGGGTTAGATGAATATTGAACAGATGTTTCATAAAATTTTCTACACAGCTATGAGTAACAAAAACTACTGAAATGCATTATCAATTAGTTTTTGGAAAAATTCCTTTGAGATACTCTCTTCTGATGATTTAACTAAGTTCCATTTCCCCGATTTCATCGCTTCAATCGCCCCAACTTCTACTAGAGCGCTGATATGATGAGATACTGTAGATTGAGAAAGGTTAAGAATATGTTCAATTTCACATGCACATCGAACACCATTCATTATTAACCAAAGGATTAGTATTCTATTTTTATTCCCTAAAGCTTTAAACAATCCGAGAAGTTTCTTTATAGTTTTATCATTTTGAACACTATTCAGCTTTGTTTCTAGATTTTCCAATTTACTTAATCGTCTTTCTGAATCATCAATGAAAACTCCTTGTTTATACAAAGAATCTAATTTTCCTCTCAATTCCTTCTTTGAAGAATTATAATCTACATTTTTCATATTCTATTAACAGTTATTGCATAATTCCATAAAACTTTCTATTGGACTTGGTTAAGAGTAAAGTGTACCAACAATAATTTTTATATATCGATATTTTTCGATATGAAATGGAGGAAATGAAATGTCTGTGTTCTGGGAAAAAGTTTTGGAAATGCTCTTAGGTGGAGTATATTCCATGGCAGATTATTTGTCTTTACACGTACTCTTGTGTTTGATACCAGCATTCTTTATAGCTGGGGCAATGATAGTTTTCGTTCCGAAGGAAACAATAGTAAAATACATGGGTAAGGACACTAAAAGAATAATAGCATATCCAGTTGCAGCAATATCAGGATTATTACTTGCAGTATGTTCATGTACTGTTCTACCTCTTTTTGCAGGTATAAAAAAGAAAGGTGCAGGATTAGGTCCAGCAATGACATTCTTATTTTCTGCTCCAGCAGTAAATATCCTAGCACTAACTTACACAGGTGCACTAATTGGTATAGATATTGCAATCGCAAGAGCCGTTTTATCATTATGTTTTGCAATACTCATTGGATTAATCATGGAATTAATTTTTAAGGATAAATCAAAGGATGAGATTAAAGAAGAATCAGATGAAATTAGCGAAGAAAAATTAGATCTGAAGGAAGAAGCAACACCATTAGAAGAGAAAAACAGAATAAATTTCAAAAACACTCTGGATGGTTTTCTTATAGTTTTATTACTTTTAATTGGGATTCTATTGGCTTTTCTGAATAAGAACAATCTTCAATCAATAGGCATAACTAACCCCCAATTAGTTCAAACAATAATCTGGGGGATAGGATTAGCATTGTTAGTGGTATTATTCTTTGTTATCAAAAATACAAAGATTAACCTATTTCTGGGGCTTCTTTATCTTCTCTTTACTGGTACATCACAGATAAGCTACTTTTCAATTGGTGGTTTATATCTACTTTTCACAGGATCAGTACAGATAAGCAACGTATATCCAAGTGGATTAAACATTGAACCGGAAATTTCTCGTTCATTTGAATATATCACCTCTGAAGTATTTAAAGTAGATTTAATGAATATGGGGATAAAGACAGCGCTTTCGATTATTGTGATAATTGCAATAATAATTTATATAATCAAGAGAATTGAAAAGGCAGATACCAAGGAATGGATGAATGAAACCTGGACTTTCGTTAAGCAAATATTTCCTTACTTAATCATCGGTGTTTTTCTAGCAGGTTTCTTAGCAGTCTTGATACCGGCTGATTTTATTCAAGGATTAGTTGGTAAAAATACTGTTGTTGCAAATTTGATAGGCGTTCTTTTCGGAGTTGTGGCCTATTTCCCAACACTTATGGAAGTCCCAATTGCAAAACTCTTTCTCAACTTAGGTATGTCAAGAGGAGTGTTATTAGCTTATCTGCTTGCAGATCCTGAACTATCTATTCAAAGCATTCTAGTCACTCGCAAATTCATTGGGGATAAGAAAAACCTTGTTTATATTCTCCTCGTAATTGTGTTTACAGTTATTGCAGGATTACTATTTGGACTTATAGTATCAAAAGAACCAATTGGCTTCATTTAATTAGGTGATAATATGACAGATATGAAATTAATACAAGTTGTAGGAAAAGGTTGTAAAAAGTGTGAAAGGCAGTACGAATTAGTACTTGAAGCAATTAAAACGACTGGAAAAGAAAATGAATACAAAGTTGAACACTTTACGGACATAGTTAAATTTGCAGAGTTAGATGTCTTCATGACACCTGCTCTGAGAATTGATGGTTCCGTTGTTAGTGAGGGGAGAGTAATCGGTGTTGAAAAAATAAAAGAAATGTTATAATTGCTCCTTTGCAAAGAATTTTATTATATAAACTTGAAAGTAAGATTTGATTAGGTTATTAGTTTGGTTGATAGTAGGTTATTATCAATGGCAGATGAGATAAAACATTATGCAACGGGTTCAGTTATCCCATTGGGAGATGGTTTCACAGGTAAATCGGTACTGTCTCGCCTCATTGTTGAGCCTATGATTTCTGATGAAGAACTTAATAATATTCTGCTCAAAACAAGAAAATCCTATAATATTGAGATTGAATTCAGTAGCAAGGAAATTATCACTAATAATCAACCAGTAATAACAACCTTGCAGTTTTATGTGTTTCCAGGACAAAGACAAAAAATCTCTGATAGAAGTACTACCTTTGATGAAATACTCAATGTTTTTGATTGTTTCCCAGTTTTGATGAAAGTTTCGGTTTTGCTATTAATCTATGATGTAACAAAAGAACACACTCTACAATCGCTTGAGATGTGGTTGCGTTTTGCATTAGTAAAAGATTGGATATACAAGGACACCCTTATCGTATTAGTTTCAAATAAAACAGACTTAGAACCCGCTAACGATGACACAATTAACCATGTGAAAGACACAATATACAATTATATAAAAGAACATGAGTTACCAGTCGAAAAAGATCAAATAAGATCTATAAAGACTTCTTGTGTAAAAATGGAAGGCATTGAAGAATTAAGAAGCATGTCATTAGAATGGATTGCAGAGAGAGGGATAAAAGGAGTGGGAATAAGAGATATAGAAAAGCTTGGAGATACAAAAGAAGAGCAATAAAGTTTCTCCCCACCATATTAGAAGGGTGAACGCATACATTTTTCTCTTGCTTTTGTTAGAAAGAACTGTTCTAACAAGGTGGTCGTTCTTGAAAGAAGGATGCCATTGCATTATTTTGCAATAGAAAAAAGATATCAAAATATTACTCAAAACCTTGCTCTGTAGTAGATTAGATTTGATAGACGCTTTTTTATATTTGAGAGAATATTCAAATGTATGAATGGAGCAGGTTCTAAGCTTTGTTTCTATTGTATTGAATACAAGAAAGCTGCGAAGGATTATCCCTTAAACTATGCTTTTGCTGATCAGGAAGAGATTACTCCTAGATGTTACTTGCACTGGCAGTATGAATGTGACAGTTGCAAAAGTATGACTCATTTTAATGGTATTGCTTGGTGTTCAGACTGCAAGGAGTTCACATGCCTAAACTGTGCAGATGAACACATGGTCAAAAAGAAGTTCTTAGTATATGATTACTATTATACAATTGATTGTAAGAAATGCAACAAACCAAATCCAGCTCTAGACTTCGCAGAATTTAACGGGTCCCACCCTTTTCAAATTGGGGACTTAATACCGAAGGAAGATGTAGTTGTCTGGATGCCTATTAACACAGAAGAAGCTGTTTCTAATCAATTTCCAAATCCTTCATGGGGATCTATCAGAGTGGAAAGCATGGGGAATATTACAACAATAACTCGATTAGAATCGTTAGATGAGATAGATCCAAAAACTGTCTGGGATGCAAATGCACCAGATTGGGCAGGAAAATGGCCAAAAGGAGGAGATTTTAATCACAAACACTTCATAATTCCTGAAGTTCTTAGATTGCTAGATGTGAAGGAAGGAGAAAAGATTCTAGATGTTGCTTGCGGGGAAGGAACAGTAACTCGTCATTTAGCTAAAAAAGGAGCACGAATAACAGGAATAGATTACTCAAATATGATTGATTATGCAATGAAGAAAGAGCGTGAAGAAAGATTGGGGATAAACTACCTAAAAGCTGATGCTCTAAAAATTTCTGAAATATTCGGTAAAGAATCCTTTGACAAAGTAGTCTGTAATATGGCTATTATGGACATTGATAATTACAAAGCATTGTTCAAACAAGTATCAGAGGTGTTAATAGAAAATGGGCTCTTTATTTTTAGCATAACACATCCCTGTTTTTCAGTTCCAACGACTACGACTGTAAGAATCCCTAGAGATAGCCAACGAAACGAAGACAAAATACGGATTGTTAAAAATTATTTCGAGAAAAGACCAACATTAGTGCAATGGAATCCTGATTCTGTCAATTTACTCTATTTCCAAAGAACAATTAGTGATTACATCAATACATTTCGAGAAGTAAATATGGTTATTACTGAAATGAGTGAACCTCAAACCTCTGAAAAACTGAAAGAGAAATTTCCACGAGACACATATATCGACATGGAAATGATTCCTTATTTCCTAATTGCAAAAGTGAAAAAAGTAACTGAATTATAATTCCAGTTTTAATACTATGGGACAATGATCAGAACCCATGACATCTGACAGCATGTAAGCATCAGTAATCTTATCTTCCAGATCCTTTGAAGCAAAGAAATAGTCGATTCTCCATCCAACGTTTCTATCTCGTGCACCAATATTTCTCACAGACCACCAAGTATAGTGCTCGGGATTTCTGTTGAATTTTCTAAAAGAATCAATGAAACCTGCTTCGATTAGTCTATCAATCCATTCCCGCTCTTCTTGAAGAAATCCAGATATATTTTCATTTGCTTTAGCATGAGTTAAATCAATCTCAGTATGAGCTGTATTAACATCTCCGCAAATTATTATTGATTTACCTTCCTCTTTCAACTTTGTTACATAATCTAGAAAGACATCATAGAAATCCATTTTATACTGTAATCTTTCTTTGTTTAATTTTCCATTCGGGAAATAAACATTGAATAAAATAAATTCGTTAAATTCAGTTTCTACAACTCTTCCCTCAATATCAAATTTTTCTATCCCGAGATTGTTGTTTACTCTCCTAGTTTTATTTTTTGAGTAGGTAGCTACACCACTATAACCTTTTCTTTTAGCTGAATGCCAATAGCTTTTGTAACCTTGAGGACTGATTATTTTATCTGTGAGCTGATCAACTTGAGCTTTGGTCTCTTGTATACACAAAATATCAGGAGAAAGTTTGTTCAGCCAATCATTGAATTTTAAATTTTTATACACTTCTTTTTTAGATACTGCTCGAATACCATTGACATTCCAAGAAATCAGGGTTATTTCGCTCATATGATAAATTATTAGAATCCTATCTTAAATGTTGTGAGTAATGTTTGATGAGCTTTAACCCTTTGGTTTAATCGATTCACTTCAGAATTGGGAAATAAAATCAAATGTATTACCAAATATAAGAAAAAGTTTACAGGTTACCCCAAGAAGTTAAACTCTTTTCTTTATCAATTAAAAGAATCCTTAATAAAAGGACTGAATACTGTAAGGTAGGTGCAAAAAAAATGGCAGCAAAAATAAAAACTGGAAAAAGCGATAAGGATTACAAATTATTAGCTAGATTAGCCAGAAAACATTCAATTGTTGAGCAATTAACTTTAGCAGTTAAAAATGGTTACATTGCTAACTAGCCTCTTACTACTTTTCCTTTTAGTATTGTTTTACATTTTGATTTGACAATTAAAACACAAAAAAGCTCATTTTTTCAATCAGTTTCCAGAATCTTATCATCTGATTTTTTCTTGAATAAATCGTAATCACCTAGCAACATTATAGGTAAAGCAATTGCTAGAAATATTGTAACTATTGGTCCAATCCATATTAGATCAATATCAGTAGAAAGCAAATAACCTACTAAAATGAACCCACCAGCTTGTGCGATATTGGTAGGAATACTTTTGAATCCGGTGTAAACCCCAGACCTGTTCTCCAAAGTATCTTTCTCATCCCTATCAGCTATATCAGCGATAATAACATAGGGAAATAGAAAAGCCGCGGACATTCCAAAAATAGCAATAAAGCCAAAGACATACCCTTGTACGGCTAGAGGAATTAAAGTAATTTTTCCGACGAATGGTGTTAATGGCATCCAAATTAAAAGAAGGCAATACGAAATTATCAATGAGATTTTTATTCCTTTCTTCCTTGACACCACGGACCACGTATAGAACCCAATGACCATTGCTACAAACATTAAAGCTGCAAATATTAGATTATCAAGTGTGGTGTTCAACCCAAGCACTTCATGCACAAAATCCAACATCAGAGCAGACATAATCGTTACGCCAATACTTAATATCGCATAACTAATCATCCAAACGACATAGTTTTTGTTCTTCAGCGCAATTTTCAGTTCTTTCCAGATATTTTTCTTCTTTGTTGCAACATGTTTTTCCTTTATAGTAACCAAAGCCGGAATAAACATAATAATCTCAACAACAGAAAACAGTATTGCGAACGATAGTAAAACTAATGCTGCGTCTCCTACGACCCCTCCTTCTTCTTGAATGATTCCAGCCATAAGTAAAGAGAATCCAGCACCTACTGCACCACCAAATAGATTTGTGATATTCATAATTGCTGAAACACCTACTCTTTCTTCAGGTTTGGTTAGTTCAGGTAGCCAAGATTGATACGGTGTCAGTAGAAAACCGTAGAAGAAATGAAATAATGAATTCCAGATCAGCAACCATAGAAATAATACAGTTTGGCTACCCCCCGGAATGATGAAATGGGGGATAAAAAGCATTGTAAACGAAAGACCTAGTAATGGAGCACCTATCCATATGAAAAGTTTTCTTCGTCCATATTTAGCTGCAGAAGAGGAAAGAGAGTCAGAAACAAAACCAAAGAAAAATGACGATACGCCTATAACCAACTTTCCTACAGCATTTCCAATGCCATTTAACATCGGGTCCAAATCTACAGTATTGCTATACATCCAAAAAGTTGCTAAAAATACAACGTTTAGAAGAATAGTTGTCCCAAAACGACATATTCCATAATAGATTCTTTGGCGAAGTGTAAGCATGTTGTGGCCTCGAATTTTTGGTCTTTCTAAAACAACTTTGTCAAGTTGTTCTTCGAATTATATAAAATTTTGCAAAAAAGAATAAGGAAAATTTTCAATAACAAAACAGTAACTAGCAAAAATATTCTTATATTGAACTTGTTCCAATAGAATGTAATATTAACAATTCTGGTGAGTTTTCATGACCAATGAAGAAATCCAAAAAATAACCAAATTATTAGAAAACGAAAATCCAGCTATGAGACAGTTAGCTCTAGAACAATTATCTTCTCACAAACAAGACCATACTGCTATTAATCTGATAATTCGAATGCTACAAGATAAAGACAAAGGTGTTAGAACCTTTGCAGCGGAGATTTTAGGAGAGGTTGAAGATAGGCATGCTTTGATTGCACTTACTCACACTTTAGAGGATAAAGACTGGGAAGTTAGACAAGCAGCTATAAGTTCGTTTGGGAAACACAAGAATCCTGAAACAGTTCCATTTCTCCTGCAATCTTTAAGAGATGAACACCCACAAGTCAGGTATTCCGCTACAAAAGAGTTGAAGCATTTTGATAACACATCCATGATAGTACCTCTTTTTGAGATGTTAAAAGATGACATAGACTCAGTCAGGGAAGAAGCTAAATCCACTTTATTGAATTTCCAAATCAAAGTACCTGCATCATTAATTGCTGGGTTCATACTGGATCTCAATAAAACAGTAAAAGAGGTTGCTGTGGAATTTCTTACAACTAGAGTAGAAGGTAACCCTCTTCCACATTTGGAGAAAGCTTTGGAGGATAAAGATTGGGGGATTCGTCTTCTAGCTCTTACAGAGTTAGGGAAGATAATTAAGAAAAGCGAAATTCAAGATTCTAGTATTTTGAAAATGAACCTTAAAACCTTGGATGATGAAAATGCTAGGGTTAGATTTGAAAGTTTAACAAATCTTAAAGAAATCAATGACCCCTCCACGATTGATAAGCTAGGAGAGGTTGCTAGAAATGATGAAGATTCAAATAATCGACTGATGGCAACAGAAACTATGACACATATCCGTAGGTCGGTAAGATTAGAGTGAGGTTCGCTCGATTCCCTATCATTTTCTCATACCTTAATTCCCCTAAAATTTTTATAGTCTCCCTATCAGCAAAGTATATGAAACCACCAATGTGCACGATATGCTACAAAGAATTTTTAGACGCTGAGGAAGGCGGTTTAGTTTATTTTAAAAAACGAAGTAGCGATGAAAAATGGATCAATGTTATGAAAGAAGAGAGTATGCAAGGCCATCCACCCTTCGCAGAATGGTTCTGTGGTGAGCATTACGAGGCTGCAAAAGAGTTGAAAGAACTTACCATAGATGAAGCAATGAAAATTCTAAAAGAAAAATATCCCAAGAGTTGATTCTATGAAGCCACCTGTATGTGTAATTTGTGACAGAAGGTTTAGACCTCAAGAAGAAGGAGGGGTTGTTAATTTTGCCAAACGAGAAGCTGATCTCGAATGGGATAAAAAGAACATAGTTGAACATCCTCCTTATGCAGAATGGTTCTGTGGTGAGCATTTTGATTATGCAGAAGGTTTATCGGAGTTAACTATCAATATCGCTATGCCAAAAATAAAAGAAAGATTTACTTGAAGAGACTGCATACACAAAATCAAAGCAACTCGAAAAAACAGGATTTTCTGTTGAACTAGTTGAAAATATATAACATTGTTTTTTTCTGAAAACTAAAAAATGTAAATCAAATAAAAAAAGAGATATAAATCCAAATAAATTTATAAAAAGAATAATAGATTAAATAACGTGTCTACTCTAATCGCTTTCACTAAGTCATCATTCAAACTAAATATGGGAGCAAATATCTATTTTATTACTTGGAAAGTATTTATCTTGCTTGGTACTGCCTCTGTAGTTGAGTTTGTTTTTGGTTTGTCACAGATTTATAATTTTTTAATTTTATCAATTGGATTACTTCTAATTCAACCATTTATTATAGAAATAGTTCTAATCAGAAAACATCGTATAAAAGAAGTGAAATATCTATTTGATGCAAAACGTATTCGATTGCGTGACAATGGGCTTAGGATAAACCTTCTTACATTTTATATTCTAGACACTTTATTTGTGATTTTCATTTTTGCTATTCTATATATTCAACTAAGTTTGTCTGTACCTGAAATATTGTACTCAATAGAAGGCGTAATTGTAGTTTTTCTAATAATTATTCTACTTTTACTAGGCTTAGTATATGTCGTGATACAAATACGAATACTCAGAAAATCTATGAATTTGCATTTTGATGAAATCACAGAAGAACAAAAACAAGAGTATTTCAATATTCTAGATAAGCTAAAAGAATCTATGAAGATAGAAAGCACTTATTATACCTGTGTTCTAGTAAAAGGAGAGATTACGGGTCCAATTATTGTCCAAAAAAGAAGATTGAAAATTGTTCCTGATTGCACGTTTTCACTTCCACAAACAATGATAGAAAATTCTATTTTTGATCGAGAAAAAGCTACTGAAAGGAGTTTGTATTTAAAATCCAGTCTACAATTTAGAATTTTTCGCGTAACTTGTAGCGTATTAATACTACTATTTTTTATTCTTTTGATTGGTTGTATCGCTTTCATAGCTATAACAATTTTTACATTACTTTTATCTCAAACTAATCAAATATACTCCTATGGATATGTTTTCTGGCCAATAGTGTATCTTTTTATGATTTTTATAGGTGTTCAAATTTCGCTCAATTTATTAGTGAATGGTGCTTACATGGCAGCTGCACATTATGGATCAAAATTTGTTCTATCTCTTGAAGAATCTATAATATATAAGGAAGTAATTGATAAACAGCTTGAAGATGCAGGGATTAGATTAAAAAAATGGCAAAGATTGGTAAAGAATATATCCATTCTCATTTTTGGTCCTTGGCAGCTTTATATTTCCTCAAGGAATATTAGAAAAATTGCAAAGAATTGATTACCTAAATCCTCTTACCACTGTAACAAGTTTATTATCTACCACGGCACATTATATAATTGAGGCTTTTGAATCTGAGCACACTTCCTACAACGGACTTTGAACATGTAAAGAAGCTTATTAGTAAGGGAAAGTATGAAGAAGCCTTAAAAGACTTAGAAAGCATTAAAAAGCAGGTTTGAAAGAAAGACTAGAGTTTGCTCAGCTTGGGGGTCTTGTTGTAAAACTGATTAAAAACGGAAATGTTGTTGCTACAGAAATTATTAATGAAGAACCGATTCTACTTATTATATTATCTGAGAATGGAACACCTCTTTACACAAAAAATTATGTTGAAGGCAGTCAATTTGATGGTGTCTTAATAGGAGGATTTCTAGCAGCTATAATTAAATTCAGCCAAGAAACATTTTCAAGTGAAGGATCAATTGAAAGAATTAAACATCAAGAGTACACCTTGCTAGTGAAGGCAAAAAAGCCATTTCTATTCAGTTATGTAATTAAGGGACAAACCTATTCAGCCATGCAAAAGTTAGAAGCTCTAACCAGGATTATAGGAACATCAACATCTATATGGGACGATTTAAAAAGGGCAATTAAGACATCAAAAACAATTTCTGCGGGTTCTAAGAATATGATTGATGAATTAGCTAAAATGGTTTTTCCCAGCAAAGCTTAGAGTTGTTTTTTTGTTTGACGCTTTAGAAAACTTAATTACTTAAGGTAAACTCGTGTTTAACATGTCTTTAAAAGAAGAATTTCAAAAATTCACTAAAAATTCATGGGGAATTGGCGTTATAGTATCATGGGGAGCACTAATCGTATTTTCACTTTCTTATATGATTTGGTCTTTCATTGATATAGATATTCTAATAGGTTTGATTCAACTATTAGTTTTTGGTTCAGCTGCATTATATCTATTAACATACCTAATTGAACCCAAGGTCAAGTATGACAGCGATTTATTGTACAAGGTATTTTCATTTGTACCTTTGGGTATTCTCTATCTAATAGCAGTCTTAGCTGGATCTCTTGGTAGCGCAGAACTACTGTGGCCATATTCTACAATGTTCTTAGCAAGTGTGGGTATAATTGTCTGTAACTACTATTATTTAAAGAAAAAAGATGAAACACCCATAGCTGCTAATACAGAAGAAGAAGAAGAAGAAGTATGAATAGATGATTTCACTAAGAGATAAAAATAATTTGAAGTCATCATTCAATTTTTTTAAACAACGTTTTTAATGTTTAATTGTATTATAGATTAATAATAGTCCAACGGGGGGATTAAATGAAAATAAATGTTAGTCGTTATATTCTATTGATAAGTATTATTGCAAGTTTAGTAATGAGTATTACAGGAATTACAACAACTACTGCTCTTTTAACACAACCCATTATTGCAGACCATACAATCGTAAACATGGTTCGTTATAATCAAATACCTGAATCAGCTATTACTCATGCTAAAAACACTCTTCATATTGCCTATGAGCATACATCACATGGTTCTCAAATACCTGGTGGAATGTCACCATTAGCTGCCTTCAAAGAAGGACTTGGTGGAACGCACGTTATGAAACTTGGTCAAACTTGCAAGAAGCCTTCTGGCAAGATTGGATAAGATTTGCAGACACAGTTGTTTACGGTGAGTCTGTATTCCTACAATAGTACTTTCCTCCATGACGATGCTATGGCAAGTTATGCTTCTTCAGCTGCAGATTTGGGTTATGCAGATTGGGCAGAAGCAACAAGAAACTTTCTAGAAGATCCAGCAAACGCTGATGGTAATGTGGTAATGTGGTCTTGGTGTGGTCAAGCTGATGACTATATAGGGCAAACTATGATAGATCATTATCTAGGTCCGATGTCTCAACTTGAAACAGACTTCCCTGATGTGATGTTTGTTTATATGACCGGTCATGTTGAGGGATTGGGAATAAATGGCAGTGTTTGGCTCAGTAATGAACAAATAAGAAATCACTGTAAAAATAATAATAAGATACTGTTCGATTTTGCTGATATCGAATCTTATGATCCAGATGGCAATTATTATGGAGACAAAAATGTTACTGATAGTTGTAGCTGGTATAATGATACACATAATGGCAATTGGGCATTAGATTGGCAAGTAACACATACTGAAAATGTTGATTGGTATGACTGCGTTTGTGCGCACAGTTATGCATTGAATGGAAACCTGAAAGCTTATGCAATCTGGTGGTTATGGGCCAAACTTGTGGGATGGAGCCCCACAGTAAGTGAAGGAATTGCGTTTGCACCAATTATAAGTGTCATAGCCGCATCTATAGTAGTAATGGTTCTTATAAGATATAAGGGAAGAAATAGATAGCTAAAATTCTTAACCTCTCTTATTTTTGTTAAAGTATTAACCAAGACTAAAATGACAACTAACTCGTGTTTTTCTCCATTATTTTCAATAATTTAATTAGTGATGAAAATGTTGTAAAGTCAACTTCTTTTGGATCATCTTCCTTTGGGTTCCAACCAAAAAGAAACTTAGCATCTTGGGGGAATTTTGTTACATACCATATGAAAAATTGGTTCTTTGTTTCTACATCCTCAATTAGCTCATACTTTGCCGGGAATTTACGAAAACCTATTTTCACTTCCACATCATCCGGATTAGCTGTGATATTATTGAACCAATGAGCTTTCCCACCTCTTGCTGCTACAACATAAACCTCTCCATCTTTTCTTCTATATTCAAGAGGAGTTATCCTCATTTTACCTGTTTTTCGTCCCTTTGTGTACAGTAAAAGAAATATCTTACCAAAACCAAAGAGGGGAAATATTCCCAATTTATAGAGCGGGATAGTGACATATTTGTTAAGGCGCTTCCAACGTTTTAGCGATTTTTGTTGTTGAATCTTATCACCAAATAGGAAATTATGCTCCACTGAGCCTGGACGGGGAAACTCTCCACCTTCCTTTTGAACTGTTTTACTCATAAATTACTATAAAATGCAACTTAAATAAAGCTTGTCCGCAATAAAAAAGTGAACCTTTGATTACCAATAAGTTTTTGTTTTCCTTTTGTATACATGTATAATTGAGGTTCTATAGGTGAGAAAAGATAATTATCAAGCGTCATATGTATCTGAAATGATAGATGAAGAAGATGACATTGATCATTTTGAGGGATACGAGGAGGTTGAATTTGAGATAGGCCTCGAGTTATATGAATTAGGATTAGATGAAAACAAAAGAAAAAATACATCCAAAAAGGGAGATAAAATGACATTCAAACTATTGTTTGCATCCCTATTATCAATTATTTTTATGTTCATTACTCCTTTGACAGCGAAACAAATTGATCTGATAACATATTGGTGGGCACCTTTGATTGCGGCATTTGTGGGTGCTTTAGTGGGAGCATATATTGGTTCAATTTTTGATGCTTTCAACTCTAATCTATCAAGTAAAGAGAATAAAATTGATTTGCATAAGTAAATTCTTTTGAATCACTTTTTATAGCTGGAAAATGGAATATTATACTGGTTCACATGGGGAGAAAGATATATTTTCTAATGTTAATGTTATTATGTTTCAATTTTTATTATTCAACTGACATAATGGTTGTAGCAAAAAACTATACAATTGAAGCTCATGATAGTATAACACTTTTTTACGAAGAATCGTCAGAAAGTGTAATTATTTTAGAATTTGAAAACTATGATAGTATGAAGTTTCATGTTGAGGTTAAAAATTTGAGTAACATTGTTTTGTCCTCACGACACAATTATACACAAGATTTACACTTAGCTTTCATTAAAGAAGGTCAATATACTGTTACTATAACTAACCCAAATGACGAAAATATAGAAATCAGTGCAAAACAAGTTTCTTTTCCAATTTTATTCAACTCAAATACTGAAGGATATTCATACAAGGACGATCTCTATTGTTGGTGTTTTAATTCTGTAGAAGAATCTAATAGAGCAATATTTCCAATAAGCACCATCAGACCAAAATACTATGAACTTTTCTTTATTGTTGAAAATTTTGATGCATCAAGTGAGATTTGGCTCTCATACAAGAATCCAATAACTGAATCAGATTGGGCAACATTTCTTAATCCTGTAAGCTATTCAAGAAATGGCAAAGTTTCAGTTGAAGTTGAAGATGAGATGAATTGGCTAGTTACAGAATTATCTATGACAAGTGATTATGATGTGCTCATTATCCTTTATGATGCACCTGTATTCACAACATTTGGTAAGGTTTTAGTAGGTATCGCAGCAACTGGAGCTGCAATTGCTTTGTTCTTATTAGTTTATTATAATCCTCTCAAATTCAGAAAACGTAAGATTGAAGGCAAATCGTATGATAATGTAAAGAGCGATTACGAATCAATTGATAAAATGCCAATGAAAATCAAAGAAGTGTTTAATGAGGAGTAAACTAGAAAAAATAGAAAGAAAAAATAGAAAGAAAAAATGGAAGTTTATTCAACTTTTATTTCTTTTTCAAATTTCCAAAAACCATGTATATTACAGTAAGATGTAGCTATAAGTTTTCCTGGCTTCTCAGTTTTTAGCTGAAAAACTGTAAAGGGTTCAGAATAAACTCCACTTGTGTCAGGTCCATTTATTGAAGCACCGTGTGCATCAAAATTAGCTAATCCTATTTGATAAGGGTATTTTTCACCTTCTGGCCAAAACATTAGTTTTATCCATGAAATGTGATGTTCTGTTTTGTTAGGGTGAGATATCTCTTTTCCTACACTAACAGTAACAGGAGTTTTTTCTCCACTCTTAACAACATCATCTACTTCAATAACAGGTACATGTTTTTCTGTTTTCCAATCGGCAGTTCCGTATAAATCCATGCGAATACACCTAGTTCTAGAAAAAAACAAGCTATAACTATATATCTTGGAAATTCAAAAATAAAAAAAAAAAGATTACTATCTAGTAATCATCGTAAGTTGTTGTTAGAGGCTCATCGTCAGTGTCTTCTTCTGAATCATCTTTATCATCAAGAACTGTAGGTTCTAGTGGAACATAAGCTGATACAGGTTCAGGATCAGGTTCATAGACTGATTCTTCTACTGGTGCAGG
>DAOVER010000052.1 GCA_030668875.1 Candidatus Heimdallarchaeota archaeon
TTCTAGAGTCGCTTGCTCATGCTAAACCTCAAGGAGAATCAGATTTGGAAGTTGCAATTGATTATCTCTTACAAAGAGTGAAACGCGCAGCCTACATTGTGGTAATCTCAGATTTAGAATCTCACCCTGATAGAATTATTAAAGCTATCAGAAGGGCCAGAGCACGGAAGCATAATATCACTGTTATCTCTCCTTTTGGACCATGGTTTGAAATTGTCTCACATCAACTTTCACCAGTAGAACAAATGGTAGGACATGCTATGGTTGAAAAACAATTAGGAGAACGACAGAATCTATTCAAGCTTCTAAGAAGATATGATGCGGTATCTATCTCAGTAGGTCCAGATGACTTCTTACCTACAGTAATGTCACAGTTTAACCGCATGCAACGTCGAGGATGATAAGAAAATGGAATCGTTAGGAGACATACAATTTATCGATCTTGGAATAAGAGGAGTACAACGTAGAATCCGCAGCGCAAAAATTCAAACCACAATTACCAATGTAATTGGAAGACTATTCGCTATAGGGGTTATTGTTTGGCTTGTACTTCAATTTGCAGATTTAATTGATTTTGCAAATGCAGAGAAATTTCCAGATGGACATCTATTAGATAGCTTAACACTGATATTCATTTTCTTTGAGAACATAGCCCTTGTAATTTTCTCTCTACCATTGCTGATATTCCTCGCTATCTCGCCGATAGATGCAAATGCCATTCTTTTAGGGGCGAGAGCATTTATCACTGTGGATTTATTCAACAATGTTTCACCTCCAGGTGAGATGACTGCATCAGAACTATATGGCGTAGGTGAATCAGCTATAGATGCGTTGTTCTCTCCATTTGCTTATTATTTCGCTAATCTAGGCCCCTTAAAAGCTTCAAATAGAGCTTCAATTTTAGTATTATTTGTAATTCTATTTTCAGTAGCTGTGACCGCATTTTTACTAAGAGCGAATATGCGCTCAGCGACAGCTGCATTTGTTTGTGTCCAATTTGTGGTATTCTACGGAAACGTCAAGTTACTCTTCAAACCAGGGCTCTCATTTTCCCCCACACGTAACTTTGGAGAACTTATCACAAACGAAGTAGTACTAATTGCACTTGCCTCATATCTATTTCTTGAAATAGCTTTACAGATATCATATATGACGAAGATTCTTAATCCTGCTCAAAGCAGGCAGCAAAGAGTTCTAAGAGCTTTGGATAGATTGAAAGATTTCCGCTTAGGAATTACTGGTTCTAAAGCAGTTCCTATAGTAAGAGAAGAAGCTGAAGGAGAAGAAGAAGCATCTGACAGTGGAGATAAGAAATCTGGTGGTTCGATTACGGGTGCGAGTAGTTCTATCAGAAGGAAATTTGGTTTAGCTGGACTAACTTATTTTATGGAAAAAGCTTCAGATTCTCTTTTTGCTCGTCCTGGTGGTCAACGAGACAAGTTAACTGCTAGATTGCAAAGGTATCATGATGGTTTAGTTCATAGTGACCCAAAAGTCGATGATAAACTAGTAGGCGCGTCTATAGCGATAACACCTTTCAAAACTCTCATGTATGTTGGAATGTCAATTGTATTTAGAGTAGGGATAATGCTTGGGGGACTATACGCTATCTTAAACCCAGACATCTTATTATACTTCTTAAGATATCCTCCTTCCATTTATAATTCACTTGAGATGTTCGAACCAGAAGGAGTAGTTCTTCTTTTAATTCCACTGGTAATCTTTATCCTACTATTTACCTCTCTAATTGGTTTTATACAAGAAAAATTCTCTGAAAGAGTAGAAGAAGAACTGGAACCAATTCTAGAAGATGTGGAATATATGGTGGAGGATGACAGATCAGGAATATTAACAGAAGAAGACATCGATCCAGTTTCAGAAGAAGATTTGTTTTATGAACAACTAGCTTCTGAATTTGATGAAGACTCAGCAGATTAGAGAAATTTCTTCATCACTTTCCCCTTATTTTTTAAATATGATCAAAATTCAGATTGAAAAATAAAAATAAAAAGAGGGAAAAAAAGAGATTTATGTTCTTTTATACATGAACCGTTCCCAGTTGGATACTTCAGGAACTTGTGGAGAAAGTTCTTTTCGAGTGCGAATGGATTCTATCAGTTCCTTCTCTAGATTAACAGGAACACGATCAAATCCATCGAAAACATAACCAAAGAATGCTCTACCAGAACTATTACCTCGTATCTCATCTGCAAGATCAATAGTTTCAGCTGTTGGTATTCTTCCTCTTATGTTAGTATTTTCTCCTTCTTGAGTCATATCTTGAATTATTCCCCTGTTCTGGGTTATTACTTTAGACATATTTCCTACATAATCAGAAGGAACCTTGATGTCAATTATTTGCATTGGTTCAAGTAAATGTGGTTCACTGGTTAAGAAGGATGTATGATATGCAGCCAAACACATTTGGAAAATTTCTGTAAACCCTGTATGAGCTGGGTCTACGTGAATGGTAGCATCTGTAATCATCCACCTTGAACCCATTAATGGTTCTTTTGCCAATGTTGCTCCATCACAGAAATCTTCGAAAACTTGGATAACATATGCCTTAATATTATCTAATCTTTGAACACCAGAGGTAGCATCTACAAGTACATTTGTGTCTTTTATAGTCCAGATTCTTCTAGCTTCCTTAGCAATCCATCCTGCTTGTTCTTGAAGTTGATTTGCTCTTTCTCTGCGTTCCATATCATTATGGATTTTACCAGATTTGAACAAATCAATGGATTCTTTATTTAATACCTCTACATGTATCATTAATCTATTGTGACCATTAGGAGATTTGGCATGTACAGTAATACCACTTTTAGATGGAACTTCTCTGTAAACAATGATAGGATCACTTACATCAATCTGAACTTGCTCTTGAATTCGTGTTACTAAAATTTCAATTTGCAAAGGATCAATACCTGATAAAACATATGTCTTAGATTCTTGGTCATGTCTAAAAGTAGCGGTTGGGTCTGCCATTATCCATTTTGATACTACCTCTCCTAATTTAGCAATATCTTGGGGATCTTTTGGCTTAATCGTTCTGCTAACAACTGGATCTGAAGCATAAGAAATTTCTTCAAAAGGTGTAAGCCTATTTTCATCTCCTTCTCTTACGAAAGTTTCTCCAGCTGGGGTAATAAAACCATAGATAGCAAAAAGATTCCCTGCTGGAACTTCATCTACATCAAGAATGTCTGTAATTTCCATAACTCCTAGACGTTTAATAGATGCTTTGGTTTTCTTTCCAACTAGAAATAGCGAATCTGTTTTCTTTAACGTACCTGAGTATACTCTTCCAATAAGTGTAGGTCTCTTTGATTTGGGTTCAATAAAGATTTTTGTAATCATACCCATAAGTGGACCGTCTTTATCACAACTCAAAAGAGCTTGACCTTCAGGACTTTCAATGTCTCCGCCCCAAATTGCTGGAATTTTGACTTTTTGTCCTTCAACAGGATTTGGTAAATGTCGTATAACCATCTCTAATAGAGGTTCTTCAAGTGGTAAATTGTCCTTTAACCATTCTTTGTCATTTTCATCATATTTTGCAAAAATATCTTGGGGTCTAATCTGTAATCTTTGAAGAGTTGACATATTAAATGCCCATCCATCTTTAGCACTACCTACTGCAACTGAACCATCTTTGAAAGATACCATCCATTCTTTAGCTGAACCTTTTGGAGCGTTATCCTTGATTAGTTTATTAACACCTGCAAGAATTGTGTCAATTTTTGCAAAAACGTCTTGGGGAGCAAGTCTGAGTTCAGAAATAAGTCTGTCTACCTTATTAATGAAAAGCACTGGTTTGCATTTTTCAGCTAAACTTAGTCTTATGTTAGTTTCAGTCTGGGTCATAACACCTTCAAGAGCATCTACTAAAATGATAACACCATCACTTCCTCGAAGTGCTCTACTTACTTCTCCTGTAAAAGAAATATGTCCTGGGGTGTCGTTAATCTCACAAAGGTATGTATCCCCTTCGAATTCGTAGGATAACATTACTACACTTGTAAAAATAGTGATTCCTCTCTCTTGTTCTTCTTCATCACTATCCATCATTACTTTCTTTCCCGCATCTGCGTCCGACATTAGACCAGCTTTACGCAGGAGATAATCACTTGTTGTTGTTTTACCATGATCAATATGAGCTGCAATAGAAAATACTCTACGCAAGTTCATAGGATGATTTTTAATCATCTCGCGGATTTCATCTGGATTCTTTACACGAACCATCTTTATCACACATTCTGTTATGACGCTAAATTTTAAGGTTGAATTATAAATATAGTGATTCTTATGTTTTTTAACTAAAAGACTAAAGCGCACAAATCTTTCTTTTTTACCAGTAATCTCTCCGCTAAACACATATGTGTGCTTTTTCCGCAAAATCTTAATACTTGCTCACAGATTTTCAAAAGAGATATATGGTATCAGTTCGTGCCAATGCTTTAGTAGGTTCAGATTTGGAATTTGTTGAGGATGTTCGATTTCAAATTGGCTCTGATGGTACTATAATCGATATTTCAAAAGAAGAAAAACCAACTAAATATATTTTACCATCGTCTTACCTTCTAATTCCAGGTTTTGTAAATGCTCATGTCCATGTTGGTGATGCATATCTTAAGGATCAGACTTATGGATTATCTCTTGATGAGGCAGTAGGGCTTGCTGGAGTTAAGCATAAAAAACTAAGTTCCAGCTCAACCGCGGAAAAAATTGCAAGTATTAGAAACTCATTGGAGATGCACGTCAACAATGGTTTTACGAGTTTTATTGATTTCAGAGAAGGGGGTTTACAAGGTATTAATTTACTGAAAGAATCTCTCGTGGATTTTCCTATTCGTGGATTGATTTTAGGTCGGACATTCAATGAAGATTCACTAGTGGAAATAAGTAAACAGAGTGATGGTATAGGGTTTTCCGATGTTTTTTCTTTGGATGATGCTCTTTGTAGGGAAGCAAATATTATAAAAGAAAATAAGATTGATCATCTAAATGCGATTCATGTATCAGAATCATTGGAGGTTATTTCTCAATCTTTAACATCCTATGGTAGAAGAGATATTGAAATAGCAATTGAGCAATTAGATTTGGACTTCGTTATCCATGCGACTTATGCTGATAAGAAAGATTTCCAATTTTTGAAAAAGGGCGATATTGGAGTTGTATGTTGCCCCCTTACCAATTTATATCATGGTCTAGATTTTCCTCCTTTAGAAGCCATTATTACTGAAGGAATACTTCTCGGATTAGGAACAGATAATGTCTTTTGCTGTAATCCAGACCCCTTCAGATTAATGGCTTTTTCACTTTATAACGCTCGCTCAACCAACCAACATATCACTCCAAAAAATATACTTAAAGCTTTAACTGTCAATCCTGGATTGATGACCCAAAGAAAAATTGGACAATTGTCTATGGGATATAGTGGTGATTTTCTAGGATTTGATTTAAATAATCCTAATCTCAGATTCTCTAAAGATCTCTATACAGCATTAACAATGCGAGCTACATCCGCTGACATAGGCTTTCATATGTACAAAGGCAGGTTAGTAAAATGGGAAAACCAGAAGTAATCATAAATGTTGCAAGCACTCTTGATGGGATAATAGGTTCAGAAGAAGGTGCTCTTTCCTTATCAACAAAAGAGGATTGGTTTAGAGTACATGAGTTAAGAAATTCAGTTGAAGCGATTCTTATAGGTATTAATACAGTTCTTAACGATGATCCTCTTTTGACTGTTCGTTATGCTGAACCTAAGTCTCCTCACCCATTTAGAGTTGTATTAGATTCAAAGTGTCGAATTCATTTAGGTTCAAAAATCGTACAAGATCAAAATAGATTCCCAACAATTGTTTTTACATCTCACCAAAGTTCTGAAGAAAAGAGGAAAAAACTACAAAGTTTGGGTGTAAAAGTTGAACTTATTGAAGAAAGAGACGAAAGCAATTTTTTAGATATGAGAACGATTTTGAAAGTACTAAGCACGAAGTATTTTGTATCTAGCGTTTTAGTAGAGGGTGGTTCAACAATTATAACACAGTTACTAAAGAAAAAATTAGTTGATGTTTTACATATCTTTTACCGATTTGTGTTTGTTGGAAATAGGGGGGGTATAAACTTGTATAATGATAAATTAGTTCAAGATATCCAAGATGCATTGATGTTTGAAGTGGTGGAGATTACAAAATTGGATAAAGGTATTTTGGTGACACTTACACCAAAAAAGAATACAAATAATAAATAAAAAAAGTGATGCGAAAAATGAGTTTTGACCATTATCTTTCCTTGTTAAACAACGAACCTCGAGAGTTACAGAGTCTAGCAAATGAAAAAGCAAGAAATTTATTCGGTCAGACAATAACTTATTCACGTAATTTTTTTGTGCCAATTACTCATCAATGCAGAAATAAATGTGGTTATTGTAGTTTTGTTTCAGATGATGTTAACAGTTGGATTACTCCTAATTCATTTCAATCTCTATTAGAAAAAGCAATATCAGTTAAATGTTCTGAAATTCTTCTAACCTTAGGAGAGAAACCCGAGGAGAAATATGAAACTGCAAGGGAATTTTTACGAAAATACAGCTGTAACTCAACCGTTGAATATGTAAAAATGTTCTGCGAGCTTGCCTTAGAAGAAAAATTGTTGCCTCATTCGAATCTAGGTGTAATTACACTTGAGGAGCTTAGAAATTTGAAAGCTTCCAATGCTAGCCTCGGTTTAATGTTAGAATCTTCAAGTGTTCGCTTATTGAACAAAGACGAAGCTCATTACCATTCTCCTACAAAAGACCCAAAACTAAGGCTTGAAGTCATTGAGAATGCAGGAAAACTAAGAATACCGTTTACTTCAGGTTTGCTGATAGGGATTGGAGAAACAAAGGAAGAGCGAATAGAATCTTTGATGAGATTGCAGACTATCAATAATAAACATCAACACATACAAGAAATAATTATACAAAATTTTAACCCTCAAAAAGGAACGCCTATGCAAGATTATCCTCCTCCTGAAGAGAAAGATGTTCTTCTAACCATTGCCCTATCGCGCATGATTATGGGATCCAACGTAAACATTCAAGCTCCTCCCAATCTCAATAGGAATAGAATAATTGAACTCTTAAACTATGGTGCAAATGATTTGGGGGGTATATCTCCAGTAACCATTGATTATATCAATCCAAAAATGACATGGCAAGAAGAGAAGCATTTGGGGAAAAACTTGGAATCTAAAGACTTTTTGTTAAAACAAAGACTACCTGTGTACCCTCCATATGAAAAGTATTTAAACAAAAGAATTCGCAAAATAATTGAGGATAAGTATAGGAATGAAGAAATTATCTCCCCCCAAAATCGATGAAATCATTGATTTGACTACTTTTAGTGAATCAAATACAAACGAAATAAAAGAAGTAACTGAATTACTAAAAAAACGTGGAAAGGAGTTATGGATACAGACAGCTTTGGCTGATGATTTAAGATATCAACAAGTTGGAGATAAAGTCACTTATGTAGTTAATCAGAACATCAATTTTTCAAATCATTGCATTGGTTCCTGTAGATTTTGTTCTTTCAACTATACTAATCACAAAGACACCCTCAGGCCTGAAAGGCTCACTCTTGAAGATATACGACTAGAAACGGAAAAATCTTTAGCCAGAGGTTGTACTGAGTTATGTATTCAAGGTGGTTTAGATCCAGAAATAAATTTCGAATTTTATCTAGACATTTTAAAAGCAGTAAAAACCACAGCACCTAACATCCATATACATGCTTTTTCTCCCTCAGAGATAGCTTATATGTCACAAATTTCTGGTGAAACAGTGGTAGATGTATTCAAAGAACTTGCTAGGAATGGACTAGATTCTTTTCCTGGAACAGCTGCTGAAATTCTAGTAGATGACGTCAGACAAGTAATTTGTCCAGAAAAAATATCTACAAACCAATGGGTGAATATTGTGTTAACCGGACATAGTTTAGGTTTAAGATCTACAGCAACAATGATGTATGGGCACGTGGAAACACTGAAAAATGAAGCTGAACATCTAGTTCTTTTGAAGCATATGCAGGAAATTTCGAAAGGTTTTACAGAATTTGTGCCTTTACCCTTTATACATAATAATACTGTTTTGTATAAATATCTTGGAGCAAGACCTGGTAGTACAGGAATGCATGATCTAGCCCTTTTCAGTTCTGCAAGATTATATCTGGGTGAACTTTTTTCAAACATTCAAACCTCTTGGGTAAAACTAGGGGCAAAATTTTCACAAATATCACTTAATGCTGGGGTTAATGATGTAGGTGGAACACTATTTTCTGAGAGCATTACCAAAAGTGCAGGGGGCAAATATGGTGAAGAGAAAACTGCTGAAGAATTTATTGACTTAATTCGTGATGCTAATAGACTTCCTGCTCAAAGAGACACGATTTACAATATTCTCAAGAACCATTAATAGTAAGCCAAGTTTTAAATTCGAGTTTGTCAATTATAGTATAGTTCTATGAATTCAAAGAAACAAACGCCTGAAATTTGGAAAGCACTTTCAAACAAAATTCGAAGGGACTTACTTTGTTTTATAGGCGAAAAAAGGGTCGTTTCTTTTACCGAAATTCAAGAACGTTTTCAGATGAAAGTGGGAACACTTTATCATCACCTTGATACTCTTGGAGAGTTAATCACTCAAGATTCAACTAAGAAATATCTGCTAGCAGAAAAGGGAAGAAGATCATATGCTTTAATAGAAGATGAATTAGATGTTTCTGCGCCTAGTCTACCAACATATGGGAAGATGTCGTTTCTACATTCAGTTTTCTTAAGACCAGTTTTTCATTTTATAGGAAATGATTCTATTAGATCATTAGGATTCTCTATACTGCTTCTAATTGGATTAGGGGTTGCTACATACTTCCTTTCTTTTGCACCCATCTTTCTATTTCCCTCTTTTATTGTTCCAGATTATTTTGCTCCTGTCTTCTTCTTAGTATCAACAATAGTTACTTATCTGTTAACAGAGCTATTTGTGTCAGTTATTTTCAGAAGAAAAACTGGTAAGCTAGCCCTATTTCAAAGCATCATATTCGCTCAAATGCCATTGGTTTTATTCTGTATTCTTGAAGCACTTGTTTTTGATTTTGAGTACCCTGTTTCACCTCTGCAAATGGACATCTGGGTGATAGTGTTACTAATGTTTGTACAATTAATATTTGTAGGACTTTTGACTGAATCGATTGTCGTTATCAAGGAATTAAGGGTTGAGAAGGCTGGATTAGCTACACTTTTTGTGGTTTTTATTCTGAACGGGCTAGCATTTTTGGTTATGAACCTTCTGGAGGTCACTTTATGATGAAGTTCGAGAAAAATAGAACTGAATACTTTAAACTTTATAGAAATAAAATCTTATCAAGAGTGAAAATCATAATAAATTATGAGGGGAATGCTTCATGAGTATCAAAAAACTTCTCCGTCTTAGGAATAGAATAGCCCCAAATTATCCTCAAACAATTTTGGTACTTATAATCTTCCTCTCTTCCATTCTTTTTTCTCCAAATAGCATGGTTTATTCCAATTTTGAAGGAAACCATAGTGGTTTTCTAATTCAACCAATGGTTGTAGAAGAAGTTGATTTTCACCAAGAAAAACTGGATCTCATTGCTGGGAAAGATAATTCAGTAATAGCATCATTAGAGTTAAATGGTGGGCAAATTGAAACACCATTTGATCTTACATCTACAGCTTTATCACCAGTTACTCAAATTGACTTTATAATTTCTAATCAATCTCAATTTTCAAATGTTTGGTCTAATCCATTATGGCGTGTCCCAGATGGTCTGGTTGTTCGAATAAAAACACGAACTACCTCATCTAGTCGTTTAGAAGAAATTTCAAACAATATTATAAATCTAGTCGAACAGAATTATAATTTAAATTTAAGCTTATATTCAGTGCAATCTGTTTCTTATACAGAAACGCTGATTTCTTTGTTAGCTCCAATTACTCCAGAAATAGCTTTATCACTTTTCAGTGATATTTTCTCTCCATATGACACTCTACTCTATGGTAACACAGTAATTCTAATGGAAGAAGCTATCAATCAATCTCCAGATATCTATGCTTTTGGTTATTCTCTCCAGAAGAATCTATGGTCTGTAAACGGAATAGTTAGAGGAGCTATGGTTTCACTTGCGGATAAGATATCTTTGAACGATGGTATTTACACATTCAATCTAGAAAATACTTTTGGAGATACAATTACTCCCAACCCAGATGCATTTATATCAAAAACTTCTTTCAGGATACCCTTTATAGCTAATATTACTAGCATTGATCCTTTACCTGATAATACTGGAGCAACTGTTACAGGTTCATTTGAGTGGTTGTTGAAGTATTCTTTTATTACGCGCTATCCCGATTTTAATGCAGAAATCTCATATCATCCTTCCTCATTAGCTGATTTTACTTATCCTCAAGTTGTAGTAGCAAACTCATATTCAGATCAAGTTCTCGAGGATGAAGGAGTGCTCAATATGACTTACAGCGCAACAAATATTGGTACAGATGTTGCACTAAATACATCCATAAAAATGCCAATTCCCGGTGAGTTAGCTTCATTCATCACCAATGGCGCAGAGATACCTATAATGAAAGATGATTTAACAATAAACGAAAGTTTCTCCTCCTATATTTACCTATATGTTCATTATTCATCATATTCACATACAATCCCGATTCTTGATACTCAGGGTTGGTATCAAAATACAACAACTTCACAACTTGAAAGATGGCAAAATGACACAGAAATTATTCTTGACAAATATGCTACTATATACTGCTCCTCTGGTGTGTCTTCTGATCTCTATTATGAGTTTGAGCAGGATATTAAACCATATATAGAATCTATCGGTTCTTTAACAATTCTCAATAATATTGATCAATATGGACCTATTATACAGAACAAACTCACAACTGCGGTAGGCAATGCATATAATACTGTTTTTTCAGAATTTTATGAAAACAAGACTCTGTTCCAATTTGAATCAGCTGATTTTTCATTTATACCCAGTTTTTTTGGTGATTATCTTGAATCTGTTGTTCCAAGTTTGGATATTAATGAAACCGTTGATCTCTCTTGGCAAATTACCAACATTCCAACGTCTTCAGATAAGTTCGGGGCTTTCTCTGTTCGCACTGAATATCTTGAGGGGTACGAGTATGCAATATTCCAAACAGTTGAAAGTGACTACAAAGATTTAATGCTAACGCTTTTTGTTTTAATTAATAGTGCTGGACGTTTTCTAAGTTCATTTGATGAGGTCACAAATTCTTTCATATCATTAGGTAGTCGATATAGTTATTCAGATGTTACAGGACGAGAATATTATGGCTTAACGAATGGTTTGAATTTACAGTTTGGAGATGATGAAGCTGTTTTGGAAAGCTCACTTACCTTAGAAGAATCAATCTATAGAGTTGGTGAGCAAATTAATTTCAACTTGAATATCACTAATTTTGGTTCATTAGATGCTTTTGACATACATGTGGACATTGTAAACTTGAAACTTGATTCATTCTGGCAACCAACTGGCATTGTGAAGGTAAAATCCTTTGACATTGATACGATACTAATTGGTGAAGAGTTATCACATGAATTCTCAATAATTGCAAACAGTTATATCGGTCTCAACTCCTATATAGCGCTTATTAGTTTTACTTCAGACAAAGACCAGAGTGCAGTAGAAATAGTTAACCCATGGACTGGCAATATCATACACTGGATTTATGGAGGCGAGGCTAGAAATCTTGTTAGTTCAACCTTAACATTCGGGATTTTATTGCCTCCACCGTTACTTGAGAATCAAGCAAAACAAGCCTTTCCGCTACCTGAAATCTCTATTGAATCAGCTTTTGAAGTCAACGAAGAGGATAGCTCATTATATTTACACTATGAAATTGAAAATAAAGGAATGTCTCCAGCGAATATTTCACTTTTCCAATTTATTGATCAATCTTTACTAGATTCATTTGAAGCTAATGTGATTTATATCCACAATGAAGTCGAGACCGAACTCACAATTGAAACTTCAGTAGAGTTTGGGACTGTAAAGGTTACTTATGCTACTCTGACTCTTTACCCAGGAGATAAAATTATAATTACTATTACAGGCACAGATTTACCAGATAATTTCACTGTACCTCCATTAATTGTGAATTATTTCTCACTTTACGAAATACTTACAACAGATTTTCAATCTATAGAATCTCAAGAGAATCCATCAACAACACTAGAGAATCCGCTAGCTTTGAAACTATCTCCATCAATAATAAGTGAAGATTCTCAAAACTACTTTATATGGTCAACTTTCTCAAATATCTTTACAATAAACATACCTATCTCGAATATCTATGAGAAAATTACTTACTCCTCATTACCTCTATTCTATCCTATAGTTAGTGTAGCAGCAATCACCGTCACTCTGTCCATTGCTATGATCATCTCAAAAATAAGAAATAAATAGAACAGAAGGATCAGTTATATTTACCTCATGTCAAAGTCTTCAGATGTGAAATTCTTGAGAAAAGCCATAATCTCTTCTTGCATAACAGCACTTTGTTTCATACTCATCATCTGAGCGTAAAACATCGAGAATAAATCTCCTTGAAGACAGAGAGAGCATAAATCTGTTGTAAGTTCTTCGTTTGGAAATCTGCAAGGGAAATTGACTTTGTGTACTGAACCATCAGGTGCTTTACCTGAAACACTTTGTTTCCATTTACATGCACGGGGTGTAGACATTCTTTCCACCTTAGTTAGTTTCGAGTAAAGCTAAAACTGTTTTAAATCTATCCTTTTTGAATGTAAATTCAGTGGTTGATTTATGCTTACACTGCAACTTTATTAATGATTAACAGATTAGATGCATAGAAAGTAAAATGAAATGTCCTGATTGTGATAAACCCTTGACGGTCGAGCGAAAGACTTCCTTAGTAAGCTTTCACTGTGGCTTTTGTGGGTTCGCTGAAAAAATCCAATCAGTGGAAATAAATGATGCTTATAGTAAACTGCTCAAGAAAGAATCAACAAGAAAGGAGATGCTAACTCCTTCTAGAAGTAACGGTGAAGCACTGGAATTTTCTTTCAAACGGAAAACTGATGCAGAAAAAGAGAAAATGATTGAAAAAGCTGGTTACGATCCAAAAAACCTTCCTTTAGCTGTAAAGAAAATAATCAACAATCCAGATATTGAACTCATTTATTATGCTTTCTTGAAACAGAGGAAGCCACCATTGGGCAAAATTGCTATTAATTTACCATCTGATTTCCAGACTTACTTGAAAGAACTTGGAATAAAACAGTTGTACTCTTTCCAAACTGAATCTTTTGAAGCTATTGACAAAGGTGAGAACATTGTAATCGTTGCGCCTACTGGGACAGGAAAAACAGAAGCGTTTGTTTTACCCGTTTTAGCAAAAATTCTAGAAGAGTCTCCTCATCCTCTTATGAGAAGAGGTCTATTTGCGATTATAATCTATCCTACCAAAGCTTTGGCAAAAGACCAACAAAGAAAAATAATGAGATATGGTAAAAAGTTGGGTATAACATGTGAAGTTTATGATGGAGATACTCCACAGACAACTAGAACAAAAATTATGGAGAATCCACCAAACATTCTGATAACTAACCCTGACATGCTTCATATTCACATGAAAAATCATAATTTCAAAGCTATTATTCGTTCCGTTAAATTCGTTATTATTGATGAAATTCATGTAGCTGTTGGTGCATTTGGTTCTAATCTATATTTCATTCTGAAGAGACTACAAAGGATTGCTAAAAATAGCATACAATTTATAGGTTCTTCTGCTACTATTGGAAACGCAAAGGAATTCGCATGTAATTTATTTGATACAGATGTCAAGGAAATTGCTGTAGGAGAAGCAAGAAAGGCTCCAACACATCTACTAATTACATTACCGTGGGGAGTAAGTCAATATACTATTACCTCAGAAATTGCTCGTCAATTGGTGTCTTCAGGTCATAAAACACTTTGTTTCCAGAATAGTCATAAAAATGCTGAGATTGTGAATCTGCTTTTACAAGCCGCAAGAATTAAGTCGTCTGTTCACCGTGCTGGTCTAACTAAAGAATTTCGAAATAAAGTAGAAACCCGTTTCAAGAAAGGAGATCTTCAAGCCTTAGTTTCGACACCTACACTAGAGCTAGGCATCGACATTGGGGATGTAGATGGTGTTGTATCTTCAATTGTCGATATAACTAGTTTCATCCAACGAATTGGTAGAGCTGGTAGGAAGGGACAAGAATCAGTCGGTGCTCTCATACTTAGGAATGATGATCCAATCAGCACATTTTACAGTTTATACCCAGAGACATATTTCGATGATGTAAGAAAAGGTTATGTCGAACCAAGAAACAAAATTGTTTCCTATTATCAGCTCTTAGCTTCTATACTTGAGAAACCCTTGCAAGAAAAAGAGTTTCCTGAACACATTTCCATGCTGAAAATGCTTGAAGAAAGCAACTTGATTCGAAAAACCTCGGAAGATCTTTATAGACCAGTAAATAGGAAAGAAATTCTTAGTATATTACGATCATATTCTATTCGAGGAATTGGAGACACCGTTTTGATAAAGGGTGATAATGGAATTCGAATGGGTGAAAGGTCGATGCCTATGGCTGCAAGAGAACTGTTCCCTGGGGCAATTTATTTGCTTGGAGGAAAGCACTATCGTTCTACATCTTTCAAATATGATGCAAGATTTGGTGGTGGAGAAATAGCGTTAGAAAAAATCGAAGCACTTAATCTCAAAACTTCAGCTATGCGATATGCTGTCCCTTCTATAATAAAAATAAATGAGAAAAAACAAGTACTGGGTGCTGATGTAGCCTATTGTGATTTAAAAATAACTGAAAATGTGATAGGATACAAAATAAGTGAAATTTATTCCAGCAAACTGAAGGAGATTAAAGAGTTGGAGGAACCTATTGTTTATTCATTTCAAACAAAAGGATTTGTTTTCACAGCACCAAAACCTACAATGGTTTTATCTGAATATCCTAATCTATCAGAAGAAATCCTAATGAGCGGAGCTTTCCATGCTCTTGAACATGTTTTGATTGAATCAAGTTCTATGCTAACAGGGGGAGGTAGTGCAGAAATAGGTGGGATTTCTATGGGTAGCTCGGGAGCTATTTTTGTTTACGATGCTGCAAAAGGTGGGAGTGGATTAGTCAAATTGCTTTATGATAGATTAGAAGATGGTTTTGAAAGATCTCTGAAAATTCTTGAAGGATGTACCTGCAAAACAATAGATGGATGTCCTCGCTGTACTTACTCTTATCAGTGTGGAAATAATAATCAACCTTTGAATAAGAAAGGTGCAATAGAAGCTATAAAATTGTTAAAAACGATGAAAGTAGAATTAATAGAAAATTATAATGAATATCAAGCATATGTTTAGTGAAATCTCTTTGAAATTCATCTCCATTTCATCTAAGTGTAATACCCGGTATAAGTCTACAATCATATCTCAGTCTCATGTGGTCTTATGATTAAAGGATGGAAACTTTCTTTGATGATAGCTAGTGAACATGACGACGTAGACGAATTCATTGATATTGCATTGAATAGTATATTCCCGTCAACAGAAGGGATTGAGCCCCAGATATTAAAAGAGATAACAAATTTCTTAGAAGACAATGAAACAAGGGTTCCTCTTGAAGACGCTGAAATTGTAAGAGGAGAAATCAGAAAAGCTCTCATCCATTTTAAAAACCGTCCGCATCTTTTCAATATGAGGAGGAAGATGGAAAGGTTATTACGTGGAGATGACAATTGGAAAAGATTCATGATTGCCCCCACCAGTCTCTTAGAAGATTTACGAAAAGCAGGACTGAATAATGAAGAAATTGATTTACTGACAAATTCATTTAAATCAGCTGAAAAATCATATTCTCTCTTCAAAAAAATTCCTTCCCCAAAATCTAACTAAGAATACAAACAGATTTTAATATTATATTTTCTTTCTTGTGAATGAAGTATTGTGCTCTAAATGACTTCCAAAAGGATTGATTATTTATATGCAGAAAGAAGAGTTACTTGAAATTCTAGATGAGCATCTATTTGGCAATTCGTATTTGAACGAGGAAAAACTAGCTAACAAAATATCTTTGTCGTCTAGCCAAGTTAAGGATTATTTTCTCCAACAAAATGACCGAACAGGCTTTCTAAAGGAAGGAAAACAGATATTTTTTGCCCATGAACTGATTCGATCGTGTCTTGATAAGATTCATGATACATTTTGGAAGTGGTACTTATATACAGTTCCTAGCCATAGTGAGCTTTCCTGGGAGGAAGGAGCGGGAATGGTAGACGTTTCAAGAATACGAGTCATTCCTCAGAAGAAACCAAAGGGGGGAATAGTACAATCATTTTCTGCAAGGATAATTCTATTAGGTGAAGAAAGAGTTGGAAAACAATCGTTTGTTTACGCTTTGTCAGGAGAAACACCAAACCAACCTGCTCCCGGTGTGTTTTTTGGGAAGATTGTTCGCGCTTCAGATGCTTTCAATATAGATTTTGAGAGTGTTATTCTAGACATCCCTCCAGAATCACCTCATTGGTTGTATGCTAAAGCTAGTTTTGGGGTGATATTAGTGTATGATGCCAGTAACTCATCTACTCATGATAAAATAAAGAGATGGTTGGAAACATTTCTTGGTAATTATTCTTATGACCTATGCCCCCCTATAATGATTCTTGGCAATAAAATTGATTTAATCAGTGAGATTGAATTAAATGAATTGAAAAAGAAAGTAGAATCAGATAGGCTTGAAATGGAAAAAGAATACGGGACAATAGTTCTAGCAGAATTCATATCTTGTACAAACGGAAGCAACGTTCTAAGTGCATTTGAAAACTTTGCATTTACTGTTAGACAATGGTATCAAATAATAAAAGAAGAATATTCTGATGAAATTAAGTAAATGATATATTTTCTAATTTAGTTGCCAAAACTTATTAATTTTATAGCAAAACGATTATTTACTAGAGATAAAATTCTGCTGTGAGGAATAATGGATCAACTCATTCAATTAAGGTCAGAATACAAAAGCAAGGAATCTAAAAGAAAGAAACGCATTCACATTTTCATTATCATATTGATTTGTATCTTACTATTCTGTTTATCTCTTATTCTGAAAAACATCATGTCAGATTGGTACTGGAGTTTTCGCAGAAGTATAGGAGGAGGCTTCTCTTGGAACCAAGTCAACTCCACAGAAATCTATCAAGCTTGGTATGCTAATGTGTATTGGGAAGGTTTTAACAATGATTTTGGGACGATTGTATCTGTTAATACTTGGCACATTGAAGCATATGTTGATGCTTCGTATTATTATGAACCTTATCTTTACAATTTCCGATTTCTTAATTGGAACCCATACGCTGGAGGGGAAGGACCTCTTGCAGGATATGCTTATGGACCGATATTCATCTATGGACTATCTTTGATCTCTTTATTTGTTAGTTTACTCAATCCAAATATGAGTAGAACTATCACTGTATCAGAATCAGTGAAATGGACACATATTGTATTTGATTCACTATGTGTAGTGATGTTATATCTGATTGTAATCTCTCTGAGAGCATTCAAAGATAAAAAAACGAAAAAGCACATTATTGGATTTTTGGGTGCTTCTTCGTTAATGCTAATGCCAATAAATCTACTTTATGTGGATAGTATTTATCTAAACATTCCTCAAATGACTTTGTTTACAATGATTGCTTTACTTCTCTTTATGAGGGAGAAGTATAAATTATCAGCTTTTATGCTTACAATTGCTTGGTTGTCAAAGCAAATGCCTCTATTCCTTTTAGCTCCTTGGTTTTTAATAATATGGAAAAAGAAGAACCTAAGAACAGCTATAATTGATTTTCTTTTTACTTTCCTGCTCACCTCATTCATCATCTCTATCCCATGGGTGTTTGTTTCTCCATACGATTATTTCGCAAAGCTTTTTGGTCCTGGAAAACCTTTAGCTGTATTAAGTTTGGAAGACGCTTATAGAGGAAGCACTGTAACATTAGCGCACACTTTTCTATACCTTGGAAGCGAATCACTAGCACAATTTTACAAAGTAATTAATGATTACATGGTGCCGTTTCTACTAATTTACATAATTTCTTTATTAATTACATATTTTAGAGGAAAGGAAATTGGAAAAGGTGAATCCTTGTTCACATTACATACTACTTGGATAATTCTTATCTCTCATGCATTTCTTTCTAGAGGCGTTTACAAGTATTATGATGCTTTCATTACACCATTTATTGTGTTAGTGATAATATTATACTCAGATAAATTTATCTGTATTGTAATTAAGAAATTAAGAAAAGGACCCCAGTTTGCATCTCACAAAGATTTGAAGGGCAATGAAAACGAAGAAAAGACTCAGAAGATCTGGATTACAGCACTTCAAGAATCATTATTTTACGTTCTATTTCTAGGATTAACAGCTTTATTCTATTACTTCAATTTCATTATAATAACAAAATCAAGATTCTTGCACCCCTTATATCTGCTAATTTCATTTGCGGTTGTAAGCGTTCTCTTTCCACCCTCTATACTCATAAGTTTGTTTGAAATTAAAAATTATAAAATGTTAAAAGAGGATATAGTCTTAATCTTTAAGAGTATCCTTCAATTTTTCAAGAAAATATTTATTCAAAAAAATTGGACAAAAGTAATACTTGAGGATTAATTCAGTCACATCACCGACAAACCGGCAGAAAATCATTTATAAACTCTAATTAACATATTATTTTCAGTATCTATAAAGTGATATCTATGTTTAAAAAACTACGAAAATCAAAAAGAGCAATTTCAGATGTTTTAGCAGTAGTGATGATTATCTCTTTAGTGGTTGGAGCTAGTGCAATTGTGGGAGTTATTATTATAAACATAGACGTTGTTGAACTCCCCTGGGATACAGAGGATGCAACTGCAAAGGATGTTCATCTTACTCTGGCTATGGTAAGTAATGAAGATACTGATTTAGATACATTGTTTGATAAAATCTCTATCTACCTATCATTAGATATAGATTCACCTACGATATACATCAATGATATTGATCTTATTTTACCAACGGGGTATACAGTCGATTATACTAACCCTTGGATTATAATTGGTACACCTCAAACTTGGAATGATGAATTTTCAGGGTATGTGGTCCCTTATGGATCCATTAATGCCTCTTTTGAGATTCAAGCAAGTGATTTGAGCATAAATGATGGGGAACTGGAAGATGGTACTTTAGTATATATTGTTGTAAATTATACGTATATCTCAGATCTGGGAGCTAAAATTCAAACACTCACATCATTTTATCAAAGTGGACTGCTTACAATTACTTAGTGGTATACTTTAATCATTATCTTTTTCTTCACCATGAACGAACAATAAACTGTCGTCAAGTGAGGATTATTCTTCAAGAAAAAGCAAAAGAAATAAAACATAGTAATACAAAGTCAGCATAGGGATAAAAATGTCAATTGAACCTAAACGAGCTTATAAAATAGTCTTAATTGGTGATCCCGAGGTTGGGAAAACATCTATTAGACGGAAGTACATGGGAAAATCTTTCAGGGCTGACTATCTAAAGACATTAGGCGCTGATTTTGCAGCTCAGAAAGTAAATGTTGAAGGAGAATTAGTACTATTGACTATTTGGGATTTAGCTGGACAATCAATATTCCATGGAATGCGCTCTTCTTTCTATCATGGTTGCAAATGTGCTCTCATTGTCTTTGATGTAACAAACGCCTCATCATTGGAAAACTGTTTGAAGTGGGGAGAAGAAGCTGTAAGATTTGCTAAAAACTCCTTGAAAAAAATTTACTTGATAGGAAATAAAATAGATCTAACAGATGATGTAGCAATAACACAAGAAGATGTGAACAAAGTAGTAAAACAATTTGAAGAAATAGTAAAATTCCCGGTGAAAACATATGAAACCTCTGCTCTAACAGGTGAAAATATTAACGAACTCTTTGAACATATGAGTAAGAGTCTAATAATTGGTGAAGATGAAGAAGTAGTTGCAGTGAAAACTGAGACTGTAAACCAAGAGAAAGAGCTGGAAGTACAGATTGATATGAAAGAAATGAGCAATAAGGAAAAACTATCTCGTCTAATATCTCTTGTGGAAGATTTAGAAAATAAAATGAATGAAGTATCCAAGGCACTGAAAGAAGTAAAAGACTCACTTGAGAACACGTGAAAAATCACTCTTAAAGGTAATTTACTATAAAAAAAGAAAATCACTCTTTTTTGTTTCTTTTTTATCTTAATTTGTTCTAACAATAAAGCGTTAAGCTTTAGGTGTTAACTAAACCCACCTTGGTAACAGTTTAAAAGAATGGGTTACGGAGGGTATGTGATTAAACATGAAACCCCAACGTAACCTGGTAAAACTTAGAAAAATTGTAGTTAAAAAGGCTTTGAATGGCGAAAACATTACCC
>DAOVER010000047.1 GCA_030668875.1 Candidatus Heimdallarchaeota archaeon
GAGCAGGAAGGACGTGGTAACATTCTTCGTGCTTTAGAAGTGTATCCAAATGATTGTAGAAGAGGAGTTTATTTTGGTTCTTCAATGAACCTTTTATCAGAAAATTTGCTCGATTGTAGAGATTCTTAACTTGATGACAAATCTTGCTCAAATTGGGGTGATAGTCTAGTTCTATACACTCCACACGCAGGACCTTAGTCATCGCTTATTTCACTCTATTTTCATATAAAAACCCCGGTAATATTCGTCTAAAGGCATCCCTGTAAACTGATTATTGGTGTGTTTAATATGACAAGATGACAAAAATATTTTATAGTTCTCACCCAATACCTCGATTGAAAGAGTATTTTTTAGATCAAACTAATTCAAGCTACTTCTTTCACTTTCCAAAACAGGGATTATATCATTGATAACATCAAAAGTACAATTTTGCAGATACTCTTTAGATGTTCTCCAGAAATCATCAAACAAGGTTGAATGATAACCAAGTGCCTCATAAGATAAAGCTTGAATGAGTACCTCTAATTTATCAATGTAAGCAACAAATTTAGCTTCCTTTGAATCTTTATTTCTTAATTCTGCAAATGTGTTTTTCCAAGTATTTTTTACAGTTTCATCAAGAATTAATGATAGTAGTTCATTGCTAGCAGTTGTAAGAACTTGATTTTTAAATTCTGTATATTGATCTATTCCCAGCAGTATTTCCAGTTGTTTGTCAAAGTCTTGATATTGACATTCTGGTAAATCATGAATTATTGCAATCCGCATAACATTTTCAATTTTTAGTTGATCAGTTGGATAAAGAGCGTTATGAAGGTCACCCAACAGAAGAGAGAGCATAGCTGTATTATAAGAGTGATCAGCAACACTTTCAACATCGGACAAAGAAATGCCAACTCTTATCCAACCTTGACGGGGTAAACGTTTAAGCTGGATAGAACTCTGTATAAATCCATAAATCATCTGGTATAGTTCGTCCACTTCACTCTTCTCTTTCAATCTTGTCAGTAAAACCAGAGGTGAAAGAGTTATTAAAAACATCGATGGGGGTAACAAGAAAGGGAAAAAGAGTAAAAAAAGAAAAAAAATGCCTTACATGAATTTTCTTATGAAATTCCATTGACGTTCTGTATCAGCTTCCAAAGATTTGAGCTGATCTTCGGTGATGGTTTTCAATCTTCCCTGTAGTTTTGTCCACTCTGTAACGTTTACTCGATTGGTTATATCCTCGTATTTCTTACTTGGTCGACTGATTTCTATCAAATTGGTTTCTCTGTCCCATTCGAATAATGGCCAGATACCTGTCTTCACAGCAAGTTGAGCTATTTTCACTGTATCTGCTGAATCTGATTTCCAGTTTGGAGGACATGGTGCATCTATCTGTATAAGTTTAAAACCTGTCATAGAAACAGCTTTCTTAACCTTGGAAACTAAATCCTCAATATAACCAGAGCTAGCTGTAGCAACGTATCTAGCATTGTTCGCTATCATGATGAAAGGAACCATTTTTCTGGGAGTAGTATTACCATAGGGGGTTGTTGCAGTTTTTGCGCCAATCATTGTATCTCCACTACGTTGTCCGCCTGTGTTTCCATAGACATTATTTGAGTAAATTATATGTAAAATGTCTTCTTGACGATCACAAGCACCAATTTCGGTAGCAATGCCGATATCAGCTCCTGAACCATCTCCACCCCATATAACGATTTTAAGGTCGTCTTTTCCTTTCATTTTCATTGCACGCCTAACGCCAGAAGCAACCGCATCACTTGCTGCAAAAGCAGTATTAATTGTTGGAACATTAAAAGCAGCTCCTTTTCCTCCACCTTGATAAACACTTGCGCAGCTTGCTGGCACAATTAATATCACCTTATCAGCTATTGCACCAATCGCATGTCTGAAAGCAAGTGTAGAACCACATCCTGCACATGCAAAATGTCCTTTCAAGAGAGCTTTTTTAGGTATATTCAATAAATCTTTTTGAGTTACTTTCATTTACATCTTACTCCTTAGTGCTTCCTTAGCAGCAGCAACAATTTTTGTATAAGGTACATCTTCTCCACCAAGCCCCATGATTCTTCCTTCAACTGATGTGTCTACCTTATTTCTCTGTAGCACTGCTTCTATCTCAATTTGCAGTTGTCCAGCATGACCAAAACTTACTGATCGGTCTATCACAAGTAATTTGTGGTTCTTCTTAGCAAACTCAACAATATCTTCTTCAGGAAATGGTCTGAAAGTTCTAACTCTCATTTCATTGACACTTAATCCTTCTTCCTTTAGCTTATCTACAGCATCTTGAGCTTCATCAGCTATGGTTCCCATAGAAACTATTGTTAAGTCAGCTACATCGTCACCATATATTTCGATTAAACCATTTCCATGTGTTCTCCCGAAATATTCTCCAAATTCTTTGTTCATATCAACAATCTTTTTCTTTGCTCGTTCCATTGCTTCCATCAAATCTGTTCTGTCTTTGATGAATTTCTCTGGATCTACTAGACCACCATAAATCCAAGGATTTTCTGTATCAACTTCTATAACAGGATCAGAATATTCTCCAACAAAGTTGAAAGAATCCTCAGCAGTTGGAAGTGCAACTTGAGCAGTTGTATGGCTAATTACAAAACCATCTAAACAAGGCATATATGGCAAAGCAATGTTTTTGTCTTCTGATATTTTGAATCCTTGGAGTATGGTATCGAAAACTTCCTGATTATTCTTTGTATATATTTGGATCCAACCAGCATCTCTGAATGCCATTGAATCTTGTAAATCTTGATAAATGGACCATCCTGGAGCTAAACAGCGGTTAACAACAGGCATTACAATTGGTAATCGCCCATATCCACTCCAGAAAACATTTTCCGCCATATATAACAATCCTTGAGAGGATGTCGCTGTGAAAGTTCGGACACCGCTCCATGCCGCTCCCATGCAACCAGCGAGAGCAGAATGTTCACTCTCAACAATAATAAATTCTGCATCTAACTTCCCTTCATCAACATATTGACTAAGTTTTTCAATTATCGTTGTTTGGGGAGTTATAGGGTAAGCTGATATTACTTTTGGTTGTGCATAAAGTGCAGCAAATGCTGCTGCATCATTTCCGGTCATTGATTTTTTACTGTGTTTAACTACCATCTTATTCATCCTCTGAGACCATTGTTATTGCTTTACTTGGGCATTCATTAGCACATATACCGCATCCTTTGCAGTATTCATAATCAAATTTTATAATTTGATCTTTCTCTTTATCTGCTTGATAAATTGCATCATCAGGACAGAATTTCCAGCAGATGTTACATTTTATACAGAGTTCTGGATCTACAACAGGTTTGTGTGTCCTCCAGTCTCCTGTTCTTCCAGCTGCTCCTTCAATTGGGAATAGTATAGGGGAACTTGGGCCTTTTGTCATGCAATTACCACCTTTGTTTCTTCATAAGCTCGCTTGGCTGCTGCAACATTTTTAGGAGCACGTTTTTCTCCCCAGAAACTAATTATTGCTTTCTCGAGATTTTCTATACTAATAATGTCTGTTCCTTTAACAAAAGCACCAAGCATTGTCATATTCACCAAAGTAAAACCGCTTAAAACTAATCCTAAGTCTTGTGAGATTCCTGTTGCATCTACATATGCAACTTTCCTTCCACTGTTCTTCAGGCTTTCAGGGATTTCTTTAGAGTTAACTATGATTACGCCGTCCTTATCTACCGTACTAATATCAATTCTGTCTAGAAGGCTTAAATCTAGTATCAAAGCATGATTAGCTTCATACACAGGACTATGTATTCTTATAGGCTTATTATCAAATCTGACATAAGCTTGGACAGCTGCTCCTCTTCTTTCAGAACCATATTTTGGTATAGCTTGAGCATAAAGTCCTTCATACATTATTGCAGCTTCAGCAAGAATCTTTGCGCCTGTTACCCCCCCGCTGCCTCCACGGCTTATTTGTATCACTTCTATCATTTATTATAACCTAAACTAATTGTGATTCGAATATCTTTCAACTTTTTATAATTGTTTAGGTGGCGCAGTTGTGCTACAAGAAAATATTCCATGATGTGACCTTATTCGGTCAAATCACAATTTTAAAACTTTTAGTAGAGTACTAATTCCCTCATAATTTTTGATTTTTAGTCCTTTCCCGCAAATTAAATTTATTGACTCTGATTCTATTTCAGTGAAAGGACCTACTCGTGTTATAACATCGACGTTTGCATCATGTCTTCTCTTTAATCCAGATAAGCCAATGACAACATTAGGTCCCTTAAACTCTATAACATCTAATCCAGAAAATCCAGCTATCTCTTGAGGTGTAGAGATCACTAATTTTGTTATAGTTTCTTGTGTAGAATATTTTCGCAAAAATAGCGCGTTTATCTTGACTTCTGAAACATTTTCAAATGTGGAGGAGAAAACTTTTATCAGGATTTTGTGTTTTTCATCTTTACTTGATGGCCAACAGGTTGATAATCCAATCTCAGGAAAGAACGAAATCATAATCTGTTCATTTAATGGTAAGAGTAAATAACTGTTAAAATCTGTTACTTTTTTGAAAGTTAGCAGAATCATGTAATGTAATGGTTTAGAGCTTATTTTTGCTGTGTAAATTGTATATGATGTTTGATCATAGTCTTGAATCACAGAATCTATGCTTTTTTGAATTTTATTTTTGATTTTTGCTGTAGTATCAAATTTCTTTGAAGGAGTAAATTGAAAGGCTTTTTGATAAACGTTGAAAAACATATTTTGTAATGATAAAGTCCAGGTTTTCCGTATTTTCGCTGAAGTTATTTTTTTGTTTTTCAAATTTTTAAGAACCAATTTTTTAATTTCCTCTTCAGAAGATTTTTTGACTTTTTGAGTGGCATCGTGTATGATAGGTAGTAAATCTTGTTTGGTAAGATATTTTAGAAAAGTTTCCTTATTCATATTCACCACTGAATTTTTTTTTCTGACACTCTCAAAGTTAGTGTTTTGTTGTTCTATACTCTTATGATTATTTAATATTATTATGATTGCCGAAGGAGAAAATGACAGAATATTCTAAATATTGAGATAAAATGAAAACAAAGTGGAGAATATTGTTAAATAATTACTCCGATTTGTAGCAAAATGAGTTGTATCTCAAAAGCTGTAATTAAACTAGTTATAACTACAATTGAAAGAGTTAATTTCCAATTTCGCTTCTGAGACATCTCTATGTAAAGAATAAACCAAATTACTGAGGCAACAGTCAAAATTGAGAATAGCACTAAGCAAAATATAAGCCAATTACCGGTTAGAACTCCGTTGTAAATTGTATAGACCATTATTGTCCCTTCTTACTGATTGTAACGTTTGTTTCTTTATGCTTTAAAAAATTTTGTCATTTTGTTCAATTTATTTAGGAATGAAAAATTCCCCGTCAATTTTTCCTTTGATGTCTTTCTTTTTAAGATACATTGGAATAATTTTCTTAATACTCTCAACATCAAAACCAATTTCTTCAGCAAGATCAGTTACATTGAATTTTTCTCCAGAATCAAGAGCATGCTCGATTTTGTATTTAGGCGTATCCTCTAGTTTAAACTCTCCTTTTGTTTTTCCTTTAGCACCAGTTCGGTTTTTACCGCACTGCGGACAATCCCAGGTCGCCATTCTAGTAATGGTAACGTTACCTTGTTTATCGGGCATCGGGCTAACTATATTCCATTCCTTTTTTGTAGGAACATCTGTTGGAAGCCATTCTTCTCCACAGTGTTTGCACTTTATTAGTTTCTTCTTTACCATAAATCTCAAATGTTGTTCCGTTAACTTGATTAAAATCTTTTCTATGAGTTATTAATCCAAAAGCTAATTTTATAAGCGGCCATGTCAGTAAGAATCATAATAAAAGTGAATAACATGAAATGTTTAGCTTGTTGGGAAGATATACCAGAAGCTGCAAGAATATGTCATCATTGTGGTTCTGATCAAAAAGAGGTGAAGGATTTCTGTGTTTTAGCTCTGCTAAAGCAACAAAAAAGGAAGATTGTTGTTCCTGAAAAAACAGATGTTTTGAAGTATATTCTTGAAGTTGATCCTGAAGTAAAAAGCGAGATAACAATTACTGGTACTGCGGAACCTTTACCTACTTATCAACCTCAACAACCTTCTATAATGGGTGCTATTGCAGGTCAGAGATATAGTCCTCCTACTAAACCAATAAATCAACCAGCTAATCAACAACCTTTACCTCAAAAACCTAAAGAGAAAACATTAGTATGTCCATCTTGTAAAGATGAGGTTCCATTTCGCAAATTTTGCAAATTATGCGGTTATCAGTTGCAAAGAGATTGCCATAATTGTGGAACAGTGAATAGGATTAACGCTAAATTCTGTACGAAATGTGGATCTGCTCAGAAACCTTTGGAAATTGATGGAAAGAAAGAATAAACATAGAACTATTTTTCTTTTCTAGAAAAAATTCCACGTGTGATAAATATGAAGCTGCCCAAGCCCTATATTGCTGTTATGTTTAACTGGAATAAAGAAAAACTCTCCTCCGATATAATTTATTTTTATTTAGGAGGAAAGGATAAGGGCTTCGTTGCACACACAAGATTGAATTTCACTTATGAAAAAGATTACCTTAGGGTTTACAAATACATGAAGTTAGGTAAAAATTCAAATTTTCATATGAAACCCCGAGCAGCTACAGAAGACCTTCGGGAAGCTGAATATATCATAATTCCGGACACTGATTTACCTTGGAATAACAAAGCTTTTCTCGAGTATTGTACCACTTTCAAGATCTCCAAAGCTAGAATTGCAACTCTCTGCAGAACTTGTCTAGATCAAAGAAATAAGTGGACAAGTTTGGAAAACGATTCTATAATCTATAAGGGTCAAAGAATATGTGAGTATTGTTCAAAAAAGGAATTAACTCAGGAATTGCATCGAAGCAATTTAGTAGTTTCTGGGGGCCTAACGAAATTTTACCAACAACAAGCAGAACGAGAAGGAAATCTTGATGTAGTTCTAGAAAATATTTCTTTTGGTTCAGAGCAAGATCCTATAAGAAACCCAAATTCAACTTTGTTTGATATTGTTGAACCTGTGAAACAAGAAACCAGTCTCGCAGTAAATAAAATAAAAGGACTTCCAACTAAATTCCAAGATCTACTGATTGCTGATGGTATCAAAACCTTACTTCCAGTTCAAGAAATATCCCTTGAAAAAGGATTACTTCGAAATAGTAACTTATTAGTTATTGCTGGAACAACTTCTGGAAAAACACTGATTGGGGAACTTGCTGGAGTAACCAAGGCTTTGCAAAAAAAGAAATTTGTTTATTTATCACCCTTAGTTGCTTTGACCAATCAGAAATATGAACAATTCAAAAAACGGTATAAGAAAATTGGTCTCAATACAGCTGTAAGAGTTGGGATGAGTAGAATAAAGGTTGAGGGAGAGTTTACACCGATTATTGATGATGATATCAGAAATTCGGATATAATAGTTGCTACCTATGAAGCTTTTGATTTTCTCCTTAGAGATGGAAGAAGCAAAGCTCTAGGAGACATTGGTGTTATTGTTATTGATGAGGTTCAAATGATAGTATCAGAAGGAAGAGGGTTTAGATTAAATGGTCTTATTGCTCGTTTGAAGGCCCTTTTTCCAAGCGCTCAATTTATTTACTTATCTGCCACAATAGGAAATCCAGAAGGATTAGCTGAAGATTTAGATGCTGAAACAGTTTTATATCTTGCTCGACCCATTCCTCTAGAAAGACACGCAATTATCACTGAAAATGAAAGAGATCGTTTTAAGAACCTGTTTAAATTGTGTCAAAGAGAAGAAAAAATCAAATCAAGTACAGGGTATAAGGGACAAACAATGGTTTTCACAAATTCCCGAAGGAACTGTGAAAGATTAGCTAAAGACTTGAAAAGAAAAGGAATTTTCTCAACTTATTATCATGCTGGTTTAACTTTTAGAAAAAGAAAGGAGGTTGAAAGAGGGTTTGAAAAAGGTAAATATTCCACAGTGGTGACAACTATTGCATTAGGAGCTGGAGTAGATTTTCCTGCGTCTACTGTAATTTTCGAGAACTTAGCGATGGGAATTAATTGGTTATCAGTAGCAGAATTTCATCAGATGCTTGGAAGAGCAGGTAGACTAGGTTTTCATGATAAGGGTAAAGCATATTTACTTGTAGAACCCGGAAGAAAAATTTTCATTGGGCAAAAAGAGACCGAAGAACAGATTGCTTTTGAATTGCTAACACAACCCATTGAAGATGTCGACCCAGTTCTCGAGATAACTGAGGAAGAAGAGGAAATACTAGCTACAGTTGTTGCATTTAAGGATGTCAACATTTCTCAAGATAAAATGATCTTTGCTAACATTCTAGGTAGAACATCTCCCTTAAGCGAAAATATGAGTGCCTTAAAAAAAATGAAAATGATTTATGTTGAAAATAAAACAATTTTTCCAACAGATCTTGGAAAAGCTGTTTCTCTATCATTTCTTGCTCCATCTTATGCAATACGATTAGTTCAAGAGATTCAACGTTCTAAGAAAAAAAATCTTGCTGATGATTTAGCGCTAACATTAGCCGCTAAAATTCAACCTTTCAGATCAGCACATCTCTCACCGAAAATACATGGTGAGATAGAAAGAACAATAAAGTCCACAATTTCAACTAATATTTTTTCTGGCACTGTTTTAGACCTCTACTCAGGAAATAGTTGGTCAAGAAGAAGTCCAACCCAAGCGATTATAGAAACATTCTCAAAATGGACAATAAATATTTTTACGTGTAAATGTCTTGACAAACCATTCTGTGATTGCGGAGAAATTAATTTCTCTAAAATGATTTTTGAATTACGTCAGAAAGGTTATTCACCCTCAAGAATCTCAGAAGAAATGCGAAAAGAAAATAATATTCAATTATATCCTGGAGATGTATATTCTTGGCTTGATTCTCTCGTTCATCATCTTCAAGCAATACAACGTTTAGCAGATGTTTTGGATAAAGATGAGTTAAAACAATCTGCACAAAAATTGGCAAAACAGATTGAGAACCCAAATAAAACTCAAATAAAAAAATAAGAGATAATCCCGTTTATTCATTAAATCATGTCAATTCGTCATATTTATGAATATCTAAAATCTAATACTCATCGTAAGGTGAAACAATGTTTGAAAATGACTATGACATGGCTTTATCCAATGAAGACTTATTTATGATAATACTTGGAGGATTTGCTTTTCTTTTCTCGTTTACAGATATTACCGGACCACAAGCTGGTATTTCCCTTCCTATAACTATATTTTTCGTGATCGGTTGGGGAATTGTGAGATTCAGGAGACGCCCTCTTCCAAAACAAGTTCAATCAACCCGTTTCATTTATTTATCTTTAATAAAAACAATCAGGAATTATACTCTCTTTTCGATCATCATTCAAAACATATTTCTCCTAAGTGGCTATGTTCAACCTATCAATGACGAAGCAATTATAATAAAAATAGCCAATTTTGTTATGTTAATAGTCGTGTCCATATTTGAGATTGCAGGACATATCACTGTTCCTGATGATCTCCACGTTTTTCATTTAATCGAAGGGGAGGACGAGGAAACAATCAAGAAGAATCGGTTTTCTCTTCTTTATGGTCTCAAATTTTGGATGTGGTTAAGTATTACTTCATTAATTGTACTTGGAGCTACAGCTTATCCATTTTATACAGCGTTTTTCGTTGCGTTTAACAACAATCAAATATTGATTGTTATTTTTCAATTTGTAGCTCTCCTTCTTGGAGCAGGTCTTTTTGTATATACTTATTTCAATACGATGTCCTTTGGTAAACTTAAGAAACCAGAAATGGTAATCAAAGCTGTTAACTACTATAATACTGTAGAGTTAAGAGAAAGAAGTTACGAGATTTTGGAGAATTATCTAGAAAACAAACATGAAAATCTTGGCATCCTATCTAAACTAGCTACTATGAATACACAAGATGAAAATTATCATAAAGTACTCGATCTAACAAGAAGGATTCTTGATGAAACAGAGGAGAAGGAGATTAATGTCCCACACATGATAGCTAGAGCTCATCTACTTCAAGCAATCAGCTTAAAAGCACTGGAAAATTTCAAATTGGCTTATGAAGAAGTAACGAAATCACTTCATTACATACCAGAAAATGATGTCGCAAGAAAGCTTCGAAGGGATTTAAGAAGAATCCTAAAGGTTAAGGTTCAAGAAAAATAATAGATAGCTTTCTAATTTCTATTATTCTCAGCTTTTTCTTTAATTATTACAGTTACAATTTACACAATGATTTTAAATGATACATCTATAGCAAATTCAGATGAGAATATGTTCCATCGATTCTACACTTAATGAGGAAATACCTGCAAAACAGATAGCAAAACTAATAGATTCAGATATAGCTAAGGTAGAAATCAATATTGTGAAAAAGAAGGTTGGAACGATAGGGTTAGCTAGAAAAACGCTTGAAAAATCACATGTTCTTTTTATAACCTTGCCTAAGAAAAAGATCACTCAAGAAATTTATATAGAGCTCATTTCATATATTGACATAGGTGGAACACTTATACTAACCTTGCCTTCTCCACCTTGGGAAGATTTGGGAAGATTCTTTGAAGAAATGATTAATGAATTAGGTATAACATTTCAGCATAAATATGTATACGGTTTACCAAAAATACCCTCTGATACTCGCTTAATTGGATCAACATTAACCATAACGAAAGCTCATGTAATAAATTATAATAAGAATAAGGATTTTCTTAAAGAAAATGGTATAAAGAAATATCTTCCATTAGCTCTAATGGACAAGAAACCAGTGATTCTAGCCGGTTACAAACGCAGAGGAAAATTTATTATTATAAGTTCTCCCGAGATATTTACCGATATAAATTCTGATTTTCTAAACAGATTAGTTCTCCTTTCTTCACAGAAAATCGACTATAAATTATCCGAAGAGAATGTGAAATATAATATCGGAAAGAGCAATTTTAGTTTACAACTTCAACATGGCAGTTTACAAAGCTATTTATTGAGCCTTTTCCATTATAATTTCATGTTTCTTCAAGAAGAAGTAGAATTTACTTCTAAAGAAGACTTAACAGAAAGAATATACAATGTATTAGTGAAACAGAATGTAATCGGTGATTTACCTTCAAAACAAGATATATTCAAAATAATTGATAAATTTAAGATTAAGTGACTAATATGCTGATAAGAAGGATTTTAATTGTTACTGATAGCGGTCTCCCAGTTTTCGATTACGAAGAATATTCAAGAGGAGACGAAGTTCTTGTCTCAGGATTAGTTACAGCAATTCTCAAATTTGCAGAAGAAACAGAAAAAGAGCGCCTTTCTAGAGTTTATTTTGAAGAAAGTCTTTATATTCTTACAGCAATTGAATCTGTAATCCTCATTTTTCAGATTTCAGATGAAATGCCAGGAGAATATGCTGAGTATGTGAGTAATCAAATCACTGAAAGTTTCATTAAGAACTACCGAGAAGAAGTTAAGAGGTTCCGAGGAGATGTTTCTGTTTTTCGTGGTTTTCAAGAAACATGTGAGGAAATTCTATTACAGAATGGAGTAACAATTGCCAACATTTTAATTGATACACCAGAAGGAGAAAAACTTAAAGCGTGGTGTTTGTATTCGCTAGAAAATGAACCACTGATAGTTAAAGCAAATTCTCCGAATTATAATATTGACAGTTTTACTATTTTTCAAGTACTTGGAAAAAGTTTCAGAAAAGTCAGCAAAAATGTGGAAAGATGCTCAAAAGGCACATGCTTTCATATCACTCATGAAGGTAATCTGGTACAATCAATTCTTTTACCAGCTGTTTTCATAGTTATCGAAACGGCAATAGATGAAATGGCAGTACAGCGATTTAGACAATTCAAAATTAAATCTCAGCAACAACTTGAAGGTATAATCAATGAATTCTACAAGCCTGATAAGATTCAAATTTATAGTAAAAAGGAGTTTTTGGGCACTCCAGAACAAACTATGAATCCAAGATATAAAATTCTCTATGATCTTTTTAGCGCAGCTGAAAAGGGTTTAGAGTATCTCTACAAATCACCAATTCACGTTCAGATTTTAAATATGGATAAAGGAGTAATGGCGATAATTAAACTTGTTAATAGAGTTGCCTTCTTAGAATTTGAATCACAACAAACTTCTGCAAGTATAATTGAATCAACAAAAAGAATGTTTGAGCAAGAACAGCTAATTAAGGACGATACCCTTGAAGCAATGCTAGAAAAATCGTAGTTGCAGTCAAATCAGCTGTTGATCCAGGATTTATCACTCTGGAATGCGAGGTTCGTAAATAGGAATCTAATTCATTTATTTTTTGTTTTCCTTGAACTGTAAAAATTCCACCTTGTTTGATTATCGATTTAGCTTCTTTATTTATTATAGTAGCAACCTCATTACCAAATCTCTTAGCAACATGAGTATCTTTTTTTTCTGCAAGTAATGTGATATATGTTTGAATTATTGATTTCTTGAAATTACTTGTTTCCTCGTAAACCTTAACGAAAGTTGAATAGCCATATTTTATCGTTATCTGATACTTATTCGCTAATTCATAGAAAATCACATCTCTTTCTTCGTAAAATTTAGTAAGTTCATACAAATTAGTTCGTTCATGTTGATGAGCTTCTAAAAATGAGTTAAAGTCATCTTCAACTTTATTTGAAGGTAGAATTCTATTTGATACAAATTTATTTAAAGCTTCAGTGAGATGTGTACAGTCATCAGTTGTCGAGTTTTTTAGAAATTGATCTGTTACATTCATCACGTTATCTAAATTTAGCCTAACGTTGGTTTTCATGCCCTCATTTGTGAAACAGTGAGCAACTCCAAGAGTGATTGGAGAAAACATTAGTATTGTACCGAAGATAGTATTTGTTTCAGATTTGTACCAAGTTGTTGATCTTTCAAGAGCTTTAAAGATATACAACCCAAGTTCTGCATCTTCGAACCAAAGATGATTTTCAGCAACTAAGATCCCTCTCTTTGAAAGTCCAAATATGGGAGCAAACAAACTACTTCCCCCCGCAAGAAAATCCATTGTTTTTGTATCTGCTAATTCATAATTGAATGAAGCTCCACCTGGTTTAGGTTCTGCGGCATATAATAAATTATGAGCTAATACGGCACATTGTGAGATGTATAATTGTACGTCAAGAGCTTTTCCTTTCACGTCATTAGATGTCAGTGAGAAAGGCATTCTGAATAAATTTCTACTCATGCTATTTTTAATTAATCGGTTTTTGAGAAAATATGTATTTTTCTATTGAGACTAGCGTTAAGTTTATTATAATCGTAGTTTAATGTATATGTGATGTTTCCGAAAGGGAATTGTTCTCGATTTTTTGTTAGTTTTCTATATAGTATAATTTTTTCCCTTTCGAATATCTAGGTGATAAACATGAACTATGAATTAAGAAAATCGGACTCCCTCGCACATGCGACTGGATCTTTTAAACAAAATCTGAAAGAAGTAAATCTCAGATGGAACGAACACATAGTTAAACTAGGTAACCTAGGCCCTCAGATTATTGGAGGTATAAATGAATCAATAAAAAGAAGTAAGAATGAAAAGGTCGCAACAATAGTGACATCATCTCTTTCCGAATTTAGTCAAGTCCTGAATAGCATGGATAAAACTAATGCTGAAATGGTTGATCTTATGATAGATATAGAAGGTTTGGACTTTCCTCTTAAGACGCCAAAGAAAATTTTGAATCTGTGTGAAAAAGAAGAGGATAATTTAAAAATGCTACATAATATAATTCGAAATTTGAGTAAAACGTATAATTTTTTTGACAAAGTAAAAAAAGATAAGGGGTTACTTTTGAATTCTTTGAACTCTTTTGAAACAGCTTTCTCTGATCTACAAGAAATAATTAAGCAAAGTTTAGACTTAACTGCTTTACTTGTAGCAGAACTGGATAAAGAACATAGCAAAGCTAAGAGATATTTAGGAAAAGTGTAAACTTTTCTTTTTTCTTCATTATTAGATAATGAAAAAGAGTTATTAATCTGCAGAACAACTATTTTCAATGAATAAAGATACCAATGATTTCTTTACAATTCGAATGACTAGAGCTTTAGAGGAAAATGTATTTGCAGAAGGCGTTACGATTTTTGAAATGATGAAAGTTGCTGGCAAGGCAGTTGCAGAGGAAATCATCCAATTTTGCAAAGAAGAATCACTAAACTCAATAACTATATTCTCAGGATATGGCAATAATGGAGGAGATTCTATGACAGCTGCAAAACTACTGTTAGAACAAGGTTTTAACTGTTCTATTGTCGTTGTTGGTAATAAGGACAAGTTTGATTCTTTAGCTTCTCAAAAAAACTACGAAGTACTTCAAAAAATATTACCGAAAGAGAACTGGTGCTATGTCCGCGAACCAGAGGATTTCAGCAAGATACCAGAGAGCATGTTGGAAAATAAAATTATTCTAGATGCAATCTTAGGAATTGGAGTTACAGGAAATTTAAGAGAACCAATAAAAACAGCTGTTGAATATCTTAACACAAGGAATCAGGATAAGATTATTGCTTTAGATATCCCATCAGGATACAATCCAGAAACACAAAATGAACTATTTGTGAAACACCCTAATCTTATCATTTGTTTGGGTAGAAATAAGATCCGTAAAGATGACTTTTCAGTTGCACAAATTGTAGTTAAAGATATAGGTATTCCAGAAGATGCAGAAAAATTTGTTGGCATTGGAGATCTCAAATGGTTCTATCCTAGAAGAAAACCCGATAGTCATAAGAGACAAAATGGAGTAGTTACAATTATAGCAGGTTCTAGGGATTATATAGGTGCTCCAGCTTTAGTAGGATTTGGAGCTTTTAGAACTGGAGCAGATCTAATTTTTATTCTCACCCCTGCTGATATCAGAAAAACAGTCTCATCTTATGCACCTGATTTTATAACAATCCCTGCCGCCGAAGGTGAAGTCACCCCGAACGATATTGAAGACATTTTCAACCACCATCGAACAAAAGGTTCCACATATGTAATTGGTCCCGGAATGATAGATTCCCAGATAACAAAAGATACTTTACTAGAGTTTCTTAAATCTAAAGAATCTAAACAAGTCGTAATAGATGCTAGCGCCTTAAGTTCAATGGAAGAAGAACACTTATTCCTATTAAAATACCATCGATCAATTCTTACTCCTCATAGAGGTGAGTTCATGAAAATTTTCAAGAAGCAATTGTCGGGAGATGTCGATAAAGATGCAGAAATAGTATCAGAAGTAGCAGCTAAATGGAAAACAACAATTGTTTTGAAAGGACAAAAAGACATAATATCTAATGGAAAAATCACAAAATTCAACAAAACTGGGCATCCTGGGATGACTGTTGGAGGTACCGGGGATGTTCTCACAGGCATAATTGGAGCTCTTCTTGCTGTTATTGATGATCCGTTTCTCGTGTCGTGTTTGGGTGTCTATATTTCTGGAGCAGCTGGAGAATTGGCTGCAAAAGATTATGGAGACGGATTAATGGCTTCAGATATCCCCAACTATATTCATAAAGTTATAGAGGGGGCTTTATCTTTTATAGCAAAGGAGATTTGAAAGATTTAGGTAATCAGTAAGGACTTGGGGATAACGACACCACTATTGTTCCTAAACCTAAGTGAGTTGCTAAAGCAGGAGTGAGGAAATTAATAATTTTCTCGCCTATTGGAAATTTACCTTCTAGATGTTTTAAAATAGATTCTGCTGTTTCTGAGTCATCTCCATGGGTTATCATAACATCATATTTCTGATTCTTTTTGATGCGGTCAAAGATTGAAGTTAGAACTTTCTTGATTGCTTTATCTTTTCCAGTTGCTTGCCCAATTGGTTGTAAAATCCCATCATTTACTTCAAGCAATGGTTTAGATTTTAAGATTGATCCTACAAGAAATTTGATATGAGAGATTCTCCCTGATTTTTTTAGATTATCAAGGTTATCTACATAACCTAATAGTATTGATTCATCTCTTATTTCTTCGACCCTCTTTATTATTTCTTCTTCAGGAACACCTTTCTTAGATAATTTTGCAACGGCTAAAGAGATAAAAGCTAGAACTCCTGAGCTAAATTTAGAATCGAAAAGGTGTATTTTCTTATCCTTAATTCTTTTAGCTATAATTCGAGCTGATTGATATGTAGCTGAAAGTTTTGAAGATATAGTAGCTATGAATATTGAGGAAGAATTTTTCATATTTTCAGTAATTTTATCTAGAAAATCTTTTGGACTTGATGCTGAAGTCTTTGGTAATTCATCATCATATCTTAAAACTTTATAAAATTCAGTAGGAGTAATATCGATTCTGTCAGCAAAAATTTCATTCTTATGATGAACATAAACTGGTACAATATCAATATCATATTTCTTAGCTAATTCTTCTGGGAGATCACAAGTACTATCAACTATTACTTTCATTGAACTTTTTGGCAAATATTTTCATTCCTTTGATTTGACACAAAATAGATATAATAATTGTAATAGGAGGTAAACAGTATTATTTACAAGTAAGTTAAGTAGACCTTTTATATAAATAATTTGTTAAAACATTGATTTTCAACTGAAACTAAAATAAAAATATAGAAAAGAAATAAACAGAGACTATCTTCCTTTATTTCTTGCCTTTTCTACTTTTTTTGCACGTCTCTTTGCTTCTCTTTCTTCGATTTTCCTTTCTTTTTCTCTTCTTTTCTCCCTTTCCTTCATGTATTTCTCTTTATCTTTTTCCTGCTTTTGTTTCTCTTTTTCATCCAATTTCTTAACTTCTTTCTTAAGAATAACAGGAATGGGAAGGTCTTTTGTTTTCTCAGTAACTCTAGAAAAGAACTTCAAAGTTGTCATGGCAAACTTTGTTAAATGTAGTAGATCTGCTGGTTGCTTTGTTAGATTAAACTTCATTTCGAAATTAGGTTCATCGGTTCTTACTGAAATCCATTGCAATTCCTTAGGATAATTCTCCAAGCTTGTTGTAAACATTTTACTGTTAACTAGTTGTTTAATAGCTCGTGATCTATTAGATTTTACAAGGAATTTTCCATTGAGTTCAGGCTTAGGGGTTGGAATATCGTCAAGTTCAACAAGATAGTCAAAATCCTTTTTTATAGCTGATTTTAGACGATAGGGAATCATTTCAAAAACTACTCTAGGTTTATCCTTAAAATTTGCTGCAATTCCAAATGAATCTTTATTCTTATAGAACAGTCCATCAACTAGCATTGTTGGAAAACTAGTTCTAGGTAAGAGAATAAGCCACACTGATGCGCTTTTAAGTAGAAAATCATCATTTAGTTGACATCTTATCTCTACTTGTCGATCGTTCGGATCTTTTCTGGCATAGTTAGTAATGTAGGGATCCAATGCTGTTAGGACATCATCAAAGTATGTTTCCTTCTTCTTTTTATTAGCTATTTTTCCCCAAATATAAAATGCAGCATACAAACCTATGAAAATTAAAATAGGTAGCAACATTACTAAAATATCTATAATACCGTCAGAAGCCATACAATTAACCAGCTCTTGTTAGTGATTTTGAGATTCACCTATTTTAATACTTTCTTCTTGTTGTTCTTTTAAATTTTCATCTCATTGCTCTTCTTTTTGATAATAATACGACCTAATCTAAGAAAAGCATCATAAACATTGCTTCCAGTTAAAGCGCATGTTGAAAAGTATTCTACAAGTTCAATGTTCTTGAATTTATTTTTAAACTCACTAAGAAAGTTTTTAGACTGTTCATCAAAAAGCTGATTTTGTTCAAACTCTAGAAGATCATTTTTATTTCCAAGTATCAACAAGGGGATTTTATAATCTATAGAAGAATCAAGTTCCTCTAACCATCTATTTAGATTAGCAAAAGTTTCAGGTCGGCTTTTATCGAAAACTAGAAGACCACCTTCAGTTCCAGCGTATTGCTTGGTTCTAATTTCTTGAAACTCCTTCTGACCACCCATATCCCATATCTGAAAAGTTATTTCCATATCTTCATCTAAATATTTGTGAGTGGCTAAATCTACACCTAAAGTACTCATATATTTTTCATCTAGATGCAAACCCATGAAAGAACGTTTCAAAGTAGTTTTTCCAGTAGCATAATCTCCTAACAAAACTATTTTAACAGCACCAAATATGGACATATGTATGCTTACACTTGAAAGGGAGTTTATTAGGTTTTCTAATTTTCCCAGTTGTTGTAACAACATTTAACAATAAGTTCCTAATTTGTCACGTGTATGCCATTTTCAATTGTTTGTGGTGGGTTTTGGGGAGATGAAGGAAAGGGGAAGATACTATCTTATCTTGCTATTTCTGATGACCCCGCAATGATTGCACGCGCAGGAGTAGGTCCTAATGCAGGACACACAATTGAATTTGAAGGAAAAGAATACAAACTTCGGCTTGTACCTTCAGGTTTCATCAATCCCAAAATCAGATTGGTTATTGGGGCAGGAGTGCTAATCAACCCTCAAGTGTTATTTAAAGAACTTGAAGTCACTAAAACTAAAGATAGACTAGGGGTAGACTTCCAATCAGGTATCATCGAACCTAATCACATAGAGATTGATTCAACTGATACCCATCTTAAAGGAAAGATTGGATCAACTGGTAGTGGATGTGGTCCTGCTAATATGGATAGAGTTTTGAGAAAATTAAAACTTGCTAGAGATATTCCTGAACTTAAGCCCTATTTGACAGATGTTAGTGTAGAAATTGATGATGCTTTAAATGAGGGAAAACAAGTAATTGCAGAAGGAAGTCAAGCAATTCTCCTATCCTTATTCCATGGAAGTTATCCGTACGTTACATCAAAAGATGTTTCAGCAGCTGCAATCTGCTCTGATCTAGGTGTTGGACCCACAAAAGTAACAGACGTTATAGTTGTTTTGAAATCATTTGTTACCAGAGTTGGAACCGGTGAACTCCCTGGTGAACTTAGCGTTGATGAAACAGAAAAAAGAGGCTGGACTGAATATGGTGCAGTTACTGGGAGATTGAGAAGAGCAGCTCCCTTCAATTATGATTTAGCTAGAAAAGCTGTTAGGTTGAATGGGGCAACGCAGATTGCACTAACTAAATTTGACATTTTATATCCAGACACTGCCAAAGCAAATAATATAGACCAAATAAAAAAAGAAGCAAAAGATTTCATTGATCGCATTGAGGATGAAACAAAAGTTAAAGTGTCATTGATTGGCACAGGACCATCCGCTGAAGATATTATAGATCTTCGTGAAAACATCTGATTCTTGATAGTGGATAATGTTTATATTAGATGAAGGCTTTACGGATTCGAACAAGAGAATGGCAAGTATATCTAAGAATTTACATCCTGATTATCAAGACGAGTTTTTTCTTAATCTGGACAGAATTCTAGTTCCTTACGGTGGAAAAGAATTCGAATGTATGGGGTTAGAGCTGGCATTCTATATTGCTCACGAATATGGTGCGCATTTAGATCTTCTCCATGTTGGAACAGATCCTGGTAAGAATATTGATGGTTATCTCAAGAAACTGGCAAAATACGAAATAGAACATGACTTAGTGGTCCAAGACAACAAAAATGTTACACAGACCATTATTAATTATTGGAAAAAGCATAAGCACAATTTAGTTATAATGTCTAGTAGAAGAAGACCAACAGTTTTTGATAAAATCACAGTAAAAAGTATTTCTAACACCATTATTCCAGAGATTCACACAGAAGTACTACAAGTTTTTCCACCAAGAATCAAGAAAATATCTTCTAACATCAAGAATGTTGCAGTTCTTCTTCCATATTCAAAACGAGACCCCTTTATAATTCGTTGGGCTTCTGCAATTGCTGCGCCTCAAAAAGGTGCAAATATTAGAGTCTATCACATCACTAGAGTTCCTGAGGTTGTTCCTTTACGAGGAGCTAGGAATGAAGAAGAAATCAAGAAGGAAGAAAAAATATTCAAAGATTATATGGATAATTATGCTAAAGTTTTTGGACAGATAATTAAAACAAAATTTGTTATTGGCTATAAAATTATCTCAGCACTTCATTTTATTTTTGGTAAAGATGAACCAGACATTGTGATAATAGGTAAATCAAGACAACGTAGTTTCTTCCAGAAGCTGTCAAAACCTCTATCTAGCCGAATAAGGGACAAATTACTCAATACTGGTGTATGTATACATCACATGTTGTGAAGGAAATAGTTTAAGTAATCACTTAACCTAATACATGAAAATGAAGAACTGCTCTTATGTTGGATGTGAAGCGGAAGAATCGTTACCTTTCAAATGTAAACTATGTAGTCAAAATTTTTGTGCAAAACATAGATTACCTGAACAACATGATTGTCCAAGAATTGGAGTATATCAAACAGATGAATATAAAAAATCAAAAATTTCCTCCAAACAGGTGGAGAGAGAGAGATTAATAGAGAAAGAAAAGAAGAAGAGAAGTAAAAGATCTCAAAAAGTTCAATTTTATGATCCTTCTGAGCAAGATAGAAGAGAAGGTTATTTCCAACCCAAAGATAGATTTCTCATGAGATCTTCTTTCTTTACATTGTTCGAATTTCGTCAAAACAGTTTGAACATAATTGTTTCAACAGCTATTGTTGCTATTTTGATGAGTATTAATTTAATTGTTAATACTGCAATAAATAAATCAATAAGCTTTTCACCAGATTTTCTTTGGACGTTCCTAACTACATTCTTTGGTGTAATTTTCATTTATGGAGGACATGAGTTAGCACATGTCATAACTGCTAACAAACTTAAAGTAAGACACGGTCATGTATTATGGATTCAAGGTATACTTCTTGGTCTTCTAAGTATTATTTTACCTTTTCTTGTATTCCCAAGTTATCTAATTTTTAAGGAAAATGAATCAAAAACAAGAGAGAAAGGATTAGCTGCGTTAGCTGGAGTAATATGGATGATGGTTTGTCAAATCTTTCTGCTTTTTGCGATTGGTTTTAAGATATTTAGTAGTCACATCCTCTATGGATTATATAATCTACCGTACCTCTTTATGTTCTATTTAATTTTCAACTTAATCCCATTTGGTCTTACAGATGGAAGATACATCTCTAACTGGAATAGACGAATATTATGGATCATATTAGGTATTAACATACTATTGTTAATTGCAGTGTTTGTGGTTACTGCTCTTATTTGAAACGGAAGACATAGAAATAACGTATTACGGATATTGATTAAGTGACCACATCACCCCTTCATGAACTAATGACGATGTTGATATATTCTCTAAAATCTGTGCATATTTATTTTAAATCTACAATTTAAGTATAAAATAAACTAAAATTTATGATGGGTTTTTGTCATGTAGTCATTGCAGACTACATTGGTTGAGCTAGGTTCTTAGAGGTCGGCATATACAACTAAAGCAGTTCTATACTCACTCTCTGGGGATACATCACGTATCCTCCTACCCCGTTCACCCTGCGTTTAGGCAAGGCTTTCGGATCGCTTTTAACTAAAATATTGTAAGCAGCATTAACATCAGCGTTGATTAAGTGTCCTTGAGCAGTTCGGAACAATCCTCGATAGATTCTTTTCCCCTTATACTTCCTGTGAAATTTAGGAAACTCATTGTCAAGGAAACTGCATTTAGAGGTGTATTCTTCGAGGATGGTCTCAACCTTTATTCCTCGTTCTGCTCCTTTGTACTTTAGAATATTGATAATTCTTAGAAAAGGGATGGTGACGAACATCTGGGTGGTTTTTTTCCAAAAGTGCACTCCTTGTTTCCAGAGAGGGTTATAGCCTATCACCACTTCATGGAGCCCTCTTTCCACCCATACATCAACCAAATATTTGGTTAACTTGTGGATACCATCTTTCAGTTTCCTCCTCCATTTCTCTTTAAGCTTGTAGTAAGCTTGACCGTATTGTAACTTGTTTCTTGATTGCAGCGATTTCTTCTGC
>DAOVER010000008.1 GCA_030668875.1 Candidatus Heimdallarchaeota archaeon
TTCCAAACTCGCTGCCCCCTTGTTTCTGACATTTGTCGTCTTGAAGAGCCTCCTGCCAAATGGTATAGTGCTACTCATGTCGCTTACTGCCACAACATTGAAGGTGGAGAGGAAGACCCACAAGTTTACGTTAAGTAATCCTCTATCTTTTCTTTTCCTTTTTCTTTTCTCTTATTGTTATAGTACTTATTGTAAATTAGCAGAGTTATTAACACTACTTCTACTGCCGTCATCACTAGCAGTATAGTTGTTTGCCAGTCTAATGGAAAATATGTTATTTTTCCCCAATTTGCAGGTGTACTCTGATATGATATTGTAGATGAATTGTCATTGAATTCAACAACTGTTTTGTAAACCCTCACCCCAAATGTGTAGTGCTCCTCGCTATATCCATCTATCTCATTTCTAAAATTATATCTTCCATCTGGTGGTGTAGTTTCATTGTAATTTTCAATGTATAGATCAACATATGACCCAAATATATTAAGTCCCGGAGCTATTTTATGTATAGTACATACAAACATTGCAAAATAACTTACATGATAGATATACTCCTCTTCTGCCCAGTCTATTACCACTTTTGGGTCAAAAAGATTCGAATGGCCTGTTCCAATTTCTAATTCATGATTGTTAGGGTTCCATATTTCGTTCCACATATTAATTCTAAAAGATACACTTGTACCTGATTGATGTGGGGGATACGTTAGAAAATCAATTTCCAAAGTTTTTATATAAATATCAGAGTTTTTTCTAATAGAAGTGGGGTATCCTACAGCTAAAACGATGAATAAAATTATTGATAAAGAGATAAGAACCCTTTTTGTTTTTTTGTTTATCCTCATTGTTCATTATATTATGCTCTCTTTCTTATTAAAACTATTACTTATCTTTTTCTTCTTTCCTTTCTTAAAAAAATGAAACATTCATAATAAGTTAGATAATATTTCAACATCATTAAGCATAAGACAGCTTATGAATTTTTTAGTAAATGTCACTTTATTTTCAGCTAGGGTTTTAACAAGGTTTATTAATTTAGTTTCAGAGTATTAGTTGTTAATTATTCACAGAATTAAGGTTTTGTGAGGAATACATCATGAGTAGAGTAAATCTTGAATCAGCTCAAAATAATGTTGAGCGTGTGACTAGTAATCTTAGCGAGTTACATCAGATTCTTTCTAGTAAGAAAGATGAAGTAACGACCAAGATTAATGAAATCAACGAAATTCTATCTACTTACTTCAAACAAGCTGATGATCTCAATCAACTTATTGCTCAAGAAGAAGAGAAGAAGAGCAATAGTGCCACTGAATTAGATCAATTTAATCAGAAATTACAAGAACTTACCCATAGTAAAGACGTTCTTCAGTCAGAAATCTCAAGTAAGCAGAAAGATATCCAGCAGCTTTTGAATCTTATTATGGAAAGGGAACAAATTTCTACCGAGCTTAATATGCAAGTAGATTCTCTTAATGAGAAGATGTCTGGTTTCAAAAGAAAAATTGAAGAATTAGATGTTCTTAGTAAATCAATTTCTAGTGAGACATCTGGAGCGATTAGAAATAAAGAGATTCAATTAGCCAACTTGAACGGTCAATTTACACAGATGATTTCACGTTCAAAAGCTTTGAAATATTTAGTCCAGAAGGATATTGTGGTTTTACCTGAAGTTCAAGTTATCCGTAGTTTAACTACCCCAGGCATAAACACTGAGGAAAATCTTAAGAAAATGTCTGGAGTTTCTGAAGAGATTATCAGAAATATTCTTGTCGAACTTGCTAAACGGGAAATAATTTCCTATGAACCACATACAGGAAGATTCCAAGTTATATCGGAGATCGATATTTAGGTGATTGATATGTCAGAAGAAGAAAGAATGATAAAAATTATTGGCGACATCAAACAAGATGTAGAGGAATTAACTTCACGAAATACTTCAGTTATTTCTAACACTAATCAAACATTAGAATCTGTAATAGATGATCTTAGAGCAATTCCTGAGTATATTATTGCACTCAAAAGGAATCTAGAAGAGCTAAGGCAATCTAATTCAGACTTAGAGCAAAAAATAATTCAAACTAATCAAGCAATTGAAACAGTTACTGCTGAAATTGAGATTAATGATAGTAAGAAACATGAGTTAGATGAAACTGAGATTAATAAGAGAAATAAAAAACAGGAGCTTGAAACTAGCATATCTAATCTACAAAATGACAAGAATAGGTTGGAACAAGAGTTCGAACATCTTTCAAGCTCGGCAAAGAATAAAGAAGAAGCTTACACTCATCTCGAAGCAAAATATAGGCAAGATCTGGAAGACATGGAACAAAAAATCATCGAATCTCAAGCATTTCTTGCACAAGCAAAAGAAGATAACAAGCTTATTGTTTATCTAATGGATGCTGGATTACTTGATGTTCCAGAAGCTGAAATTGTGTCAATTGTTGCTTCCTCTCCAGATGGATTGAAGCTTGATGAAATTAAGAGTAAGGTTACTATGGCTACAGTAAGAGTTCAACCTGTTCTTAATAACTTACTTGAGAAAGTACTAGAATATGATAATTATTCAGATTCCTATAGAATTCTAGAAGCACTAAGAAAAGAATTCCACTAAGTATGATTTAAACACTAGAAGGGGGGTTTTCTATTTTATTCTTTTTCAGAGGATTACAGAGATAGCGTAATTTTTTTAAACAAAGAAGAAAACATTGCTCAATTCGTATTATACATACATAAAGAGGTTATGGCATTGTCAAATTATGTCGAACGAGTATATGAGCTTGTTGTGGAAAAAAATCATTCACAACCAGAGTTTCATCAAGCAGTAAAGGAAGTCCTTGAAAGCTTGATACCTGTTTTCGAAAAAGAACCAAAATTTGAAAAATACAAAGTTTTGGAGAGAATAACTGAACCTGAACGTGTAATAATGTTTCGTGTTCCTTGGGTTGACGACAAAGGTGAAATTCAAGTTAATCGCGGTTTTCGTGTGCAATTTAATTCAGCTATTGGTCCTTACAAAGGAGGTCTACGTTTTCATCCTAGCGTTAATCTGGGTATTATCAAATTTTTAGGCTTTGAACAAATCTTCAAAAACTCCTTAACCGGTCTCCAAATGGGTGGCGGTAAAGGAGGATCTGATTTTGATCCTAAAGGAAAATCTGATAACGAAGTAATGAGATTTACACAATCTTTCATGACTGAGTTATACAGATACATCGGTGGTCGTATAGACGTACCTGCTGGTGATATTGGAGTAGGAGCTAGGGAACTTGGTTACCTATATGGTCAATGGAAGAAAATCACACAAAGATTTGAGCCGGTTTTAACTGGTAAATCTCGGGAATGGGGTGGTTCTCTAATTAGACCAGAAGCTACAGGTTATGGTGCAGTCTACTTTGCAGTGGAAATGTTGAAGACTAGAAATGAAGATTTCAAAGACAAACTAGTTGCTATTTCTGGATCAGGAAATGTTGCACAATATGCAACAGAAAAATGTATCGAATTAGGAGCTAAAGTTGTTACTTTATCTGATTCATCAGGTTTCATTCATGATTCTGAAGGTATTACCAATGAAAAACTCAACTACGTTCTAGACTTGAAGAATGTAAGAAGAGGACGTATCAAAGAGTATGCAGAGAAGTTCGGTTGTGAGTACTATCCAGGTGAAAGACCATGGAAAATCCCAGTTCAAATAGCCTTGCCAAGTGCTACACAAAATGAAATTCTTGCAGATGATGCAAAGATGCTTGTTGATAATGGAGTTATAGCAGTTTCAGAAGGTGCTAATATGCCCTCCACACTAGAAGCTACAGATATATTCTTAGAAAACAAGGTACTCTTTGGTCCCGGAAAAGCAGCTAACGCTGGTGGTGTTGCAACATCAGGGTTAGAAATGGCACAAAATTTCAGTTTCACTTCATGGAGCAGAGAACAAGTTGATGCAGAACTACATAAGATCATGGTCAACATCCATAAGACAGCTTATGAAGCATCAAAAGATTATGGTGAACCAGGAAATTATGTTCTAGGGGCAAATATTGCAGGTTTCAAGAAAGTAGCTAACGCAATGATTGCTCAAGGGCATTGGTAAAAATTTATTTCGACATTAAGTCGAATTTTCTTTTCTTTCTCTATTTTTGTTTATGAGGTTTAATTATCATTCCTTCTCCCCTTTGGGCATCGATGGCAATCGTTAATGGTTTTCTAGTTCTAACATGACGAACATATGTTAAATTGTTTATACTCTTTTGATTAGCTAACCAATCCCAATCAATTTTGTGTTGTTCTGAATTGTGTTTAATATGGAAATACCCTATATTTGCTGTAATAATGTTATGGAAAAAGTGACTACCTTGAGAGAAATCTACACTGAAATCATCTGTCGTAGCTTCAATGATAGTTTTTGCTCCACTAATATTATTCCATTTTGCAGGAATCCCAAGAAAACGATCTGCTGTTCCCCATCGACCAAAACCCATTAACAAATATGGTCGTTTTTCTTTTAACATTTGGGCGTTTAACTTATCAATTTCCTCAACAATATCAAGCGTAGCTGTTTTGTCAAACATTTCAGGTTTAACATAGATAATATCCTTTACATCTTTCATTATTAGGTTCCCGGAAACTTGTGTAGAATACGCGAGTACCTGTTTCAAATCCACTGATTCAAAGTCTTCTTTGGAGATAAGTTCTTGATGTAAAAACGGTCTTATTTGTAAAATATGAAATGTATCCACGTCACCTTTTTGTTCTCCGAAATTGCAAGCATATTCAATTTCTATTGAACTACCAAATGCTTTCTCACCCACTGATAACAATCGAGTAATAAGCTTAGCTAAAGGAAATGTTTCAAATTTTAGCTGATTATTGAAAGTGATTACGGGAGAACCTTCCCCGAAAAAGCCTGAATTCAATGTCTCCGAATTGAAATTATATGTGTCTGCGATTCTGGGTAACGTTCCATCCTCTATTGCATCAGATAGATTAAGTTTAACAAGATAAGGATCATCATCCAATATATCAAAGTCATCCCTTGTCAAGTCAACTGCATAGTAATGTCTTTGACTCTGTTTGAGAAGAATTTCTGGAGTTGAATAAAAATTCATTTTAGGATATTTGGGGCAGAATCTTAGTGCAGATTCACCTTCAACGATCGTTTTTCCAAGACCCAATGCGACATGAGCTATTCTGTCTTCAGGTTTCATATACTCGCCAAACGGGTAGTAATTATATGAAGAAGCTGTACCTGAGAAATCTGGATATAGCCGGTTGTTGTGTTCCTTTCCTACTACTTGCTGGATAACTACAGCCATTTTTGATTCTTCAATTGTTTGATTAATAGTCTCTGCATAAGACATAGCTAGAGATAAGAACTGAGATGCATACACTAATTTGATAGCTGTACATAATTGATTCAATTTTTCATTTTCACTAGAAGAATTATTAGGAATCATGTAAGTGTTGAATATACCTGCAAAGGGCTGATAAGCAGAATCTTCTAATAGACTTGAAGACCTCACTGCAATAGGTCCGTCGATGTCTTTTAAAAGAAATTTTAAATCAGATTTAATACTCTTAGAGAGTTTTGATTTTACAAATTTCTCTTTAATCTGCTGATCTGATACCCCAGATAATGCAAAAGTGAAAAGATTATTATCTTCCATAAAACGGTCATATTCATCAGTTCCAATTACTATAGTTTGAGGAATTTCAATTGAAATATTTTTAAATTCTTTTTGGAACAAAAGAGAGTTAATCAAGAACATAAGAAAGGCTAAACCTCGTCCTTTACCACCAAGAGAGCCAGGACGTAGTCTTAAAAACAAAATTTCTGAATGGTAATTTTCTCTACTGAAATCATTAACAATCCCTCGTGTTTTTTCAACCACTACATCCTTTATGGTAGAAAGCAAAAAGTCTCTGAGTTCTTCTCCTACAAATTCAGAAACCTTGCGCGGTCGTAATTTCTCAGCTATCTCAAATTCTCCCCTTGCACTCAACCAATTTGAGAAATAATCACTTTGACCATGGTAAGCTAGAGATTCAAATGGGACGCGCTCAATTTCTTTGTAAAAATTAATTATATCACTAGATCTTCCTATCTCTTTACCGTCAGCATCTCGAAAAACGAAGTCACCGAAACCTACTCTATCAAGCAACCACTTTCGTAAATCCAAAAGCATACTATGTGATCTCTTATAAAGAAAGGAAATACCTTTCTTATGTGCCTTTTCGCGGTATTTTTCCTTTGATGATTGCAGAATCATTGGCATGTTAGGATAATCCTCTTTAACCTTTCTAGCAAATAAGAAACCAGCTTGTTTATCCAAAATATCATTGCGAGGAAATTCAACATCACAAACGATACCTAATACACTACGCTTATACTTCTTGTAGAGCATCAGTGCCTCTTCATAAGTCTCAGCAAGAAGAATCTTGGGTCTGATTCTCATTTTCAGCAAATCTTGAAAGTCATTGGTACCCTCTGTAATCAGACGATGTGTTTGACGCATAATTTCGCCATACATTTCAGGTAGAAGTAAGGAATAGAAACGTATTGAATCTTCGACAAATATGAACACTTTAACTTGACCAGCATTCGTATCATATTCAGCATTTATTTTATCTTCAAGATGTTTAATAATTGCAACAAATATCTTAGAATCACCATTCCAAACAAAGGTGCGATCTATCCCTTCACGTTTGGAAATTTCTGGGATGTATTTAATCTCAACAACACTATTTAAGAGCAATATTACTGGTATATCTCTGATTTCCTTTACACTTTTTCCAAAAGAAAACACATCCATATCACCAAGTCTTCGCATAGTTATAACCAAATCAAAATTACTCTCATGTAATAAGGTTAAAGCTTCTTTTGCGGAAGAAACTCTTGTTATCCTAGGTAAAGTTCGAAGGTTAAGATTGTGAAATTCCTCGTAAATTTGATCAGAGAGGCGTCCATCCTCTTCAAGCATAAAACTATCATAAACACTGGAAACGAGTAAAACATTGCTCATTCTTACAGCCATTAATTCATGAAAAACCTTGAATTTGGGCTTATATTCCATAAAGAAGCTTTCATCATCAGTAAAAGTTGTCAAGAAACACACCCATTATCGTATCTATGTTGTAAAATGTGTATCTAACAATTTAAAGATGTTGTAAAGCAGAAAAATGGAAAAAGGGAAAAAAGAGTAGTTAACTTACTCTGCTAATGGTTCGATTTTTTCAGGTTTTTCTTCTGGAAGGTCTCCAGATTCTCCTTCAACACCAGTTTTCTTAACAAAGAATATTAAAATTCCAGCGATTAAGAAGAATATTACAGCAAAAAGGAAAAGAAACTTGTATTGTTCACCTTCTGCTAGATCCAATCCGAAGTTTAGTAGATCCAAAACTCCACCTATGATTACAGGCCCAGTAATAGCTGCAGCGGCTGAGAAGAAGTAATAAATCCCTGTAGCCATACCAATTTTATCCTTTCCAGATAATTCCCAAACAATTACAATACTGTTGATATTCACAAATGCCCAACCCACACCTACAAAGAAGAAACATCCAGCATACAATAGTGCTAAGTAGGGTAAATCCATACCAATAAAAGTTGTTCTAACAGCTAGAGCTGGCAAATTGGCCAATGAGAAGATAGTTGAAATTCCTAGAAAGAATACTATTAATCCAAGACCAATTAGGATAGTTGTTCTTCTTCCAATCTTTTTAGCAATCAAACCTGCTGGAAATGCAAAAATAATAAATGCTAATGCCACTACTCCAAATATCATACTGATATCAGCTGGAACCATGAGAAGAACATCTTCACCATAATTGGAAAAGAATGTTTCAATTACGTTGTAACCAAAGAACCATGAGAAGATTGCAAATAGAATAAACAATAAACTTTTATCTTTTTGTTTGAATACTTCCTTTAATGCGGGAATAATTTTCACATGCTCTTTTTTCTCAACATCTTTAAGCGTTTCAGGTTCTTTAATTGTGAAGTATAAAATCACTAGACAAATAAGCAGTACAATTGAAACAAAGATGTATGCCAATATCGTGTTAGACTTTTCTATCATAGGAAATACAAACAAACCTATTAAAGCGCCAATACCTCCAAGCAGGTTAATAAAACCATTTCCTCGACTTCGAAACTCCTTTCCTACTAAATCAGGCATTAAAGATACTACAGGAGATCTGTAGAGAGCCATGCTGATATTGAAACCTCCTATGACAAGGAGAAGAAGTATAAAACCTAAGAAAAGAGAATCTGAGCCAGATGCAAATAATACATCAAAACCAAAGACACCTATTAAAATAAAGAATACAGCTGCCAAAGGTATTCCTATAACTAGGAATGGCATTCTACGACCCTTTTTGTTTGGACCATATCTTTTCCAAGTTCTATCGCTGACGTGTCCAATCCAAGGTTGCATCAGTACAGCTATGATATTATCTATAACCATAATAGAACCAATAATGAAAGTTTCAAGAGGCAAAGTTCCCCACACTTCTCTTAAGTAGCCCTTAAGATAAGTTGGAATATACACATTATATATCACCCAAGTTATTGCTGTAGTGAAAAAACCTAAACCAATAATCGCTGTAAAAAGATAAGAAAAGCGCTTGCTTTCTTGGGCTTCTTTAAATTTCTCTGAAAATGTCATAATGAAAACAAACGACTGTTGTTTAAATAGTTTACTCAAAATTGGTGGTTATTGATAAATCAACATAATTCAAAGAAAAATGTTTCATTCTTATAGGAGTATTTATTCCAATAATTGAAATTGATTAGAAAGATATTTTAATAATGATGACAAATTTATTCTAAGAAGGTTACATTAATAGCCCTAGTGGTAACAAGCATCAAAGTGATAACAATGACTAACAGAGATGAACAAAATGAAGATTACAGTCCTTCAGAAGACATAGGTTCAGGATTCTCTGTAAACCATGATGTTTCACTAAGAGATAGTTCTATTGTTGAATTATATGATGAGGGTAAGTCAACCTACCAGATTGCTGAAGAATTAGAACTTAATAGACACACTGTTTCTAAGGTCTTAAAGAAAAATCAAATTGAAACAAGAACTATTGCTGATTATCATAAGCTTAAACATGAAGAAGTAGTTGAACATTTCAATAAAGGTAAAGATAAAAAGGAAATTGCTGTGATTTTAGAATTAACCGATTATACAGTTCGCAAAGTGCTAGAAGAAAGGGGATTATTGTTAAAGAAGAAAGACAGAGATACAATACTTATTGCCAGATATGTCCAAATGAAGAATAAAGGTTATGACAATGAATCAATCTCGATTTTTCTTGGTATCACACAAAAACAATTGAACAAACATATCAGAAATTCTGGAGTCAATGTAACAGCTGTTAGACACAAAACGAAGACAATTGAAAATATAGCTGATCTTATAAGAAAAAGGTTAGAGGGCTTCAAAGTAACTGATCTGTCTCTTGAATATGGATTAGATCTTCTGCTCTTAAGAGAAATATTCTATGATTTTGGGTTGTGTTGTGAAGTTTAGTACCTAGTTGGTTTTTTTTCTCTTCTAAGTATGAATATTATACTGTTAGTTGTTAATAGTGAAATCTGAAAGAAGTACAATACTTTAAAATATTAACATTGTTTGAAGATATAAGAAAGGGTTGATTGGCGGAAATGGAGTTACCAGCAGATTTTGAAGAAAGCTTAGAAGGATTAACAATAGAACATAGAGAATACCAAATAAGTGCTGTCAGTGAGATAATGGAAAAACTCTCTGAAGGTTCAATTCTTCTAAACTATCCATACGGTACAGGAAAGACAATCATCGCATTATTAACCTTTTATGCTATTAGACAGAACAACCCTAATGCTAAATTTCTATTCACTTCTGCAAGAGAAGCAGCAGGACTTAGATGCCGTCAAGCACTAGAGATGGGTAAAAAGTTTGGATTTATTGACAAGTTAGGCTATTTTTATGACCCCAGTGGTAAAGGCATCAGCTTAAGACAAAAAAGCAAGATGTATGAAGCTTCAACAGCTATTTTTGCACCTATTACATCGTTAATGAATGACTATTATGAGATGAAAACTAAACTAAGAGTCAATATCTTGGAAAATATTACTATGTGCATTATAGATGAAGCAACTGATGTTTTGGCAAGAGATATGGCAGGTTTTCGTCTAAGCAAGTATTTTGATGGATTATTCAAATTCAGAGAAAAGGGGTTTGCTTTTCCTATCTTAGCCATGACTGGAACAAGAGATGGGGTACGTGCTAAAGCTGTTCTCAAATTATTGGGTAAGAATACTGCTTTAATGCAGAGGCTTGATTTATCACCCTATGAAACTGTCACAAAAATTCATAAAATCCGAAGGGAAGATTACATAAAAATAGATCAGCAAATATCAATACAATTAACTAAACCAATAGAAATCATTCAAAAACATCTGGATGTAAAACTTTCACGCTTAGAAATCATCAAAATGTCGTATAGTGGAGTTTTAGATCGGCTTGAAAATTTAAAGAATTTTCCTGCAAAATTGAATAAGTATCAGGTAAAGGATGCAGAAGCAAAGACTGCACTCATACTTGCTTTTAGAAGATTATTCAAACTAAGTCATGCCAGATTATTATTACTTGAATCTACTCCAGGCGAATTTTTGAAATATATTGAATTAGATGAAAATAAGGATATTTTTAGAAGCATTCATGAACCAAGTAAGGAACTCATAACTTACAGAGTTGATTTACCCAAATACGAAAACCCTGAAGAGAAAGTGACACGAGCTTTGGTACAACCAAAAATCTATACAGCAATAGATATCATTCATGAGCATTTATTCAGAGGAGCGCAAATTCTGCTTTTCACTCGTTATCTAGCATTAGGTAGTTATCTTAATAGACTCCTCAATAATCTTGGTTTTCCTGAAGTTAAGTATTTATCAGGTCAAACAACGGAGGACATGAGGAGGATAGTTCTGAAGAATTTTGATGAAGGTAATGTTAATGTTCTAATCTTTACACCTTTAGGAGGAAGAGGACTGAATTTAGAAGCAGCGGATGTAGTCATCCACCTTGACATCACAACAAACATAGATGATATGATACAAAGACGTGAAAGAGCTCGAGGATGTCTTGAATATGTGCTAGTTTTAGAAGAAACTAGTGAAGAAGGAAAGGTCAAAGATTACAAGAAACTGATAGACAAAGATGAAGATAGAGAGGAAGAAAAAACAGACGAAGTTAATGATAACAAGAATATAGAATAGATTTGTCTACCCCCCTCCGATAGGTGGAAACAACGATAATATGCCGTTATTATCACTTATTGATGTTTCGGGTTTAATTTTTCTACCATTAAGTAGTATCAAATGTATCTCTGATATTTGAAAATCTAATTTTTTGATAATTTCTTTTGCTGTAACTCCTTCTTCAAATTCCAGCACTAGAGGATTCATATCATTAATCTCTGGGTATTTTTTGCGCAACGTCGCAAAAACCTTGACTAACACTTTCATAATTTTTCATTTTAGGATTAAAAGAAACTCGTTTAATAGCTTTGTTAAAAGAGAAAAAAAAGAAGAGGAAACTTCGATGTTAATTTAGTCCAAGCTCAGATATCTTGCTTACTGTGGGGATTCCATCTTCCCAACCACGTAAATGATAATATTCTTGTTTCATTGTCTCAAGGTCAACTGTTTGTCCTTCTGATGGTCCGGATGGCATCTTTTCGTCTGTCAATCTCTTTGGTAGGGTATCGTCTTTTCCTGACAATCCCAATTTATTTAATATCATACGTTCAAGATTTGTTATTCGTTCACCTGTTTTAAGTAATTCATCAGCATTGACATCCCAGCCAGTAATTGGGCCAATCATTTCTGCATACTCATCTAAACCTAATGCGAAGGTTAGGAATAAACAATTAACAGAAGAATTTACAATACTTGTGAAATCTTGGAATGTCTTTGTAAGCTCAGCTTTTCCTTCAATAGTAAATCTATCTACATCTCCAAGAACCTCTGCTGCGATGGTATATCCGGTAACGTGACAACCTCCTCTATTGCTTGTTGCATAATTAAGACCTATCCCTTTGGCACCTCTTGGATCATAAGCAGGCATTTCTAGCCCCTTTACTTCCATTGACAAATCAGGAGCCCCATAATGTTGACACATCTTTCTCGATCCTTCACCAATCCAATAGCCCAAACCTTGTCTATAAGCTGTCATCCAAGCTAATTCAACAACAGCGTCTGGATTTCCGAATTCAACTTTCAAACCCTGTGAATCATCTTCAGGTATTTTACCATTTTGTGTTAGTTCCATTGCAGCTGCAATTGTAGAACCCATGCTTATTGGATCCATTCCTAATATGTCACAATAATGGTTTGCTCGTATAACAGCACTCATATCACTTACAGCTGTTGAACCACCTAAAGCCCAAATGGATTCATATTCTGGACCTTCAGTATAAGACGTCTTATAGTTTCCTTTGTCAACTTTAGTTTTTCTACCGCAAGCAACAACACAACCATAACATGGGTGTTTACTAATAAGGTATTCTTCGGTTAGAGTTTCACCAGAGAGTTTTTCTGCTTCATCAAATACTCCAGATTGCCAATTTTTTGTTGGAAACAACCCATTTTGATTAACAATATTAACCAAGACAGCTGTACCATATGTTGGAAGACCTTGTCCTGTTACACCATTCTCTTTCAACTTTTCTACGTGTTCCTTAACTTTAGAACCAAATTCTTTAGGATTGGCAATTTCAGGTTTAGCTTTACCTTCAACTATTATAGCTTTGAAATTCTTTGAACCCATTACCGCACCTAACCCTGTTCTTCCAGCAGCTCTGTGTTCTTCATTCATAATAACAGCAATTGGAACTAAGTTTTCACCAGCTGGACCAATACATGAAACACCAGCTCGTTTTACATTGTGTTTAGTTCTCAACCAATCTGAGGTTTCTATTGAATTCTTTCCCCAAAGCTCTGTAGCATCATGAAGCTCAGCTTTTTTATCTATCAAAGATAGATATGTAGGGCGATCAGCCTTACCAACTACGATTATACCATCATATCCAGCAAACTTTAATTTAGCGCCCCATCGTCCACCTGAATTTCCTGAACCAATCGATCCTGTTAGAGGAGATTTAAGTGCCATTACGTGGTGTCTCCCACTGTTGGGGGATTTTGTACCTGTTACAGGTCCTGTTGCAAAAACTAAGATGTTATCGGGAGAAAGTGCATCCATTTCTTGTAGATTAATCCTTTTTTCTTCTAGTTTTTTAGCATATTCCCACATATAGTGAACCGCTATTCCCTTGCCTCCTATGAATTTTCTAAGTATTTCATCAGAAAAAGTGAACTCTTCAAGTTCTTGAGTCGTTAAATTTACTTTTAACCACTTGTTCATATATCCTTTTACCATTTTTTTATCTCCAAAGTAATGAATTAGTATAAATATACACAAACAAGTAAATATCTTTTTCCCAAAATGTTTATTTTTAGACTTTAAGATCAGTAAAAAGTAAGGAAAATAAGTAATAAATATTTGATTGTTTTTAGTAAATTAATGGAAGAAACAGTTCACCCAAAAATAATTCAAGTTGAACCAACAAATGTCTGTAATTTCTCTTGTTTAATGTGTTTAAACACTTATAGAAAGAATAAACCTCAAATATTTTTTAGTGATGATTTATTCCTTAAACTGGCAAAAGAGAATTTCTCTTTAATTGAAAGGTTGGTTCTTTATGGACTAGGAGAACCCCTTATGCATAGAAATTTTATAAAATTTCTAATTATCTCAAGAAAATACCTACCAGAAGAATCATCAATCTTTTTCTCTACAAATGGTTCTTTAATGGATAAAAAGAAAACTGACTACATTATTGAAAACAATTTAGCTGATGAGATAGCTTTCTCTTGTGAAGCATTGGATTGGCCTGATTCTTCTTCAGTAGGCCATTCTGAACAAATCACTTCTGTAAATTCAAATTTGAAATACTTAGCTGAACACAAAAGAAGAGAGACCTTGAAATTAGGCGTAGAAACCGTTGTATTTGAATCAAATTTTAGACAGTTACCGAAATTTGTGAAACAAGTAGGAGACTTAGGAGCAGATTATTTATCAATAAGTCAAATTTACCCATTTAATTCAGTTTTTGCTAAACAAACTCTTTATACAATGATTACTAAAGAAGCATTAAGCATCTTGAAGGAGATTGGAGAGGGAGGGTGGAATCTTATACTTGGTTACTTACAAGAACGTTTTGCTGAAAAGACACAACACACTTACAAAAATATGTACAAATTTAAGGATAATATTGTAGAAAAGAAGAGACCTAAAGCTGATCTTTATTATAAATATTTTAATCGAGCTAAAAAAGAAAATGTTCATCTTAACATCCCTCTCTTCATGGAAGAAAAAAATAAACTTCCATTATTAAAAGAGCTAGAAGAGGTATTTATGGAATGTATAAACATTGCAAATGATTATAAATTGAAATTAAAACTTCCTGAAATTGTACCCTCATTCAAGAAGCGAGAATGCCCCTATATTTCTTCTGAAACTACTGTAATACGCTCGGATGGAGAGGTTGTACCATGTTTTAATTATCTCTATGACCACAGATCATTTTTGAATCAACATGAAAGATATTCTCAAGCATTCTCATATGGAAATATTAAGAATGCATCATTGAAGGATATTTGGAATACTCACAGCTACAAAAAACACAGAGCAAAACTTAAGAAAATAAATGAAAAGATTCCATATTGTGGAGACTGTGCACTCTCAACAAACAATTGTTTTTATGCAACAGAAGGTACTTCAGATTGCTGGGGAACTGAACCCTTTTGCTCAGAATGTCCATATAGCTTAAACCTAACAAAATGTCTTCTTTAGTATGTGTAATTGCATAAGTATTAAGTAAGAATATTAGAAAATGACATTTCACTTTACACGATATTGAATAATAGGAATTGAATAAGTAAAATTGAGTAGAAGAAAAAACAAAATAGTAAATTAGTCCTTATTTCGCAAAAATATATTTAAAATTCTATAGGATAAGTAGTATTAGTGATTAGGGAGATTGAACTTACGTCCAATCTACCCTAAGACATTAAATGAAGTTCTTTCTAGCCACTAACTACTTAGTGTCTCGGGTATCCATACATTGTTACACTTATTATGATGCTTGTGTGAAGGAATACACACTGAAGAAAAGCCTGAAAGTGTAATAAGAAGTAAGCTTAAACTCCCTCCCGTTTATCCCTTGGTTTTTATCAAATGAAGTTCTTTCTAGCTGGTGCTAGCATGATATTGGTATCAGAGTTCTAGCTCATAACGAGAGAACGCTGGTTTACCAAATTTGAAGGAAGCAGCTTTAACATAATCCTTCAATGCTAATCTTTCACCAAAGAGCCAGATTATAAAATCCTCTACGCCATTTTCCAAAGCTATGGTAGAAGCTTTTGCAATTAGTTGTTTGAAATATTTCCCTTCGGTAGCATAGGGGGGCTCAAGAGTATCAGATTCTATATGGAAAGGAAATTTAGAGAGTAAACATGTTACCCCTATTGAAAATAGCTTGTGGATCTAATGCATGCTTAACGGCACGCATCTGATTCACACCTTCTTCGCCATACATGATAAGAAGATATTCAATTTTTATTTTTCCGATACCATGTTCTGCGGAAACAGAGCCTCCAAATTCAACTGCTTTTTTAGCAAATATTTTGTAGAGTTTTTTACCTAAAGCTAATTCATCCATGTTACGTGGTAGGATGTTAAGATGAATATGAGAATCACCGATATGACCCCACATAACATACTCTAAACCATGTTCGAGCATTTTGTTATGATAAAGTTTCATCATTTCTCTAAAGTGTTGATGCTCTACAGACATATCTGTACCAAGTTTGTGTATGCTAGGATACGCGTTCTTACGCTTTGCAATTATAGCATTTACTGTTTCTGGTACTGCATGACGCATAGCTTTGAAACTCTCCTTTTCTACTTCGTCAAATGCTGACCAACATGAATCAATTGAAGAATTACATTCCATTGCTATTTCATCTAATTTTACAATGATATCTTCTAGGGTATCTTCACTGTAGGGAATTTCGAAGAAAATAGCTGTCTTAGCATCGGAAGGAATAGTCGAAAGATTTGCTAAAGCAGGACTTGTTTTCTGTTTGCTTTTCAGAAGTTCAAAAGAGTTCTCATCGAAGAATTCCATATATTCAACATTCAAATTTGGATCATCACGGAGTTTCTCAACGAAAAGCATAGAATCATCTTCTGCTGTAAAAAACATTACATTTGGTAAACCCATCGGTTTCTTTATTATCCACAAATCAACTTCAGTGATCATACCTAAAATACCCTCATTACCTACAAATAGATCTACTAAATCCATATCAGGGGTTGCAAAGAAACCAGCTGCATTCTTAGCTGTAGGCATCTTGTAAGTAGGCACTTTTACTACTATGTCTGCCCCAGATTTTTTGAAAACAAAAATACCATTATCAGCTTTATATTCACCACGAGTTAAATCGAGAACTTCTCCAGAGTCTAGAACAATTCGTAAATGTCTAACCCATGGACGCATAGCACCATACTTGAATGATCTGGCACCTGATGCATTTGCTGCAACTGAACCACCTACTGCTGCTGTCATTTCTGTTGGGTCAACGGGGAACAAGTATGTTTCAGACTCTTGTTTGAATTTCTTCACAATGTTATTATTTGGATCCAGATTATGCTCATCTGTGAATTCCTTATAACGGATAACATCATCTAAATCTTTCAAGGTTATTCCGGGTTGAATTCTCACGAAATATTTTCCTACTTCCTTATCATAACCTATTCCAAGAACAGCGGTCATCTTATCTGTAGAGATAACTGCACCATCAAATGGAACAGCTGAACCTACAATTCCAGTTCTTCCTCCTGAGATGGTTATGGGAATCTTCTCTTCACTCATTTTATTAATGATTGTAACAACTTCGGATTCTTTTTTAGGGAAGAACAACCATTCAGCTGAACCTCCAGCAATCTTTGATTCATCAACAACATAATCAGCATTACTTGAAAGAATTGCTTCTTTTCCTTGAACTTTTTCAATCTCTTCAAATGTGCTTTTTTCGACTTTTAAAGCTGAAATAACGTTTGCTGTCATTAATGTCTCATCTGTTCTTTACTGTCACTTTGTCAGTTTCAGAGTATTAGAATAAAAAGATTCACATTTTATGGAAATTATCTCTAAATATGTTTCCAGTTTAGTACGATCATTAGTTAAAATAGAATTTTGTTGTTTCCTACATGATATTATGATCTGTCGAATTATTTTAGATTAATTCAATCAATTCCTTCATAGGCAAATGTCTGAAATTCTTTTACTGTAATATGCTCGTTTTACTGTTAAATTGTCTACAAGAAAATTTGCAGGAAGTAATGTTTTCTGTCCTTTTTATATACACGTAAGTGGGTTCTCCTTGTAAACATAGTCTAGTTCATATTTAATGGGTAGGAAAGAACAAAAATAAAGAAGAAGAAAGAAAATTTACTCAGGTTTTATACTAAATGAGTAACTATATTTTATGTTCGCCTTCAATTTGTATTTCTCATGGACAGATGGCACTCCAGGAAAGTCTCCACCCACACCTCTCTGTTTGTAATCTATATTCAGAGTGATGTTTTCCTTAAACTCCAAATCTGAAATATGTTCAGCGTTCTCTAGTTCTTCCTGAGAATATGGCCACGCACTGAAATTAAGATGGTTTTTTCCAACAGCTGTTATTCTAACACCTTTACCCAAATCATCGGTAACTGATACCCATCGAACATCTGTTCTATTTCCGTTTTCTTGTGGATATGCATAAGCATGATTAATGTCTTCCACCTTTGATTTATACAATCCTACTGCTGCCCCTGTTTTTCTATCGGAATATGTCTCGTGGGGTCCTCTGCCAAACCAAGTGAATTTCTTCAAGTCTTTGTGCAGTAATGTTTTCATACCCAATCGTATTAATTCTTTTTTAGGCGTAAATGAAACATCAACATTTATTTCTCCATTTCCTGAAACAGTATATTTCACCTCATACAATGTTCTTCCTTTTGGTATTTTCATAAACACTGAAAGTTCAACCTTATGAGGAGATAGTGTCTTTACAATGAACTCTTTCACTTTTCGTTTATTAGATGCATTTTTCCATGGATTTGTTCTAATTAACCACCCAAGGAACGGATAATTATATGCAACCACACGTTTTAGGTTATCATTATCAATGGGAGCTCTCCAAAAGTTCGGTTCCAGAGGTGACAGAAACAGTTCTCTTTCATCTACGGAATAGGAGATAATACTACCTAAAGATTTGCTGAATTTGACTGCGAATTTATTATTCTTCAATACCAACTCGTCAAGAGTGTCATCTACTTCAATAGAAGATAGTTTTCTTTTAGATGCTTGTGGTTTGGTAGGAAGAGGGAAGGGGAGGAGAAATTGTTCCCAAGCTACGATGTACCCTTTCTTTGCCCAATTTGTTTTTGTTACCAAACTAAATTTTACCGTTAGATGATATTCAGAAAATGGTTTTAGTTCTGGTTTGTTAAAAGGAATTTCAATCTCTGAACTAGAAAGAGGATCGGTGCTCAAAGGTGGTAAAATACCTTTTTCAATAATTTTCCCGTTCTCAGTTATTTCCCAACGTGTTTGCAGATAATCTAGGGATTTGAATCTATTTTTATTTCTAATTGTTAGTTTCCCTGAAAGCAAATCTAGAGCAGTCACTTTCACATCTTGATATACTTTTTTAACCTCAAAAAGTGCAGGATTTGGAGATCTATCAGGACGGACAATACCATTAAAACAGAAATTGAGAGAGTTAGGTTCGTCTCCAAAATCTCCACCATATGCCCAGAATTCTTTACCATCATCAGTTTTCTTTCTTAATCCTTGATCAACAAAATCCCAGATGAAACCGCCTACCAAGCTAGGATAATTATCAAAAAGATCCATATATTCTTGAAAATTCCCCAAACTATTACCCATAGCATGAGCATACTCACATTGAAGGTATGGTTTATCCTTGTACACATCTGGAGATATTGAACCATTTGGGAAACGATACTTTATTGTTTCTAGTTTTCCTATTTTCCCCATTTTTTCAGGAGTAAAATACATTGAACTAAAAACATCTGAAACCTTCAAATCAAGATCATTCTCGTAATGAATAGGCCGAGTATTATCTATGTCCAGTGCTGCTTTTTTCATTTTATAGTGGGGAGGACCAAAGCACGCTTCATTTCCCAGAGACCACATGAAGATAGATGGATGATTCTTATTTCTTTCAACCATTCTCTCCATTCGATCCTCACAAGACCGCGACCATTTATCATCAAGCTTAGTTCGAAGGTTAATATTACCCATAAAACCATGAGTTTCTACATTTGCTTCATCTAGAACATATAAACCATATTCATCACACAAATCGTACAAACGACTATCGGCAGGATAATGGCTTGTTCTAACCGCATTAATATTATTTTGCTTCATTATTGTTATGTCTTGTTTAATTCTCTCGTAAGTTAAGGTGTAACCATTATCAGGATCAAAATCATGGTGGTTTACTCCTTTAATTTGAACAGGCTGACCATTAATCAATATCTGGCTTTTCTTTATTTCTATTTTAGTAAATCCATATTTTCCTTTAATACAATCAACAATATTATCCTTAGAATCCAATAAAGTTAGAACTAAGGTGTAAAGGTATGGAGTTTCCGCTGACCATTTATTGGGGCTCTGTATTCTTGTTTCAAAATCAACAGCTGTTTCAGAATTAGAAGAAACTCCTACTAATATCGTCATAGGGGGATGTAATTTAACCGGTTTGTTTCTATCATCAAATAGTTTTACGTCAATTCTATACTCAGAGATAGCTTCTTCGCTTAAATTCCGAATTTTTGTTTTCACACGCAGTTTAGCATCAGAGTAAAGTTCATCAAAATCACATCTAGCAAAATAATCCCAGATATTTATTTTTGGTTTAGAATAGATAATTACATCCCTGAAAATTCCTCCAAGGAACCAGAAATCTTGGTCTTCTAAATAGGAACCATCTGACCATTTGTACACTTGTACTGAAATTTGATTTGTACCAACTTCAAGTAAACGTGTTATATTGAATTCAGCTGGCGTCATTGATCCTTGGCTATACCCAACTTCTCGTCCATTTATCCACAAGTAGAAAGCTGATTTAACTCCTTCAAAAAGCATGAGAATCTCTTGATCCTCCCAATCAGAAGGAAATTCAAAAGTTTGCTTATAAGAACCGACTGGATTATCATTAGGGTCAATATTTGGAGCGTTTTTCTTTCTCAAACTAGGTGGGTAGCTGTGAGCAAGATAGTAGGGCATTCCATATCCTTGCAGCTCAAAAGTGCCTGGGACTTGAATCTCATCCCACGAAGAGATATCATAATCAACTTGATAGAAGCCTTGAGGTGTATCAGAAGGCTTTGCTGCCCACTTGAATTTCCATTTGCCATTAAGACAAATTTGTTGTTTGGATTTCTTATCCTTGAGTGCTGACTTCATATCAGAATACGAGAAATTTGAACAATGACCCTTCTCCTTTTTGATATTGATAACTTGAAGATTTTCCCAATCATTCATTACTTTCAGATGCATTATGAAATAATTTTGTCATATTGTCATATTAAATGTATTGTTAATCAATTTAACAAGAGTGCAATAGATGAATATTACGGGGGTTTTTATAAGAAAATCAGACTAAAAAAGCGATGAACAAGGTCTTACGTGCTGAATGTATAGAAGTAGACTTTCATCCACAGTTAAGCAAGCTTTGTCATCTAGCTAAAAATCTCTATAATCGAACAAATTTTCTGATTAAAGAATCTCTGAGGAAGAAAAACAAACTCTTGTTTTATGAAGATTTAGATAAATTGCTGAAGAAGGAAGACTGTTATCGTGCCCTCCCAGCTCACACAGCACAACACACAATCAAACGTCTGTGTGGGGATTGGAAAGGATACTTTCGAGCGAAAAAAGAATGGAAAAAAGATCCAACATTGTTTTTTGCTAAACCTCAATCACCTAATTACAAGAAAAAAAAGGGAGAAATAATAGCCATCTTCAGCAACCAACAAGCAAGGATAATTAATGGTTGGTTAGTTCTACCCAAGAAAGCAGGATATTGGCACAAGACAAGATTAACGGAACAGGTAGATTTGAGAGAGGTGAGGATTGTTCCAAGGAGACCAAGATATACTCTTGAATTAGTCTATAGGAAGACCTTGCCTAAGATTATTAAGAAGAGGATTAGAAAAGGAGGAGTAGATTTAGGGATGGACAACCTTGCCGCTTTTGTGGATAACCAAGGTGGGCAACCGATTGTTATCAAAGATGCAGGGAAAGGAATAAAATCAATAACACAATATTATTTGAAAGAACAGAAGAAGTTACAAGTACAGTATAGCCAGCAGCAGAGAAAGCAACTGAAAGGAAACAATCGATTGGTATATGGTCAAACTTACTATAAACTTAAAGAGAAATGGAGGAGGAAACTGAAAGATGCTATCCACAAATTAACCAAATATTTGGTTGATGTGTGGGTGGAAAGAGGACTCCATGAGGTGGTGATAGGTTACAACCCTCTCTGGAAACAGAATCTTCATTTCTGGAAAAAAACCACCCAGATGTTCGTCACCATCCCTTTTCTAAGAATTATCAATATTCTAAAGTACAAAGGAGCAGAACGAGGAATAAAGGTGGAGACTATCCCTGAGAAGTACACTTCCAAATGCAGTTTCTTAGATAATGAATTTCCTAAATTTCACAGGAAGTATAAGGGGAAAAGAATCTATCGAGGGTTGTTCCGAACTGCTCAAGGACACTTAATCAATGCTGATGTTAATGCTGCTTACAATATTTTAGTTAAAAGCGATCCGAAAGCCTTGCCTAAACGCACGGTGAACGGGGTAGGAGGATACGTGATGTATCCCCAGAGAGTGAGTATAGAACTACTCTAGTTCTATATGCCGACCTCTATGAACCTAGCTCAACCAATGTAGTCTACTATAACTACATGACAAAAACCCATCATGAATTGTTGTTATTCAAACTTTTTGTTTTATTTAATTCTGATGTAAAAAGAACTAATCTATTTTGAACGCAGACAAATTTCTTATTAATGAATACATATTTGTTGATATATGACCAAAATAAACCCTCTAAAGCTCACTGAATCTATCTGGGATTATGCATCAAGTGAGAAATCCTCACACATATCCTTCATCGACTTTGACTCCTATTTAGTGATGGTAGATACAGGGATGGATGTTGAAAAAACAAAAGAGTTCAGAAAATTTGCTGAAAAGACTACAGATAGAATCTTCCAGAAGGTTATCATAACACACTATCATGGTAATCACACCTTTGGTACTAATGTTTTCAAGGATTGTGAAATTATTTCTACTCAAGCAACAAGAGATCTTCTTGCTCAAGAAGTGGAAGGTGATTACAAAGATAAAAATATCATCTTACCTAACAAAACATTTTCTGGTGAATACGAGCTTAAAGAAGGTAATAAAACCATAAAAATAATTGAAACAAATGGTCACACAAAGGGTAGTGCTTTTGTGTATCTTCCAGAAGAGGGAGCAATTTTGACTGGAGATTTGCTGTTTGCAGATATGTTTCCTTTTGCTGGGGACCCCACTGTTAATCCCTATGAATGGATTGATGCTTTACAAAAAATGATTGACTTAAAACCTAACATCGTAATTCCTGGTCATGGTCACATTAGTTCCATAACTGAATTAAAATCACAGAAAAAAGTGTTGGTGAACTTAGTTAAAATCATCGAAGACATGATGACACAGAAATTGAGCGTTCAAGAAATAAAGAAATCTCCAAGATTACCCAGGTATGATCATGATGTCAATGAAAGATGGTTCAATATGACAGTTGACCGTTTTTATGAGGTAATTAAAGAAAAAAGGAAAGAGAAATGAGAAGAAATTGGCTTCTTTCAGCTTGAATAATCCCTGTTGTAGCAGTTATCTCTTAAACACCAAAAAATGTACGACAAACTTATTATATCAGAGACATCTTTTACTGAAATCGGTGATTATTAGACAACTAAAGTAGAAAAAATAAAAAAACCAAAAGGTGAAGACAACTTCTTCGAAGATATTTTTGACTCATTTAAACAAGCTATAATCTTGCTTGTTATGCTTATAATCTATAATCTCATACCATTGGGGATTGCATTTGGTGGTTACTACTGGGCCTATATGTCAACAGCATTTACCACAGGCTATACAGATCTATTGAACCTAATCACTGGCATGCTAAGTGATCCCGCAAGTATTCTTTCAACAACACTTGAATGGGGGCACTATATCATGGCAGTTGCAGCTATCTTAGCAATAGTTAGTACAGCTGCGGCATTCTTGTTCACTGCATCTCGCAATGATAAAATAGCTAAACCAGTAAGTTTCTTCAAAGGTTTCCTTGGAGCTTGGGGAATACTATTCACATATGCGATACTATTGGCAATCTTAGGAACAATATACTTCGTAATCGGCATGTATGTAACAAATGCTCTAGTAGTTAACATTGTATCAATTGTTATTTATGTTTTAGCAGCATTTGTTCCTCTAGCAATGGTGTTCAGAGTAATAGATTATCTTTTAGAATTAGAGTAAATAATTTTACTCTTTTCATTCATTTTTTTCAAAACATTTATTTTTGACTACATTGCAGTGATAGTTATGCTAAAATTTATAGCTAAGATTTGTGAAACTTGTCATCAAAAAAAACCAAGAAATTATAGACAGGATTTTTTCCGAACATTATAAGGTCCGAAGCTGGCATTCATGTGAGATTTGTAAAGAAAAAACTCATTGGGAATTTTCAAATGAGTATGAATCTGAGCTAGAGTTCAAAGAAGCAGAACAGAAGTATCAAACTCTTATGGGTTGACCTTACATCTATTTGGTTGATTTAAAGAAAATACAGTTTTTTCGACATAAGATTTATTATTTGAAGAACATACAAAATTATGTGAAAACCTTTGATTATGAAGAGAATCTTGTAGAATCTCTTCTTTGTAAATTGAAGCTTAAGGAAAAATTCCAGTTGCTAACTGGTTATTTCTTTTTTCAAACACACACTGTTCCCAGATTGGGTATTAAAACTTTCAAGATTACAGACGGTCCTCTTGGTATCTCTCAACATTCAAGTTTTCTTCGAAAAAACACCTATTTTCCTGCAGGAATAAACCTTGCTGCCGCATGGAATAGAGAACTAGCTTATGAATGTGGTGAGGCTATAGGAAAAGAAGCAAGAGCAATTGGAAGGTCATGTGTTCTAGGTCCAGGGATTAATATCGGAAGAACACCTTTCAATGGTCGTACATATGAATATTATAGCGAGGATCCATACCTAACTAAAGAAATGTCTATCCCGTTTGTTAAGGGAGTACAAAGTCAAAAAATCGCTGCATGTCCTAAACATTATGTAGCAAATAACCAAGAAACCGATAGATATACAGTAAGTGTAGAAGTTGATGAACGAACATTGCATGAAGTTTATCTAAGAGCTTTCAAGGATACAGTTGAAGAAGCAGATCCATGGACTATAATGTCTTCATATAATCTCGTTAATTCAGAATATGTTCATGAGAGCTCAAAATTATTAAAAGAGATTTTAATTGAAAGATGGGGATTCTCAGGTTTTGTGATGACTGACTGGTGGGCAACAGCTAAAGGGGATAGTAAGAATAAAGAACCTTCGCAATCCCCACCTGAAATAGCAGTCAAAGCTGGTTTATCACTTGAAATGCCTAAAGGTTACCTTTATGAGCACAAACGACTTGAGGAAGCATATAGGAGCAAGAAATTTACAGAAAAAGATATTGATGAATTAGTAAGAAGAATCTTGCATGTTTATGTGAAAGTAGGCATGTTTGAAAAGAAAAAATTATTACCTAAGGGGGAACGAAATACAAAAAAACATCAAAATTTAGCACGAAGAATGTCAGAGGAAGGGATTGTTCTTCTGAAAAATCAAAATAGCATTCTACCACTAGATTCTGACAAAATCAAGACATTAACTGTTTTAGGATCTAACGCTAACAAAAAGTTTGGCAAATTACTATATGGTGGAGCTGCTGCAGTTACTCCTCCATATGAGATAACAGCTTTAAAGGGGCTCAAAGAAAAATGCAAAGGAAAAATTCTGATAACAGAAAATCCATCTGACTCGGATTATGTTCTTCTATTCATGGGGTTAAATCACGATTCACCCAAGAAAATAATGAGTGATAAAACCATAGAAGAAGGAATTGAATTCGGAAATGAATCAGAGAAAATGGATAGGAAGCAATTTGGTTTATCCAAATCACAAATAAATCTGATTAAGAAAACAGTAACAATTAATCCTAACACAATTGTGATTCTTATAAATGGGAGTCCTATTGCGATGGACGATTGGTTAGAAAACGTCCCAGCTGTTCTTGAAGTATGGTATCCAGGGATGGAGGGGGGAAGAGCTATAGCAGATGTTCTATTTGGTGACGTTAATCCCTCAGGGAAACTACCTATGACTTTTCCAAAGAAGATAGAAGATTGCCCTGCTCACAAATCCGAGAGAACCTTTCCAGGAGTAGATCTCAAGGTTTACTATGAAGAAGGGATTTATGTAGGTTACAAACACTATGATAAAAAAAATATCAACCCACTATTTCCATTTGGGTTTGGTCTTTCATATACTGAGTTCAAATTTGAAGAAGTTGAAACTACTAATAAGAAAATAAAGACAATACATGGAACATTAGAGATTAATGTAAAAATAACTAATGTTGGAAATAGAGCTGGGAGCGAAGTTATTCAGGTTTATTCTGAAGATGTAAAAAGTTCAGTTGATCGACCAAAGATAGAACTGGTTGGGTTTGAAAAAGTGTTCCTAGAACCCAAAGAAACACAAATTGTCCCCATTGAAATTAAAGGTAAGGATTTAGCTTTCTATGATGTTTCAAGCGATGGTTGGAACTTAGAAAAAGGAGATTTTATCCTACATATAGGTAGTTCTTCAAGAGACTTTCATCTAGAAGAAAAGATAACTGTAATTAACTAAAAACACAATTAGATTTTAGAGGTTATTTTGAATACAACCAACCTAAGAAGTGCTTGAAATAAAATAACCCTTTTATAAAACTAATAAAATCTACAATTGATGAAATCTTTCCAGGTCATTGACACACTTCTTTTTGATATGGATGGTACTCTTACAGACTTAGGGAAGAGATGGTGGGAACCTTTCTTCAGAGCTTTTGATAAATTAAAACCTAACTATGATCAACAGATAAAGCAAGAAGTTTTTGAAAAAGTCTTATCAAGAGTAATGGAAACAGGGATAGGAAGCGCTAAAATCTTAATATTGAAAATATTTCTTAAAGCAATTAAGGATTCAAAAGCTTCCCTGTTGGATATTTATAGACTTTTGAAGATGGTTAGAAAAGATCCTTTAGCGTTCAAAGAACTTGTTCCCATTGAAGGTGTTGCGGAAGTATTAGAGACTCTTCAATCACGTGGATACAAGATGGCTTTAGTAACTAACGCTGGAGATAAAACGGTTAACAGAGCTAAAAAGGTTTTGGACATTCTGAATAAATTCGATTTTATCGTTACACGAAATTCTGTTAAAAAAATTAAACCCTATCCAGAACCCATTCTTCTTGTATGTGAGGCTCTAAATAAACAACCAGGAACATGTGCGATGATAGGAGATTTTCCTCAAGATATCAGAGCAGGAAAAGCAGCAGGCACCAAAACTGTCGCAATTTTAGGAGTAAATGCCAAATACACACAAGATAAGATTAAAGAATTAGAACCAGATGTAACATTATTTTCAATAGGTGAATTACTTCATCTATTTCCAGGACCAGAACTCAATAATTTAGGATAGAATCAAACTCATAATTGTTTCATACTTAATTTGATAATTAAACAATAAAACTATATCTTGTACCAGATTAACAGGAAAGTAGAAATAGAAAACAATTGCTGCACACACATTCACCATGCGGTTTAAGATAGTAATATATATACCCCAGCAACAACTGGAATTGAACTTTGTGAAAAAAGAGGGTTCCATTGCTTTGATATCTTCTAAACAGGTGATACCTTGACACAAGATACTAAACCATCAACTAGAGAAGTACTTACAAATGCAACTTTTATGGTTCTGTTTGCAGCACAATTTACTGAGAATATAGGTAGATCAATTTCGGGTTTAGCACTAGAATTTCTTATCTTTGGGCTTACTGAAAGTCCGTTGTTAATGGGGGTTCTCTCAATAATATGGTTACTTCCTTTTGTCATACTAGCACCAATAGCTGGAGCGCTAGCTGATAGATTTGATCAACGAAAACTTATGTTTTATTCCAATATTGTAAGTGCTATTGCATCACTAGGTTTTGTAATTATCTATTTATTCAATGATCAGTTAACACAAATACATTATTCGGTTGGACAACCTGTTCTAAATTACCTGAATGTAGCTGGACAGCCCATACCAAATTACCTTCATGTTCTTTGGCCCTTATTCGTTCTTTGTTTCATAAATTCCTCATCAGCAGCATTCTTCTTCCCTTCAAGAAACGCATATACTCGATTAATAGTTAAGAAAAAGAATCTACTAATAGCTAATTCAGTAGGATCCTCGGTTTTTCAAGTCGCAACAATTATTGGATTTGTTCTTGCAGGATTATTAGCTGCTAAAAGTTATTTGTTAAGTTTCATAGGTGATGCATCAACTTTCGCTGTATCAGGTATTTTGATAGGTGTCATTTTCTTCATAGGTAAGAAGTCCCCTGAGGTTGTAAGAGAGAAAAGCAAAAACATTAAGCAGGAAATGAAACAATTTAAGGAGGATATTGCAGTTGGGTATCGAACAATTCGCAAGCATCCCAAAATATCTTACATGCTCTTAGTTTTCTCTTTCATTACCTTTTCATTTGGAGCTATTAGTGTTCTCTTCATTGTAATTCTTCAAGGTGAAATGGGGTTAGGTCAGACGTGGTACGGAATATAGCAAGCTTTAATGGGAACTTCTGGAATTATTACAGCTGTAACCCTTATGCGAATAGGGAGAATAAAACGCAAAATACTACTTCTAAATATCACTTTTAGTGCGGTAACGCACGTTATGAAACTTGGTTAAACTTGCCAGAGGCGGTCTAACCGTCGTTTAAGTGGGTCCCCTCACGTGCGTTGAGGGGAAGAATCATGAGAATCATGAGTGGGGAAGGAAGGAAGGGAGTGCGCATTTACTCCGACAACATTCCTGCCATTGCGCATCGTGCTGTATGGTTCAAACTTTATTAACTGAGGGACAAGTGTTCAAACACTTGCGAACCATAAATATTGCGAGTTTTCGCCAAGCACTACCCATATATCAGCACTTTCCTATATAAACTCGTAGAAAAATGGAAGAAAATTGGGATGATCCAGAAGATCACATCATCAAATATGCTGTTCCAGCAGATCTCAAAGAACCTAATTACTATGTGCTTTCATCATATTATGATTTACAATGGATGCAAGGTGTATATGGTTCTCCTGCTAAACGTGCCCCAGATACACACGTATGGGAGACTGAAATAGGTAGTAGTTGGACTGTCTCCGATATTATCAATGACAAAATTAACATTTCACTAACACTAGATCCCAATGCTAGATTTAGCAATGGTGACTATGTCTTGCCTTCAGATGTTGAATACAGCTATAAGTTACATATGACTCCTGCTGTTGGCTCTGGTTCATACGGAACTTATACATACTGGTTTGCTTCAAATGATTCAATTTCAGTTGTTGGTCCTGATGTGGCCGGTGGAGAACTTCTCTTCGAATTAACTGGTGTTTTCAATTTAGCTGAAAGCCTTCTATACAACCCTCTTATTCAAAAGACAACTGTTGAAGCAGCTATCAGCGCACATGGTTATGATATATTCAACGAAGTTCCATTAGACCCAGGATCAAATGTAGGTGACGCTCTAGTCATGTCTTGTGGTCCGATGATGTTAGCAGATTATGATCCAGTACTAAGTGTTGCACATTGCGTACCTAATCCATATTGGCATGGAACACCTTTAGTTCTGGAAGATTTCTATCTTACCTACATTTCTGGTAAAGATAGTGCTGTTGCTTCATTAATTGCGGGTGAAATCGACATTATGGATGCACAATACTTCCCGGACCTATCTGATTTTGAAGGTGTTGCAAGTATTGAAGGTGTTTTAGTTAAAGACCCTTCACACCAGGAAATGTCAATTAATATGAAACATCCCGTCATGGGAACAGGAGAATTAACTCCAGTAGGAACTGCAGAAGCAGTTAAATTTATTAGACAAGCAATCAGTCATGCAACTCCTCGTGATATTATCGTTGACGAGATTTTGAATGGTCTTGGTGCTCCAGCTACAACTTCTGTACCTGATTCAGTCGTCGGTTATGATGCTACACTTGAACCATACACCTACGACTTAGATGTTGCTCGCTCTTTAGTTGAAGATGCTGGATTCCAAATAATATTTGAAATTCCAACAGAGGTTGGTGTTACTGGTCTAGTCTTTCTATCCTTCCTAGGATTAGCTGCTATGTTAGCTTTCAAGAAATATAAAAATTAACATACCCAAATGCTTTTTCTTTTTTTCTTTTTTTTTCCCCCTTTTTTCCTAATTCTCCTTTACAGCTGCTATTAGAACCATTTCGCTCTATGCTTGATGAATTACTATTTTTGACTTCTTCTGCCACAGAGGAACATTTTAAAATCTGTGAAAATTCTCTATTCGTGATTATAGAAGCTATTGGTGTCAAATAGATGGCAAAAGTCGTTTTATCCAAAATACAGATCCCGAAGGACAATACCTTAAGTTTACTTAGGAAAATTGTTACTTTACATTACTATGACCAGATTATAGTCGATCCTCAAAGTCCAAAGGAGCAAGCAAGAATTCAAGAACTGAAAGATAACCTTGAAAATTATTTCTTACGCTTGGTAAAGATAGGCAATTTAATCAAAATACCTTTTGACGATTTTGCAAAAGAAGAGGAACACTCTTTTGAGACAACCTTAGACATTTCAAAACTGCAAAGTAAGATAGAATCTTTTCTTAGTCAATATGAAGAAAAAATGTCAACTCAAGTTGCTAAACATAAGCAATTAAAAAAAGAAGAACGCATTCTTGCAGGTTTAAACAAGTTCAAACGTCAAATTGAAAAAGACAAATTTACAATTGACCTTTTATCTTCCAATTCAAGAACTTTTACTATTTACGGTGAGATTCCTTCATCCTATGAAGAAATCCTTCGTTTTTATTTAAATGAAATCACTGGTGGTAAGATATTCTTGTGGAGTGTTGCAACAGAAGGAAGAAAGACAAAAACAATAATTTGCATTTCCTTATTGGATTTCAAGGAAAATGTAGTAGAGATTCTTGAACAAAATTACTTTGAACCTACAATTTTAGACTTATCTTCTCTTAAAACCATTGATGACTATACCTCTTCTACAACGGTAAGCGATCTTTATTCCATGATAAATTCTGACCTAGTAAAAATAGAGCAAGAATTAGAAGGGTATCTAACAGATTTAACCGAACAAATTGTTTTCTACATTAACTCAATAAAAACTGAAGTCACTCTTCTAACATTAGAAGAGAAAGGTCGAACCGATGAAAAAATGTTTACAATCTGGGGATGGGTAGAGAAAAAAAATTACGACATTTTTGTAAATGAGATAGAGTTACTGAAAATGCAACCCAAATTCTTTGTTCTTGATGATGTTCCATTTTCATATCAGAAACCAAAGAAAGAGGAGGATGAGCTGAAAATAGCAAAACCTGAAGTTGTTCAAAAAGGAAAAGAGAAATATGTACCACATTTATCTCATAGTGGGGGTGAACCTGAAGGTGGGATGTTTTTCCCAAAAAAGGCTTCTTTTATAAAAATGGAGACCAAAAGTAAATACAACCGTCAGTTTATTTCATTTGTTCGTTCTTTGAATTTAATCCATCCGATAAAAATTGGTTCTTTGGACAATATTACAATTGATTCTCTTACCAAGAGACGTATGGAACTTACACAGTATCTAGCAAGGGTAAAAAAAATCAGAGAAATGTTGAATCTAAAGAAATCATCTGGTGATTCTTGTGATCAATTCCAAATTGTTGATGATCTAGCTCATTCTAAAGCATTTATAGAGAACTTTCTCAATGAATTCGAGAGAGAAGTTGAAGCAACCTTTACAGAGTATGATCAATTGAAAAAAGAGAGGGATCAGCTTAAACTATATCGACCTTCAATTGAAATAATGAAAAATGAAGTTATGGAATTCATGCTATCTGAAGGAGGTTCTCAAACAGTTACATTCTTGGGTTCAATTCCAAAAAGCCATCTTAAAGCAGTTAAATTCTTTGTAAATGAAGTTACAGACAGTACTATTATGTTCCGGGCAACAGAGTCATTAGGTTCAAAAAAGAACGAGAAGAATTTGTTTATTTTAGCCTTAAAGGAATATGAAAACGCGATTTCCAGAGTTTTGAATGAATATTCATTTCAACCAATTGAATATGATTTGGACTTACTTCAGCAAGAAGATTCACTTGAGGAGAAAAAGAATGATCTCATTCTAAAGATTGAGAAATTGGAAAATAGATTAAGCGAATTTCCTAACGAAATCGGTGATAGAATATCAGCGGTAGAAGAACTAATCTCTGTAGAATTGGATAGGATTAAAACAGAAGAAATTTTTCAAGTTTCTGAAGGTAAGACGATTATGTGGGGATGGATTCCAGGGCATGCTATGGAGACTCTATTTGAGAAAAAGGAAGAATTGAATTTTAAGCTTAACATAACTGTAACAGACAACGTACCTCTTCCAAATCCATCTATTACAAAAAGAAGTCAGTTATTTGGAGCTATAGGGGGAATTATCGGAGGAATGGGCCAACCAAATCCTCATGAGGTTGACCCTTATACTGTCGTGAAATTCACTTTTCCATTGCTTTTCGGAATCATGTTTGCTGATTTAGGGCATGGTATAATGCTTGCTTTAATCGGCGCTTTTCTTGCTATTAGAAAACGAAGGAAGAAGATTCAACCCAGTGAATCAATCTCAGGATACCTTTATTCTGGTGGCGAGTTATTAGTTTTCTGTGGCATGTCAGCAGCATTCTTTGGAATATTGTTTGGATCTTTATTAGGAGATGAAGAATTCTTATCTCATCTTTTCCAAAGTATTGGCATTAACTGGATACCTTTAGTTAATCCATTGCATGAAACTAAGTTGCTTCTTGTTGTCGCTTTGTTATTCGGTTTTATTATGATTCAAATCGGGATATGGTTGAAAGTCTATCGAAACATTAAGTACGGACATGGCTTTGCCTCTTGGGGTGCTCCATTAACACTTTCAATCGTGTATGTTGGAATATTCGCAATGTTGTATAATATCATAGCAGATGGTGTCAGATCTCATTTCTTTGAAACGATCTTAGGTGTAAAGAATTGGTATTTACCTTTGTTCCCCTCTTGGGTTGTTTATCTGGTTGGATTGGTTCCTGTATTGTTTGTTCTTGAGTATATTCATGCAAAGACAGATGGAATTATAGATGCAGTTGATCATATAATTGCACTAGTTTCCAATACTTTATCCTTCAGCCGAATTATGGCATTACTTATGGTTCATGCAATTTTAAGTGGGCTGCCTTTTGCACTAACAGGAATAGTAGGTGTAGTAAATGTATCTCCTATTTTTTTACCCACTGGTTCTCATCTTGAATTATTAACACAAATTGAATTTGTAGCCCCTCTAGCTCAATCTTGGGTCTGGTGGCTTGCGGGTATTGTAATGGGCTTATTCATAATTGTACCCGTAGAAGGCTTATTGTCCTTCTTGAATACTTTAAGGCTTCATTGGGTAGAATTTTTCACAAAATTCTATATCGGAGATGGCCTGGTTTACAAGCCTCTTAAAGAAAATCTAGCCTTTATTGAATTAGTAACAGCAGAAGGTAGTTGAAATGTCGTTTGGTGATATAGGTTATCTAATGGGTAGAGCCCATGGGATAGTTGGGAATGTACTTACAAAGTCTCAATTGAGTCTTCTATTATCCTCCAAGAATCTTAAGGAACTAAGAGCAGCTTTTACACAAACGAGATATGATTCCATAATAGGACACCTTAACTTCGAAACACAACTTGAAGATGTTGCAAGGACATTAAAAACAAATTTTGCTGAACTATTAGTTAAATTTTATAATCAAGCATCATCTTCAGTTAAGAAGAAAATTAGACTGTTTAGTGAAAGATACAACGCAGAAAATTTACGAATAATATTACAAGGCATTCATGTTGGAATGAAACATGAAGATATCGTGGCTCGTATTGTGCCTGTGGCAGGTTACACTTTAGATTATTACATTAAACTGCTTTCGATGCCCATAACTAAAATTATCTCATCCCAAAAAGATTCAGACCTTCAAAAGCAATTACAGGAAGCTTACGTTGAATTTGAAAAGACTAAACGCTTTACTCCAATAGAGTCTGCAATAGATCAATACATCTATGTTACTCTTCCGAAAGTATCTCGCAAATATGAAACATATGTAAACATGAAAAATATCTTAGCTCTTTCTAGATGTATAACTTTGGGAATACCTGCATATAGACACATCCTCCCAAATAAGTTTATAGCAAAAGCATTGAAATCTAATAGTGTTTCAGAAGTACTTTCGGTGTATAATTACCATCCGTACAAAGGTGTTTTTTCAAGATATATAGGTGCAAAAGACATTCCTTTGCATGATCTTGAATTTGCTGTTGAGAAATACTTGCTAAAATATTGGAAAAAGACCTTCAGATTTGGAACTGTATTTGAAACAGATGCTTTAATAGGATTCTTTGAATTGAAACTCGCTGAAGTAATGGATGTTATAAGAATTATCGTTGGAGTTGGTGCAGGTTTTACTGAATCTGAAATAAGAGAAAATCTCCTGTTTTATGGGATTTTCTAAATATTCTTCCTTCTTAAAAAACTTGATGAAAATTTTGAGGAAAGTTAGTTTTCCCCTAATGCTTCAATTGTTTCTGGTACATATCGTTTAATAACTTGCATAGCTAATCCAACATTGTGTAGATCTCTGCTAGCACCTATTAGAATGTACTCTGCTGCGCTTGCTAAAATTGTAAAACCTTCTTCCCCCCTTATTAATACTTGCTCCAAAGCACCATGTTCTAAATTTTTGGTTACCATTTTTCCTGTGGAAAGCACTGCAGAAGAGACAGCACTGAGTAGATCAGGATCTGTGCCCTTCTCAGAGAAAAAGGCAACTTTGATACCTTCTGCGTTAACAACAGCTAACGCCTCTAAATCACAACCTAATGAAATTTGCTTCAGTATTTTAACTAATAGTTTTTTTTGTCCGGCTGATAAATCTATAGACATCTTGTTCACCTGTTTTATTCTAATTTACTATTAACAAGTGTTATACTATTAAGTTTATTGAAACCAGAAAGCGAGATTATGTTAAAACTATCATAACATCATATGGAAACAGAAAGCTATCAACAATATCCAACCACATTTAAAACAAAAGAAATACGGAAAAAATGGAAACTTTTTATTTGATAACATTTTCAGACTTACCATGAAGCTTTTGTTTATAGTACTGGATGGTCTTGGAGATAGACCAATTCCTGATTTGGGTGGAAAGACTCCACTTGAATATGCTAATACTCCAAATTTAGATAAAATAGCCTCACTGGGAATGAATGGTTTGTTGCATGTTATTGCACCTGGGGTAACTCCTGGTAGTGATACCGCTCACTTAGCGCTTTTTGGTGCAGATCCCTATAAATATTACACTGGTAGAGGACCTTTTGAAGCTGCGGGAATCGGTTTAGAAGTTAAGGAAGGAGATATTGCTTTTAGAGTCAACTTTGCCACAATAGATGACAATGGTGTTATAGCTGATAGAAGAGCTGGCAGAATAAAAACTGGAACTGAGGAGTTATCGAAACTTCTTGAAGGAATTGAAATTGATGGGATAAAGTTTTTACTTAAAGCTGGGACTGAACATCGAGCTGCTTTGGTTCTTCGAGGAGAACGGTTGTCCGATAAGGTATATGGTAATGATCCTAAGGTCGAAGGAAAAGAACCACCAATTTTCAAACCATTAGACGAAAGTTCAGAAGCTCAAAAGACTGCTCGCGTTCTTACTACTTACGTAATGAAGGCAAGGGAAATTTTATCAAAATCTGAAATTAATGTAAAGAGAACACAAGAAGGATTGCACCCTGCTAATTTTCTATTAATTAGAGGGTCTGGCAAAGTACCTAAAGTACCCAATTTTGAAGAGGAATATTGTCTTGAATCCGCTTGTGTTGCTGGGGGAGGCCTCTATAAAGGCATCGCTCGAATGCTAGGAATGGATATTATTGAAGATGAAAGGTTAACTGGAGGTGTAGATACCAACCTAGAAGCAAAGTTTGAAGTCACACTTAAGAATCTCAGTAATTACGATTTTGTTTTTGCACATGTAAAAGGAACAGATAATCTCTCTCATGATGGAGATTATATGGCAAAAACACATTTTATAGAAAAAGTTGACAAAGAACTGTATAGATTTCTCCCCGAGAATTTTGATCAAGAGCTTGTTATAATGATTACTGGAGATCATAGTACTCCATGTAGTTTCAAGGACCATTCTGCAGACCCTGTACCACTAGTTATCTGTTCTTCAGATTGTAGAAGGGATGAAGTAGAAAAATTCGGAGAATCTTATGCGGTTAAAGGATCATTGGGTCATGTTGTAGGTAAGTATTTAATGGGTATAGCATTAAACGAGATGAGATTGGTGCACAAGTTTGGAGCATAATGAAGAAAATGAAAAGTCAATATTTCAATTAATCCTTCCTTATCTACTGCTTTTCATTGCAGTTGTTGCCGTTTCATTTTCAGCAATTATTGTAGTGGAACTTAATGTAACACATGGTGTTGAATATGAAGTTACTGCCATGTATCGGACTTTATTCGCAGGAATCGGTGCTCTTCTTCTTTCATTTCGTAAGAAAAAGATTAACTGGGTATTCCAGAAATCTACTCTGAGAAAAAGTCATTGGTATGTCCTTGCAGGTTTACTATTAGCAATTCATTTTGCTTCTTGGTTTGTATCACTTGGTTTTACTTCTATTGCTATATCTACAACTCTTGTTGATACTGTTCCAATTTTCCTTGCTGTATTTGGTTATATTTTTTTCAAAGAAAAAATTAATTACATTGGAATGATAGGAATTGGATTAGCAGTAATTGGAGGCGTTTTATTAGCCTTCAATTCATCTAATGGTAATGCTGATCAATCCAACCCATTACTTGGAGTAGTATTATCGTTAATCGGTGCTTTAACCGTTGCCTTCTATTTTTTAATTGGGAAGAAAGTTTTACAAGATGCTCCTCTTTGGCCATATTTTGCTTTTGTAAATCTATCGTCTGCATTCTTTCTCTTTATTTATTGCTTGATTTATAACGTGTTTGAAAATTTTGAACTATTTGTATTTCCGTTAATTGTTTTCGTTTTATTTATTCTATCAGCCGTAGGCCCTTCGTTGATTGGTCATGCAACTTACAATTATTCTTTAAAAAAACTCCCCGCATTTGTGGTTGGAGTTGCAATATTAGGTGAACCAATTGGCGCAACAATTCTTGCAATATTCTTTTCTAATCAATTTCCTACACTTCTGACTATTCTTTATGTAGGGATAATTTTAATTGGAGTAGTCATAACTTCCTTCTCTCCAAAAATCAAAATGAATATCTTAAAAATAAAAGAAAAAGAAAAACTATTAGATTCGAGAGACGTTTAGTAAGTCTTCCAATCTATTCATCGCATCCTCTATTTGATTTAATGTTGGAAGATACACCATTCTGAAACCATTTTCACCATAAGGACCAAATCCCGAGCCAAAAACCGATAGAACGTGTTTCTTACGAAGTAGGTCAAAAACAAATTCCTTATCGTTCTTCCAGGTAAACTGTTCCATATCTAGAACTGGGAAAATGTAGAATGCTGCTTCTGGTTTGAAGACAGTTATTCCTTCCATCTCTGTTAATCTTGTAAACATCAAATCTCTTCTTTCGCGTAGTATTCGGATTGTTTCAGGAAGATAAGAACTTAAATCCTGTTTCAGTGCTTCAGCTCCAGCTTTTTGTAAAGGTGTAGATGCACACAACCTAATTCTTGTGAGTTTATTCAAACCTTCCCACGGTCCCTCTACTTTATTTTCAGGATCGTGTAAGTAGGCATATCCAAGCCTCCAACCTGGAGCTAAAAACACCTTGCTAAAGCCGTTGTATGCGATTACTGGAACATCTTTTGCAATTTTTGCAGTTGCTATGTGTTTCAGTCCTTCATCTAATATTAATCCATCATAGGTTTCATCTGAAACGATACATGCATCGTATTCACCAACAACTTCAATGATTTCCTTTAACACTTTTTCTGGATAAACAGATCCAGTTGGATTATTTGGACTGTTAAGGAAAACAAGTTTAGTTTTTTCGTTCATTAAAGATCTAATATGATCAGCATCTGGATAAAAATTTTCTTGAACTACTGTTTTATAATATTGAATTTTTGTATCAAAAATCGTTGCATTTCCTGAATAACTAGGGTAGTGAATGCCTGGTATAACTACATTGTCTCCTGGATTTGTGAAAGCCATAAATGTCATTTGAATACCTTCAGACACACCAGCTGTTGCAACAACTTTGTCTGACGTGACACTTACTCCATGTTTACCGTTTTCATACGAAGCTACTGCTTCTCTATATTCTAGAAGCCCTTGAGAGTTTGCATAGAAATTATAATTTTCCATTTCTGCGTATTTCAAAGGTTCTGTGAGTAGTTTAGGGGTTTTAAAACCATATTTAATTGGATCTCCAATATTTAGTTTAATGATTTCATGTCCTTGTGCTTCAACTTCCGTTGCAACGGCTAGAACATCTCGGATAGCATAGCTAAAATTTTCAGTTCTTTCAGATATCTTCATTATCTTAATCCCTACTGTGTGTTAGGCGAAAACTCACAAAAAATAAACGTATTGGTTTGACTATCACGTATCTTGTTACGAAGTTGGGAGCAGTATACTATTTCCCAGATATTACATCCCTAAATAAAGTAATTTTTGATATTTTACTAAAATAGGTGTTATAATGCCTGCTATAGCAAATTGTAGTTTTTGCAGTAGTCCTGCACAATATTATTGTAAATCATGTAAGAGGAAACTTTGTTCAGATCACATAATAATCTCAAATACTGTTTATCATTGTGATAACTGTGATGAAGACTGTTATGAACAAAATTGTCCCACTTGTGGAAAAGAAACATCAACAACTAGACATGAACCTGTTCACCGTTGTGATTGGTGTAAATCTGCTTCAGTTGAGGATGGTTTATTATATTATCAACAGTTACCACAGTTAATTTTCTCGGTTGTGAATCTTCTCCATAAGAAGCTTTCCAAAGTATGGAAACTTACTAACCATTACGTTGAAGTTGTTAACACTGTTTATGAAATTAGAAAAGCAAAAATTATGCTTTTCGCAGGCGTTGAAGATGAAATTACACTCTTGAGAGGCAAAATCGCAACTTTCATAGACCATCTCGTAAAATTTGAAAATGAAACTTTTACTATGGTGGATGAGAAACTCCGCAATATTGGTTATATGCGGTACACAAACTTGAACAACATTGAGAAAGCAGAAGAAGTATTAGTTTTGATGGAAAACCGTTTAAAGCTTTTGGATAATACCTTAGAAAATAAATTTGAGGGAATTGAAACGGATTTTGATATTCTCGAACAGAAAGTAAACTACTTGAAATTCCAATTTGGATTTCTCAAAAAAATTCATCAATTACTTCCAGATAATGAGAAGGAAGAACTCATCGCTGTAATTCCTCGTGTCTGGTTAAAGAAAAATAGAAAAATTGCTAGAAAGTATCTTCTTATTTTCACAAATCAAAATCTCTATCTGATGCGAGAAAAGGGCTTGTTTGATGTAAAATTGAGAACTAAAGAAGCTATTAGTTTGTCTTATATTATAGATAAAAAGTACATCTCAAAATTACTATCTGGAAAAAACTTCAGATTCAAAACTCGATTGGATTCTTATGTTCTATATGGTAGAAAAACAACACTAGAACAGATTTTAACGTATTTTCAATTAGTAGACAATTATATTGATTTCTCCATTCATAAATCCTCAATAATAGAAGATCTCAAGGATTATTCACTAACAATAAGTGAGCTCAAAAGCAATATACAACGCAATCACAATCATCTACGAACTTACTTGTTGAACAAACGTGAACTGAAAAAAGAATTATATTGGAGAGAAGGACAAGATGCAAAGTTCAATAAGTTATTTGAGCAACTACTTGCAGTCGAACGTAAGATTCATCGATTAAACCAATCTCGAAGGTATGGAGGAAGGAGTACAAGAGGAATAGATGGACTGTTGGGTAAACTTACTGTTGAACACAATCGTTTGAAACAACAAATGGAAAGTGTTCGCAGAAAAAGCGATGAATTCGATGATATGTGGGAGATTTGAGAAAAAGCATAAATACTAGGATTCTTTTGTTGTGATGAGTGTTATGTCTAAGAAAAAAAGTAAATTGGATAGATATACATGGATAATAACTGAGTTGGTACTTGGTATTGCTGCACTTGGATATGGGTTATTTGGAATAATAGTGACGCCAACTCCTCTCAATTATCTTTACATCATTTTGATTTGCTTAGGAAGTATTTCAATATTAACTGCGATTATTCAAATGACCATAATGAGAAAGAAGAAAATAAACAAATTCTGTTCCAAATGTGGCGAAAAAATAAAAAAAGAGGACGATTTCTGCCCAAAATGTGGTGAAAAAATCGGTTAAACCAAGATTACTTTTTCTTCCAGACTTTTAGAAATTCAGGCATTTCCTCGAAGGCAATTACTGGTAAAGTGACCCATTTTGGATCAGCAGCAAAATCAGTAAATTCCATCTCTTCAGCCGGAGATGTTCTATATCTAATAAAAGCAGTTTCAAGTTCCTTAGAGTCTTCAACCCAGATTATAAAAGGTAGAGCATTAAGTTCGTAATATCCTAAACTCGTATTGAAAATGAAATAAAAAGATTTTTCATTATCTCTGAAATATCCTATGTATCCTGCTGCTCTATCAGATCCTACGCTAAAAACCATCATTTTTACTAAATCTTTAACTGAAGAAACTTTAATAGCTGCTGGAGATTGTATTTTGTCTGTGTCAACCATAATAATTCACCAAAAAATAAGAAAAGATTGTGAAATTAAAATACTATCAGAATTGCCACAAGCAGTCCATAAATAGCTACCGCTTCAATAAGTACAATGAAGAGAAAAGCTTTTCCAAATAAATCCGGATTTTCAACTATAGCTCCAATAGCAGCACTTCCTGCAATCGCCATAGATATAGCCGCTGCAGCTCCTGTAACCCCTACTGCTAGGGCTGCTGCTATTGGTTTTAAGTAGTCATCAGAAGGAGCATCTTGTGCAAGAACACCTGTTGACATCAACATTAAAGCTCCAGTAATACTAAAGATTATCACTGCAAATTTCGCTGTTTTTTTATTCAAAAGCATAGATTATCACCTATTTCCATAACCTCTTTTGTGTATCTGAATTTAAAAATTTCGAAAGGACCCTTCTTATGGATTTAGAGTCTAAAACAATACATATAATAACCACGAAAGCTTTAATAGGTATAACTTAAAAAATTAAAACAGTGAGCTAGATGTTTGGAAATTTTATGGGATGGCTATTAGGTTCGAAGAAAAACCCTCGCGACCATATAGTAAATCTAAGATTAACTGTTCGTCGATTAGAAAGAGCTCAGAGAAAGCTTGAACGTGACGAATCTAAAATGCAATTAAAAATGAAACAAAGTATTCAACGAGGAGATTTAGAGTCTGCACGATTATTTGCAACAGATATTGTTCGAAACCAACGTTGGGAGTTTGGTTATCAAAAATTAGTATCTAGAATAAATGGATTAATTTTCAAACTTGAACGTGCGGATACTGCTGCCAGCATGGCTGCAGAGATGCATGGAGTAGCTTCCGCTCTTCGAGCTGCTAATGAGCAGCTACAAATACCTGATTTAGACCGAGTAATTCAGGATATGGAAGGATCCATTGACGGGATTGAGGAATCTACAGGTACTATTGAAGATGGTATAGATGATTTATTGATTGCAGATACAGATCCAGCTGAAGTAGATCGTTTAATAGAAAAAACTGCTGTTGAATTAGGTGTCTCAACACAAGCAGGATTACCTTCTGTGGGTGTTGTAGAGACAGATGATTTAGAAGAAGAAATCCAAAAGCTAAGGAAAAAAGAAGAGGATTAAATAGGTGATAAATAATGGTTAAAAATTGGCTCTTTGGCAAAAAACGAAAGGAAGACGCTGATGCTCTTTCAACACTCAAAGCACAAATGAATAGAATGGAACATGAGGCAAGAAATCTTGAAAGACAAGCAGATGAGCAGAAAATACTAGCTGCCAAAATGCTTCAAACTGGCAACAAAGCTGGAGCAAGATCAGCACTTAAGAGAAGAGCAGTCTTCATGAAAAGACTCAATTCTGTTCATAATACTGTTATGAACCTTCAAGCTCAGCTAGATAGTATCCAAACAGCTGCATCAACCGCTGACACTGTTAGGGCAATGGAAGTAGGTACAAAGGTAGTTGGAGAGAAAATCAAGGAAGTTTCTCCAGAAAGAACAGAACGTGTTATGGATACAGTTATGGAACAACGTGATCAAATTGAAATGATGACAGAAGCCTTATCTGATCCAAGTTTATCTGAAGGAATTCTAGATTTTGAAGACGATGCAGCAATTGATGATCAACTAGCACAGCTTGAAGCTGAAATGGACCTTGGAACAACAACAAGCTTGCCTGATCTCTCTGGATTACCTGCAACACCAACTGGTGTCTCAGGTGAAAAGGAAGAAGATACATCAGATCTTGAAGAAGAACTTGAATCGTTGAAGAAAAAAATGAGTGAAGATTAACATCTTCCTTTTTTGTTTTTATTTTTTAAAGGGAAAGTGGAGAACAATAGAAAATAAAATAAAACCATTTATATCTGATAGTTGTAATAATAGTATAGAACTCGAAAAAAACGGTTGTGACTTACGTGTCGGCACAAGGCTTAATAGATCATGCTAGAGAATTTGCTTTAAAGGCTTATAATTTTGATAAAGAAAAAAACTATAGTGAAGCTATTCCTTATTACTTAGATGCCGCAGAAGCTTTAATGAAAGCCATTAGATTCGAGCGTAATCCTCAAATTGCTCGGACATTGAAGAAGAAAGCGGAAATGTATTTAGCTCGTTCAAAGGAATTGCGAGAACTACTTTCTAAACGGAAGGAGAAGAAGTCAGCAGCTGGAGACGACAGCGACAATGATAAATTATCGGGAGCAATTTCTGATATTATCGTTACAGAGAAACCCTCAGTCGCCTTAAAAGACATTGCTGGATTAGAAACTGCTAAACAGACATTAAGAGAAGCAATTGTTTTGCCGTTAATGCGTCCAGATCTTTTTTCAGGTGCAAGAAGACCTTGGAAAGGAATTTTGTTATTTGGTCCTCCCGGTTGTGGAAAAACTCTAATAGCAAAGGCAACAGCAGCTGAAGTTGAAGCTACTTTTTTCAATGTTAGTGCTTCTTCAATCATTTCGAAGTGGTTAGGAGAATCAGAGAAACTTGTTAAGACCTTGTTCCAACTCGCTCGTGAAAAACAACCAAGTATTATCTTCATTGATGAAGTTGATGCTTTAGCAGGAGCAAGAGGAGGAGAGCACGATGCAATGCGTCGAGTTAAAACTGAATTGTTGACTTCAATGGATGGTTTATCTAGTTCAGAAAAAGATCGCATTGTCACTGTAGGTGCAACAAACTTGCCAGAAGCTATAGATGGTGCTTTTAGGCGGAGATTTGAGCGTCGTATTTACATTCCTCTACCAGACATTGAAGCTAGAGAAGCAATCTACAAATACAACACCAAAGGTATAGAAGTTGGTCCTGATGTTGACTACTCTATTTTAGCAGAAATAACTGATTGTTACTCTGGTGCCGATATTGCAATGGTATGCAGAGAAGCAATAATGACACCTATTAGAGAGCTGGATATGGCTGGAGCAATTACTGATACAAATATTCAAGCGCGTCAAGTTACACAAGATGACTTTTTAGAAGCAATAGAAGCCATCAATCCATCAGTTAGTGATGATGAAGTAGATAGATACGATAAATGGAATGAAGAATTTGGCAGTGCTTAAAACTAGAGGTCTAACTCATGTCTACCCTTGAAAAGAGAAAAGATGAAGAAGAACATGCTGAAAAATTAGATATAAAGAAGCTCAAGGAAGAAAAAGAAATTTCCGATGAGAAACTAAAGCTAATTGAAGCAAGTATCAAGGGATTGGAAATAACTGAGGAAGACCTAAAAGCTACTATGCCTGTTGTGAAAACTGTTACACAAGTAGATCTTTCAAAAGAACAAAGAGCGTTTTTAGAAGTTGAGTTTGAGGATAGTTTACCGAAATGGGTAAAAGCTCCCTGGATGTATATTAAACCAAAGAAAGAATCACAAGTTGAATCTTGGCTTGAAAGCTGGTCAGCAATAGTTCTTGATTACAGTCGCATTTTTGTGATTCACATTATTAATGTTAATGAGATTCGAAATGTTCATCCATTTAATAATACTAAAAACAATAAAAGAATGTCTTTGGAACAAACTCGAGAGATTGTTGATCATCTCGTTAAACAGAGTGTAGCTAAATGGTTAGATGAAAAGACAAAAACACGAGCTCGTATTTACTGGAAAACAAACGAGGAGTGGGCAGATAATCTGTTAGATTTCATGATTGAAACAGGTAGAGTCGTGGAGATTCACTCACTTTTTGATCTTTCGCAACTTCAACAAAAATGGAGCGATTTACCCGCTGATGATTTAATAATTGTTTGTGAAATGTTGGTTGAAAAAAAAGTGGCAAAATGGTTAAATAAAGAAAAAACAATTATTCAATTTGAATCTGATAAAGTTTTTTAAAAAAAATTACATCCCTAGTAAACCAGGAAACCAATATTTGGTGCCCTCAGAATAGCTTCTATCTACTCTTGCAATACCATGTTCATCAAAGAATGTTAAACATCTATCAATTCTTTCTTCTGACCAGTCAGTTTTCATCAAAAGCTCTTCTTTTGTCACATACCCTGATCTTGACGCATAACTCAATATGATGTCGTGGTCTGGGCTGAATTCAACTGGTGTAAACTCTATGATTTTGACACCAGACTCAAGATTTTTGTAGGGTCTTATAAGTTTAGAATTGATAAGTTTCTCAATCGATCTATACATATCATCTATTGAAACCATTCTTCCAGGTCTGATTTTATTCAATTGAGTAAATAATTCTCCAACTGACATGATACCTCCGTTATCAGGAGTCGAACTCTGACCTTGTTCCAATATTTCATTTGCCAAAATATCGTAGAATCCTTTGCCAGTTAATTTATCTTTGAGTGTAGGTGCTTCTTTCCAATCAAAACGACCAATTTCTGCAGGTAATCCTAATTCGTCTCGTAAACCTGCTAGTTTGTCATAATATTCTTTATTCTCCGAGATTTTATCACCGTATTTTTTCTCGAATTTTTTCAGCTGTTTCTTAATAACCTGAATATTATCCATCATTTGCTGTAATTCTTGAATCATTAATTCAGCATCTTTTACTTGGAAAGCAGATTTTATCTTGATTTTTTTCTCTATGTCTCTTAAACCCACTTCAATCTCCAAATAGTAATTGTATAGCACTTATTTATATCTTCGCAAATCTGAAGACTATCAAAATATAAAATAGTCAGAAAAACTAGAAAATACTTGGTAAAACTTGTATCCAATTCTTTATTTTCCCTGTTATCTGATTTACTTCTCGTGGTGAAAGGAATGCTGCAAGCCTATTTTTGTATTTTCTATAGAGAGATTTGTATACCTCTTCCATCTCGTCTCCCAATCTTTCTCCCTTTGAGTTGATTTTTCTAATTTCCAAAGTGATTTCTTCTATTTCTTCAAGAATATAACCAACATCTATCTTAATCTCTATAAGATTGATTAATTCAAACAATAACTGTCTCATGTTGATAAATTGTGCGTCATCAGCGTTTTTCTCTAGCACGAAAATCACCTGGTTATATCTCGATAAACCTCATTGAAAAATAATTATAAGAAGAGAGGATATCTCCTTCTTTTCATTATAATTCTTTGAGGACTCGTCGAAAATCATTCAGCCATCTTGCTGCTTGGAATTCGAGTTTTTCACAATCTTCCTCCTTTATGACCTCTTCAGGTTTGTATTTACCAACAATTTCACGCCAATTATTGATATCTCCAATGACCCAATGGTCTTCAGGAATTGATGGGAATGTTTTGAGTATGTGTATCATCTCATCCATATCTGCTAGTAGTAAATCTGCCCTAGCTACTGAACGAAGTCTAGTTAAATCAATCAACTCAATTGCAGAAGAAACAAAATCCGCAGTTTTTGAGGGCATTTTCTTCAACGAGTCAAAGGGTATGGATACTGCGTCAGCAGTTTCAACTCCTTCAGCTACACGGAGATGTCGAATGCCTTTAGGATATTTGTTATCTAGTTTTTCTTTTTTGATAAAGTTTTCAAGTTGGAACCCAACTTTCTCTAGCTGCATTCGTGATTTGAAAATACTTCTAATAAGAGAACGTAATTGCTTTCTATATGCAATTTGATCTATTTCATTATTTTCATAACTCTTAGCAAGATTATCAAGTGTTACAATTGAAGCATAAAGATTAGCTTCTAATTCGAGGTTTTTTTCATCTAGTTTTGACATGCTACCACTCGCTTTGACGTGATTATGATGTTTTTCAGCTTTATAACCATTTTTAGAGTACCGTTTATATAGCTTTAGGAAATCCACAGTTGTCATGTCACCATCTTCAAATTTCTCTTGGAGTACTTCTAGGGTTTCTTGAACTGCATAGCTCTCAGCTTTAAGATTTTCTTCTAATGAGATTGATATTTCTTTGTCTGATCTATCAACTTCGATACCACCTTCTTTTAGTAAAGAGGCTCTTTCTTTCTCAATTTTTCTACTTATGTCGTCAATCTTTGTTTGATAGTCCATTACTGTATCTTCTATTTCCCGTTTTTCAGTCTCTATAGGAGCTTCTTTTTTAGTTGCTACCATTTCAATTTGAGGAAGTTGTCTAACAGGGATGGTAGCTCTCTGTAGTCCAGAATATCTTTCTTTTTTCTTTGATCTCTTTGTTTTATATGGTTTAGCTGGAACCCGGGTAAAAAGCTGTTTTGTATCACTAATTACATCATGAACATGATAATTTCTATTCCATTCCGCTAGTATTTTCATAACCAATGTTCCATCATCATCAGTATTTGGATGATTCACCTTTGGTGTAATATCAACAAAAGGTGCTATATCAGGGAACCCGTCTTGAATGAAAATATTTGCAAAGATAGGAATTTCAGTTCCTTCAATTGTTCCTACATAACCTTTCCAATGTTTAAGGTTACCTCTTACAGGTTCGAATCCTGTTGCATTTTCATATATTAATTGCGTTTCATTTGCAAGGATGTAATCATCAGTAGATATCTGTCTCACCTTATTCTATTTCTCTCTATAAAATGATGACAATGAAACTTTAAAAAACATTGCATTCAATTTGTCAAATTAAAGTTGAAATCTGACCTATCTTGTTATTTGAAGGATAATTTTTATCGGCTTTGCAAGATTGTTATCTAAAACGAATACGGTTTCTTTCCCCTTAGAGAGAGAATCTTTGATTAAACTAGTAGAATCTAATAATTTGCCTTTCATCATTAACTCTGGTTTTTTCAATCCATAAGTTAAAGCTAACCGAACTTCTAATTCTTTTACTGTTTCTTTTGAATGAGCTACAAACTCTATTTGCTCAAGTTTGTACAAATCTCCGCAAGTAGGACATTCTTCAGATCGAACCAATTCCAAAATGGTAGTTGCATTATTTAATCCATCATAAAAGAGATAATTACAAAGACTATTCCCAATATTCAGTATCAGTTTCAAAGCTTCTTGAGCCATGATACCTCCAACAATTGCTGATAATGTCGCTACAGCTGGAAGAGGAGGTTCTTCTTCGATTTCCTCTCTTTCCTTTTTCCTTTCCTCACCAAAAGGCGTACAGGCTTGAGCTAACTCTTCTTCAGGAACCAAAGGTTGGCATTCAAAACACGCTGTTTCGTAAGGAATAATAACTTGAGCATTCCCTAAAAAAGCAAACATGCCTCCTGTGACTAATGGTATTTTCATTCTAACGGCCATTGAATTGATCCATCTACGTCCAAGAAACGTATCTAAACAGGAGACAATTACATCTGCCTCTTCATATACTGATATGGAAACTTTTTCCATCTTTTTATGATAGAATTCGATGTCTACTGTTGGATTTAATTCCTTCAATCTCTTAGCAGCAGTTTCTGATTTGGAATTTCCTACATCACTATCACGAAATAATAGTTGTCTATTGAGATTGGATGTTTCTATCGTGTCAAAATCTATTATTACTAGTTTACCAATTCCTGAAGAAGCAAGAATGGTTCCTACATAACTACCAATAGCACCAACTCCAACAAGAAGCACTGTGCTATCTGAAAGAGTATCCTGGTTCCATCCCGGTATCAACTGCTGTCTAGAGTAGCGAACATCATCCGTCATTAAATCACAAGCCAACGATATGGTACTATTTGTTGCTGATATATGTTTCTTTTTGAACAGCTAAAAACAATATTGAAAACTCTGAACAATAAAATTAGATAAAATACCAATAAATGCTATTAAAAATATAAAGAAGAAAAGGACTTAGATTTGAATTAATAACCGCCTTTAGTTCTGGCAATCAGATAACATTTGTCTCCATCCATCATACCAGTTTGCTTCAAAATATCACTATCATCTAATTGTTTTCCATGAAAAACGATAATCACGGTATTAGCTGGAATCTTTTTCTTTTTCGAAACTTCTCTCTTTAATTGTGCTACTGTTGATTGTGGATCCACATCCAGCTCCAATGACCCTCCACCTATTGCGGTAACGACACTAATTCTCATTTCAGTTTTCACCTGTACTTTTCTAGTTTTATTATTGACTTATTCATTATTAAAGCTTGTCAAATGATTTCAAATTTTATTTTGCTTTACCTCCCCTCACTATCTCTGCAATTTATCAGAATTTTCAGTTGATAACACATGCTGATATTCTCTATGTATTATGACATCTTAACTATGAGATTATGGTTTTCAAGATAGGTAGACCTGATTAGTAGCTAATTATTTCTACCTAAAACAATGTAAAATGCAAGTAAGGGGTGCTTAAATGATCTATGATGTAGTTAACCAAATCTGTGAAGAAATGGACACAGACATTACTCCGTTCTATAATTCAATTGAAATTAAAGGAGATAGTATTTTATTGTTTAGGGATAAAATTGTACAAGAAGTAGAAACTAAGAAAACAAGTAGCTATAATGAACTTGTTATTCCCGTTCAACCCACCATGAATGATTCAAACAAAGATATTGACGAAGTGATTCATAGACTAAGAGAACATTATAAAGAAAAACTAGTTATATTTTACAAGAGTTCTGAAAGAAGAAAATAGAAATAGTTCTCAATCAACAGTTCTCTCTTTCTCTCCCTTTCTTTTAATTGTGATCGATGAAGGTATGCCTTCGATTTCTCTTTCAAGTTTCTTTATTCCTAATCTAGTTATTTGCTTACCTTCCATATAGCCTATTTTGACCATATAAAGCAGATTTTTGAAAATAGTTTCAGCAGTCATTTTCTTATTATGATTATCATAGAGACTATGCCAATAATCATAAGCTTCTGGAACTAAGAAGAACTTCATCAGTGCTAATTTATCTTTCTCTTCAACACTAGCTGGAGCTTGCTCAGATTTTTTTAGTTCTTCCATCCTCTGCTTTCTCAGATTGGCAATTTCAAGAAGCTCTTGAGTCTTTTTCTTTCGAATTTTGTCTAACTCATCATCTGTAGTCATAAGTTCCTCAGCAAATCCAATGGTAAAAGCTAGTTATTAAGTTTATTTTTACCTAACTCTAATGACATTAATATTGTTCAATAAATACAATTCAAAAAAGATTTTCTATTAAACTAAAATATTTTTTTGAATTATTCTAATGGTTATATATCTCAAGAAAGCTGCTAGATCACTATGCCAATAAACCAGAGTAGAAATGCTAAGACCATAAATATTGAAGCACTATTAAAAATAATTTTTGTAGTTTTTTCAGTTGGTTTGATGAGGTTCATAATTGAAAGACCTATTAAGATAAGTACAGCTAAAATAATCAAGATATTGATAACAACGTAAAGGTCAAGAAGAGTGCTGATAACAATAGCTGTGATTGAGCTAATGAGTGAGGACATTGTTATCACAATAATGGTTTCTTTTTTACTTCTCACTACAGGCCACATTGGCACTTCTGCATTTTTGTAACCTTCCAATGTTTTCGGTAACAATGCAAGTGTAAGAATATGCAAAGGTATCCATGATAATATGAAAACTCCCATGAGAATTGCGATTAAATCAATCCGTCCAGTAAACACAACTCTTCCAGCAATTGCAGGTAATCCTCCTGCAACTCCACCAAAAATAATGGAAAAATGAGTTCTTCTTTTCAACCACATTGAATAGATTACTATATCAAAAAAGAACCCTAGAAAAATTATGATCATAGCTGTTAGGTTAAGAAAAACACCCGCAAACAAGATTCCGGAAACGGTATAGAGAAGCCCATGTCCTAAAACAGACAGAGGTGATATCTTGCCACTAGGAAGTGCTCTATCTTTAGTCCGTTCCATTTTTTTATCTATGTCCATATCAATATACATGTTTAACAGAGTTGTACCAGATACCGCTAAAAACATGGAAAAAAGAAGCCATAAACTATCAGAAAGTGAAATGGTAGGATAAGCAGATATTAGGTATGCTAACATTGAAGTAAAAACCAGTAATATGGTTTGCTTCTCTTTTATTAAACCTAGATATAAACGAAGATGTAGGAACCTATCATTTGTGGTTCCTACTTTCTCTTCAGTTATAACGGGATATTGATCTGGGCTAGCCATATTTCATTTTCCTTTAATATTTATTGTTCTATTTCCTTACTTCTATCTCCTTTTAGAATCTTGACTAATTGATATATACAGAAACTACCTATTGCTGCAAATAGTGCCATTACTCCTATATCAGTTATTATCATGGCAAATGAACTATTATAATCGACCATCATGTAATATAAGGCAGCTCCAAATCCCACTAAACTACCGACTGTGACGAACCATCCTATTATTGTGCGCAACACACCCTTCATATTTATGTAATCTATATAGAAAAGTAAAACCATCATTGCAGTTAAAGTAGCTAAAACATGCCAATGTCCTGACGCAAAGGTGCGTTCTTGAATCCAAGATTTAGACCTAACATAATCTAGATTAAGTGCAGTATAAACTCCAGGAGCTGTTACCACAAAGTTAACCCAAATGAAGAGCCAGTAAAGACCGAAGTTTACAGAATCTTTGAAGACGGATATAAAACGCTTCCAAATAGATGCTGTCTCATAATTTTCTCCGAGAACCTTTTTGCTAATCTGTATAAATCCAAATATAACTAAAATCAGACTAGCAGATAACAAGAAAGCTGCGCCTACATTGATGATTACATGGGCATCCTCGTAACCAGGAACAACTAACCAAGCTCCAATAGATGTAATCAAAGTTCCAGGGATTATTAGGATTTGAGCCACAAGGTACCATAATTTAGTGACCTTAATGCGACGAAATACTATCAATAGTACCGCTACATCTATCATAGCTAGCATGTTATGAAGATGAGCTATAATCATACGGAGATAAGGCAAAGTCTCATGTTCAAATCTAAGCCAATCTTCTGCTAAAAAAGGAAAAGAAAACACTTGCATCCAAGGAGAAGAAAACACTTGTGGTGAATCTATAAATAGTCCTTGCGAATTACCAATATTTGCTCCTACATAAGCTGCTATTGAGGCTGTAATTAATAAGCAAAAAGCTACTAACATTATATTTAGCTGTTCTAGGTTTAATCTTCCTAAATAAGAACCATCTTTGTTTTTCTCATAATCAGGGAAATTCTTTGTTGGGACGGTCCCAATAAGCAAAACCACACCACCATAGAAAACTAGACAAAGTCCAAGAATAAAAAAAGCATGAGCAATCATATTCCGTTGTAATATATATGCAAAAGTCAAACCCATTGTTGAAGTTAGTAGAGAACCAACTAGAATTGGCCATTTAATATGGGGCTTAAACTTCTCCCGTACATTGCAAGTATCCAAAACTAAGAAAACAACAGCTGCCAAAAATGGCATCGCGAGTGAGTGATATAACATTATGATTCGACTAAATTGAAATGCATCGTCTAACACAATAGGGATTAATGGTTTACCAAAAATCTCTATGATTGGTTGTGAAAAAGTACCAAGGAAAAGGATAGCTAGGGTTAAATAAGCGATTATTAACGTAACTAATCCTTTGTAGGTACCAAAACCATACTTAAGCATACCTTGAAATCGACCAGTAAATGTCTTTCCTTTATCAGATTCTTTATTTGACATATCTTAAGTGCCGCCTTTATTTTTCATCAAGTATTTACTTCGCATATATTACTTTTTTGTAAATATCTCAAATGTTGGTCTCCATTTTGTTGGAAATACGATTCCAAGAGAAATCAAAGCACTTACGATAAGAAGCGAACTTGGTAATACTATGAAAATTATTTCACCTAATTACGTTTCTTAAACATGAATTTTGAAGCGAATGTAAACTCTTTCCAATAATCTGTTTATAAAAGTATTAAGTGTGCAAACTTGAGCACACTGGCTAATGAGGGCGTATAGTAATATTATTCGGAGAAACTTTAAAAATCTAAAGAATAAAACACGCTAACTCGATTTATTTGAGGTTAATATATGAAAAGAAAAATTACAACATTAATTGTTTTTGAGAGTCTTGCAGCGTTTATAGGTATAGTAAGTGCAAAAGGAAGTAGTTGTCCTACATTTAGTCCAACTACTGATACAACTAGCCCTCTTTATGTAATGAACGAATTGCAATGGGTTTTCATATTAACAACACTCCTCACTTACGTAGCAGCAATAGCTTCAGGAGGACTAATTTGGGCATTAATCTCTAAGCAGTCATGGTTCTATCCTGTAGCAGTAATTACAAGTATTATTGGTATTGGAAGTGGATTAGTACCTTCTCTATTAGTGATACTAAATGGAATGGCTTTTTCTCCTTCTCTAATGAGAACTGTTGTTTATGGAATCGTTCTAATTCTATTATTACTTCCTCCGTTCTATGAACTTAGATTCAAAACTTCTTATGGAGATTCAAAAGATTCTACTGAAAACAATTCTAAACCAGAAAAAGTAGAAATAATAGACGCTAAGACTAGTATAGTATCCGCCATTTCCCTAATAGTGATGAGCATTGGAGTAGGCTTATTTATTCTGCCGTTTATGGTTACATCTTCTCATATCATAAATGGGGTAAACTATTTCACTAATGGGTCTCTTTACACATACTTTGGAATTGCTTTAATGTTGGCAAGTGTTATCCTCTTTGTATCTTATACTTATCTGCAAAGATTGTCTACATCCAAAAATAAGAACAGAATTTCAATTTAAAAAGAGCTGAAAAAGTTTAATGGCTCTTCACTCACTGTTTTTTTTCATTTTTTCTTGTTTGGAGAAATATAGTCTCTAATCTTTGTTTATAGGCAATAATTTGTCTACCGGTGGGTATCTTGTGAGTATATTATATTTTTCTGCGTACCTAACTCCACACTTTAACCCATTTGATCGTCTTCCAATATCTATCCAGTCATCAACTTGTTGCCAGTTGTAAAAATCTCCATAGAGTTTTGCAACTTTTCTGACCTTATCAAAATTTTCTGATACATCCACATATACAGTGGGTAATGAAGATAATTCTTCATGATACGTGAAAATTGGAATGTGTAAAGGTGGTCTATAAGCATCAAGGGGTTCAGTTATTTTTGGAATGCGGGCATATGTTAAAGCGTCATAAAGGATGTTTGTTGTTCCTCTATGGTCAGGATGTCTAGTGTTCATTGACCAAGTAATAATTGCATCTGTTTTTACTTCTGCTATTACTTTTGCCATTTTTAGAGCACTCTCTCTTGTAGATCTGACAGAAGTGTCTCCATACCCTAAAAACATAGTTTCACAACCAACAATTGTTCCAACAGCTTCACCTTGATTTTCTCTGATTTTCTTAATCTTATCAAAGGGCATATCATTAAAATGTGATGCCATTTCACCACTTGTTGTCCAAGCTAAAACAACTTGATCTCCTTTACCAACATGATTTGAAAGTGTACCAATACATCCAATCTCATCGTCTGGATGTGCAAAACATGCCAGAATAGTTTTTATCTCATCTGTCATTAATTTATCTAAAGAAATTGAACTTTTAAATTTGTGCATTTTTAAAAGGTCAACCCCCAAAAAACTTTAGATATAATAACAACGAAGTCATAAATACTATATATAGAGAAATCTACCTTAAGTAAAAGAGTAGATTTGAATCTTAGAGGCTGTTTAATGTATAGTGATGAGCAAAGACAAAGAATTGCAAGAATCATAGAATTACCTATCCCAATGGAATTTTTTGATATGCTAGAAGATCTTGTTTCACACTATGGAAGTCCAGAAAGAGCAATTTTAGAAGCAATAAAATCTCATCACAAAGAGCAATTTGGTACTTTGGATGATTTCAAACTAACTCAGACAACTCCCCCGGAAAGAGTTTATCGACTGATAAATCATATGAATTCTCCTGTTACTGAAGGAAAATTAACCAAAATAATAGAAAATGGGAAGAAATTTGAAGAAAAAACCCAGAGAGATTTGGCTAAGGTAGATAAATTGATAGATCAGCTTAGTGATTTACCTGCTCTCTCTGAATTAAAAGAGGAGATTTCTTCAATGAAAACAATGATAAAGAATATCGAAACCACAACGTTTGCCGCGCCTCGAACAAGAGGTCCCAGAGCAGATCTATCTTCATTAGATGTGAGTCTCTCTGAATCTCAGGATAATCTTCTTGATGCACCTGATAGACCTTTATTAGAATCTGTTTTGGATAGTGTTTTGCTTTTTGATGATGATTATGAAGAACAAAATAACACGGAGAAAGAAAAAACAAAGGGTGAAAAAAAGAAAGGTTAATCCATCTCTTTAGCTCGTTCAACTAATTCTTCAGCTATTTTTAAAAATGCTTCATCTACATGTTTTCCCGACAAAGCACTTGTTTTGAAATATATTTTACTTTTAATTTTCTTGTTCATATCTTCACATTCCGACTCGGAAGTTGCTCTCTCCTTTTGGAGGTCGTCTTTGTTTCCTACTAGAATTTTTACAACTTTGGAACCACAATTATCAATGAACTCTTTATCCCATTTTTTAATGTCTTTCAGAGTTGTTGAGCGTGTTAAATCGAAAACAAGAAGTGCGGCCTTTGCACCTTTGTAGAAAGTAGGTCTGATTAAGCGAAATCTATCTTGTCCCGCTAAATCCCAGATGGAGAAAGCTACTTTTGTGCCATCTTTAAGAGTTAAATGTTTTTCCGATGGTTCCATACCAATTGTCATCAAGTAACTGGAATCAAATCGATCGTGAACAAATCTCTGTACCAGACTGGTTTTTCCAACAGCTGCACTACCAAGAAGAAGAATCTTAAAATTATAATCTGGTTGGGATCTACTCATTCTATAGCTCCATTAACGTTTTTAGCAAACTATCTAATTCTTCTTTCAAGCTTTCTAAATAAAACTTTTCGAAGTTCCCCTCTGATCTTTGAATGGTTGAAAGAGATGTGCATAAATCTAATAATTTCTCATAGTTTTCACTCTCTTCAGGTTTTGCAATGTAATTATTGAATTTTTTCAAGGTTTTCTTGGCTAAAGAAGAAGCTGTCTTTTTGTTAATAGCTCCACTTTCATAAGCTTTGATTACATTCTGCGTCCAGCTTGCAACAGATTTGAGGTCAGTAATTTCAGTTAGGGGAGAAATATCACTCATAACAAATAAGGCATGGGAACTAACTTTAATATACATTTTGCTAGAGAGTGAAAAAACCAATTAAAAAAATAAAAAACAATAGGAGACAGATATCAATCTTGAAAGATAAGAGAAATCAATAATTTATATGCCAGGAATATCTTTGAAGAACTTCTTCTGTGATATTTTTTAACTATTTTTCTAATTTATTGGTTTCCTAATATCTTTACATAGTGGATATTCAATTTTGATTCCAAAATTGGTAATACTTCTAAAGAAATATTTGTGTTAACTTCACCCACATTGGTGACAGATCCGATTTTTTCGTAAAAAGATATATAAGTCTCTAGACATACTTTCATGCATAATACCTAGAGTTGAGATTGCTAAAATCATGAGTAAAAGAAAATTATTCTTCTGGTGTATGGTTATTATTCTTTCAACAATCTCAATGAAATCTGTTTTCTTTGGTAGAAATGCCATCGCAAAGGAACCGTCAGATAATAACGTAAATGTTGGTTTAACACTTGATGACCATGATCCAATTCTCATAGATCACGATGATGATTTTACAACTTTGGGTTTTGCTGGTAATGGAACAGAATATAACCCTTACTTAATAGAGAATCTGAGCATAATTGCTTTTGGTCAACCCGCAATGGAGATAATGTTTACAACAAAGTTTTTTGAAATTAGAAATTGTTATATTAACGCTCCTATGCAAAACATTAAACTCTATTCTATAGCAAGTGGAACTGTTAAAATTCTAAACAACATTATTGATGACAGTTTTGCAGGAATTTTTGTTGAAAGTACACACAATATTACTTTCTTCAATAATTCTATAAGTTACAATTTTTATGGAATTGATATAAGGAATTCGTTTAATTGCAATTTGTCACATAATAAATTTTTTGATAGCATAAGATATGGAATTCGCGCAGATAATGCAAAATCTATACAGGTGAGGCATAATTATTTTTATAATAGTGGTTTAGAAATCAGGAATCTTTCTCTTCAAGAATATTTAGAATGTCTGATTATCGATAATTTCGTTGAAGACAAACCATTAGCATTTATTACAAATACCGTTGATACTGTCATCACTACTCCTGACTATGGGCAAATTATACTTGTAAATTGTACCAATCTAAACATCTCCAACCAAATTTTGAATAATGGAGGTATTGGCTTTCATCTCATATATTGTGAACAAATTGCGTTGTATAATAATCAACTATATGAGAATTTTAGGGGGATCTTAATCGAGGAATCGAATAAAATAAGTGTTGAAAACAACACCATTAGAGGCAACGCATACTTTGGGATAGAGTTCACTCAATCAGATTACTGCCAATTTGTAAATAATACTTTTTATGACCAATCTACATGTATTCGATTAGTAGAAGGTAGTTCAGCTTGGATTCACAATAATTCTTTCATTGAATGTTCTGCGTCTCTTTTTATTTATAATACAAGCTCAACAATAATAACAAATAACACGTTTTTCAAATGTCAAGGCAGAATTATTTACTTGGTATACACCAATTACTCATTTATTGCACATAACATTATTCAAATTAGTGACTTAGGTTTTGTGTTAAAAGATTCACACTTTAATGTTTTTTATCATAATCTTATTCAAGAATGTGTGAGTTATGCTGTATCTATTGGAGAAAATTCTCATAATAATACGCTATATCTTAACACGTTTTTTGAGAATAATCACTTATCTGATTGGCAAGCTGAGGATTTTGGACTGAACAATTGTTGGTACAATGAGACGACACATCTAGGCAACTACTGGTCCGATTGGTCAGGAACTGGCTCTTATTCCATCGGTGGTTCATCCAGTTCAGTAGATCTTTATCCTCTCCTCTTCCCTTCCATTACTCCTCTAATAGATGAGTTTTCTATGGTTCTTTCCCTCCCTATCTTTCTCTTATTGGTCTCTCTTACCTATCTGATATTAAAAGTAAAACACAAAAAAATGAAAAAACTTGTTATTTTTGTTGAGAAAAGAAAAAATCAAGAAAAAAATAAAAAAGCGTTCATTTTTAATTCAATGTTTTTGATTAAAGGAGAATATTAGGGGAAAAACCACCCTCCTCCTCCAGGTTTACTAGTGGGATCTCTAGGATTTGTTCCAGCATTAAATTCTTCATAATCTGTGTATCCATCACCATCGGAATCAGCGTCATTAGGACTACTACCAAGAGCTTCTTGCCCATCTGACAGTCCATCCCCATCCGTATCGGGATTGGTCGGATTTGTATTATTTACTGGATTTACTTCTTGCCCATCTGACAGTCCATCATCATCTGTATCCGTATCCTGAGGATCAATACCATGAGTGTATTCTTCAAAGTTAGTTAAACCATCCCCATCAGGATCACCTTCATCATCAACAACAGTAGGATTGAGATTATTATCTACTTCCCAAAGATCTGGCATCCCATCTGCATCAGTATCCTGTTTATTTGGGTCAGTGTTGTAGATATTCTCTTCTTCTCCATCTGTTAATCCATCTCCATCCGTATCTGGATTGTTTGGATTTGTTGAAGAGGTGTATACTTCATATCCATCAAGTAGTGTATCTCCATCTGAGTCTGCTATTAATGGGTTTGTATAATAATAGTATTCTTCTAAAATGTCAATTAAATTGTCTCCATCACTATCGATTTCTAAAGCATCAATGGCGAATTTAGCATTAACTTCACCCCAACCATAGTATTGATCCCAATTTGATGCCCCAAGATCAATTGCAGTTCGGACCAAAACAGTTCTAATTTCTTCATTAGACAGTTTGAAACCGAATAATTCTCGACTTTTCTCTATTAAAAGAGCACATATACCTGCAACCATAGGTGCAGCAAAAGATGTACCATCACTAGTACCATAATTATCCTGAGGCATAGTACTTCGTATGTTAACACCAGGTGCAACTAATTCTTGTTCATCTCCATAACAACTACTCCACTCGTCATATTCTCCCATGTTGTCAGCAAATTTTTTACTTTCATTAATTGCTCCAACAGCAATTACATTAGCATTAGTGGCAGGATCGCGAATATCGGGAATTCCTCCATCTTTTTTGTAGTTACCTGAAGTTGCAACAATAATAATCCCTGCATCGTATGCTTCTTGTATAACTTGTGTGATTCCAGAAGTAATGTCAGCAATGCTACCTAAACTCATTGATATAACATCAACACATTGAAGTGTTGCCCATTTAATTGCCTCAACAACCCACATACCTTCAATTCCAGTTATCACCCCGCCAAGGTTAAATTCGCTATTATAGACATTTGCTATGTACAAATCCACTTTGGGTGCAACACCAATAACTGAATTGTCTAGATCATTATCATTAGCAGCAATTATTCCCGCTACATGTGTACCATGATATGTTTCAGCATAAAAATCGGTATTAGTCCCAATATTCGATTCAATTTTATTATTTTAATCCCCATCTATCCAGAAAAAGTTTATTCCAGTAATATTTGTTTCGTAAAAGTCCTCGTGCAGATAATCCAGACCAGTATCGATTATGGCAACTTTTACATTTCTTCCAGCTACATGCGTGGCATCCAAAATGCTTGTTGCTCCATCCGATCCTCCCCAGACTATTTCAGCATCAGTTTCATCAATTCCCCAATCAAGCATGTCTACTCCAAAAAATTCAATTTTAGTATAGTCTTCTGTTATTCCCATATAATTTAGCTTAGTTTGAACATCGCTCAACACTATGTTATTATTGCTTTTATCTATTGATTCATAATATGCAACTTGAGAAATTTGCTTTCTGTTACAAGCAGTTACTATTAATAAAACAACCATCAAGCAAGTATAAATTATTTTTTTATTATTACTCATCCTTTTTACTTCTCCTTTGTATTAATACTCCCATCTTATTAGAGATTGCATTATTTTTTAATTGTAAATATAAAAACATTATACAGATTAGTTAATGAATGTTAACTTCACCCACATTGGTGACAGTTAATTAAAGGGGGATACCATGTGTATGTGGCATCTGAAAATACTTACACGGAGTGGAGAGTAGAGACATATTAAAAAAACATTATTATTAAAAAACAAAAAAAAGGGAGAGACCCTCACTCCGCTCCCGGAATAAAGGGGCCAAAAGACCCAAAAGTAAATAAGATTAATTTGACTGAGAAACTTCTACTTCATTCTTAGAACTAGCTAAGAACTCGAAATTTGCGCGAATATCTAGATCTAAATAATAATAGACGCTGGAAAAGAGGAGCTAGCTTCTAAAAAATTTTGGCGATTCTTTGGTAATAATACTAGCTCCAATTAATACACATGGTTGTTTATATTAACATTTTCTCAAGAGGTAAAAAAACTCAAAACATTTGCTTCATATATGATATACGAGCTGCTAGAAGGAAGGAGTTATGACGAAGCACTGTTGAATATATGATACTAGTTAGAGAACCTCCAGCTAATTCAAGAAAAAAACTATAACTAACTAAATTGTAGAGATAATGACAAAGAAACTTCTGTAAGAAAAAAGGAAGAAAAGAAAATAATTGTAATTTATGCATTATTCTCTAGTACCAATTTTTTTCGAAAAGAGGTAAACTATTTAATGAAAAAGGAGAAAAATGATTGGAGCTAGCATTAAGTTTCATTTGATTAACCTATCAACAAGGAATTTGTTTTGCTAGCTCCAATTTAAGATTATTTCAAAGATACAATTTTTCTTCAGTTTCCTCTACCCTTCAATGTTTTTTCCTGAGAATACAACTAATTTGTCTAGTACCACTTATCATAGGGATATTGAATAACCTGAAATGGTGGTCCGCTTAGTATGGACACAACAATAAACACTATTACAATGAATCCTACATAACCAAGGAAAGTGAAAAGATAACGTTTCCAATATGTTATTTCATAGAAATTTTTCCTCTCTTTTGCCTTATTAAAAATCCTTGGTAAAAAAACTCCTCTCTTAGAACGATATTGAATGTATTCCTCACCAAATTTCCTGGCTAATCTTCTTTCCTCGTAATCTGACCATAGAAACAGAATGAGAGAAAAGAGAGACCAAGAGAGAACCTCACCAATTCTAATCCCAGCATCGGTTGTCCAGGGAACATAGAGAGAGAGAGAAAATGTCATCAGAATCAACCCTAAATGCTGAGGGTGGCGAATGAGTTTATACGGACCTCCTTTCGCTAATCCTTCTTTTTTAAATGTAATCTTAGCGAGATAGATAATTCCCCAAGCGAACAGCACAAACCCAAAAAGAAAAATTAAGAACTCAAAAACAACTAGTGTAATTACTCCAGGAGTAAACTGTTCCAACTCAATCCATCCATTAAACCAATTTCTGTTTCCCAGGAATGCCAACAACCACCATGAAGTGAAAGCTATAGGAAACATCCATATCATAGGAAAAAGAATTCCTGCAATAATAGGAGCATAAACCCACAGAAGTGTTGGAATCAACACTAATGTAGAAGCTATTCGCGTTATTATTCGCGCTATTTGTTTAAATTTATCTTCCATCTATCTCACCTAGTTTCTAATTTTAAAATACTTATTTTAGAAATAAATAAGTTTCGATTGGATTTCCCTTTTAATCTGTTACAAAAGAAAAAAGGAAAAAGAAAATACCAATTATTATGCAATTTACCACCATTCGAACCAAGTATAAGAAATCTCATCATCGTACATAGGATCTTGGAGTGGGTGTGCATTTTCTGTTTGTGTTTCTGCATAAGTATATGAGCTAAAATCGCTATACCCTTGACTGATTCTTGAGAAGAAATAGTGTTCAAAACAAGGTTCACAATTAGGGATGTTCTGAGTATATGGGTAGGAATCATGGTCATGATCTGTTGTAGATATGATGAATCGATTTGATCCCTCAAGATCATCAACAAATCCGCCACATTCGCAAGAACCTACTAGAACAAAGATATTCTCAGATTCAAGGTAACCCAAGTAAGTAGCAAAATCACTAGAGTACATCAGATCAGGGTCACCAGGATCAGCAGGATCTTGCATTCGACAGTAAGAATCATCTTCCTCTTCATCATAATTTCCATGTGTCATAATGTGTATGAAGACGAAATCATCCGAGTTCTCTATGCTATCCAGATATATCATATTTATTCGCCAACTAGAAGTATTTTCATAGTACAATATTGTGCCAAATCCCTCTTCTTCTTCCAATTGGTCACCGTAAATTGAGATATAGTCGTAAGTTATAGCATCTGTAGCATAGAAGAATACAGCAATTTTGTCTACTGTAGTATCTGCAATTCTAAAAGTAGTATAAGTCGTTTGCTCATCACAATTCATGGTAATATAGTGTGTTTCATAATCTGTTTTCTCTGCTTGAATCTTGCAGTAAAGGTTTTCTTGCACGTCTTCGGAAAAAGAATAGTAACCATTAACGTTTGTTGTACCTGATTCTAAGACTGCACTGTCACTTATTCTAATCAATTTGACAGTTGCACTTGATAAAGCATCACCTACATGGTCATAAACATGGCCATTACAGGTTTGAGTTATTTCCCATTCGATATCAAAATAAGTGGGAGTACTAGGATAAAGGTAAGTATCTCGATAAATGGTAGTATATCCACCTTTCTCAACTTTAATTGTACAGGGAATGGTGGAGGTTAATAAATCTCGTAATATAACCAAGTAGTCTCCATTTGCATCCGTATAATCTGTGTCTTCTACTACATCATCAACAATCAAACTCACTAAGGCGTTATTAACAGCTGTACTGTCACAAGTGACGGTTCCAGAAACATTTGCACCCAAGGCTTGTACGCCATTAATTTGACTAAGTGTCATAAAAGACAAAAGCACAAGTGCTACAATAGCACCAATTCGTATATTTTTATTATTAGTTTTCATTTAATTACCTATCATTAGTTTTGATTCATTTACTGAATCATATCAACTTAACAGATAAAGAATATAAGCAGAATCTATTTGTCTCAAAAAGGTATTTTCTACATGAAAAAATACAAATAACTAACTAAATTGGAAAAAAGCAGTGTTAAAAAAACTTCTGAAAGAAATAGTGAAGAATGTTATCAGCCACGCCATCACAAAAGTACCTGATAGTCGGTTGATAACCTCTTTCTGTGGACTATTAAAAAAATAAGAAAAAGATTGTGCTCAATTTAAGAACAGAGGAGAACATAAAACAATTTCTAGAGAAAAAAATAATGTTGCCTAGCATATTCTTAGCCGGGAAAGATATGGTGGTAAATGACGTGATGAGCTCGAATGTAGCAAAATTGATGAAAGATGCAGTGTTGAGTTGGAAAGAGATAAATGAGTTCGAGATGCTGACAAGGATAATGGGAACAAAGGAAGCATATGAGAAGGTGTTTGGAGAAAAATATAGTTATAACCCGACAAAGGTAAAGAAACAATATTGGTTCACAAATTGGATAAAGGTGTTTGCAGGATACTCGTTTATGGATTCGAAAACGGATACTTAAGCGAGTTTCTAATGAAATTCATCTTCATTCCATCCTTTCATCATAAAGATATGCTTTTATTTCTGTATGACTAATAGGTTGATATAAGAATGATGGTTGAGTTTAAAGGCATTCGAAAATCTGGAGAGACGTATAAACAAGAGTACAAGCATTCATCAAAGGTAGCCATTTTTAGTGAACAAGAACTTCAAAGTATTGATTTGTCAAATTTGAAACATATGTATAGATTGAATTCTTTATCGATCTGCAAAAATAATTTTGTATCAATTGACCTGTCATCTATAGGTTACTGCAGTACTGTAGAATATGTTTCTCTTTCAGATAACGAGTTTACAGACATTGAACTTGAACCACTCAAGTATCTCTATAACTTGAATACACTGTCACTATACGATTGTAGACTTAAAACAATCAATCTACAACCATTGGAACATTGTACAAGTTTACAAACTCTTTACCTTATGGATAATAAACTTGAAAAAATTGATTTGAGACCTTTGCGCAAATGTAAAAACCTTCAGAATCTCTATATTCATAATAATCTATTGACTGATGTAGATTTATCTCCATTGACCACTAGCTACAAATTAAGACATCTTTATCTTGCTTCTAACAGAATTTCTAATATAGATTTAAAACCATTAAAAAGACTAATAAGATTGGAAAAACTAACTCTTTATTGGAATCCTTTAGAAAAGATGGATAGAGAGAGTAGAGACATATTAAAAAAACATTATTGTTAAAAAAATAGAAAAAAGGAAAAAAATCCCTCTCCATCTCCCGGAATAAAGGGGCCAAAAGACCCAAAAGTAAATAAACTTAATTTGACTGAGAAACTTCTACTTCATTCTTAGAACTAGCTAAGAACTCGAAATTCGCACGAATATCTAAATCGAGATAATAATATACGCTGCGCATGTCACTTAAGTTGGACATTTTCTTTAGGATTCCTTTTTCTAATAACCTTCTGATACCGTATCTTACCGTTCTTTCAGGCTGATCTACAGAACCCAATATCTGCTTTTGTGTCATTGGTCCACTCATATCCAGGACCTTCATGATATCTTCTCCACCACGAGGCAGTTTTCTTCTTTTCATTATTTTCACCTTGTTTTTTCTTTCAACCTAGTTTTCCTTGGTTGTCTTACTCTTTAGAGCCTCTCTAAGAGTCGTCTTTTTTTATTGTGTTATTCTCTCCTATCATTAGTCCTTATAAACTTTTAGGAGAGCCAAATACCTCTACCCTAATGAGTTTCAAGCCGTTTCCATACATATTGTTCATACGTATGTTCTTTTTTCCTATTTTTAGGAATTTGTCAGACTCTAACGTTCTAGCAATAATATATGCCACTTTTCCTATATATACCTTTCCAAAAATTGTGTGATAATCTAAAATTTCTCACTATTATTTGTTGAAAACTTGCATTTTTGGTTCTTTTCAGTTATAAATTATTAAGACCATTAGTTAAATTTAAAACCGTCTTCACATTCATAATCTTGTGACCGACTATAAGAAAAGAGAGCTTTTACTTTTTTACGGAGGAGCTTATCTGTTGATAGCTATTCTTATCACAGTTTTATTTCTCGTCATTCACGGTAATTTCTCTGGTACTAATATACTTGTAACATTTAGTATCTGGGGAATAATCTGGCTAATATCCATGTTTGCTTATCCTATGTTCATAAGTGATGTCCAACCTGGTTTATTTGCACATGATCCTTTGTTAATTCTTTTTGGCTATGCTATAATTGCAGTTGTATTGGTTGGTGTTTTCTTTATACACAAAAGGTTTGTTGAGGAGAAATATGGTAAAAAAGCGAGTTTCTCAAGAATTATTGATCTCTACTTTCCACCTCCTAAGAAAAAGAAAGTAGTTAAAACCAAAGAAAAACCAACACCTTTGAAAGAGGAGAAGTAATAAATTTACGATTTTCTTAATGCTGAATAGAAAGTTTAATCTAACTACCGAAATATTTTGTTCCTAATGCTTAATATTGGTTTTCTAATTAATCCTATTGCTGGTCTTGGTGGAAAAAAGGCTTGGAAAGGTACTGATTTTATTCAAGAAGCTTGGGAATTCTTTGAAAGAGGTGAAACTTACGCTTTTGAAAGAGTGAAACAAGCTCTAGACTCAATAGACCCTTCTCTTCCTATAACTTTCTATTATTGTGATGACCCAATGGGTAAATCTATTCTTGCCAATTATGATTTCGAGTGCGAACTTGTCTTCAATCCTTCCAAACAACGTACAACCGCAAATGACACACAAGAAGCTTGCAAAACATTTTTGCAGTTAGATTTAAATTTAATCCTTTTTGTTGGTGGAGATGGAACAGCTAGAGATGTTGCTTCTGTGGTTGGAGATAAAATTCCTGCCTTGGGAATCCCTTCTGGTGTAAAGATGTTTAGTGGTTGTTTTTTGTATAGACCAAACGATTTGGGTGAAATCCTTGATGAAATGGTTCATGAAGAGATTGTTCTTGCTCCAGAAGATGTTATGGATGTAAACGAAGAATTGTTCAGAGAGAATAGGGTACAATCTTCCCTTTTTGGGCAATTAATTGTTCCTCAAAAAGCAGGCTTAATTCAAGGGGGAAAAATCTCTTCTTCTGGAGGCGTTATTGATGATTTCTATCCTCTTTCTGAGGAATTAGTAAATGAATATGATATTCTCAAGGGTATAGTAATATTGGGTACAGGAAGTACTGTATATCATATTATGAAAGCCATCGATATTGAGAAAACATTACTAGGTATTGATGTTCTTATAGATGGTCAAATAAAATACAGAGATGTGAATGAAGAGCAATTGCACAAAATTACCATTGAAAAAGAAGTAAAAGTTCTATTGACACCTATTGGGGGTCAAGGTTTTCTATTAGGACGAGGTAATCAACAAATTAGTTCAAGAGTTTTAAATAGGATTTCAATGTTTCAATTAATCGTCGTTTCTTCAGAGCAGAAATTAACGACCATTGATAAGCTTGAAATCGATTTGGAACAACCTGTAAACTTTGAGAGTATTAAGAATGGTTTCATTAGAGTACTGATTGGTTATCATCAATACAAATTGAAGAAAATAAATGTTCAAATAAACTAAATTTCTTCTCTTAACCTGCTTCGTAGTTCATGAACATCGTCGTCATATTCTCTCTTTATCAAATCCGTTGAATTACGAAATTCAATATTTTTAATTCTTTTAACGGTTTCAGGAATTTTATTGATAACTTCTCTCTGATATCTCTGAAGATTCTCTTCATCAACAACTTCTTCGTGTATCATTCCGCTTAGAATCAACGCTCTTTCAATAAATATTATGATTGGAAAACAAATATCATAAACGGATGCTCTTCCTTCTTCAACGACACACTGTTTCAAATTTCTAGCGATATCTGGGAGAATAACCCTATCAAGAATAAGTTGCTGACTTTTTGAGTTTGATAAATAATCTAACAACTGAAGCATGTTATTTTTCATATCTGGACCAAAAATTTTGAAGTTGCGGGGCATGAGTGATAACATGTTGGCTTCATCGTATGCCTGAGGTAATCCACTATCTTCGATTGGAATCTCTTCTTTAGCTTTCTTTGCTTTTTTATCTTTCTTGGCTCCTTTTTCATCTTTTGGTGGTTTGACATCCGAAGTTAAATGAAATATTTTTCGAAGATCTAGAAAAACACCACGCCCTCTAAACACAAGATTATGTGCTTCACCTGGTTCATAGATGTATTTTCCTCCTTTCTCCACTACTGCTTGGAAATTGCCATCTTCCCAAATTGGGATAGTGATTTTGAAACTGACAAATGGTTCCTCTTCTTTGGTAAAACTCTTTGCTGTACCTACCTCTGGTACAAGACCATTTTTATTTCCAATAAGAAAAACATTGTCAATTCCTGCATAATCTCCACTATATGCTAATTCTAATTCAACTTTTTTATCTTCTTTTACATTAACTGATGACATATAAAGAGGAAAATCATCCTCGCTCGTACCACTCATGTTATTCATACCTAATTATTTATTTGTTCAAAAAAGGTTTTCGGAACTATTAATCAGTTATAAGAAGAAAAATGAGAACTTCTAACTTGTAACATTAAGTTAAAAGTATTGTTTAAGGGTTTCTGCAATGTATTCTAGATTTTCTTCTGTTAATGAGGTAACCATCGGTAGCTCAAAATGTCGTTTTGCTATATTTTCTGCTACTGTGCATTTAACCTCTGAATAATCAGGATACTCAATAACTCTGGATAAAGGCCAATTTGACAAATCTTGATAACATGGTTGTTGATATGATAATAAGGAATAGATTGTTCTGGATCCTATATTCTTTGACTTAAGATACTCGATTATCTGCTCTCGAGTAATGCCCTCTTTCTGAATAAGAGGTGCCAGTATATAATCCGAATGTTGATGTCCTGGTAAGACTTTTTGTAGTTGAATCTCTTCTGTATCTTTGAGGAGTTCTCTATAACTATCTCCGTTATAATGTCTTTTTGATAAGATCTCTTCTGCTCTATCCATTTGCACATTCATTATTGCGGCTGACATATCTGTCATACGAAAATTGTAACCAATTAAGTAGTGTGCATAACCCCCCGCTGGACTCCTACCATGGTTTTTTATGCTCTTTATTTTCTCAAATAACTCCTCATTATTTGTTGTAACCGCTCCTCCTTCTCCACCAACTAGATTTTTTGTTCCATAAAATGAATACCCAGCTACTTCACTGAAATTGCCAACATGTTTACCTTCTATAGCTGCTCCATGTGCTTGAGCACAATCCTCTATTACTACTAGATTCCTGTCCTCTGCTATGTCTTTTATAGCACCCATCTCACAAGGATTTCCGAAAATGTGTACCGGCATTATAGCTTTAGTGTTTTTTGTAATGCTATCTTCGATTTTCTCAGGGTCTATATTATATGTTTCAGGATCTATATCAACAAAAACTGGTATTGCTCCCGTAAAAAGAATTGAATTTGAAGATGCTATAAACGTATAAGGTGTTGTGATTACTTCGTCTTTTGGACCAATTTCTAATGCTGCTAACGCAAGATGCAAAGCACAAGTTCCATTCACTACTGTTGTAACATATTTTGTTCCTGTAAAATCAGAAAACTTTTGCTCAAATGAACGAGCGTTCTTCCCCTCTACTAAATACTTGCTTTTTACTACATCTTGAACAGCTTGCAGTTCTTTTTCTTTAATATCTACATCAACAACTGGAATCATCATCATTACACTCTATAATTTAACTATTTTTGAGTAAATTTAAGTCCTTATTAACTTTATGGTGAGCTCCTTCACTCTAATTGCATCTTCACTTGAAACGATTACGAGTATTATAGATGAAATTCTTTAGATTGAAAAGTGATTTTAATTTGTTGCATTGCACGGTCTTTTCTTTGAGTTTTAAGGTGGCCCATTGAGCATTCACTAGAGCTCCAGGATTCATGATTAATGATCCTTCCCTAGTCTCATATCCTTGAGATTCATGAATATGACCTGCAAAAACATAATCATACTTTACGCGATTAATGTGCGCTAGAATATTTTTGCTACCTCCATGAGTTTTCAGAAATGGGAGATAGTCTGCTTTTGTGTTGAATGGAGGTTCATGAAATAGAGCAAATTTAGTTAAATTGGTATCTAAATTAGAGTTTAACAACTTAGCTTCTAAAGCATGCAAATCTTTGATGATTTCAGTGTCTTCTTTCTCTCCAGGTGTTTGTAGAGCTTTTCTATAAGTAGCAGGAGAACAATATCCATATCCAGTAATAATCCATTCATCATGTTTGACAACGGTATTATCTAAATAGTATAGGTTATCATTATCTTTCGATTGTGAATTGAAAAATTCTCTAACATCTTCAGTTTCACTGTTTCCATGCGTAAAGAATACAGGATAATCTAATTTCAGCATGAGTTTAAGAAACTTAGATGCTGATTTAATTTGAAATTTAACAAATTTCTCCCTATATTTCCCATAGACGAGATCAGTATATTTTTCCCGAGAAATAGTTTTGGTTTCAAGTATTGATTTTAAGATTAACGGGTATGAAATTGTACCTGTGATGTCTCCCACAACAAAAAGTGCTTTCACTTGTTTGATTTTTGGAATAAGCCTATTTAGATTGCTAAATGAACCATGAATGTCTCCAATAACTGCTATAGTCACAAACCATCACCAAGGATTTCTCCTATGTTTTGTTCGGCAATTTTGATAAAAGATCTTTTTTCTATTTGCTCTGAGATCCAATACACTTCTGCATCAAATATCTTATCGTCCTTCAGTGGAGGTATTTTTTCTCGAATAAATAAGTAAATATTGCTAAGAGTATTTGATATGGTTCTGTTTTCCAAAAATTCTAAGCCTTGACATGCTGTGTAAATCTCAATCCCTACCATTTGAGTTACATTCTTCACCAATTGGTAAGCTTTCTTACTAGCTGTTAGTCCCATTGAAACATGATCTTCTTGGTTTGCCGATACAGAGGTGTTATCTATAGAAGCTGGTGATGAGAGTATTTTGTTTTCTCCCGACAAAGCTACATCAGCATATTGTATCATCATTAACCCAGAGTTTAAACCAGGTTTCTCACTAAGAAAAGACGGTAATCCAGATATTGAGGAATCTAATAGGAGGTTAACTCTTCTTTCAGATATGTTACCTAGATCTGTCATAGCTATGGCTAAATAATCCATCGCTAACCCGATTGGTTCTCCATGGAAATTACCTCCAGATACCACCTCAGCTGTTACTTGATTTATCAGAGGATTATCTGTGGTTGAGTTGATTTCGATTTCAACCAGTCTTTTACTATGTTCAATTGCATCTATAATTGCTCCATGGACTTGAGGTGAGCATCTGATAGAGTATGGGTCTTGAATCCTTTTTGGTTGCTTAGATAGCAAATCACTGCCTGTAAGAACATTGAGAACAGATTTAGCAAATCTCATCTGGCCTTCATGAGGACGAAGATTCATGATAAATGAAGAAAATGCATCAATATTCCCATCAAAAGCTTCCAATGTTAAACCTATGGCAAGTACAGAATTCTTCAAGATGTTTTCTGAATCAAGAACAGTGTGTGCAGCAAATGAAGTTAACACATGTGTCCCGTTAATTAGTGAAATACCTTCTTTTGCATGGAGTTTGATAGGTGATAAATTGAGTGTCGAAAGGATATCAGAACTCTTTTGTACTTTATTTTCATATTTTGCCTCCCCTTCTCCTATGAGTACTCTTGCTATGTATGCAAGAGGAGAAAGATCCCCACTTGCTCCTAGAGAACCTATGCTAGGTACTATTGGTATGATATTGTTGTTAATTAGCTTCTCGAGCATTTCCACAGTCCTGAGTCTTATTCCACTACCTCCTTTGCAGAAGGAATTAAGTTCTATAACCATTGCTCCTAAGACAATTTCATCAGGTAGATAAGGACCAAAACCTATACTATGTGATATGATAAGATTCCTTTGTAGTTTTTCTCTACCTAATGGAGATATAATTGTATTAGCAAGTTTTCCAAAGCCTGTTGAAACACCATATATGATTTCATTCTTCTCAAGCTTATCTTCTATGATTTTTCTTGCTTTCTTAATTCTATTTTTTCCTCTTTCACCAATTTTTACCTTTTTTCCAAATCTAGTGACTTCAATCAAATTTTTGATTGTCAGGGAATTTCCATCTAAGATGATAATTTCATGTTCCATTATTACCTAAATCCATTTTGTTGGGTGCTATTTATCCGTTACGCTTTCTAACATTAAGGAAAGTTATACAGATGTGAAAACACAGTTAATAAACATTATACCTCAATAACTCAAATCCTTTGGACAAAAATTTTAAATGAAAGGCCTATAGTCTTCCTAAATCATATCAAGGGATTAGAATATGACTTACATTATAAAAGGTTCAGAATTAACAATTGAAGATGTAGTAAAGGTAGCGCGACATAATGAAAAGGTCGAGTTGCACCCTGATGCAATGGCTAGGATGATAAAATGTCGAACAATGCTAGAAGAAAAAATAGATGCCAGAGAAATTATGTACGGTGTGAACACTGGAATTGGAGAATTTTCCGAAGTTGTACTAACTGATGAAGAGGTTGGTTTATTTCAAAAATATCTGATTTACAACCATGCCGCAGGTATAGGAGATCCTGCACCTCTAGAATATGTACGTGGTGCAATGCTAGGTAGAATTAATGTTTTAGCTCATGGTAATTCAGGAAATAGACCAATTATTGCTGAAACACTAGTTGCAATGCTAAATAAGGGATTAACTCCATTTGTATGCCAAAAAGGATCTGTTGGTGCATCTGGCGATTTAGCACCTATGTCACAAATTGCTCTCTTACTAATGGGTGAAGGAAGAGCCTACTATAAAGGTGAATTACTTGATGGCAAAGAAGCTATGGACAAAGCAGGTATTGAGGTTCCAGGTTTAAAAGCAAGAGATGGTTTAGCTGCAATTAACGGTTCAAATCTTCTTACAGCCATGAGCGCAATCTTCCTTTATGATTCTCTACGGTTCATAAAACAAGCAGAAATTGCTTGTGCAATGTCAATTGAAGCTTTAATGGGTAATATGAAACCATACACTCCACTGTTACATGAAGTTCGTGGTTTTCCAGGTGCAGTTAGATGTGCAAAGTCACTAACCAAACTTTTCAAGGGTGGAGACTTGTATGAAGGGAGACTCAAAGTTAAAGTTCAAGATGCATATTCAATGCGTTCAGCACCACAAGTACTAGGAGCAGTTCATGATGCTTTAGCTTGGGCAAGATCTCAAGTTGAAATAGAGTTGAATGGTGTAGGGGATAATCCAGTTTTCTTCCCAGATGAGAACATTCAGATAACCGGTGCCAATTTCCAAGGAACTCCTGTATGTTTACCTATGGATATGATTGGAGCTGCTATAACAATGGTTTGTGTAATGTCTGAAAGAAGGATGAATAGATTGAACCACCCAGCTCTAAGCGTGGGATTACCACCCTTCTTATCAAAAGGAGCAGGTTTAATGTCAGGTTTAATGCTTAGTCAATATACCGCTGATATGCAAATCGTTGAAATGAGGATTCTATCTATGCCAGCAAGTATTCAATCAATACCTGCGGCTGCAGATCAAGAAGATTTTGTGTCCATGGGCATGAATACAGCCATAAAGAACTTCCAAATAATGGATAATGCTTATGGTGTCTTAGGGATAGAATTTATGGCCGCTGCTCAAGCTTTAGACTTTCGAGAGTTTAAATTCGGTGATGGTGTAACTAAAGCCAAAGAGGTTATCAGACGACATGTAGAATTCCTAGATATAGACAGACCATTATATGATGATCATACTGCAATGAAAGAATTGGTCAAATCTTGCGAAATTCTAGAAGATGTTGAAAAAGAAATTGGAAGCTTAGGCTGAAACTTCTAAAACATTAATTGAATGAGTAAACAATAAAAAAACTCATTACCTTTATTTTCTTTTTTTCAAATAGTTTGAAGTAAACTTTAAATTAACGCGTTTTCTAAAAAATATGACAATCATGATTTCTAATCAAAAAGAAGGAATAATTCTAACGAGTGCCTCTGAGCTTTTTCTTGGGAATGCCACAAAATATGAACCTATTTACTCAAATGAAGTTCCTGATAGTTTAGTAATACGTAATGGAGTGATAGAAGCCATAGGTGATTCATCTCGAATACTAGCCGAGTATACAAGAAGCGATTTTGAGATTATTGACTGTTTAAACAAAACAATCTGTCCTGGTTTTGTAGATTCTCATACTCATTTGGTTTTTGCAGGTGACAGATCACACGAGCTAAGTTTGAAAATACAAGGAAAAACTTATGCTGAAATCGCAAAAGGCGGAGGAGGAATATCCTATTCAGTTAATCAGACACGAGCTGCTTCTAAAGAAGAGCTTTCAGCACTTGCTATGAAACGACTAGATGAGATGCTAGTACACGGTACTACAACAATTGAGGCAAAATCTGGATATGGATTAAATCCAGAAGACGAAATTAAAATCCTCGAAGTAATAAATGAAGTTAATGAAAAACACCCAATAGATGTTATACCAACATTTTTGGGATGTCATACTAAACCCGAAGATTTCATAGGAAACCAATGGGAATATATTGAAAGTATGATACTTCTTTTTCCGGAAATCAAAAGAAGAAGTTTAGCAGAATATGTTGATATTTGGACAGATCAAGGTGCATTTTCAATTGAAGAATCTGAACATTTCCTGAAAAAAGCATTAGATTACGATTTTAAGCTAAGAGTACATGCAGACGAGATGGAAAATGTCGGTGCAGCATTGATGGCTGCAACTATAGGCGCAACATCTGCCGATCATCTCTTAAAAGCTGAAGCGATTTCTGCTCGTTCTATGGCAGATGCAGGAGTGGTCGCAAATTTACTCCCAGGAGCACCTTTTGTTCTAATGTCAAAGAAATATGCAAATTATAACATGTTCAAAGATGCAGGTGTGACAGTAGCGTTGTCAACAGATTTTAACCCTAATTGTTATCTAACAAACATGCAATTTGTTATAGCTCTTGGCTGCTTTATGATGAAAATGTTACCAGAAGAAGCTCTGTTAGCTGCAACTTATGGTGGAGCAAAATCTCTTAACAGAGAACAGCAAATTGGTAGTCTTGATCTTGGAATGAATGCTGATATCCTAATTCTAGATCTTCCAAGTGTTTCTTCGCTTCCATATCAGTATGCAGTTAATCATACAAATATGATAATCAAGAATGGAAAACTAATTATGAAAAATAAAGAAAGAATAAAAGAGTAATCCGTTATTTTTTACCACACTACAGCTGCAATAAAGAGAGAAACAGCCATGAGAAGCATGAATGCCAGAGCTGTAAGAATTGTCATTGCTTGAGCAGGTATCATCGCTAGATAATTATCATAATTCTTTCTGGTTGTAATCATTGCCTTAATAGCAAAAATAAGTGACACTAACGCAATCAAACTCAAGTAAGGTAAAACTTGGAATATGACTAACAAGATTAGAGTTGTGTAAGTTATACTTAAAACAACAATGAATATAACTGAGGAAATCTTTCTTCCTGTCAAAACAACAATATTTCTCCTACCAGATTCTTTATCAGCTTCGTAATCTGGAAATTGATTTACAAACAAAACAAGCGAGATGAGAAGACCTACAATTATCGATGAGTATACAGGTTCTGGCTCCCAAAAGAATTTTTCTAGTTGGACATAATATGATCCAATAACAATAGCTGGACCGAAACTAAGAAAAATTGCAAGTTCTGCAAATCCATAGTTTGCTAATTTAAACGGTTTCCCAACGTAAAATATTCCTAAGAAAGCTCCCCCCATGCCAATGTACAATACAAGATTCCCTGAAATTTCAGAATTAATGTATAGCCCTATTCCAAGGGTTATCATAAATGAAAATACAGCCCCTACTAATGTTCTGGTTGTCGAGAAAAGTTTATTTTGAATCATTCGTGAACCACCGGAAAATGGCGTTAGTTTCTCGTTAACCTCATCATTTTTGGATAGATGATCAAAGAAATCATTCAACAAATCTGCGCACGAATGAAAGGATACAATACCGATAACTGCAAGAATAAAATACAACCAACTGAGCGTCTTAGTTTCATAATAGGCTACAGCTGTGCCTACTACTACTGCTGCAACACTAACAGAGATGAAAGGTAAACGTAATCCTTTCACCCAAATTTTGAGTGTTTTAGCTATGGAACGGAAGAAATCTCTAATGATCGAGGGCTCATTTTCTTTAAAATCCTGAATATAATCCCATTGGGGAACAATTATTTTGATTGGAACAATTCTTACAAGTTCTATCCCAAAAATACCTTTTCTTATTAGCTTATCTTTTTTTGCTAATTCTCCCAACAGTTTTTCTTGATCAGGAAGATTGCCAATAATTTCTGCTCTCCCAAGATACTTAAGAGTAGTTTCACTATTCTCGATAAAAACTTCAATTTTAGGATTATATCTGATTTGTTCAATAAAAGGGGTGTTCTGTTCCCCTGCGATAAGCAGTGTTGTCCCATCAACAATGTATGAGCATTTAGCTAGATTTGGATTATTATAACTACAAGATGAAATAACTAAAGATTTGTTTTTTTTCAAAAATGTTTCAACATTCTCTAACATTAAGCCACAACCCTAAAGATTTCTTATAAAATTATCTGAAAACCAAGAAAATTAAAGAAAATAAAAGAAGAAAAAGAGTTTTTACATCATGTCGGGCATGCCGCCCATTCCACCCATACCAGGAGGCATTCCACCACCAGGAGGCATTCCACCACCAGGAGGCATAGCTGGTCTATCTGATTTAGATACAATGACATCGTCAATTCTCATAATCATTATAGCAGATTCACTAGCAGATTTAATTGCTTGAGAAAGAACTCTTAGTGGTTCGATAATTCCAGCTTTTTGCATATCAGCGATTTTACCGTTTTTCAGTATATCAATCCCTGCTGCTACTTGGCCTTCTGCGTGTGCTGCTCTGATCTCGTTGAGTATGTCCAATGGGTCTATTCCAGCATTTTCGGCAAGAGTTGATGGTATGACTAGTAGAGCATCAGCGAATGCTTTAACTGCTAATTGTCTTTTGTCTTTGAATTCATCAGCAAATTCATCTATTTTTAGAGAAAGTTCTGTATAAATTGATCCTCCACCAGGTAGGTAGGTTTTATCTTCGACAACATTTCTCACAACACATAGAGCGTCGTGTAATGCTCTTTCTGCTTCATCAGTTACGTACTTAGCAGCACCGTATAAGATGATTGAAACTGCTTTTGGTTTTTTACATTCACGAACAAAAACATGTTCGTCATCACCAAGTTTCACTTCTTCTACTAACCCAGCATCACCAAGATCTTCTGCTTTGGCATCTTTAAGATTGGTAACTATCTTTCCTCCAGTAGCGCGAGCAATTTTTTCCATGTCGCTTTTCTTAACTCTTCTAATAGCTAGAATGTTTTCTTTAGCCATGAAATATTGTGCCATGTCATCTATACCTTTTTGGCAAACTACAACAGTAGCTCCTGTTGTTTTGACATTATCAACCATATCCCGTAAGATTTGTTCTTCATTATCTAAGAATGATTTCATTTCTAATGGGTCATTGATTCTAATTTCGCGGTCCCATTCGCCTTTTTGAACTTCTATATTTTGATTTAATAGAAGAATTTTAGCGTTCTTCACAGATTTTGGCATAGCTGTGTGGACAACTTCTTTGTCAATAATGACACCTTCAATAAATTCAGACGCAGCTAAGGATTTACCTGTCTTCTGTATGATTTTAATATTATCTAAATCAACTGTGAAGTTACCATTATCTTCTTCAGCTACTCTCTTTACACTATCAACAGCAATTTGTGCGAGTGAATCTTTAGCTGAATGAACAGCTTTACTGTGTAGAGAAGTCTTAGCAATGTTATTTAGAACCTTGCTCTCTTCTTGAAAAGGTTCCATCTTTTGAGCTAATTCTGTGAGAATCTCTTGAGCTTTAGTTGATGCTGCCTTGTAGCCCTCAACTATTAGAGATGCATGAATCTTCTTATCTAAGAGCTCACCACCTTTCTTGAGTAATTCACCTGCAATGATTACTGCACTAGTTGTACCATCGCCAGTTTCTTGATCCTGAACTTTAGCTATTTGAACTATAATTTTTGCAGCTGGGTGTTGAACATCAATTTCATCTAACAATGTAGCTCCATCGTTGGAAATTAATATATCACCTAACCCATCTACGAGCATTTTGTCCATTCCTTTTGGTCCTAAAGTACTCTTAATAGTATCTGCTACAATAGAAGCAGCCATAATATTGTTTTTTTGAGCATCTTGACCTTTAGCTCTTTCAGTACCTTCTTTCAAAATTATAACTGGTACTTGTCCTTGTCCTATCATGATTATCACTTAAAATGTTTAATTAAATTTCAAATTTCTCTCTATTCATTGATATATAATCTTTGTTATCTTCTTAAAAATCAAAAAATCCGTCCACAATATGATTTCATGCCTTGAAATCCATGAATATGTAGTTTTTCGTTTCTTTAATCTTTCAACAGAATAAAGTCTAACTGTTTTTCTAGTCTTTTATTTGTCTTTTTCCACTTTTCATCTGGAAATTAAGAAAACACTTTTATCATTAATGTATAATTGTTTGTTACTGGGGATATTCTAAATGAGTGATGAAGAAACACTTCAAGATACAGAAAAAGTGCGCCTTCTATTCTTTACAAGCCCTGACTGTTTTGCTTGTCCAGAAGTTGAACGTGTTATTGAGAGCATCGCAGGTACTTCCATGAAAGGCATGCTTCATGTAAGTACTATTGACATCACTGAAGAGCAGGAAATTGCTGCTCAATATGGTATACTGAGTGTTCCAGTTGTAATCATGAACGAAGAAAGGATTGCAGAAGGTCTGATTACAGAAGATGTCATTAGAGAAAAACTCTGGTCACAAATTCTACCTAATATCATTAACAGACAACGTGATACAAGACTAAGAGAGAGCATGATGATTCTAACAAAGAATACAATTAGTAGCATAATCTCCCAAGAACTTGTACGAAATAATTTAGGTGATTATGTCCACATAGGTATTTATCAACAAGTCATGATGTCGTTGCTCCAGTTAGATCCACTTATTCCCCAGTTGCTTTATCAAAGTGGAAGAGAGCTAGGCATTTATGGTGCTGCTCCTTATTACTTAACTGTTTTGAACCCCAAAGTAGGAGCGGTAAAACCAGCAGAACGTTTTCAAGAAGCTTTGATTGCTCTTGCTAAACTCTATAGTCATAACAATGTAGTTCCATTATACCAAGCTACACATTGTGACATAGCTAAAGTGGAAGGATATACCGCAACTCTTCGTATATATGAATTAGTTAATAGTGCTGGCGCGATCAACATCGGCGAACCGCTGTGTCATTACACTGCCGGAGAAATCGCAGGAACTATAGAAGCTATGATAGGATCCGCAACTAGCGTTATGGAAACTAAATGTAGAGGATTAGGTGATGATTTTTGTGAATTTGAAATTGAAGTGTTCTTAGGAAAAGAAGTCGGTAAAGCACCCTATCAAGTATACGAACCTAAAGAGGGAGATAAACGCGTTCAATTCTTAGGAGAAATTCCTGCAGAAGACTTCAGAAGACAACTTTTCTATGAATTCATTCATGAAACAACACAGCATGGACATAATTCATTACTTATGAAAGAAGCTTTAAGACCTAATGATGTTGATTTTGTTCATATTAGTGCTTTACAGCAACAGATAATCTCTCTGAAATTCAGGGATAAATTCTGTGGTGCTCTTCTATATTCGGCTGGAAGAGAACTTGGAGTTATAGGGCCTGGAAAAAACATTATTTATACACTTCTACATGATGAATCCTTACCCATCAGTTCATTAAAGGCGGCAACAGAAATTATCATGCAATATATGACTCATCCGACAAATTATCTAGCTAGAGGATATTCCTTTGTTGAGGTTAGAGAAGGTGAAGATGAGGAAGAAATGTTTATTCGCATACATGAATGTGCATATGCGTCAGGTGCAAACCTTTCAGAAACAAATCTTAACGAAACACTGTGTGATTTTCAAGCGGGTTACTTGGCAGGAAGATTAGCTCTCATACTCAAAGATCCTCCTATTGTAACGGAGACTAAATGTCATGGTACAGGTCATAACTTCTGTGAATTCAGAATTGAAAAAGGATATTCTTTTGATGAAGAAGAAAATTAATCTCGGTTCATCTATTTTTGATCGGATTTTTTGTTGTGAATATAAAAATATGTTAATTCAATTTTAATTCTTCATCACAAAAGTTATAATTAAACGATTTTGTAGATTTCAAAAAGAATGTTGACAGAAGGACGATTATTATGAGTAAAACCGAACGAATATGGGATAAGCAAGCAGCTTGGCCCAGTATTATCGCATTATTCTCAATAGCTATTCTAGCACAAGTACCACACTTCTATTATCTAAGTGATATAGTTAATTTCAACAATTCCTCACAAATATCACTATTAATTGCTTTTCCAATCTTTGGGGCATTAGGATTAAGTGCAGTAGGTTTACTAATTTCCGAATTTCTATATAAAAGAGAAAGAGGCAAAGATAAACCAGTATTCAGATATTTAATTCAAGGAGCTTTTATTGCTGTAATAATCTATTTTGTTATCCAATTTCTTATAGTGTTTTTTGGATTCGAAGCAATAGAAGTTATTAGAGAAGGCATGCCAGATAATTTTATTGATAAAGTCGTATTCAAAGAAATTTTAGGAATGTCAATAATTCTTATTATTGGAGTTTTCATTAATCCTCCTTTACAAGAACAAACAAAACGTAAGAAAAAATAAAAAATAAAAAAAAGAATAATTGTTATTATTCTTCTTGTTTTTCTTTCATCATTTTCCAAGATAGAGTTAGGTTTCGTATGGCGTATGCATCATCTACTCTTCCAATTGAAGTCCATTTTGGTGCTTGATGAGCATAGTCAGGATCTTTTCTTGCTTTATCCATCTCTTCTTCCAAGACTTGAACATATTGATCAATTCTTTCTTTGTTTTCGTTTTCAGTTGGTTCCATCATTAAAGCTTCATGTGCAATTAATGGGAAGTAAACTGTTGGGGCGTGTAAGCCTCGACTGATTAACATTTTTGCAATATCCATTCCTGAAACATCGTGGTTTCGTAAAAATGGTGTTGCTTCAAGAACTGATTCATGTTTTCTTGGTATTGCCGATGTGTGACTAAGTCTTAATCCATCTATCTTTTCCATTTTTCTCATGGCATAATTAGCTGTGAGAACTGCTTGATCTGATGTATTTTTCAAACCAATCTCACCAAGGGCAGCAATATATGCATATGCTCTAAGAGCGACGGCTATGTTACCGTGGTAACCATGAACTTTTCCTATGGATTTTGGACGGTCATAATCAAAGTAATAATAGTCTTTGTCCATATCATGATTGACAGTTGGAACTGGTAGATATGGTTCTAGTATGTCATTACAACAAACTGCACCAGATCCTGGACCTCCTCCACCATGTGGAGTAGCAAATGTTTTATGCAGGTTGAAATGGAGAACATCGTAACCCATGTCACCAGGTCTAATCTTACCAACGATTGCATTGAAGTTAGCACCATCGTAGTAGAGTAAACCTCCAGCATCTCTGACGGTATTAGACATTTCAATGATGTCCTTTTCGAAAATACCTAGAGTGTTTGGGTTAGTTAGCATCAAACCTGCAGTTCTATCAGAAACAGCTGCTTTTAATGCATCAATGTCTACTCTGCCATCTTCATTAGACTTGATTTCTATTAATTTTTGACCATTCAAAACAGTACTTGCTGGATTTGTTCCATGACTTGAATCTGGAGCAATAATCTCGTCTCTTTGTGTTTCACCATTATCTACGTGATATGCTTTAATGAGAGCTAATCCGGTGTACTCACCACTTGCACCAGCTGGTGGTTGAAGTGTAGTATGTGGTAACCCCGCTAATTCTCCTAATGACATCTGTAAATCATAGAGAACTTCCAAAATTCCTTGTACTGTTTCAACAGGTTGGTTAGGATGAAGATACATCATTTTTTCAGATCTAGCAATAGTTTCATTCACTTTAGGATTGTATTTCATTGTACAGGATCCTAGTGGATAGGTATTAGTATCAACACAATAATTCATCTGTGAAAGATGAACATAATGTCTCATAACCTCTCCTTCATGAAGTTCTGGTAAATCAGGTGGAGTAATTCTTTTCATATTTTCAGGGATTTTTATATCATCTCTAGAAAAATCACACCTTGGCGATAAATGTGCTCTTCGTCCTTTTTTACCAAGTTCAAAAATTAATGGTTCATCGTATTTTGCTTGTCTGTACATCTTTATTTCCTCCATTCACCAATCGCCTTAACAAAATCATCAAGGTCTTTTTCACAAAGCAGGTAAGAAGTTGTTACAATGTAGTCATAATTTTCTCCATCAAATGAATAAGGTATTCCAGGGAATATCTTTCTATCTAACATGAATTGAGTAAATTCTTGTTTCTTATCTTTGGGAATTTTAAGATCAAGAGTAAATGTGTTAAAGAATTCGCTGTTAAATACCCTCTTAACACCAATTTTATCAAGCTCTTTGGTTACATGGTGAGCACTGAGATACATTGTTTCAGCTGTTTCCTTGTAACCTTGTGGTCCTAATAGAGTTAGATGAATTGCACAACTTAGAGCAACCAATGCTTCATTTGTACAAATATTACTTGTAGCTCTTTCTCTTTTGATGTGTTGTTCTCTTGTTTGGAGAGTATTAGCATAAGCTACTTCCCCTTCATTTGGAGTGATGGTTTTTCCTACAATACGTCCAGGCATTTGTCTAGATTCTTTCTTATTATATTTCATTGCAAGAATTCCTAGAAGCGGACCTCCAAAATTTAATGGGCCACCACCTATGGACTGACCTTCTCCTATTGCTATGTCTGCTCCATATTCTCCTGGGGGTTTAAGCAATGCAAGAGAGTTCATATCAGCTCCAACAACAACTCTAACTCCTTTGGCATGAGCATCCGCAATAATCTCATCAAGTTCATCTTCGATAATTCCGAAGTAGTTTGGGTTCTCAATGTAGATGCCTGCTACTGTATCATCAAGTAATGCTTTGGTCTTTGCTATGTCCATTTTTCCAGTAGTCTCATCATATGGAACTATTTCTAGTTCAAGATTAGCACCAGCGACATAATTTTTCAAAACATCCTCTCTATTTGGAGCAATTGCAGCTGTGTAAACAAACTTTGTACGTTTTGTGATTCTTGAAGCCATCAGAGCTGCTTCACCAACTCCTGTGGCCCAATCATATAAAGAGCAATTAGCAACATCCATACCAACAAGCTCGCATATCAAACTTTGATATTCAAACATGCTTTGTAGTGTTCCTTGACTTGCTTCAGCTTGATAAGGTGTATAAGCACTATAGAATTCAGTTCTTCGTAATATTTCATCTTGAATAGCTGGCATGTAAATATCTAACACGCCTCCGCCAAGAAATGATCGAACTTCTCTAGTAGTTATGTTTTTGCTTAGTTTTTTCTTAACAGCTTCCATCAACTCAAATTCACTTTGGTAATGAGGTAGCTTCAATTGTCCTTTAAATCGAATTTCATCAGGGATATCAGAATATAACTCTTCTATACTACTGATTCCTAGATATTCCAACATTTCGTCTATATCCTTTTTAGAATTAGCTAAATAGGGGTGAGCATAGTTATCACCCATAAAAATCACCTCTTAATTGATTAATGAGACCCTTCTTCAATCTCTTTTTCAACTTGTTTAATGAAGTTTTCTGGTGTTATAAGAACATCAGTTGGTCCAGTGGGTTTGACTTTAACGATCCACCCTTCATTATAGCAGTCTTCAGTAATGACAGAAGCATCATCTTCAAGTTCTGCATGAACTTCTACGATTTCACAGTCAAAAGGCGCATAAAAGTCTACGACTGTTTTTAATGCCTCAATTATTCCCATAGATTTTCCTTCTTCAAAGGTATCTCCTGCTTCGGGAAGTTCTACATATGCAAGTTCACCAAGTTCTACAGCTGCGTAGTTTGAGATACCATATATGTACACATCTCCTTCTTGAAGAACCCATTCAAATTCTTTAGTGTAGAGAAAGGGTTCTCCTTTGATCAAATATTTGTCTTTAATTGTTGTATCTGCCATCTCGATTCCTCTTTTTTCGATAGGGATGTTTAACGAAGAAAAGGTTGCTTTATAAACTTTATTCAGTAAGTCTATTCCTTGTTATTGGTGTAACAAAGCCTAATAGCAAGAAATATGCTGTTAGTAAGAGTTCACAAAAAGGAACAGCTGTTAAAGATCTAGAACCACGTGACAAGACCACTGATTTTCCTTCTTCTCAATCCTGAATTCGTACATAGTTACAGCCTTAACATCAGTAAGTAATTCTTCATTCTCCCAGTCAATCTGTGAACCCAATGCCTTACATTTGAGTTTGAATTTTTCATTTTTATCAATGGTAATTTCGAAATCTTTGAAGAGTATAGTTTCTGCATCCTTCAAATATATCAGTTCGCTTAGAAAATCATAAAGAAGTAATTGTTCATCTTCGGCTTCAAGTTCAAAATTCCATTCATCAGTTTCTTTAACCGAATTAATGTTAACCATTGCAACCATTGATGCAATTCCTGCACCGCGAAAAAGTTCTGAAAGAGTATCTGCAATGACTTCGAAAGCAAAATCGGATTTTACCTCATCATCAAGGATTGTATATTTGAACATTAGTTTCATCTGTAGAAATACAATCCAAAATAAAAATCATTCTTTCTTGATAATTTTCTGTCTAATCACGAGATTTATTAAAAACCATCATCCAGTTCTTTTGAGATAAATGTCAGATGAAAATATTCCAATGAAAAAAATAAACGAAGTAACATGGGAAATTCCTACATCTTTCAAAAAAGGTATGAGAGTACCTGCAAGATTGATTCTTTCCCCTGCTCTTAAACAAGGAATAGAAAGAAGAGTTGTCAATCAAATAACAAATGTTGCGACACTTCCAGGTATTCAAAAATATGCACTGGCACTACCTGACGCCCATGCAGGATACGGTTTTCCCATAGGAGGTGTAGCAGCTTTTGATATGGAAGAAGGCGTTATTAGCCCTGGTGGAGTGGGTTTTGATATAAATTGTCTCACTGGAGATACAAAAATACTCTCGAATTTCGGATATACCATCAATATTGAAGATTTTTTGGATAGGTGGGAGAAGGAGAAATTAGTAACAATTGATTTTGATAATTTAATTTCTGAAAGTTCTTCAATTAACCGCTTCTTAGAAGTAAAACCAGAATCAGTTTACAGAATTAAAACTAATGCTGGATATGAAATAAAAGCAACAGGTGATCATCCCTTTTGGACTATGGAGGGAATGATTCAACTTAAAGATCTCACATGTAGCGATGAGATAGCTTTATACCCCTTTGAAGGAATTCCATATGAGAAACCTTCAGACCAAGTAATATTGGATGAAAAGGATTTTGAAAAACTTGACTTAAACTTTGACAAGCAGGCTCTCATTAAAGAACTTAGAAACCGTAATTTACTTCCCTTAAGGATGGATTCACCAAAATTTCCACTTCTTCTCAAACTATTCGGTTTTGTACTAGGTGATGGTTCATTAGTAACGTATTCTGAGAAGGGAAAAAGTACCGATAAAGGTACTGTGTGGTTCTATGGACAACCTGAAGATCTTGAAGATATAAGAACAGATATTTCAGAGTTAGGATGGACTTGTTCTAGAACCTATACACGTTATAGAGACATCGATTTTTCATCGAAGTATGGTGAAAAGATTATCCATTCTACAGAACATAGTGCTAAAGTATCAGCTAGATCTTTCTTAGCATTATTACATGCACTAGGTATTCCACTTGGTAATAAATCAAAACAAAATTGGACTTTACCATCTTGGTTCTTTGAACTTCCTCTTTGGATGAAAAGATTGTTTATTGCAGCCTATCAAGGAGCTGAGATGTCGACTCCTTCTACAGCTACTAATCTTGGTTATACATTTTATAGCCCAACAGTTGGAATGAACAAAAGAATCAAATATATTGAATCAGGTTTAGAATTCTTTAAACAGTACGGAAAAATACTAAGTGAATTTGGAGTCAAGTACAGCATATCTGAAGAAAAACACAATTATACAGATAGTAAAGGGGATGAAAGTTTCAGAATACGAATTCATATAAAGTCAGATTCTGTCAACTTAATTAATTTCTACTCAAAAGTAAATTTCGAGTACAACAGAAGGAAAAGATGGTTAGCTAACGGTGCTGTTGTATATTTAAAACATAAAGAAAACGAGATTAAAAGGAGAACTGAAGCAAAAGAGAAAATACAATCGTTTTCGAATGATGGTATGGAGATTATGCAAATCACAGAAGCAATCACAAACAGTCATGGTGTAAATAGGAGGTTTGTTGAGCGAGTGCTTTATGGGGGCATGCAAACAAATCCACGCCCATCAAAGCAGTTTCCTCATTTTGATTCTTTTATAACATCACAGATTCCGACAACTAACAATAGTGGAATGATATGGGATAAAATAGAAAAAATAGAAGAAATTGAAGATTTTGAAGGAAATGTTTATGATTTTACTGTAGAACACGATTCTCACAATTTCATAGCAAATTCAATGGTTGTTTCCAACTGTGGTGTCCGCATGCTTACAACTACATTAGAAGAGAGAGACGTCAAACCTAAAATCAAAGAACTTGTTGAAAAATTATATCAAAAGGTTCCTGCGGGCGTTGGTGTAAAACTCAAACATGATCCAAAATTAGCTGCTCTATCCTCCTCTGAATTTGTTTCAGTCTTAGAAAACGGAGCTGAATGGTGTTTAGAGAATGGTTATGCTAGAGAGGAGGATGTTCTTCGTATTGAAAGTCAAGGAAAAATGCCAGAAGCTGATGCCTCAAAAGTGAGTGAAAAAGCTAAAACTAGAGGTCTTAGACAATTAGGCACTTTAGGTTCAGGAAATCACTATTGTGAAATCCAAGTAGTTAAACCTGGGGATATATTTGATGAAGACATTGCAAGAAAATTTGGAATTGTAAAACCATATCAAGTAACTGTTATGATTCATTGTGGATCAAGAGGTTTTGGGCATCAAGTAGCTTCAGATTATCTACGTTCAAGCCTTAGAGCTATGCGTCAATATAAGATTCCCATTCTTGATCAGGAACTTGCTAGCGTTCCAATTAAGTCAAAAGAGGGTGAAGACTATTTTGTAGCAATGAGTTGTGCTTCTAATATGGCTTTCGCAAACAGACAGATTATCACTTATAACGTTAGACAAGTTTTCTCTGATGTTTTTAGCAAAGATGAAGATCAACTAGGACTTGATCTTATCTATGATGTTGCACATAACATTGCTAAAATTGAAGAACATACAGTTGACGGTACAAAGAAGACATTAATGGTGCATAGAAAAGGAGCAACAAGAGGTTTTCCACCCAATCATAGTGAAATCCCACAGGAATACCGTGACATAGGTCAACCAATCCTCATTGGTGGTTCAATGGAAACCGGCTCTTATCTTCTAACTGGAACAGAAAAGTCAATGGAAGTTAGTTTTGGATCTACAGCACATGGTGCGGGAAGAACCATGAGTAGAAGTCAAGCTAGAAGGCAAGTTAGAGGTGATCTTTTACAAAAAGAACTTAGGGAAAAAGGCATTTATGTTAAAGGAGCATCGATGTCAGGATTAGCTGAAGAAGCAGGTTTTGCATACAAAGACATTGATGAAGTCATTAATACTTTGAAATTAGCACAGATTAGTCATCCTATAGTAAGAGTTAGACCCATTGGAAATGTAAAGGGGTAACTTCTTTTCTATTCTTTTCCTCTTAAATCAACAGTTTCCATTTCGAAATTGTGATTTTTTCCCCAGTTTTCAATTTTAGATAATGCTTCTTCAAGTGTCTCTGTTTCTGCTCCTGAAGCTGGTTTGTGTCCACCACCAGACATGCTTTGTGCTAGTAAATCTACTCTGAATTTATCCACCTCTTCAGTCGACAAAGCTTTACTTAATCTAAAACTAATCTTCACTTCATTAGGATATTCAGTGATATATGCAGCTCCAATCGCTCCATTTTTCATAGCCTCACCTGCAATAAATGAAATGTTGTAATGAACTGGTCTGTCAATAATGACAATAAAATCAGTCTTTTTTATTCCAGTAGCAATATCAAAAGCTCTTTTACGAGATGCTCTAAGCTTTCTTACACGATTCTGGATATTTCCCTTAAACACTCCTTCTAATCCTTCACTAGTTAAGACTTCTACTAGTTCTCTATGCTGATTAACAGAAAAAGCTGTTTTACAAGCATCTTCTAAAAGCCAGATTTTCCTATCCCAAGATTGGGTATATTCTTCTTCTAGTTCTAATGGAGGAGGAATACTATAGCTTGCAGTATCGGTGATTTCTGTCATTTTAGCTAATTCTAGTAAATAATCAGGAAGTTGAGATGAAAAATATTCTCCAATAAGGAATGCAGCACTAGGCGCTCCTGCTTCAAAGATATATTTTGTTGCGTTTATTTCTTTATTCTCATTCGATATATGATGATCAAAGAAGTATTCCATTTTTTTCAAGTTGAAAGGTTCAAGATCAACTATAGCAAACCAATTTGCATTTTTCAGTTTGTCAGCCGCTTCCTTGCTTTTTAGAAGACCATAGTCAACAGGAATAAATTCAAGATTTTCACGTGAAAATAGATGTTTTATAAGTGATGCTGAAACAATCCCGTCTGGACAATTGAAATGATAAGCAACCTTTTTTTCTTTGGTATCCAGAAGTTCCAAAACATCCTTTTTATATCTCTCTCTTCTATTTAGTATATCTCCCACAGTTTTTTTTGACATTATATTACCTTTGAAGTTTATTTACATATTTGCGAAGATTTGCTTGTAATTGTAAAGCTACTTCTTCTACTGTTTCCTTCTTCATTTTACTTATTTTCTTTAAAGTTTCTGGAATGATACTTGGTGACCCTATGATTTTTTCACCATTTATGTGGTAACTTACATCACCATCTGATTCTGTTAATATTCTTTCATATGGTACCTCCTTAAGAATTTGAATGTGGGGAGACCCTGATAGAATTGAGGGATTGATGCTAAAAAAATAACCTCTGTCTAGAAACTTCTTTAAAACTTCTTCTGGTCCTGAGTACCAATGAATAAGTACATTATTACTGGGAAACTTGTAAGAATCCAAGATTTCTGCTCCTTCTTTCTCTGCTCCTTTTAGGTGAATATTTACAGGATATTTATCCTTTTCAGCTAATTCTAAAAAAAACTTAAAAGTTTCAACTTGGTGAGGATACCTTTCTTCTTTTTTTATGAAATGATGATCAAGACCAATTTCTCCAATTACCAACACATCACATAGCTTGGTCAAATTAAGAAATTGGGATTTGATTTCTTCAGTCAAAGGTTTTTTTGCGCTCCAAGGGTGAATTCCTATACCCGGAATAATCTCTTTGTAAGAACTTTGCATTTCTACTATTTTCATAGAATCTGAAAGTTTGGTTGATACTCCAATCACATATTCTAATCCCATCTCTCTCCATTCCTCCATTGAGGTAGTTATTTCAAACTCCTTGAGAAAGCTCTTTCGAGAAATATGACAGTGAGCATCATGAAATTTCATGAGAAGACTAGAAACGTATCGTTTATATCTTTCACGCTTTTAGTACATATATGGAAAAAAAACTTTTACCTTTAGAGGAAAGAGTTAGAAAATTGGAACAAGAAGTAGAAAGACTCAAAAAAATAATAGAAGCACATTTCCGAGATCCTAAATTTCCTGGTCCCTTACATCCAGATCCAACAAGAAAAAGGAAAGGTCCCTTTGATACGGGACACCCAGATGTAACCCCCCCTAAAGAGTATTAAGCAAAATATCGCAAGAACGTGATTACAATGTCCAGAAGGAGAATGAGTGCATCGTCTAAGAAAAGAGACTTTGATAATATGGTACGTAAGATGATTCACGGGAGCGATGTAATCGTAGAAGTAATAGATGCAAGATTTCCAACATTATCTAGAGTAAGAAGATATGAAAATTTAGTTTTACGTAATAGATCAAAACAGCTATTTGTTGCAATGAATAAAGTAGATTTAGTTCCTGATCCTGTCGTACAGAAGTGGAAGCATATCTTACAAGAGGAAAAAATAAAAGTTATTCCAACTTCAGCAAGAGAAAGGCTTAGTACTTCAATACTTAGGAATAGCATGATTAAAGCAGTAGGGAAAGATTTCTTTTATATTACCGCATGTTTTATAGGGTTACCAAACACCGGTAAAAGCTCACTAATCAATATATTGAAAGGCAGAGCAAGTGCTCCTGTCGCTCCTGTTCCTGGCTTTACAAGAGCTCTACAAGTATTAAGAATAACAACTAGATTGAGGATATATGATACGCCTGGTGTGATACCAAAGCAGCTATCATTAGGAGATCAAGTATTACTCGGACTTAAACGTTCAGAAAAATTGCCAGACCCAATAAGGGGAGCTTGGGCGCTTGT
>DAOVER010000081.1 GCA_030668875.1 Candidatus Heimdallarchaeota archaeon
AAGAGCTATTTTCGAGCTAAACAAGAGTGGAAGAAGAACCCTACATTGTTTTTTGCCATGCCTAGGCCACCTAGCTACAAAAAAAGGGACGGGGAAGTGGTAGCCATCTTCACCAATCAACAGGCGAAGATAGTCAATGGATGGTTAGTGTTACCGAAGAAAGTGAAGTATACCTACAAGACAAGACTAACAGCTCAAGCAGAGTTAAGAGAAGTAAGAGTTATTCCCCGAAGAACACACTATACCCTTGAACTTGTTTACTTGAAAAGTATACCCAATCTCAGGAAAAAGTTGATCAGAAAAGGAGCAGTAGATTTAGGGATGGACAACCTTGCCGCTTTCGTGGATAACCTCGGAGGTCAACCGATTGTTATCAAAGATGCAGGGAAAGGGATAAAGTCCATTACACAATATTATTTGAAAGAACAGAAGAAATTACAAATACAGTATAGTCAGCAGCAGAGAAAACAATTACAATCGAATAATCAATTGAAGTATGGCCCAGCTTACATCAAACTTAAGGAGAAGTGGAGAAGAAAGCTAAGCGATGCTATCCATAAACTAACCAAGTATCTGGTTGACCTTTGGGTCGACCGAGGGCTACATGAAGTAATTATAGGCTACAATGAGCTATGGAAACAAGGGGTACATTTCTGGAAAAAAACCACCCAGATGTTCGTCACCATCCCTTTCTTGAAAATCATCGATATGCTAAAATATAAGGAGCTGAGCGAGGGATAAAGGTAGAGACCATCCCTGAACAATACACCTCCAAGAGCAGTTTCCTGAATAATGAGTTCCCCAAGGAACGGAAAAGGTACAAAGGGAAAAGGATCCACCGAGGGCTATTTCGTTCTGCTGCTGGTCACTTGATCAATGCTGACGTTAATGCCGCATATAATATATTGATAAAAAGCGATCCGAAAGCACTATCTAAACGTAGTGCGAACGGGGTAGGAGGATACGTGATGTATCCACTAAGAGTGAGTATAGAGTATCTTCGCTCTATATCATGACCTCTAAGCACACCATAAACCTAGCTTTGTCTAAGAAGACAAGAAGACAAATAGACATCATAATGCATCTACAATATTTACTATCTTAAATGGAACGCATTTAGAAATGAAAGGGAGCATATTTGATTTTACTATCCTGCTTGAAGAAGTAACGGAATCATCTTTCACATTAACACTATTTACATCACTAATTTTGTTTACAATTGTTCATCTTATTAGAAGAAAAAGGAAGAAGAATTTCTCCTTCATCATTCAATAAGTCTATAACATGAATTTTATATGAATTCTTTAGAAGTGCCTAGGTACATTATGGGGACGCCACATCCCCTCCTACACCGCCCACATCTTCTTGTAAAGATGCTTACGGTTCGCTTTTAGGTTGTTCGTTTGATGTAGGCCCCGAGGATCACCATGGAAGTTGGTGCACAGCTACAATCCTTCAAAGCATAATCTATCCTACGTTATATGAACACCAAAAAATTGTAAAAAAATACTTATAAGTATGAAATATTTTACTTCTATAGAGCTAGTCTTTCACTTTGTTTCATGTTTCTCACCAAATTTGAACTAAGTACTGCTAGCTCTTTTATTTTTCCCTTAATTTTTCCTAAAAAACTTTCATAAGAGAAAAGACCTAAACACAATTATCGATGAATATTTGTTAACGAAAAACTTTAAACCTAGCTGTTAGTTTTTTTTTCTTATAAGTTTAACAGCTATTGAGACCTATACAAAAATTAGATTGAATTACTTAGAGGAAAGGTCAATGAGTAAGGGATTAGGCAATAAAAGGCCAGCAAAACGCAAAAAAAGGGTAGGTTTTCCAAGAGGATTGCTTTATTATTATTTCACAGATATGTGGGAAACCTTCTTCATAAAATTAGGTGCTGAAGTGGTTCTTTCATCTCCTACTAATAAAATCACAAAGGAAAGGGGAGTGCTAGAAACTCTTGACGATGAATGTTACTCAACTAAATTATATCATGGTCATGTCTTAGATCTTGCAGACAAAGATTTAGATTACTTGTTTGTTCCAAGATTTGCAAGTAGAAAGAAACGGGAAGTAGGTTGTCCAAAATTCGTAGCATTAGCTGATATTCTAAAATACACAAAGAAAGATTTACCTCCAATAATAGGACCATATTATAGTACATCTAGAGAAAATCATGGCTTCTGGAGACTTACTAGAATCATATTTGATATTGGTTTTAAATTCACAATAAACCCTTTGCGAATTATATTTGCAGCTATTCTAGCCTTACGAGCTCATAGAAAGGCACACGATGAACTTCACATAAGTGAAGAAACATTACAAAAATGGGAAAAATCTGAAGTCCTATTAAATGATGCTCCACTAAACACTAATGGAGAGGAAATTTTGAAAGTTGCTCTAATTGGGCACAACTATGTTTTGAATGATGATTACGCATCTTTAGGCGTTAGGAAGAAATTACAGAAATTAGGTGTAGACATAGTTACTTCTCAATAGATGCCAAGAAAAATAATAGAGAGGCAACTCTTACGTTTATCAATGATAGATTTCGGTCTAGAATTTTCAGAACCAGAGAAATTACCTTTAGAAGAATTAGAAAAACATCTAATAGGAAGAAATGATTATCTATATTTTGAGTTTGAACATGAAATTGTTGGAACAGCTATGCATTATCTTGAAAACCAAAACATTGATGGAATCCTTATGCTTGTGAATTTTATCTGCGGACCTATTTCTGTTTCAATGGAGTATGCAAAACACTTTGCAAAGAAAATACAAGCGGACACACCACTAGCTATTCTAACACTTGATGCTCATACTGGTGAAGCAGGATTCCAGACTAGATTAGAAGCATTTTGCGATATACTTCAAATGAGAAAAAATGAAGAACTCATTCCTGAGTTGGAAGAAAAAGAACCTGATCTGGTTCTAGAAAGTTGGAGCTGAAATTTGTGTCTTATATAACATATCCTCACTTTGGTCCTATGACTCTTCTATTCAAATCGATTTTCCAAGAAATGGAAGTTCCAGACGAACGAATTATTAATCCTCATACACCTAATAAACGCACACTTGATATTGGATCAAAACACTCTCCTGAATGGATGTGTACTCCATTTAAATTGAGTCTAGGTTCCTTGATTGAGTGCATTGAGAGAGGAGCCAATCATGTTTTTACGATTGGAGGAATAGGAACTTGTAGAGCTAGTTGTTATGGCCCTGTTCAACGAGTGATCACAGAAGAACTAGGGTATAAGGTGAAGTATACCAATATTGATTATCACAAACCCCTTAATATGCTGAGAGATTTACAATCAGTTAGCAATAATTTTAACACATGGCAAGCAATTGGAGCTCTTCGTAAAATATGGGTGAAAAACTATTCTCTTGATCTAGTTGAGCATCTAATTAATTTCTATCGTGGAGTGGAATTAGAAAAAGGGGAAACTGATAGGGTAGCTAGTGAAGTTCATAAGAAATTATTCGATATTCATAGAGTTAAGGAAATTAAAAATTTCCATAAACTTATACCAAAAATGTTTGAGGATCAAGTGCAAATAGATGAATATGCAGATCCTTTGAAGATAGGTATAATTGGAGAAATATACGTTGTGTTGGAACCTATGCTTCATTTGAATCTGTATCGAAGGTTAAATGACTTAGGAGTAATCTGTAGAAACACTGTCTCATTAAAGAAATTTACAGATCTGCCAGCAAAAATGAATCCCTTTGTTAAAGAATACCATAAGATATATAGAGATAAGGCTCGACCGTATATGCAACAATATGCTGGTGGAGATGGACAAGAAAGTTTAGGGGCAACAATATTACTTCGGGAATTTGGTTGGGATGGCATGGTACATGTATGGCCATTCAGTTGTATGCCTGAGTTGAGTGCTCAAACTATTATTCCAAGCATCAGTGAAGACTATGGTATGCCTGTATTACCATTGATTGTAGATGAACAAACTGGAGAAGCAGGATTCCAGACTAGATTAGAAGCATTTATCGACATGTTAAAAATTAAACGAGAAAGTGAACGAAATGGAAAACCCGTAGAGAAAATCTCTTGGGAGACATTCAACTATGACTGATTATAGATTTAAAAAAAGTACTTGAAGGGTAGAAAGTAAACATAGAAGAATTAGTTTAAATTTAGAATAATCCTTTGTTAACTGTTCTCTATTGGAATTCTAATCTGAAAAACTGTTTTTTCTTTATCTGAATGTACGTCGATTTTCCACTTATGAGCTTCTACTATTTTCTTAACGATTTTTAATCCCAACCCTCTTTTTCCTTTCTTAGTTGAATTAAACTGTTCAGATATTCTATCTATTTCATCAATTGGGATTCTTTTTCCATCATTTATTATTTTGAGAATGTATTCCTCCTTACTTTCCTCTTGTTTAACATATATTTCTGTTGGTCTTCCATGCATTACTGCATTTTCAAATAGATTTTTGAAAATTTGTATTGTTTTCTCACGATCACAAGAGCACACACTAAGATTATCGTGTTTGAAATTTATGGTTGATGGTATGGTAATATCTGCTACTTCTTCTATTAGTTGATTAAAGTCAACTACATTTCTTTCTTCTATCACTAATCCAGCTTCTGCTAAAATTACTGAATTATTGAGCAATCTTCTTGAATTATTTATGATTCTGATTATTTTATCTAAATAAACATCATCTTGTTCTTCTTTGAAAATATCAATGTAGCCTTTCATTGTTGTTAAACTATTGCAAAGATCATGGTTCATAGTACTAACAAAATCTGATAACTCTTCTTTCTGACTTATTAAAATATCATGGATTTCTTTTCTTTTCGTTATATCTTCATATGTACCAACTATGCCAATAACTTCCGCTTTTTCATTATGTAAAGGAATCTTATTAGTGTCAAACCATGAAACTGTTCCATCTGCCTTTCTCAATTCTTCCAAAACATTGTATTTAGGAGTGTCGGTTTCCATTACAGCAATATCAGATTCTCTACAAGTGTATGATTCATTTTCTTTCCATGCTAAATCAAAATCGGTCTTCCCGATTATCATATCAGGTGTCCCCACCCCTGAAATTTCTGCAAATTTGTTATTACATCCCAAATATTCAGAATCTCTGTTCTTCCAGAAAATTACTTGTGGTATATTATTAATTACAGTTCTTATCATTTCCTCTGATCTTCGTAATTTATTCTCTGCTTTTTTATGTTTTACAGCAGTTTTTATCACATGTATAAGCTCTTTGTATTGACTTTTTGCATCTGATCCTTTAGTAATGTAATAATCTACACCTAAGTTCAGTGCTTCAATTGCAAGTTCCTCCCTACTATGTCCTGTAAAGATAATGAATGGAATATCACAATTTTGTTCTTTTAACTTTACGAATAACTCAAGACCGTTCATTATAGGCATTTGGTAATCAGAGACAATAATATCATACTTTGCTGTTGTAATTATATCTTCTACTTGTTCTGGATTAGAAATACTATCTATGTTAATATTTGTTTTTTCAACATGTGGTAAATAAATCTTAGTAAGCTCAAGGAATCCCTCATCATCATCAACATGACAAACATTGATTGTTTCATCTAATGTTTCATTAGTTATGGAACCTATAAAAATCCCCTCTTATCTAGATTCATTATGTTAAACTTGTTTGTTTTTATTACTTATATTATTTTCGTAAAAGGTAGAATTGAACAAAAATTAAAAAAAAATACGCTGTTAAATTGTTCTTATATTGTAGGTGCATTAAATACTTAAGCAAATTTATGTTTTACCTTTAATAAAGACAAAACATAACCATGTATCCAACAATGCTGTTGTAAAGATGGACAAGAAAGCTTAGGGGCAACGATTCTACTACGCGAATTTGGCTGGGATGGCATGGTGCATGTCTGGCCATTCAGCTGTATGCCAGAATTAAGTGCTCAAACTATTATCCCTAGTATCAGTGAAGATTATGGTATGCCTGTCTTGCCATTGATTGTAGACGAACAAACTGGTGAGGCAGGATTTCAAACAAGATTAGAAGCATTTATTGACATGTTGAAAATCAAACGAGAAAGCGAACGAAATGGAAAACCTGTATAGAAAATCTCTTGGGATACTTTTAACTATGATTAATTCTTTTTGTTTAATTGCTTTATAACTTTTGTAAAATACAACCGAGAAGCCTATGTTTCTATTAAATATCTAATGAATTCTGTTGAATCTACCACAATCTTCAAAAATTGATTGAATGTTTGGAACCAATTAGTGATGATGATTTATGAAAATAACGGAAAGAAATTTATTTTTATTTTTCACAATGTTGATAATGAGTATTTTTCTAACAGGTAGCGCTTCAAGCTATTTGATTGATAATACAAATACAAACATGGAAATAACTAATCAGAACCCAGTCATCAATCCAGTTGTCATAGACTGGAGAGAAACAGTAGTACATACAAATTTTAGTAATCTTTTTTCTCTTGAATCAGATATAGTGATTGATTCTTTAGGAAACGTTCATCTAGTGTGGGCAGAAAAAGAGGATATTCTGGGTTCAGGGACAGATATTGATTATATATCAAAAATGGTCAAGGTCATCTGAATCTTGGTCAGAAAGAGAGATAGTTTCCAATGAAAGTATTATTGAATCAAGATCTCCTAAGATTCAAATAGATTCAGAGGATAACCTACACGTTTGTTGGCAAGATTACTCTGATTACAACTCGTCAGGTGGAGATTTGGATTTGTTCTATAAAATCAGAAATGCAACAACTGAATCATGGAGCTTAACAGATGTTTTAACCTATAATTCTGATAAAGCAATACTAAGGGTCGTTCTATATAGATATCAATGATAATTTACATGTTACATGGTTAGAAATTGATGAAATTAACCCATCAAGTTATGATCATAATTTGCTCTATATGAAGAAAATGAAAAATGCGCTTGTATGGTCTGAAAAAGTAGGTATTGAAACTACCAATTTAATGACTGAATTACAAAGTAACTATGGTTCTTCAGTAATAACTGATTCTGAAGGAAATATCTGTGTCTTTTACTCAAATGATGATCAGAATAACTTATTTCTAAGAAAGTGGTTTTCTTCAAATGATTCATGGAGTAATGATGAAAAAATTAATACTGAAACCTCAAATGTTTACTCATCATTTTTATCAGTTGCTAATGATTTAGAAGGAAATTTGTACTTAATATGGTCAGATTCCGCGGATTATGATAGCTCTGGTGGAGATGTTGATATATTTTTCAAATTATATAATGCAACTACTCAAACTTGGGAAACAACTGAAGTAGTTTCAACAGAGAGCACCACTTCCTCTTTTGACCCTTCAATAAGTGTGACAATTTCAGGTGACATACACATCACTTGGGAGGACTTAACTGACTATAACTCCTCAGGTGGTGGAGACTGGGATATATTCTACAAAAAATATGTTCAATCAACAGAATCTTGGGAATTAACTGAAGTAATTTCTATAAATAGCACTTCATCATCAACAGATCCTGTTATTCGCGTTGATGCTGAAGAAAGTTTCCATATTTATTGGACAGATAGTACAAACTATTTAGGTGCAGGAACTGATTCTGATATCTTCTATAAAAGTAAGTTATTCTCTTATGAAGTTGTAGTATTAGAAGAGATATCACCTCTTCATAGTGAAACAGGCATAGTAGATTTACACTGGAATGACATAAATGGTGCAACACATTACAATATCTATAGAGCCCCAGTTTTGCTTGATGAAGCATTTGTAATTGTTGATACTGTAACTGTAAGCAAATTTACAGATTCTATAACAATTGATGGGATCTATTATTATTATGTCGAAGCGGTTACTAATTACCACACAACTAACTCTGTTCGGAGATATGTTGAAGTTGAAATCGTTCCATTACAAGCTCCAATATTAGCACCAATTATCTATAATTCAACAACAAATGGAACTGTTAATCTATATTGGAATAATGTTGCGGATGCGACAGAATATTTCATCTATCGTTCATCTTCATATATTTGGGATATTGGTTGTCTCATGCCTCTTGACACTTCTTCTATAAGCGAATATACAGATACATTGACTTCCGGTGGGGTGTACTATTATGTTATTGTAGCTAGCGATGGCGTTGAACAAAGTTCAATCTCAAACTGTCATTATGTGGTTTATGAACCATTAGCTCCAACTACTACTGAAGAAACTAGTATAGGACTTAGTATGATTGGAATTATAGCAGTTATCAGTCTAGCATCTCTAATACTTAAGAAAAGGAAATTGAAAAAGTTCTAGTCTAGCACTAGATTTTCCTTTTTCTTTTTTCGCCTTACATCTTTTCTATCCTACCTTCTTGTAATCTATCTTTTCAGATGGGGTTCTATGTAACAATTAGCGTGCAATAGCTGTTTAACTGGCGTTTAAAGCTCTTCTAATAAAGTGAACAAATTGAAAGCTGATAAGCTGATTTGAATTTTCATCAGTTTCAAGTGAACATTACACCACGAATTCTTGTATTGAATAAAACACAGCAGACACTTTTATAGCTATGTGGCTGATTGTTTTTTTTCAAACATTAAAAAAGGAGCTTAAATCATCGAAGGGCAAATAAATTATTGTTTTAGAAGAACTAATAGATGTAAAATCAACGTTATATTTCGTTATAAGTTATACTCGAAGAGATAGAACTTACTATAATGGTGAATTTAATAAAAAAAAGAATAAATCTAAGAATTATTTTTCTAAGAAAGACTTATCTTGACTTTTATTTGTTTGAATATTTTTCTTTGACTTTTTAAGAGAGGAAGAACGATTTGGATTCTTCCCTACATACATTTGAATAAAAAATCCTATAACTGCCAGAGTAAACAAAGCAATCATTTGGTCAAAGTAAGCTAGGAAAACCAATATTGGAAACTCAATAATAAAAGCGATTATCATGTAAAGAACATCCCTTTTTTTAGTTATGAGATAATATACAATAAGCACTAAAAGGTATAGGATTAGTACACTCCTAGCAAGCATTCGTGTTAATAATA
>DAOVER010000042.1 GCA_030668875.1 Candidatus Heimdallarchaeota archaeon
GGTCCAAAGGGAGAGATAACAGTTATATTATGCTTTCGTGCTCTGGCTCTTCTGATAGCTCTAATAATTCTATCAGGATGAGATTCTAAATCTGAAATTACTACAATATAGGCTGCACGTTTTACTCTTTGTAAGAGATAATCAATTGCAACTTCCAAATCCGCTTCTCCTTCAGGTTTAGCATGAGCAAGCGACTCTAGAAACTGAAATAGACGAGATCTCACCGAAGTTATATCAACCCAATTCCTTATCTTATCATCATAGATACATAATCCTACTAGATCCTTTTTCTCGAATGCAAGATGTATAAGAAGTACAGCACTTCGGATAGCATACTCTAGTTTAGTATTTCTAGGTAGACCTGCACCCATGCTTACAGAAGAATCTACTAACACAATCACACGTATATTCTCTTCAGATTCATATTCTCTAACCATCATCTTTCCTGAACGAGAGAAAGCTTTCCAATCTATAAATTTGAAAGGATCACCTGTCTGGTATTTTCGTATACCCCAGAAATCTGAACCCATACCTTTTATTTTTGTTCTATGGAAACCAAACAGAACACCTAGTTGTCTTTTCTTGCCAATCATTTCCAATTTCTTAATATCTTCATAACTTGGATAAACTAAGATTTCTGTCTTTGTAATTATCTCGCCTTCTGTAGCATAGAATCCCATTCGATCTCTTATAATAACTTTAGTAGGACCTATCTCAAAAACACCTCTTATTGGGATTCTAACGACATATCCATAAGTTACTGTCTGTCTTGGATTCAGTTGCGTAACGATAAAATTTTCACCTAGAATTAAATCGAAAACTTCTGGAATTGCGTCATAAATCTCAACAGTTGGTAATTGATTTACGGATTTATTCCTAGCAGTCACCTCTATGTATACATAATCTCCTGCGAAAGCCTTGGGCTTTGAAACTTTTCTTGTTATTTCTATTGATTTTGGGTTAGCTCCTAATCTGTAAAATGGTAATCCTAACAGAACTGAAAAGATTAACATTACTCCACCGATTATGAAAAACCAGATTAGAGTTCCTTCTGTATCAAGATAGAAATGTAAGAAATCCATTATACCTATACCTTGATTTTCAGCAGGACCTCCAGTTGTTGTGGAGTTTACTTGGGGGTTTACACCAAATGAATCTAACATGGTATTTAGTGATAAGTAGCCCATTAGTGCAAAGCCTACGCTAATCATTATGATTCCACCAAAGACTAGCCAACCACCTCGGCGTGTGAACACTATATTACACCTAATTTGTTTATTTCATTTATACTGGAACAGGTAAGTTTCGAAGTATTTCACTTACAACGATAGTTCCAGTTGTTCCTTCTAATTCTGCTTCTGGTTTCATTTGCAACCTATGGGCACTTGCGACTCTGGCAACTCTTTTTACATCATCAGGGATAACGTAATCTCTACCTCTCATTGCTGCAACTGACTTAGATGCATTTAGAAGAGCTATACTACACCTTGGACTTCCGCCCAATGTTAGTCTAGGATCGGTTCGAGTTGCTATCACCATATTCTTGATATATTCAATAATATCGTCATGAACAAATATCTGGGTCTCAATGCATTCTTTCATTTTAGTAATGGTCATAGGAGTTGTTACTCTACGAACTGACTGTTTGATCTGTTTATGCTTTAATAGAATAATCTCCTTTTCTTCTTCAGGAGTAGGTAAACCTACTAACAGCTTAAACATGAACCTATCGACTTGAGCTTCTGGTAAGGGATAAGTTCCTTCCTGCTCAATTGGATTTTGTGTGGCAATTACTAAAAAGGGATCATCTAGCTTGAAAGTTGTTCCTTCTACTGTTACCTGTTTTTCTGCCATTGCTTCTAACAATGCTGCTTGAGTTTTTGGTGGGCTTCTGTTAATTTCATCAGCCAACAAGATATTTGTGAATATTGGTCCTTTTCTCATCTTGAATGTTCCAGCTTTTGGATCATAGATAGTAGTTCCTACTACATCTGATGGCAAAAGGTCTGGAGTAAATTGCACTCTTTTGAATTCACATCCAAGAGTTAGAGAAAAACTATTAGCCATTACGGTTTTTGCAATTCCCGGAACGCCTTCTAGTAGACAGTGTCCTCCACCAAGTAGAGCGATAAACATATCTTCTAGAACATCAACTTTTCCGATAATTACACGTCTTAGTTCGTTATATATTTCTTCCCAGACTCTCTTTACGTCTTTTGGTGTAACAACTGCTTCTGTTGCTGTCTTTGCTTTCGCTTTTCCTTTTGTTTCACTTGTTTCTTCACTCATTTTTTTCACTTTTCCTTAAGTTATTTTTATCTTATAATCTATCAATTAATCCTTTAATAAATGTCATATATCTCATAAACACTAGTTCAGATATGAATCTTGGCCTAGCAAGATATGCATCTATTCTTACTAAATTATCATAAAGATCCTTAAATCTCATTGAGGGATATTTTATACTGAAGTATTCTGCTATTTCTTCTGGCGAAGACATTGATTGTTTTGACATTTTTCTTAAACCTCTTACCAGTGATCTATACAGAAGACCAACAGCTTCACTATATGCACCTGTGCCAACTATTCGCCGTATCTCTCTCTCAAAACGTGATTTTCCTTGTTCTCCTCTATATTTTGTCCATAACACTGGGGATAATCGTGTTTTCTTTGGTATTAATGGGTAAGCAATTACTGCAAGCAAGACAGGTACAAAGGGCGAATAAAGTGGAAACATCGACATTTCAGTAATAAATTTCATTATTGCCATGGAGTATACTGAAGGACTGTAAAACTTTTGATGAGCATGACCTTCATCGAAGATAATAGGGATAGCACTTCCTACAGTTACATTCATATCGCTTGCTAAATAGTTGAACAAATTCCTACTAAATATCAAATTGTCATTTTCTTCGGTTTTGTCAATCCATTTGTTAATGAAAATGTCAGGATCACCAATCATTACTATTTTGCCTAACCCTATTGGTAAGGTCATAATTGGAGCAAACATAACATTTCCCCACTCATCCGCATCAGGAAAGGCTTCACCGTCTTTCGCTGATTGGAAATCAGATTCCATCCATGCAGATCTTGAAGTATAGAACGGAAGGAAGGGGAGAAACATATCTTCTATTTCGAAACCAAATAATTCCAATGAAATAGCTTGTAACGGCATCCAGTCAGTTTTTTCTTCTCCAGTTATGGTGTCATTGTGTCTGATAGCCAAACTCAAAACTGTTCCAAACTCCATTTGCAAACCTTTGGATATACCTTCAGTTAGAGGATTTGATGTTTCCATATTCCTTAGAATCGGTTGAGCAGGATTTGTTGTATATGTTTCAGCATCCATGAGAACTGATCCATTAAATGCAAAACCTCTCAACATTCCCAACATACTGAATATCAGTGTTTCAGGACCACCTGTCTGATTTTCTCCACCAAATCCAAATAAATCTAATAAGGAGGGGATTGTTCCATTACTAAGATCAGCTACATCATCCCAACTATTAAGTAGTGAGAAGAATGGTTCGAAAATCTGTGCTCCCGTACCATAATCATCTGCTATAACCAAACTACCTCCTCTTGCCAAGAATGTTACTAAAGATATTGTATCAATAGTACCGTAATTTGCTGCAGGACCAATGATTGCGACAATTCCAGGATCAGAAAGACGATTTAGTACCGCAAGTGAGGACATACCATTTGTGATATTATAGCCTTCGCTTTCCAAATTAGATCTTAAGCTGGTTAATCCATCCCAGCCTTCATTATAAATACTGAACTTTGTTCCATATCCAGCTAAGCCAACCAGTCCCAGTAAGATGGGTACCACAATAATAATAAAAAGTATAAACATTGCAATGGAATATTTTGAGAAGTTTCTAACGAATTCAGACATCAAGTATATAGTCAGAATCACAATAGTTACCACTATCATCATAGCTCCAATTTCTCGAGAAAATATGTAAGCTACAATTGTTCCTACAATAGCCAAGATTTCGACCACTATGAATAAAGCTAACTTTTTCGGAGATATTTGTATGTTTATTCTCTTCTTAGCCTCTGGTCTTGATCTTCTTTCTCTTGACTTGTTTCTTTGTTTGTTGTCTGGCTGGTTCAACTAATTCTACACCTTGTTCTCTAATTCCACGGAAACATATATCTAATCTCTGGATGGCCTCTTGATAGTCATCATATGTTATTTCAGTGTCAGTATATCTAGCAATTTCAAAGGATGTAAGATACTCGTCCATAACTTCTGTGGAGATATTAGCTCTATTAGCAACTGAAAAACCGAATTCTCTTCCAGTTTGATAAATTGCACGGGACATACTAAGTAACCCATGAGCAATGTTATTTAATCCTCCAAAGGAAGCTATAACGGCACCTTTGTAATCTTGTCTTTGCTCAAATATCCTTACATCTGCCATGACAGATGTAAACATCTGGTTTAATGATTTAACTTGTTTTCTTTTCTTGAAGAACCCAAAGATACCTCTATGACTCAATTTTCATTTCACCTACTTCTATTTTATCTACTATTTTTAATAATGCACGTAATCCGGAATTGAAGTCATTTTCAGTTATTTCTTCATATCCATATCGTGCTTTTTCGAAATATGAGAGAAGTGTATACATTATCTCTCGTTCAATTTTGCCTTTTTCAGCAAGCAATCGCGAAAACTCCCAAGGAGTTTGACTTTTATATCTTGGTAAGTCGAAGAATTCTCGACCGATACCCTCTACCACTGTCCAGGTTTTTATTAGCCCCTCTTGGTATCTTCCTTCCAATCCATCTCTTTTGATATCTTCTATTATCTCTTTTAGATAGTCACGTAATCGGCGTCTGAAGGTTTGTTTCTTTGCATAAGATTGCAGAGAATGCCTATTAAACCACAGGAAAAGAATTGCAACAACTGCTACAATACCTCCTATAACACCTCCAATTATAGCACCGATACTACCTGTTATTCCACCAGGTGGTGGAGCGACAGGACTATCATTAATAACAACCAAATTCACTGAAGTTGTGGATCTGGAATTTTCAACAGCATCTACTGCTTCAATAAAATATTCCAACAAAAAATTACCATAAAAAGGTAATTCTATATTTGAGAGATTAAATGTTGCCTCAAATACATCAGAGATTCCAACGCGGATCATAGTGATATTATAATCCACTTCATTATAGGTAATATGTAATATTACCCCTGATACTGAAGTGAGGACATCTGTCACTGTTGCAGAGAATTCAAGTACCGTATCAGGGGTTATATATGATACATTTCCCGCTACAGCGACATTACTAATTGTGGGTGCATCACTATCAACAGCTTGCACGGTCTGCATTGATCCTAAGAGAGGATTTGATGCGGGTAATGCCGTATCATAGGCAATATAATACCACTCATACTCGTAATTATATTGAAGCGTAAGCTGATAGAACCATTGATTGGTACTAGTAATATTAGTCATTAAAGCTACAATATAATCTGTTTGATTCACAAGTGTAACTAAATTGTGACTATTAACATGAAGTGTGACATTTTTCATACCGCTCCAAACAATACTATCGTTGATGAATACAGTAATGTTAATGTATGGGTTTGTGGGGTTACCAGAGGGTATAATAGTCGGTACTTGCTCCTCAAATGGTTCAATAAAATCACCTAGTTGGAAGGTATTGTAACCTGTATATGTATTATTCCAATAATAATCTGCATCATAGTATAGAAGGGCGTTAGTTTGTTTTGCACCAAATTCATCTAAACCATGTCCTGCATAATCTTTCACTTCGACATAGAATCTGACATAATATTGTGATTCTGCTACAGTTGCATTAATCATGCCTCTATACTGATCCCCTCCAACATGCCATAGCGTAAAGGATTGCCACCCGCCTACTGATGTATTACCTAGTGGCTCTAAATAATTAAAGAAAAACTCTACTGATCTAATTCCTGTGTCAATATCAATAACATAAATATCGAATTGAATGATGAAATATGGATCGTGAATTCCAGGATCGTAAGGATCAGGAGTCACAACCTCACCTGTAACGGCTGGTCTGTTGTTATCAGGTCCATAAATATTAATTGTGCGAGTTATTGAGGTAGCTGGGGCATAATCACCACCAGAAGCTACTAACGACAGACCTGGATAAGCATGAGTGTCCTGAAGTATTGACAGAAAATTAAGAGCAGTGAAATCAACCCAATTCTTCGTTGAAGTAATTAGGAGATTGGATGTTTCAACATCACCACCATTTGTTAATGTAATGAAAATATTTACCTTTTCTGGTAATCTTAACCATTGATCAGTTACCATCAAAGTATAATTGTGAGTTGCATCAAGAGCTCCCCAGAAAGTACTATTAAATACAGTAGATGTTGTTCCATCTAAAATATTTGCTCCACTAGGATCAGTTAGAGTTAGTATAAGTGCAAAATAAGTATTGAATACAGAATTATTTAAAGCTCCAGCAACAACTGCATAACGATAATCTGCTCCAGAAACAGCTAGAGCTGTAACTGTTATTGTTTTTGTTTGTGTCTCATTAGTGGAATAATCTGGAATGACAGTATCAACGTGTCTTGACCCTGTTGCAACAGAGTATGGTTGAACAATTGAATCAGGGAAGTTCAGTTGGAAACTAGATGATTGAGCAGGATTGCCATACTCATCATAAAGAGCAACATCATAGCCAATATTATTGCCTGTTGTGTAATATCTTACGGCATCATCTAGATCTAAATCAATTCTTGTAATATTAACTGCTAATTGTCCCTCTAAACTATCATGAGTTAAAGTTGATCCAACAAATTCATCCCCGTTAGGATCTATTAAGAAATTAAAAATAAGCACATCTGTTACATCAGATATGTTGGTACCATCAAAATAAAATGTATCTTGAATCTCAGCTGTAGGATTAGATGTTACATAATCGTTAGTATAAATAGTTCCCTCTCCAGCTCCAGAAATCGTCAGTCTGACAGTTGAATCAGGTTCTAAGCCCAATTGTGAGGTTAGATTCGCATAAACTGTAATTGATGTACCTCCAATGATTTCAGTTGGAGTGTTAATTTTACTTGGTCCCACTATAAAGTAGGCATCAACAACCACTTGGTTCTCTGTAGCATCTACAACAGTTTCATAAATCAATCTATCATTTTGAATATCGCTGGTTCCTTCGTCTGTAAAGAAATTATACCCAAGTTGATCAATATCATAATACGCTTCATAAGTGACATCATCTACCAAAACAGGGGCAGTATTTGAATAAAGATCTTGATTGGAGGAGAAAGTTCTGTTATTATCAAAATGTATACCGTCAAGTAACCAACCGACCTTAAGACTGTATTCTGTTCCAGTAGAATCGATAACTGTATCATTATCAAATAAAATTCGAGTATTAAATGAATAAGAAGCAGACGGATTTGTGACATCAACAGTTACATCTACTTTAATTTGTCCAAAATAGAAAACATTTACATCTCCTGGACTCCCCGCCCCTCTCCCCATGCCTGGGTTACCATAGAACCATGCAAGAAGAGTAATTTCCCCAATCTTAGAGAAGGGGTCTATAGAAAGAGCGGAAGTAGTTAATTGGATAGTAAACTCGCCTTGAGCATTAGTTACAGCACTTCCAACTTGATATTGAGGTGTTTCATATGTTACAGGACTACTGATATATTGACTTTCAGTAACATTGTAGAAAAGCCAAACAGTTTCTCCGCCCCAATAATCTCCAACAACAATGCCTTGCAAAACGCCCTCTACATCAATGAGAGTGTCTCTAAGAATATATTCATTGGCTGTTGGAGATGTTATACTTTTCATTATCGTTGGCATTGTTTGAATTTCCGTGTCAACACCTTGAACTGTCAACTCACTATTTTTAGGAGAATAAATCACTTTATTTTCAGATTCGATTTCCGGTAGCACAGAATCTTCTACCAAATCTGGAAAATACTCATATCTAGTTGGCGCATATGTATTGTCAACTATGTTTTGTGACCCTTGCCCAAATATATATGTTGGAGAACTAATTTCGTCGTTTTGCTCTTTTATTATACTCTGAGTTTGTACAAAAGCAACTGTAGACAATTGTATAATGAGTATTAGAAAGAAAATCATTCCTGTTAGTTTTGTTCTAATACTCTTCATTGATAATAGCTCTCCTTAATTGTAGAAAAATCTTGGTTACTCGTTTGAATAGTAATGTAAGCTATCGGCAGTAAGAATATTGATAATGACAATATATTCTCAATATTAATCATACTAACTACTGAGAAACTAATACTTCCATGTATAGAATCGCTGTAAATCTGATTCATAGCTACAGCAAAGCTTGCTGGAGGAGTTGAAATGAAAACAGATGCAGATGCATTCCATCTATCTAAATAGAACGTTAAGAAGACAAATGATCCCGCCCCATGGTTTCTAGCATCAACTACTATTGTAGTATTGACAAAACCACTTACATCTGTCACTCCATTATACAGTATTTTGTTATATGGAATAGAGGTGTTTAAAGTAGATGCAAGCTCAGATTTGTAGGTTGCTACATCCGTAACACCTGTATAAGCTTGATAATCTGATTCTTGTATGAACCATACTTCTATTGCTTCTCCAGCTATTGCAGTTGGAGCACCTAAAGGAGGTTGCATATAAAGATAGAAATCAAAGTCTTCCCACAAGAAGAATCCATCTACACCTACATCCAGAACCGTATCATTTAACGTTGTTTCTGTTCGTAGATAATCGATTAGTAACATAACTGAAAATGTATAATTCTGACCATAATTTGCCACTAAGAAATATGTGGTATCTTCAGGTAGGGCAAAATAATCTGTTATTCCATCATTTGAATATACCGTTGATGTTCCAGCACCATTGGTTAGGCCATCACCAATTTTAGTAACATCTTCAGGACCAATTATACCTAATTGTAACTGTTGAAGCTCATCAGACGTTAAAACATAATAGGACACATATCTTCCAGCTAAAGGCGTTATAAACCCGGGTTCTGCGTAAAGGGTTGTGCTTAAGGAATATGTGAACCCTCTTTGAGCAATATAATAATTATAAAATGTTCCTGGATCCTCAGGACTTGGTAAGTACTGCGTCGTTGCATTCATCGAAACCGTCGTCAAATATCCCTCAGGAAGAATAACGAAACCCGTTGCATTCAAAGAAGTGAAACTAATGAAAGCGAAAACAATATACGTCGTACTATCTGGATCTGATGGATTATAAAGTGGATATGCCGTGCTGTTGAAAGTAGGATATACCTCAGCTCTTCCGATTCCATTCGTTGCTTCATTGCCAAGATCATCAGCAACTGCAAGGAGTTGAGTTGGATTTGTTTGATAGGTTTGATAATCTGCAGCAGTTACTGCCTTGAAATTAACTATCGCTCCCACTGCAGGGGACCCTTCACTTGAAACATCTGCCCTTACTGTATATTGTAAATTATCAAGAATATACACTTCATCGCTTCCCACAACTTGTGTTGGAAGTGCGTCATAAGACGCTGGAAGTCCATGCATTGACACATCTACATCATAAGAAGTATAGAGTGTATTTTCACAATAAACCAAATCGACACCACTAGGATAAGGCCCAATTTGGTATTGTCCCCAACGATGTACTGGGTCAGCACCACCTTCATCTATTGGAAGGAGAGCTTCTACCCAGCCATAGAGGTTAGCAAAAGCTAATGTTCTATTATTTGGGTCACCACCATTTGGGCTACCTATAGCAAATCCAAAAACAGGTCTTGCAGGAATTCCATTCAAACGCATAGTCATAATGGCTAAAGAAAGAAAAGCAGAGATTGAGAAGTCTGTTCTTTCATAAAGAAGTTGTGCTCTATCCCTACCCCCGTTATCAGTTTGGTCAGCAGTGGGCACCCCATATTCAAGTAGAATTTTGTCAATTATGTAAGCAGCACGTTCATGGAACGTATGGCCTAAATCAGTTGAGTCATTGTTGATTCCTTCTGCGAAATATATAACTCCAGGAGAAGTTGTCTCATAATTTGTGGGTATTTGGAGAAATCTTTCAACAGCTGGATCAGTAGCATATCCAGGAACATAATAATCTGTACAATCATTAATAATAGTCTGAGTATCATCCTGAACAAAATAAGTTGTATAATCGTAAGTACCAACAAAACCTAATATTTCAGCTGAAGATTGAAGCAGTAGTTGATCTCTTAATGTATAAACGATATCTGTTGAACCTTCAACTGCTACATTAGTACCATTTTCATCAAGCAGGTAATCATCCCAATGTGAGATGGAACTACCTTCATCAGTATCATATACACTAAGATGAGGATAATGATATGAGCTCCAAGTTGTAAGTAATGGACTGGTAACTGTTGTTGTGGCCGAATAAGCTAACTGCTTGATATCCATACCAATAGCTGTAGGATCTGGTGATCCATAATCTGATCCATCTTGGAGAGCATTAGTTACAGCGTCGTTTGAGGTAAACTCCCAAGACGTAGAATCATAATAATCGTGAACCTCCCATCTATAAAGGAAGTTACCTAAATCACCATCCAAACCATCCGTGAAAACTTCCGCTACTTCTTGATTGCCTAATGAACTATTAAAATCTAGAGCATCCAAGAGATCTAGTAAACCATCTATATAGAAGGGTGCAGATCCTTGGAAATTAGCATTAAACCAATCAGGATCAATAATTTGTTCATCAATAACTCCAGGAGGTAAGTCACGATATTTGTCTAACATGCTCAAATAAGGACCCATGAATGACATTAAGAGGATATAAATTGTGAAACTTGTAAAAAGAATCCTCCAGATATTATGTCTAGAATGCCATTTAAACAACCCAAATGGCCACGATATTATTGGGAGGAGTATGTACAAAAAGATTGATGCAATAATTCGCAAAATGCTAGGTTTGAATTCAATTCTATATGTTTCAAAAGAGATTAACAACAAGAATACGTTTATTCCAATTGCTACATAAAACAAAGCTAAGATTACAAAGGAAGGCATACCCGGAATCTGCAAATCACCAAAAAGGAAGGTCATTACGACTGTAGTTACTAGTGATATACCAAAAATAATTGAGAATATGATATTTATTGGTTTAATCTTTTTTTCTGCCAACAATTCAGCGGGTAACCAATCTTGTTTTTTCTTAAGCTTTCTCTGCTTAGGAACGACAGCGGCTCGAGTTTTCAGTTTACTACCGCTTTTTAATTTTTTAACTTTTTTTGGTTTATCAGACATGGTTTTGCCTCATATTAGTAAAAGGTACTGTGCACTAGATGGTTACCCTATTAACGTTATACAACCGCTTTATTCAAAAACTTTTTGTGATATGTAATGACATTGTTTCTCTAAGATATAAAAAAAGAATAAGTTTTTTTAAACCAATTCCTTTAACTTCTTATAATTTAATATTTAATATTACTAGTACAGTAAATGTATAAGTATACTAAACAGCTAGAGCTAACTTCAAAAACGGATGTCATACATTCATTAAAAAACAAACTGAAAACAGTTTTATTTAGCAGTAATAACTATAAAACTATTTCAGTAAAAATCCAAGGTGATCATTATCCAAGTTAAATTAATTTCTTACCCTGAAGAAGCAGAATTAATAGCAAAAATGGCCGGATTAATATGTTATTCTGGTGAGAAGGTTTTCGAGGAAATAAAGGAAAAGGCCTCTCTAAAGTCTGATGAATATCTTGAAACAATAATAAAATCTGGACACTTATCGATAGTAGAACACAATGTGTTTGTTTTCTATGTATCTGGAATAAGTAGAATAACTTCACATCAATTGGTAAGAAAGAGAATAGCTAGTTTTTCACAGCAATCCCAGAGATATGTTAATGCAGAAAATTTTGAATATATTATTCCAGACGAAATCAATAAATCAACTTTTGTAGAAAAATACAAAGAAATTGTAAATCAAAGCCAAGAACTTTATCAAGAAATGGTTAATAATGGCGTTCCAAAAGAAGATGCGAGATACATTTTACCTAACGCAACTTCCACCCAAATGATAGTTTCAATGAATGGTCATTCACTTATCGATTTCTTAGTAAGAAGGATTTGCCAAAGATCCCAGAGTGAGATTCGTGAATTAGCAGAGAGGATGCTTGAGGAGGTAAAAAAGGTTGCTCCAGCAATCTTCAAAAATCTTGGTGCATTTTGCGATTTCTATGGTTATTGTCCTGAAAACAGTCATTCGTGTGGAAGAGCGCCTACAATAGATGAATTAAAAGAAAAAGCTTCTCTTAAGTAGTGTTATTAATTGAAATATTTTCAATGTCATCTTCAGTTGCAACTGTATCAGAATTTTCCTCTTGTTGTTGATCATCTTGTGTATCTACATCTACAATCTTGGGCAGAATTGCATTGGTTCTTATTAATACAACAGAATATATTATAGCTACTAAGATCAAAGAAGGACGAATTATGTATTCTGCTATGGAATCTTCGGGTATAAGGTAAAAAATCATTAAGGCATAAAGGGCAGCAAGGGTAGCGAAAATTATCAATATTAAAGATGGCCACAGCATCCTTTTCAATAGTACAATCCATTTTTGCAAAGATTTAATTTCTTCAGGAGATGTATATTCAAAATCAGTTTTTATTAAATTGTCCTTATATTGTCGCACTTGTTCTTTTGTATACTGACTCTTTGTTCTTACAAATGTATGTTCTTGTTCGAAGTATTCCATATAATAAAAAGTTGACAGAAAACGTAAGCCTATACATAACCCGGCCAAGGATTGATATATTATAATGTCTACTCTACCCAAAGTAGCTGGGAAAAACATTGAGTTCGGGTTAGCTAGAAGAAGAGACAGTATCGTGCCAAATACAAAGAAGAGTCCAAAAGCAACTTCAGAGGACATTTTTATATGAGTTCCTTTTATAAGATCTGTCATCAATATTACTATTCCAAGTACCAACCATATTGTGAAGATATAGATATTCAAACTAAAAGCTGATTGGATGACAATTAAACTAATAGCTAAAGCTCCAAATAGATGATGGACACTTGCAATGAAAGTAGACCCTAGAGCTGTCAGAGAAGTTAGTTCCCAATCTTCCTCAAACACTTTGTCCTTTATTCTCATGATGATCGCCCCACTGCTTCTTGTACCAGTCTCTGGGTTGGAGAGTATTTTTTCATTAATCGGTATAAAGATAAGATGATATTATCGTCATATCCAAATATATCAACATAATCTCCACGAATTGAATACAGTATTTGACGTAATTCTATCTCCCTTTTTCTATATTCTTCACTCACAATACTTGGAAAAACATATTTCAGTATCTCCCCATAATTCATATCTTCTGTCCTATCCAACATCCAGTCATGGGAGGATAGAATATTGAAATGCATAGTAGCAAAATTAACAAAAACCACTCTACTCCCCATGGTTTGAAGTAGATGTATGCCCTGTAGTTTTTTTATTAAGTCACCTTCTAAATCGGAAAATATTATAGCTATAGAATGTATCACATTATTGTTTTTGGTAAATTTAACAGCATTAAGGAAACTACTATGAACACCAGTAGCATCAATATCATATAGGTTGAGCATAAGTCTTAGTTCATGCTTTCCTACTTGTGGTATTATGTATTTTTGCACATTTTCAGAATAAGCTATCACAGCCAAATCATGATTAGTGCCTTTAATCAACGAACATAGTTCAACTACTGAAGATAAAGCATACTCGAACTTGGGTCCATACATAGTACTGCTAAGATCAAGATAAATCAAGAAATGCAAGTTTCTTTGGTCTTCAAACTCTCTTGATATCAATTTATCATGTCTTGCGGTAGCATACCAATCGATGTGCTTCAGTTGATCCCCAGGTAAATAATCTCGGAGCGCGAAAAATTCATCGCCTCTTCCCTTAACTCTCTGAGCAAATTCATGAACCATTTTCAACAATAGTTCTTTCTTTGTCTTCCATGGTATGTTAATACGAGGTCTTTGAGGTAGTATCTTTATTTTTTGTGTGTCTTTCAATATTCGTTTATGTTTGAAAAGAAACTGAAAGGATCCAACGGAAATCTCAATTGGACCAATTTCGCCATTTCCTCTTCTAGTGGCAAGCAATAACCAAACAATTTTCGTTTTTTTCTTTGGTGATAATTTGATTAGTACTGTCTCTGCTTTGTCTATACTCTTAAAATGAAACGAGAAACTGAGACTAATTTTCGTAAGAATTGTTCTTCTAGATGGATTTGTTAATTCAACTGCTACAGCTAACAAACCTCTACTTCTCATAAAATCCTTTGAGCAACTCATTTTTGTATTAAAAGAATAAGTATGCGAAAATAAGAAGGAAATAAATGTGGAAGTAATAACTAGCCAGAATAAGACACCAGGAACTATAAGAAGTAAATTATCTATTGCTAGGCCTAATATCACAAATAGACTCCCGAATAGAATGAACGCCTTACCATTCTTTGTAAGTTCAAAGTGTCTTTCTTCTTCCATCGGAAATCTCTGCCTTTTGTTTTATATCACGACTTCTACATCAGAAAGGATGTTTTCAATTATCTCAGGAATATGGATTTGTTCGATTTCTGCTTCTGGAGAGAGTATTAGTCTGTGATTCATAACAGGAAAGAATATCGATTTGATATCATCAGGTTCTACAAAATCTCTACCTCTAATTGCAGCAATAGATCGACTCAGAGTAAGTAAAGCAATTGATCCTCTTGGACTTGCTCCAAGAGCTAAGGAAGGAATCGAACGTGTTGCAATTACTAGTTTCGCAATATACTCAAGAATCTGATTACTTACAGTAACGTTTTTCTCAATTTCTGTTATTAATTTGATAATGGTTTTTTGATTAGTTACTGTCTCAACATCTGCAAACATCTTTTCTCTTTTCTTAACAAGCATATCAATTTCTCCGTGAAGAGAAGGAGGATAAACAGGAATCTTAACTAGAAATCTATCAATCTGAGCTTCAGGAAGAGGATAAACTCCCGTAGATTCTATTGGGTTCTGGGTAGCGATAACCATAAATGGTTCTGGAAGTTTGAACGTTTGATTTCCAGAAGAAACTTGCTTCTCTTGCATTGCCTCTAACAAAGCAGATTGTGTTTTGGGTGGTGCTCTGTTGATTTCATCTGTCAGTAGTATGCTTGTGAAAACGGGTCCTTCAATAAATCTAAAAGAACTTGTTTCTCTTTCATATATGTTACCCCCTGTGATATCAGCGGGCATTAAATCGCTCGTAAACTGGATCCTTTTGAAACCCATTTTGATAACATCTGCTAAAGTACTAGCCATCAATGTTTTTGCTATTCCTGGAACACCCTCTAGAAGAACGTGTCCTTCACTTAGAAGAGAAGCAAACATTAGCTCGATAACATTATCATTACCCACTATTCGTTTTTTCATTTGCTCCATTATTTTGTCAAAAATATCTTTTGCTTCTTGCACTTTTGTCATTTAAATCGTCCTCTTTTTTGTATCTCTTCAAGCATTTTGAAGAGTGAAAGGAAAGTTTTTGAATCAATTTTTCTTGTAAACGCTATTTCGAATAATTCTTTTTCCTCATCTGTAAATTTCTCCAAATGAATATAACTTGCCTTCTTCATAAGATAATAATGATAAGCTTTCTGAGGATAAAGCTCATACTGGAAATACAAGTTTGATAGAAACTGTTCTTCAATCGTTGGTTTTATAGGAGAACCAAAAGTATCGTATAGTTCCCTCTCCCTAGACCAAATCCTATCCGATAAGAATTTCTTATAAGTTTCCTTTGGTTTGAATCTCTCTCTAAATCTCGGAGTAACATAGTATAAAATCAAAACAATCATAACTAGTAAGAAAATAAAGAGCTGGGTTTTTGATAATAGAACTATTGTCCCATAAGATTGGTTAATCATTCCCTCTGTTGTTGAAAAGGGCCATCTTTTATGGCTTTCTTCAAAACATACAAGTCTCTCTTCTCCCGAAGAATAATGCTCCATCATATAGAGTGCGAGATTAATATTCCCAAAACCTTTGCTATAAAGATCGTTAGTTAGAAAACTTGGGGAAGAAATAACAACAATAAATCCATGTCCTCTTTTAAGAACTGTACCTACTTGTAAACTAGATGTATCTTCAGAATCAACATCCCAAATACCGTCTTGATTCTCATCTAAAAACGCGGTACTATGAGTACTTAATATACCGGCAGTCAGTTCTGTCTGTATTGAACTCTCTGCAATGTAAGACAGTTCTCTAGCTTCAATCATGCAAAGGCTAGTGTTTGAATTTGTAGAATTTAACATAATGATTTCTGGTGTTTTATAATAATAAGTTGTTTCTAATATTGTTGAGGTTGAAAGAAAAACCCCGAAGTGCTTTGCTAGAAGATTGGTAGGACCAGAACCAGCCAATATTACTAATAGACCACCCTGTAAAACAAAGCTGTCTATTGCTAATGTTTCTGAATCTTGATAGTTTTTAGAGCCTCCAGCAATGATAAGAGTTGATGATTCTAGAAGTTTAATGATGGGGTCTGTTGACAATATCGTTCTTGTGGTATTATATCCAGATTCAAGAAGCAAGCTGTTGAAATATGACATGCCCCCAGACCCCGTATTGCTTATAGAATATGGAGGTTGTGCGCTGGTAACATTGATACTAAGGGGGAGGATTATTATTAAAAATATAACTAGAGTTTGGATAAGCATTTGGAACAATGGTGAATATTTCTTTGAAAATAGAATCGGCGCAGATTTCATTGTTCATCTTCCTCGCTAATTCTTTGAATAATTTCGATATCCGCTTGAGCCGCACTCAAACTCTTTACTGATTCAAGTTCTTCGATGAAATCCAACAAATCTCTCCTTTTCATTTGTTGTTTTTTATATCTTGCAACATAGAAAGTTTGAATCATTGAATTTAAGTGGGGAAGAATATTAGGCAAATCGAGTGAGCTTGCAAATTCTTTGGGTGTAAGATAAGTTTCTCTGCTTATCCCTAGAATTTTCTTCATGTTCTCATCAAGTTGATGGTAACCAAAAATTATGCCTTCCGTATATTTTTTATCTCTCAAATATTCCCTAAGTACTTCTGAAAGTGTTTTTATTTGTGTTCTGAACTTTTCTCTTCGAGCCTGGAGTGTGCCTCCAGTAACCAAGGAACTTGGCACTGGTCTTCTTTCCTCAGTTTTTCTTCTAAAAAACAGAAAAGCGATTAGAATTATTATAACTATTCCAACTGCTATAGGAATAACTTGAGCAGGAATAATTGCTTCACTTCCACCCTGTGGATTATTTGGTGGAATAGTTGGAGTATCAGTTGGAGTGGTAGGAGTGTAGGGATCAGTAGTATTGAATGGATCTGATGGGGAAGTAGTTGGAGAGGAAGTACTTGTAATTAAATCATTTTCATCACGATTATCTATACTAACGTACGTTTCTTGAGTACTATTTACCAGAATGAATATTAGTACACAAGCGAAAATTAGAAACAATCGAACATTAATATATTTCTTGAAATCAATCTTCACTTGTATCACCTTTTTGAACTTCATCTATTACTAGTTTGCTTTGACGAAGGAAAGCATAAATTTTGCACAAAGGCCAATATCTGCTCAAGCACACTTGATATTTGTGAGCTGCTGTAAGATATCCCAAATAAGCACATCTTCCATCTTCATAATATATGCATGTATCAGCTTTTTCTCTTCTAAGGATTAAATTAACTGTTCTATTCAAGTATACCATCGATAAAGCACTAAATTGCCTTTCGCTTCTCTTCGGAGGTTCGTCCAAATCGAAGATTGTTTTTACTGATAATGGCATATCTGGAAGAATTAAATGTGAGTAAGATACCTTTGAACCTTTCTTGGTTGTTGATATACTAGACAGAAGTTTACCTAAGCTAATACCAAGTGCCCCTCCAAGCCCACTTACTAGGGTTAGCGAAAATGCAAATATGAATAGGAACCCAAAGGCCAAACTTTGTATGGATGAGCTATCGGTACCAGCAGAGCTCAGTGAAGTAAATAGAATTATCTGGGAGAAGTAAAGAAGGATAAAGAAGAGAAGAGAAAAAACAACGGTTGGAATGATGAGATCTTGAGCTTCTTCTCTCCATATAATACCAGCAATTATACCAGAAAGGAGAAAGGGTATGAAGGCCGTAATTATGTAATTAGAGAGTAGTACGAAGGGGTCTGTATATGTACCTTCAAATGCAAATTTAAATGGTAAAACTAAAAAGGACTGAGGAGTCCAAACAACGTCAGATACAATGAATTGGTCTTGGAGGAAATGGTAAAGGACACCAAAAAACATTGAAAAAGCATATCCAATTGCCATGTAAGTTGAGATTCTTAGAATAAGTTTAGTAATATACTCCCGTTTTCCTCTATTTTTCAAATGAGGAAAAATTAATTTATACATGAATTCCCTATAATTCATCTTGAGTGGAGTGGTACCTCCTTTAACCTTTGGGCCTTCATCTACTGGAAGAGGGGGTCGTTGTGTAATTACCATATTATTCACCTATATAACTATCAATCTAACTCCTTTTGAAGTTTTTAATAGAAAGTAAACACTTGCAGAAGCTAATGTAAGTGTGCATAACATAACTATGATTCCATAGACCATCAATGAGATAGTGATTATCAAAAGTACTGAAAAAATTATCATATACAATGAGGTCACAATTAGTGATATTGCAACAATTGAAAGAAGGTTTATGGAACTTATAATAGATTTTACTCTGTGTTGTTTATATCTGTACCATACCACGGTTGCGAATAATGCAATTACAATAGAAAGTAAGAATAAAGAATAACCTAGGAAAGACACTGTATCTTCAATAGTAGTAAACGTAAAAATAAAGCTGATAAATATCCCAATAGCCAGAAATCGAGTAAATCCAACTGCAATTGAGGAGAAAAATGGTGGGGAGGAGGAACTCATCTTTTCGAATAATGCATCTACTTCTGTTCCACAGGACCAACAAACACGTGCAAATTGCGGTAGTACTTGATTGCAGTTTCGGCACTGGATTTTAGGGAAAGACCAACAATTCAGACAAAATTCCCCATTATATACTGGTGTTCGACACTGTGAACATACCATCAAATTAGTTTTTTCATCATAAAGAGGTTCTGTGTTCTTCATTTTCTCAAGATCTTCCTTTAAAGGGGGTGAGTGAGAAGAAATATCTGGACATAGCTTCTCAATGTGTTGAGTAAAACATTTAGGACAAAAACTAGGAACAGAGAGCATTATCACTAAAACAAATATCCCAAACAAAACATAAGATAAGTTTCCAAGAAGAGAAGAGATCAGCAATATCGTTTCCTCACCTGTGCTAAAATTCCATAAACTATGGAAAGAAATGCTCAAAATTAGAAACAAACCGCAAATTACTATTCTCGTATATTTTGGAAGTTTATTGCGATATAGGAATGCTAACCCCAAACCTGTAGCAGCTAACATAGTTGTTACGGTGTGTAAAGGGTAGATGCTTCGAAGAGGAACTAAGAAATCAACAGCGGTTTCAGGGTTAGAAGAATATAAAAGAAATTGTTCAAATAAATCAAACCATGCACCAAAAAATCCTCCAAACATAACAAAAATTCTGAATGAAGGTGTAAGTCTTGTATGAATTGATCGTTTAGCATTGAGATTTAATCTAGCATAGTTTCCAAACAAGATGATTATGGGGAAAATCTTTGCTATTTCTTCAACTATAGGAATAATAAGTAAGAAGAAGATATTATGTATGATCTGATATACCACAGGAAATGAGTCTGACGACGAGAAAAATCCAGAAGTAAAGGTCACCAAAATAAAAAATTCCTTTTCTATAATTACAGCAAAATAAGGGGACAGAACCCCCACCACTAAGAGGAGAGAAAAGAGTTTCTTGATTAGCTTGGTTTCAAGTTGAGTGCTTGTTATACTAAATAGGAAATAAATACATGTTACCCAGAGAATGAAAAATACTGTAATTATGAGAATTATAACAATAGGAAAATATACAGAATTTTCGTATCTAGTAACAATGGTAACTAGGAAATAAGCGAGAACCGTTAAAAAGACTAAAGATACAACTTTAGCTAGTGTTGAGAAACTCAAGATGCGCTTGTGTATTGGTTCAATGATTAATAATTCTTCAACTGGAGTATCTGCTTCTTTTTTCTTAGCTGAAACATTAACCATTGTTCCCAACTCTTTTACTTCTATTAATCAGTAGCATATTTAGAGATATATCATTTTCGTGTTTGAGGTTGGTAATATTGAACACTTAAAACCTTTTATGAGAATCGTATAACTACTATGAAAATAAAAATAAGTAGAAGAACTAGGTCTTCTAATCGGTTGGTTTTATTCTATTAGTGCAGCCTCTGTAATGTCACCTATTCCTTTGAAAAGGAAGAATATGAATATAATTGCTGCTCCTATGAAAATACCCAACAGTGCAAACACGGGTATTGGTTCATTGGAAAAATCAATTTCTCCTGTAACAATATTTTGGACGGGTCCAGCAAGGAAGAATGATAGAAGCATTGCTCCCATAGATAATGTCAATGGAATAAAATAGAATAAAGTAATTTTAAGAGCTTGTAGTATTTTTACCAATTTAACGGTCTCCGAGTAATCGTTAACCCTTTTTCTCTCTTGAATCTTTTAAACCTTTTTTAATTCCCTTACTTAAATGAGAATCATAATTTTCTTTGAATTGACTAATGGTTAAAAACAAAAAAGGAAAATAAAGAATCTATCAACTATGCTTCTCTGTAAGAATTCTCATTTTTTCTTTAACTTCTTCAATTCTTCCTTGAGATCCAGCTAGTTGATAATTTTGAAGAGCATCAGAATAATATTTCAAAGCTAGTTGGGGTTTTTCTTCTTCAACAAAGAGAGCATTATAGTAAGCTAGATGAGCCTTAATAACTGGTTCATCAGAACCTCTTTCCCCCATGGTTTCAACAGCTTTCTTAAGAAAAACTTTTCTTCCAGAAATATTCTTCTCTGCTGCGGCACGAGAGATATATGATTTTGCTTTGCAATCAAGTTCTTCAGCTTTGACATCTATTCTTTGGTAAGCAATTGCAGCTTGTTCAAAATGAGAAGCGGCTTCAACAAATCTCTTCTCAGTCATAAGTTGTCGAGCAATCACTCGCAAGATTTTTGCTTGTTGATTGAAAATTCTCTGGTATTCTGTAATCATACCTAAGCGATGGTAAAAACCACCTGATCTTCCCAAGTAATTTGCTGCTTCTAGTGCTTTGTTGAATTTAATAGCATCCATACCAAGATACTCATAGTATAAAGCCTTTGCCAAATCTATCTGCTTTCTATTCTCACTTTGCTTGAAAATTTCTATGGCTTTATCAGCATGTTCAGATGCCTCTCCATATTTCTTCTGTTGAGCAGCTAAACGTGCTTTTCCTAAATGTTCATTGGCTTTTTCTGCAGTAGATTTTTTTATCCCTTTAAACAACTAATTGCACCTTTCCAGTATTAGCTAAGCAACTGAGATAGATCTAGAATACCCAAGCTAGTTAAAAGGCAGAAGAATATAAACATTTGTTTAGTCTAAATCTAAGCTAGTTAGACATTGATTTCAGAGCCTTCAATTACATCATATGTTTATAACTATTGAAATAATCTACGACCTTCTTCAAATTGAAGTTCATCAATATCCGAAACAATCGATCGTTGTTTTAGTCCTTTTACTATAACAACGGGTATCATTTCTCCAGCTTGACCCATAACTAATTCAGCTGCTGAGCACACTTCATCAGCCAAAGCCACAACTGTTGATTTAAGCTTGTAACCAAAAATATCTTCTCTTCCCTTTGCATCATCGATAACTGAAAAATTGTAGGAGCCAATCGCTACATTGATTGCACCGCGCCTTAAGGTTCTACCATGAGTATCGGCTATTAACAAAGATAGATTTTTTTGAAAAGTTTCAGATAGTTTTTTACCGATGAAAGTTGCTGATTTACTAGAATCAATTGGAAGAGTCACAGCACAGTTAGGTCGGGAATTTGATTGATCTACTGCAGAGTTAGCACAAATCCATCCTTGTTTGTTTTTTGTTATAATTATGTTATTTTCTACTTTTAGAAGTTTTGAAGCTTCTGACATTATAAGCTCAACAAGAGAGGGGTCTTTACCTGTTCTTCTTGCAATCAATTCAGCAATAGGTGAAGGGTTAAGGGATGGCAGATAAAATTCCATTCCTTCGGATCTAGAGATTATAGTATGAGCAATTACTATTATGTCACCATCTGAGATGGAAATGGTTGTTTTCCGAATGGAATCAATAATAAGGTCAGCTATATCATCGCCTTCCTTAATTATAGGTAATTCCAATGGAATGATCTCAACATGGTGCATTTAATTCACCGCAAATGGAATTTATGCAGATTCGATGGGAGCTAAAGCTTTAGCAATTTTTCTTTTTAATGACGATAATTTAACCGCAGGAGCTAATGTTTCTTCCCATTTACCTTCATCAATTTTCTTCACATCTAATAAATTGTCTTTAAGAGCAAACTCGAATAATTCTTTTCCAGCTTCAGTTCTTATTAGAATAATATTGCTATCATCATCAACACCAATATTGCCAATTGAGAGATCTGCAAATTCAGCAGCAAAGTCTTGACAATATTTACATCCTTCTGCTTTGGCACCACCACACTCTTTGATTTTTATGTCGATCCTACCATCAGGATGTTCGAAGAAGAATTTCCCACGAGCACAATCAGTTTTTGTAAGATCGGGTGCAGAGATACCTAGACTTTTAGATATAATGTCTCTAAAAGCAACAGGCTCATAGCAACTCATACAGAACAAGCCTATTTTGTATTTCACTCTGAAATCTGCTCCAAGGTTTTTCATATCCATCATATTAGTTAAAGTTTCATTATGACAGGGTAAACCAACCGTAGCAACTTTTTTCTTATTACTTAGTTTAATTGATGGGAGTTTTATAAGAACGGGATTAAGAGTGTACTTAGATTTTGATGACTTTCGAATATCGAACTCAGAAAGTGCCAACATAGGCACGGGACTTAGTAAATCGTTTCCATGACCGGTCACAAGTGCGCTATCAATTTTTCCTTTCTTCATAGCTGTTAAGAGCAAAGTAGTTACTATACCACCGTTTTGTGATCTAGAATGAATGTCCCCATCTTTAGTTTTTCCTGTATAAACCTCCAAAATGGGCCCAATCTCATCTGCAGGATATTTGGGTTGTTCAACTTTTTGCTTAAATCGCAAGCATATATCTACACAAGCTCCACAAGAAATGCAAGCTCCTACAAGCTTAGGCTTTAGTTGCTCAATTGAAATAACATAGACAGGGCAAACAGCTTCACATCCTCCACAGGAGACACAGTAACCTGGTTTTATTACTTCACGGTTTAACATTGCAAAATTTCTTTTTCTTTTTCTTGGTTCAGTATTGCTCATATCAAATCAGCTCTAAGTAAAGATTAGGTTGAATAAGTATAATCTATTTTTAAACTATGCGAGAGGGATATGACATGAATTTTCGATTTATATCTTCATGAATTCAAAGATTTTCGAGATGGTTGTATTGAAGAAGCTATAGAGAAAGGAGAGTATTGGAATAAAGTATAGGAGTATTTAATCTATCAACTTATAATCAAAACTTTTCTCCTTGGGAAATTTAAAAATATGAGGAAAGAAATCTATTGTTGGAAGATGATGAATCATAGATGTTTTGTGGATGTCATTGTCTAAAATAAAAATGCAAAGTCATTTTAAATAAAATGTTTTTTTGAATATAAAAAATGTTTCTGAAAATGTGACTTTCCAGTTTACCTTTAGCTTTTTAATGCTTATGGTAGCTTAACTGGAAAACTTTTACGGAGAGGGATAGAGGGGTACATAATTCATCACCGTCTGACGCTCACTCTCCTAGGTTATCATGAAGGGACGAGATACAAAGTCTGTCCTCCAACCATTCATGACACGGACATGGGCAAGAACAACTTTTCCCCAGTTGGTGAATCCTATTGCAGCATAACGACTATCCTTTGTTCGTGCTTCCCAATCTTTTACTGTTCCCATGCGTTTATCGACTCCAAAGTCTCCTTCAATAATGCTTCGAACCCCAAGTGTCCTGAGGTATTGTTTAGGTGTTTGAGAGTACTGTTCGATGCACTTGTTTCGCAAAGCATGTCCTACTTCTGTCACTCTCCCTTTCTTGTAAAGGAACTGTAGAACAAACTCGTCTGTACACCCAGGGTCATCAAATGGTTTGAAACCGGGGTCTCCCCAATATTTCTGGTACAGTCGTCTAATCTCTTGTTGTGAACCCTTCTTGTTCCATTTCCAGCTCTTTTGTATCTGGTAATGTGCCGTCAACTCTTTCTCTACCCCAAGATACGCAAGGTTGTCTAACTCTGTGTAGTGTCCATCCACCCAGATATTTGTTCCATAACAGTTATTCCTTTCCGCTTGTTCTACGAGTGGCTTAAGGTAATCTCCGTCATATGTTATTCCTGAGGAACACTCATAGCTTAGCGGTATACGTGTATATCTACAGATTATTCTTTGTTCTTTGAACATTTTTTTCTTGTAGTGACCATTGTAATGGCTGTCTGTCCCCTTGTCCCCTTTCTTCGTTTCATGGGGCGTAGAGTCGATGATCTGATGACGTCCAATGATCAACCCTTCGCGTTTTGCCTGTTTTTCTAGTCCTTGTACTGCCCTATTAAACAACTCTTTGCTTTTCTGGTAACCTATCCTATAAACAATAAATGCATGCACTGCACTATACGAGGGGATCCTGTGACAGTTGTGCGTCTTGTCCCACTCATAGCCTAGTTGTTTTGCTAATCCTGGCTCTTGTAACTGATGACCTTGTATACGTATAGTTCTCTTGAGTCGGCGGTAGAATGTTGTTAAGTGTTTGTCCCCCGAGAGAAAAAAGCCTA
>DAOVER010000025.1 GCA_030668875.1 Candidatus Heimdallarchaeota archaeon
CATCCCGAAACTTGTGGTAAAGTCGAGCGTCTCCATGGTACAATCATCAGGGAGATGAAGAGGCTAGGATTAACTTACTGTAACGCTGACCTCCGTCGTTATCGTGACTATTACAACTTCTCCCGCCCTCATCAAGGAATAAACCTTCAAACTCCTGGTGAAAGGTTTATGAATGTGCCCTTGACTCTCTCTATACCCTCAAGTGTAACCCATGTCTGTTGAGTTAACAATAGTTCTAGAAAGAGCAAAACCTTTATACAAGAATTAGCAAATTTCTTTGATTTAAATGAAAGTTTTCAATCTAGAAAGTAAACCTGGAGAGAAGGTTTTTGGGTATATTGACATGTTTGAATATCCGCATGGAACTATAGAGAAACTCCCTGTAGCGCTAATCGAGGGATTAGAAGATGGTCCTAAATTTCTTTTAAGTGGTAATATCCATGGTGATGAACTTCATGGACTTGTAACTTTGCAAGAAGTCATTCAAGAACTAGACCCAAATAAAATAAGAGGAACAATCATCATTTTCCCAACTCTCAATCCTGGAGGATTATTAACACAAACAAGAACACCATTCTATGCACAAAAGGATCCAAACAGATTATGGCCAGATCCTAAACCCAAGAAGAAACCTAAACTCAAATATCACGACCCTTATGATGAAAATCTAGATGAAGATAATTTTCCTAACATTCAAGAGGTTTTTTACACTAAGTTGTATGAGATATTTACCTCTGTTGACTACTATATTGATCTGCATTGCCATGCTATTCAGTCTGTCCCATATTCCTATATTGATCGTATATATTACGACGAGAAAAAAGAGGGGGACGAGATTCTTGCACAAGAAGTTTTTGATAAAACTAAATCTTTAGTTGAGAGTTTTGGTTTTACTATAGTTCTTGAATGTCCACCTAAGTCTTATTTTGGAGAAAAATTGCACCGCTCTACAACAGGAAGTTTCTCAAACAAACTAAGAAAACCAGGTTTTACAGTTGAATTAGGTGGAGCAAGAATTGTTGATACTAATATTATAAAAGCTGCTAAAACTGGTGTTTATAACACTCTTAAATGGGCTAAAATGTTAGAAGGAGAAATTGAAAAAATTACGAATATCAAAATTCTCGAAGAGGAGCTATGGCGCGAGATAAATATTAGATCTAAACATTCTGGTTTCTTTGTCACAGTGGTGGATATAGGCGAAATAGTAGAAAAAGGTCACCCTATAATCGAAATTAGAGATGTATTTGGAAAAGTAAAAGAAACGATAATAGCTCAAGAAAGAGGAGCAATTTTAGCAGTCTGGGATGATGTTAAGTGCTATCCCAATAGCGAGATTGGTGTTTTCCTAATTAAAAATGACATAGATACAATTATGCCTTGGGAATATGAGGAAAAAGAAGAGAAAAAGGAAGAGAAAAAAGAATAGGATATTTCAATCCTCTTCTAAATCCAATATGGCAATTTCCATCTCAGGAAGTTGTTGCTTGAAATCTTCAATGAATGATAGTTCACCAATTCCTCTACCAATGTGCATGGGTATAGTTACTTGAGCTTGTATTTCTTTTGCTGCTTCAACAGCTTCAGTAACATCCATAACATAAGTACCTGAAATAGGGATTAGGGCAATGTGAGGTTTCAGATTCTTCATTTCAACAATCTTATCCGTATCTCCAGCATGGTAAATGATAATTCCACCTATATCCAAAATAGGACCGATATGTCCCTCTTCTTTTGGATGAAAAGGAGTCTTTGTTTGAGGATCTCGGAATCGATGGAAGTTATAAGCAGGTATAGCAGATATTTTGATGTCAGAAACCTTGACTGTACCACCAGGGTTGAGTTCTAGTACTTCTTTTTTACTATTTATTTCAGTAGTAAGTTTTTCTTGGCAAATCTTTGGACCTATTAAAATAGTGTCTTTATTTGAAATCATATTGATAGCTTCAACATTGAGATGGTCATAATGGTCATGAGTTGTAATAATAATGTCAGCTTTAGGAAGTGAAGATTTCTCCAATCTATAGGGATCAATGTAGATGTTCAAACCTTTTGCTTCTAGCCAAAATGCGTCGTGACCTAACCAATGAATAATGATTCCTTCGTATTCGTACATAGTAATCAAAGAAAAAAATAAATCTTCATATATAAAGATTTTATCTGGTTAGTAAATTCTCTTATCCCCAACAAAAACAAAAATTTCAGCTGAGTCGATGTAAGACTTAAGCTTTGTTCCTACTTTTATTTTAGCATATTCTTCAGCTTGTTCAACTACATCAAGAAGGAGGATAGTATCATCTTTAAGTTTACCAGTCATCTTAACCTCTGTACCAAGATATTCAATAGTGTTAACCTCGATTTCAATGGGACTATCAGATTTAGTGGTTAAATTAACATTTTCTGGACGAATGACAAGAGAAACTTCTTCACCAATAGGAATATCGGTTTTAACTTTAAGATTGATAAGTTCACCACCAGCTAATTGAACAGTATTAGGTTTGATAATTTTGCCTACTAGAGTACTGGAAACGCCAATAAATTGACCAACAAAAAGTGTGTGAGGGTCAGTGAATACTTCAGTAGGAGTGCCATATTGCTCGATGAAACCGATATTAAAGACAGCGATGCGATCGCTGATAGCTAAGGCTTCAGTCTGGTCATGAGTGACATAAACAGTGGTCATGCCGATGCTCTTGATAATGGAGCGAATTTCAGTACGAAGCTCTTTACGGAGTTTAGCATCGAGATTACTTAAGGGTTCATCACATAATAACACATCTGGTTCGACTACTAACGACCTGCTCAAAGCTATCCTCTGTTGCTGCCCCCCACTTAGCTGTGTAGGATTTTTGAATGCTTGATCTTCTAGATGTACTAACCTCAGCGCTTCAAACACTTTCTCTCTTCTATATGTCCATTTTGGATCAATTTTTTCTTTTTTCTCACGAACATAATGGTCAATTCCTTTTGATAGTGCTTTTAACCATCTGAATCCAATAAATGTGTACCACTTTAGCCCTGTGAATACTCCTCCATTTTTTGAACAATATTCTTCTTTAGCTTCTTCCAGATATTCAATTGTTTTATTATGAGTTTTGCCTAAGAAGAAGTAGTATGGTTTTGTAACCCATAGAAATCTACTATACCATGGACTTTTCAACGCGGCTAACTCTTCATTTTCTCTTAACTTCAGACCATACTCAACATTCTTGAAAATTGTCAGATGTGGCCAAAGAGCATAGTTTTGGAAAATCATTGCTGTGTTTCGCTTCTGAGGAGGTAGAAGAGTAACATTATCATCACCTATGAACACATTACCTTCAAAAGGTTCCACAAAGCCTGCTAAAGCTCGCAAAACGGTTGTTTTTCCACACCCTGATGGACCAAGGAGGGTTGTAATTGTTCCATGTGGGATTTCAAGATTGAAGTTCTCTACAACTATAAAATCACCGTACGCTACGCCTATATTTTCATATTTAACAGAAACCATATTACTCAACACTTCAAGACTTAAGTCTCGGTTATAGACTCAAATATAAAAGTTTTTGCTGAAACTACCATTTTATTTCTTATCGTAATACTTTATAGAAAGACTAACTAAGTCTAGGGTATGAAAGAGCTTGGAGACAATCTCTACCTTATTGAAGGTAATCACTACAAATTGCGCAGAGGTTTGGGTGCTCCTAATTCTTTAATTGTTAAGGATGACAAAGAGTTCATTGTAATTGATCCTGGTGTTACTACATATCAACTTAAGAAATTCAAGAAATTAGAAAAAGCTGGTTATCTCACGTTAAACAAGATCAGTAAAATTTTTCTATCGCATCACCACTGGGATCATTCACTTCTTGCAAGCTATTTTCAAAAAAGATTTGGTTCAAAGATTTATTGTCATCCATTGGAAAAAGAAGGAGTTGAAGATGGTAACATAATTTATAATCTCTATTGGGAGAGTTTTGAAATTTTAGAGAGAGAGATTAAACCATTCCCAGATTGGGGTATAAAGCTTGTACTCTGGTTCATGTGGGGAAATTATGAGCCAATGAAAGTTAATGAAATTTTTATGGAAGGTGACCTACTCTCAGCTAATGAAAAAATTCAAGTTGTTGAACTACCTGGCCATTCACCAGGAATGGTAGGGTTTTATTTTCCTGAGTCTAGGGTATTTTATCTTAGTGATTTATTTGATACTGAATTTGGAATAGCAATGGACATGAATAATCCTTTCTCAAATTATGATTGTGCTTTAAATTCTCTTCATAAGATTCTTAACTTTGATGTAGATGTACTAATTCCTGGACACGGAGAGGCTATTTATGGAAGAGATTATTGCATGATTTATACAAATAAAAAAATCGAAGAAGCTATTGAAATTAGAGATAAATTACTCAATTTATTAGGGCAGAAGAAGTGGAAATTCATTGAGATAGTCAAGGCGATTATTCCAAAACCATTTGATGTCACAAAAATTTACCTTGCCAGACATTTTATTTATGTTCTTCTAGTAGATATATGGAAAAAAGAGGGTTTGAAAATCGAAAAGCGAGGAAGAAGAAATTTAGTTTATCGATAATTCATATATAGAAGAGTAAGAATTAAAAAGCTTAATATTTTTTGTGTGTTTAGATAAGGTGTCTTTATGGTAAAAAGAAATCCTACACAATTTTTGAAAGATGAATATCAAAAAATTCAAGCAGAAGGTAGAGAATGGGTTCACAGAAGTTTAGAAACACCATCTGAAACACAGGTTGTCGTTGATGGACAGGAACTACTCATGCTTTGTTCAAACAATTATTTGAATTTGAGCAACCACCCTCATTTGAAAAAGAAAGCAATAGAAGCAGCAGAGAAACTTGGTGCTGGGTCTGGATCCGTTCGTGCAATCGCAGGGAATATGGCGATACACGAAGAGTGGGAAAGAAGACATGCTGATTTCAAAGAACAAGAAGCAGCAATGGTCTGGATGAGTGGTTTCATAGCAAATGAAGGTGCTATACCAACTTTAGTTCGAAAGGATGATTATATTCTAAGTGACATGTTAAATCACGGGTCAATAATCGATGGTGTTAGACTTACAAAAACACAAAGAAAGCTTTACGAACACTGTGATATGGGCAGTCTAGAAGAACAACTTAAACTAATTGATTCTGAAGATCCAAACGGTGAAAAGAGAATTCTACTTATCACGGATGGTGTATTTTCAATGGATGGGGATATGGCTCCATTAGATGAAATTGAAAAATTAGCTTCTGAATATGGAACGATGATTTACGTAGACGACGCTCATGGTGACGGTGTTCTTGGAAGTGATAAAAAAGGCAAAGGAATTGTTGATCATTTTGGTTTACAAGGCAAGGTTCAAGTCGAGATGAACACTTACAGTAAGGCAATGGGCGTAATTGGAGGTTCTATTACTGGCTCTCAAGATTTAGTTAATTTCCTCCGAAATACAGGTAGATCTTATCTCCTCAGCGGTTCTCCACCCCCAGCCATAGCAGGTGCAGGAATTGGTGCTTTAGAAGTACTAGATCCTAAATCTAAATATTTTGAACCCGTTGTTGAAAAACTTCTAGATAATTGTAGTTACTTTAAGAGTAAAATCGTTGACTTAGGTTTCGGACACGAAATAACTGCAGCTTCTGCTAAATGTCCAACTGCTATTGTTCCTATCATCTGTGGAGAAAACGACGTTGCAAAGAATTTAAGTGATCGATTGATGGAAGAAGGTATCTTTGCTTTACCAATAGTCTTTCCGATGGTTCCAAAAGGAACAGCTAGAATCAGAGTCATGATGAACGCTGGTCTCACTAAAGAGAACTTAGATTTTGCTTTAATGAAGTTCGAAGATCTTGGAAGAGAGTTAAAAATCTTCTAGTTCTCCTTTTTTTCTATTTGTTTTTCTTTATGAGAAAATATTGGTTTCTTCTTTCAATTTTTCTCAAGCTCGCCTTATTCTAGTTTCCTCAAACATATATTATATATAATGAAAAAACTAGTAACATATAACCTTAAACGGGGGTTTAAACATGAAAAAAAGGATTATTACAATTGGACTTTTAATTTTATTAAGTTATAGTATAATCGGTTTTGGTTTACAACAAGTAACTGCAGAAGAGTATCCCCCTGCTTTATCTCTTATAGCTCCCCACAAAGCAAGCATCTTTCTTGATGCTTCAAATAGCGAATGGGATGATTATTATCAAGGCTATATTGATGTAACAGAATTTTCAGATGTTTCTTCTGCTTCTACAGAAGCTGTTGATATCATAAGCGTAACTATTAACTTTGCACATAACTCAACTCACCTTCATGTGTATGCGTTTATTCCTGAAGACTATGGAATTGTTAACGGACTCCTCTTACATTTCTTTGGGAAACCAGGTATGGAAGATGGAATTCAAATGGACGCAGTATATGATACAGTATTAGATGTAGCATGGGCAGACGAAGGTGTATATGAACCACCCAAACCTGATGAATTCTTAGGAGGAACTCAGGATGCTAAAGCAAAAACCTTCAGACACATAGGAGTTGGAACATATTTTGAAGGAACTAAATTAATCAATTCTGGAGACTCTTTAGGTAAAGATATTGCTTTAGGATGGGGACAAGCCATAGCCGTTGAAGTCTTAGTTTGGGTTGGAACTCAACCAGATGTAGAAGGACCAAATTGGGGTTCTATCAATCAAGATGGTTTCAGATATATTCGATTGGATATAGGTGCTAACCAAGGAGATGAACTGGATATCTACGTTCCAGAACCTATGGAAATGAATTATGTAGTTGGTGAAGAATATGAAGCTGAATATATATCAACTTCTATAACAATTGATGGACAAGATACGGATTCAGTTTGGGCAGATGTTATTGAATATAATCTCTCCATAAGTGGGTATGACTTCAATACTGGAACATGGTACTCAGAAGATAAATTGGATGGATCACTCAAGGTATTCCATGATGGAACAAATTTCTATGTGCTCTTCAAGATTTATGATGTAACCATAGATGAACAAGACAACACAATGTTCATGATTGGAAAAACTGAAAATATGTTAAACACTACAGATGGAATAGACTTCGTTTCAGTTAATTCAGATGAATATTACGATCAGATGATTATTCCTTCTGATGGTTCTGGACCTAAAAATGATATTGATGTTGGAGGCAGTAATGATGGTGAAGGAAATATAACTTATCAAGGAAACTATAGATATACAGAATTTTCTAAACCGATGAATCCAAATGATCCAAGTGGCAAGGATTTTGATTTTGCTGCTGGAGATACAATGTTTATATCATACCTTATAGCTCAAGATAGTGATACTGGACCAAACTACTTCCATATGAAAGACGCTAATGGTACAGTAGCATTTATTGTAAATCCAGTTAGGTTTCTTGCTGAAGGTGAAGAACCTACAGGTGGAGATAACCAAAACACTTTTTCTATTGGATTTAGCACTATCGATCTTTTCCTAATCTTAGCTGCATTATCGCCAGTAGTTCTATTAGTTTATAGAAGAAAGAAGAAGTAAAATTCAATTCTTCTCTTTTTATTTTTATTCATCATTAATATCGCTTAGATTGCATATCCAAAGTGGCCTTCTTTCAATGAAAGTGTACAAATTCTCAGCAAATGTAGAATCTAATTCATAAATTTCTCTTAGTTTTTCATCTATTCCTAGCACTTTCATTTTCTCTTTGATTTCAACTTTTAGAAAGGAATCAACATTGAGAACAAAGGTGTTTTTCTTTACTAAGCTTTCTAGAAAGTCCCGTATTTTTTGACCCTTTTTACTCAAATGTACTGCCCATCTTTCATTATCAATAAAAGGTCCAGCTACAACATCAATATGCTTCGAATAGTGTTTCAAGAATTTTAGAGAATCCTTAGAGGTTATTTCCGGACCATCCTTTCTAAGCGATAACTGAGGATCGGCATTCATCAAAGAAATCATTAATCCGTAATAATCGTCGGAAACAAATGCGTGAGACCTTTCAAGGATATAATTATTTGAAAAAATTTCAGAAGCAAATGCAGATTTAATGGATAATGTTTTCTGCCAACAAATTTCAGCTTCTTGAAATTTACGTTTGAGAATGAGTATTAGTGTTTCCCTCCCAGTTGAAATGATTTTTCTTACTAAAGTATCAAATGGTGGGATTTCACACACAAGATCCTCAAAGAAATGTAATGTAGGTTCAAACATGTAGGTATTAGCTGCTGCAATAAGTGACATAAATTGCAACATAGAAACATCAGCTGCGACATTATCTTTAGGATTTAAGGGGTCTTGCACGTAAAGAGGATAATAACGACTAAGCATTTCACTTGTTAAAGAATCAACATCCTCAATCTGCACTTTTTTCCTTTTGATATCGATTATGGTTCTAGGTTTCCAACTACTGATGCCTATAATAGCTTCCCAAAAGGAACCATAGAATACAATTAGTAGCTCACATAGATACCCGTTAAAACCTACAGCACCAATTTCATTCCGATACACACCTACAGTTTTCATGAACTTCTTAAGCAGCAAAACCTCATTCCTATCTTGTTCTTGCATATGAGTAAGGAGATATTGTGTATGCATTGGGATTGAATCAAAAATAGAGATTTGTTTCTCTCCTTGTGATACTTCAAAACCTACAAATAAATTTACGACTTCATCCCCAGCAATAATCCGCAAATGAGGTATTTTACCTGTCTGTTTTTTCACTTCTAAGAGAGAATTTCTAATCCTATCTTTTTTCAAACGTTTTACAAGTGAATCGAGGATTTGGTGGACTTTTGCTCTTTCAGCCTGTGGTAATATCAACAAAAGATCATAGACTTCGTCTTCTCCGAGGTAGGTTTTCCTAATAAAGGACCCTTGAACTTCTACTCTTCCTTTGAAACCTAGAGAAGTAAGATCTAACAGAATTTTTTCTTTAAGAATAGACAAAACTTCTCTGATTTCCTCATGTCTTTCCCATTGAACTTGGATAACTTCAATAACTTGCTTCTCAATTTTCTTGTGATGTTTGTTATTTTTATAGTCTGAAACAGATGATTTTTCACTCATTATAACACCTTCAGTATTTCATACCCTTCTCAAGTCTTAGCACTTATTTTGTGAAGAATTGAATACTCCGGACCTTCAGGTTTTAGAATTGACTGCTTCAGTTTAATTGAAGCAATCTCTTGTCTTCCATATTTGATGTCAGAGAGAGTATTAATAGCTAACATTAATTCTTTTCTATTCTGTGAAGATTTTACTCTTGCAATAGTCAAATGTGGTTTAAACAATCTATTATCTGTTTTAAAACCACACTCTCTCAAATTTATCCGAAGTTGATTTTGTATCTCTTTTAGAATGTCAACATCTCCGTTGATTTCACAATAAACGACTCTTATGTATTTTTCAGTAGGTAGAACATTAACTGCATTTACATCTAGAAAAAAACTATTGAAACTTATTGAATCAAGTATTTCCTTTACTTTTTGTATTTCATTTTCAGATATTTCACCCAGAAATTCCAACGTCATATGAAGTAATTTTGGATCAACTATTCTCAGGTTTGCACCACTATTTTGAATTGAACCTTGTATTTCGGATATCTTCTGTATAATACTTGATTCGGTAAAATCTATTGATATAAATGCTCTGACCATTAATAATCAAATTATTTATGATTTTAAAACCTTTATTACTATCAATAGATAAAACTTTTAATCTCTACCAACATTTCCTTTTTGGGCCTCATGACAGAATCTGAAATCACAATAATTGGAGTTACTGGTATGCCTGGTTCAGGCAAAAGCGTTTTTGCAGAGCATGCCAACAACAAAGACTACAAAACTGTTGTAATGGGTGATGTTGTCAGAGCGAAAGTCTTAGAATATGGATATGAACCGACACCAGAATCAGGAAGAAAAGTGATGTTGGAGTTAAGGGAAAAGCATGGGGAAGAAACCATTGCTCATCTCACGTGTTTAACAATAGATAAACTAACAGAACAGGGACAATACAAAATAATCATCGATGGAATTAGAAGTCAAGCTGAAGTTAAACATTTCAGAAAGCACTTAGGGGATGATTTCATTATAGTTGCAATTCATGTTGATCCTCTAATCAGATACAGAAGATTGAAATTAAGAGGTAGGAATGATGCTCCGCGAACAGAAGAAGATTTTGCAATAAGAGATGAAGCTGAATTGAGTTTAGGTTTAGGAGAGACTATTGCTTTCTCAAATTACATTTTATCCAACAATAGAACACTAGAATCATTCAAAGTATCATCTATCTCACTCTTAAATGACCTTGAGACAGGTGATAAAACATGAATCCCATTCTAACAATTAAAATTCCTGTTTATGCTACCGAAAGCAGAAATAAGGTAGAGAAATGCATTACAAATCTGTTAGGTTATCTTCCAGAACTTGAAGAAATTGAGAGCAAAGGGCATACAATTTTGACAAGCAAAGATGCTAAGATTGAATCATTGCAAAAATTCTTTGATCATATACGTCGAGTTAAGGTTCTAGATACGGTTAGAAAATGTGCAATAATAGATGACACGAGTAATGATTTAATCTTTAATTTACATAAACAAGCACTGTATGTTAACAGAATTGCAGTTATAACTTCTGATACTTCCTCTACTTTGGGTAATCTTCAAATCGTTATCAATTCCAAAAATCCACACAGAATTCTAGAATGGATAGCGCCTAAGACTGAGAAAGGATTTGAGTTAAGGAAAACCTATTTTGATGAAATTTTCAAGAAGTAAGATTAAACTTCAATTACCAAACCATCATGTGCAATAATGCAGTTAGGGAAAATCTCTTTTGCATTACGCAGAGATTCAGTTAGATTCTTATGCAATTCTGAAAGATGAGTTAATATCAATTTCTTTACATTTGCACTTTTAGCGACAAAAGCTGCTTCTGTACAAGTAGAATGTTTGTGCTTCTTAGCCCTTTCAGTTTCCATCATTGGATAAGTGGAATCATGAATAAGCAAATCAGCATTAGCGGAATTATTGATAACATTATCGTCTAATGGAGTATCTCCCGTTATGACAATCTTGGTTTGTTTTTTAGTTGATATATCTAATATTTCCGAAGGTAATACTGTTTTGTTGTCGATTTCAACAGGATAGCCCTCTTGCAGTTTTTGCCTTTTTATTCCTCTTGGAATATTCTTCTCCAAGGCTCGATCAACATTAAAAACTCCTAAAGGTTTATGCGTAATAATTTTGTACCCTAAACAATCATCTCCATGGGAAACTGGAAATGATTCAACATAAAAATCAGAATTTGACAGAACCACCCCGCCGTTAGTTTCTATGACTTTTATATCATATGTAGGATATAATCTATATGCCAGTAATTGAAGGAAGATAAATGAGGAGGTCCATGGAGGCCCAATTATGGTTATTGATTTGGAAATACTGTAAAAATTTCTTGTTGTTAAAAGACCTATCAAACCTAAAGTATGATCTGAGTGCAAATGAGTTAATAAGATAGTCAAATTTGAAAAGCCTATCTTGTGTTTTAGCAACTGAACTTGAGTAGCTTCTCCAACATCGACAAGTAAATTATGATTCCGGTACTGTATTGCAATTGAACTTTGCCTTCTTTCTACCTGTGGAGGTGCAGAAGATGTGCCTAGAAAAGTAACAGTGAACTTATTCCCCATTAAATCACTTCAGAACTATAATTCTTCTAGTTAAAGATTTATGTAATCGAGTATCTAAAATTTTCTGAATGGAGAATCCAGCTTTTTCAGCTAATAGTTCTGATTTATGCTTTGCTGGGCTACTAAAGACTAAATAACCATCTTTCTTGAGTATTGTTCGAGCTTCTATTAAAAATTCATAAATTAGGTTAATCACATTTTCTCCGTGTGTTGAAGATTGAATTGCGTAAGGTGGATCTGTGGCTATTGCGTCTACTTCTCTAATAGGTAAATGTCTTGAATCTGAACGGATTATTGCGCAGTAGTTTTCTTTATAAAACTGCATGTTTTGATTACAACCATATATTGCAAATTTGTCAAGTTCAGAGCCTAAAACGTTGGCTCCTAATGTAGCTGCTTCAATCAAGAATCCTCCTCCACCACAGAACGGATCATAGAATATGTCAGATTGTTTTACTCTTGATAGGTTAACAATAGCTCGAGCAAATTCAGTTTTCATTGATCCTGGTCTGAAGAAGGGTCTATTCCCAGGTTCCCTATTTTCATATTCAATCCGGTCTAAACTCCAAACCTCCAGACCTAGATACAACCTCTTACCAATCAAAATTCCTTGAACTAAATAGTCTGGATTTTTCAGATTAGCTTTTAGGTTTTGTTCTCTGTAATTGTTAAATATATATTCCCCAAGTTCTCTTTCTAAATCTGGGAGATCTTGCCATATTGCTTTTTTACCAACTTTTTTGACTCTAACTGCAAATGTTTTGTTACTCTCAATTTCTGGTAGAGAAATGAATTCTTGTAATTCAAGTTTATCTTCCTCCACATTACTTATTGATATTAGTGTTAGTATAGAATGAAGAAATGCGCACCTTTTTGCTGCTTTTATGGGGTTTTGTTTAGAAGTGAATATGAGAACTTGATTTTCTCTTTTTTCAATAGAATATTGGATGCTTTCAGCTTCCAGAGTTGCAAAGAATTCCTCAAATCCAAAATCTTGATAATGACCTCGAACATGAGCCAAATATTTCTTCATAAGTACTTATCCTCAATAAACTCGCTTATAATTGGACTAATGTCAATTTGTCCCATATCATCTCTAGTAATTGTGTTGGAAGAATAGACCAATAAATTTCCAATTTTTTTCAATTCTGTGATCACTTCAGGTTTAGATAAAACATGCACAAATAATATTGCTACTGACTTAGCTCCTTTTTCAAGTATCAGAGAACATGCGGTTTTAGCTGTTGTTCCTGAACTCACAACATCATCTATAATTAACACATTTTTATTACTGAAATCGAAATTAGGTTTCTTAGTTCGGATTTTGTGAGTATCTGGATCTCTGCTCTTCTCTAGTATATAATATGAAATAGAGAACTCATTTGCAATTTGAAGGATATCTTTTTCACTTCCTTTATCTGGACCAACAATTATCCAATCATTCTTTTCCTTTTCTTTTAAAAACTCCCCAACCATAAATGGCAAGACATTAAAGTTCTGTTTATCGAGCCCAGAATCTTGAATAAAATATTGTTCCTTATTATGAACATTCACAGTTAAAATACTATCAACACCGGAATTCTGAAGATAAGAGAGTGTAAGATGGTGGGAAAGAGTTTCACCTTTTAATTTTCTTTTATCCGCTCGTGCATAACAGAGATATGGAATAACAGCTAAGACTCTATCTGCCCCTAATTCTTTCAAAGTTGAAGCTATCAGCATTGTTTCCAATAAGCTTTTTTCCTGATTTGGATAAGTTGATTGTATAATTAATATATCCTCGTTTTCGACTTGATCATCTATTTGAAGATATGTTTCTCCATCATAAAATTGTTTGAAATTAAAATTGACATAAGGCAAATCTAGTTGTTTGGCTATATTTTTACCTAATGAATCAGAATTTGGACCAAGTAGTATCTTCATTTTATGTCTGTGTTAAACTAAATCTAAAGACTTTAAAGTTTTTTTCCATTCACTTCTTTTAATGGGGTTTACAAACCAAGTAAATTGAATATAAACATATATTTATTAAAGCTGGAGGAACATAGCTATTGAAAGATTAGAATGTTTTCTTGTGATGATTATGGTAGCTAAATCCAAAGGTGTTTCTAAGAAGTCTAAAATAAAAAGAGAGATTCTATTGGACATCGATTTTCACGATACAAGTGAAATTTCTGTTCCTCCCCGATTAATTGATCAAGTAATCGGTCAAGAAAACGCTACTAAAATTATAAAAAAAGCAGCATTGCAACGTAGACATGTTCTTCTTATTGGTGAACCTGGTACTGGAAAAAGTATGTTAGGACTTGCAATGTCTGAATTACTACCAAATGAAGAATTAGTTGATGTTTTATGTATAGCAAATCCTAAATATCCAAATCACCCTCGAGTTGCAACACTGCCTGCGGGACATGGAGCTAGAAAGGTTGAGATGGACGCAGCAGTAGCTAAGAAAAGCGGAAATAAACGCTTCATTGTTTCTTTAGCAATTCTTTTTGGAATTATCGGTTATGCACTTATTGCAACTGCTAGTAATCCAAGTACACAACCCGTTACATTATTGGTTGCTATGTTCGTAGGATTCTTTATTTTCTTTATGCTTAACCAATCAAGATCAAGAACTGAAATGTTAGTCCCCAAACTTCTAGTAGATAATACTAAAAAAGAAAAAGCACCGTTTCATGATGCAACAGGATCTCATGCTGGAGCATTATTAGGAGATGTCAGACATGATCCTTTCCAATCAGGAGGACTTGGAACACCTCCACACGAGAGAGTCGAAAGTGGGTTGATTCACAAATCTCATTTGGGTGTTCTTTATTGTGATGAAATTGGCACTCTGGAAATGAGAACACAACAAAAATTACTAACCGCCATGCAAGAGGGCAAGTTGCAAATTACAGGACAATCTGAACTAAGCAGTGGTGCAATGGTTCGCTCTGATCCAGTACCTTGTAGATTTGTTCTTATTGCAGCTGGTAATATTGAAACTACCAGAAACATGCATCCTGCTCTACGTTCCAGAATTCAGGGTTCTGGTTACGAAGTCTATATGAGAGATATAATGGATGATTCTCTTGAGAATAGACGTAAACTTGCCCGTTTTTGTGCACAGGAAATTGTTAAAGATCGCAAAATTCCTCATTTCTCTAAAGAAGCGGTTGAAGAAATCATTTATGAAGCTCAAAGAAGAGCAGACAAAAAAGGTCAACTAACTCTCAGATTGAGAGAGTTAGGTGGTTTAATTCGTGCAGCAGGAGATCTTGCTAAAGAGAGAAACGAAGACCTTGTTTCAGCTGAAACAATAAGATCAGCCAAGAAACTTGCTCGAACACTTGAAAATCAAATAAGCGATTCTTACGCTGAAGATAGAAAACTATACAAGATATTTAACACTGAAATGACCAAAGTAGGTCGAGTTAATGGACTCGCAGTTATCAATCAAAAATCTGGTATTGTCATGCCTATTGAAGCAGAAGTTGTCCCTGCATTTAGTCGAAGAGAAGGGAAAATTATTGCAACTGGTCAATTAAGGATTATTGCAAGAGAAGCTGTTCAAAATGTTTCAGCAATTGTTAAAAAGTACGTAGGAAAAGACATATCTGATTTTGACTATCATATACAATTTGTTGGAGCATATGCTGGAGTGGAAGGAGATTCAGCCTCGATCTCAATTGCTATTTCAATTTTGTCAGCATTAGAAAACGCACCCATCAGACAAGATACAGCAATGACTGGCAGTTTAACTGTAAGGGGGGTAGTTCTACCTATTGGTGGAGTTACTGCTAAAATTGAAGCAGCAGTAGAAGCTGGCATTAAGCGTGTCATTATCCCTTTTCAGAACAAAGATGATGTTAAAATTGAGGAAGAGTACAAGAGTAAGGTTGAGATCATTCCAGTCTCAAATCTGCTAGAAGTACTTAGAGCTTCATTACCAAAGGAGTATCATTATGTTGCAAACAAATATGAAGAACTAGATTTTGAAGCTCTTGGTAAGAATGATAAAAAGAAAACCAAAAAATAAACTTAAGGTATTTCAAATGACAACCTCAGGTTTCTACTTCTATTATTGCGACATCATAGCTCAACCCAATGATGAAGAGCAGTATGAAGATTTTAATGAGTTTGACATGCATGTTAACTTAGTTGAAAAAGAGATAGCAGAAAAAGAACCAAAACGACAACCAGTTATGGAAACACAATTTTTCAACCCAGACTGGGCAGAATTAAGTCTGAGATTCAGAGCTTCTTATCGTGATGGTACAGAGGACATCTACCGATTTATAGATCTTGTTACAGAAACGTTAACAAGTCAATTAAATGTCACAATTATTGATTTCAACATTAGCAATATAACATGAAAATTCATTGATGTTTTAGGAAAGTACAACGTTTATTTTTGTTTGACATTTGTTGCAATTACCTTGTAATGAAATTCTTCTCACTTCTGTAAGATATGAATTTCGATGGATAAGTAATTCATTGCAATTTGGACAATGAGTGTTGAGTGTTTCATGGTCTGGAATACCGTCAATATATACGTATTGAAGACCAGTTCCTTTAGCAGCTGCATGTGAGGATTCTAGTAATTCCTTGGAAGTTGGGGTGTAATTTTTTGTTTTGTACGAGGGAATAAGTCTTGAAAGGTGTAAGGGTACCTCAGCAGATAATTCTTCCTTTATCCATTCTGCTAATTTACCAGCTACTTCTGCATCATTATTCAAACCTTCATGTATGACAATGTGTAGTTCCAGAAGTTTGCCACTCTCAAAAATAATTTTGATAATTTTCTTAATGTGTTCAAAACTTCCACCTCCACAGCTTTGTTCATAACCTTCATCATTAATATGTTTTATATCTATAGTAACGGCATCCACATATTCCAACATTTCTCTGACTGGTTGTTCATGGAAATAACCGTTGGTCCGGAGAAGTACTTTCAATCCTCTCTCCTTTGCAAGTTTGGCTGTATCTCTGACCCATTCAAATGAAATAAAAGGTTCGGCTTCACCAAAGATAATGACTCTAGAACCAGAAGCCATACCAAACATAATTGCTTGATCAGGCGCAAATTTCTTTCCTGTGTAAGTTTCTGTGTCTAATTTAGCTTTATCTGGCATTGAACAATAATCACAATCTAGATTACAATTGTATGTTGAGAATGTTTGTGCTCTTGAATTTGGGAAAAAATGATATACGTGTTGTTTCTCTATCATGTCTATTTTCATTTCTGTAAAACCATAGTTAAGAGAATAGAGTTTCCCTGCAACATTCATCCGAGCCAAACATTTACCTCTCTCTCCCTGGTTGATTATACAATTAAAAGGACAAAGATGGCATTGAATGCTCAAATCCTCTTGATCAAGTATTTCATAATATTCGGCTTCGTGCAAAGTAGAATGTGACATATAATCAAAACAAAGTTTGACCTTCATTATTAAATTTTTTTAAACTAACAAGATGTACAAAGCATAAGTATATCAATTAGATAATATTCGGTCTAAAGTCCAGAATCAGTTTCTTATATCAGTCAGATCAAATGACAATTCCTTAATTTTTCCATTACATTTTGGACAATTTTTGTTATCTTCAGCCCAATCTAAAAGTTCATCTCTATGAAAAACATGATCACAAGGTTTGATTATTGCAATATCTTCATGCTGATTTATAATCTTATTACAGAGATTACAGAATGGTGTTTTATTCCCACATTTCATACACACCAAAGCGCCCTTTGAGGTTATTTCAGTAATATTGTCCCCACAAAACATGCAATAATATTGTTTTTGTGCTATCTCTTGATTTTTCCTAGCTTTGGAAACGAATCCACCTATACTTACTCCCAAAAGTATCAAACCTAAGAAAATAAATGGAAAAAATGCAACAAGGAAAACCCACATATCCTTATCTGTAAAAAACACAGGCAACGATATTCCAAAGTAGATACCAAGAGCAACTAAACCTCCCACTAATAGGGGGATTCTCATACCAATAAATCTACATCGGGTAGAGCAGTACTTGCTATCAACCAAGCCAAATTTTTGTTTCTTGATTTTAATCATTTCATTACATACTTTACATCTTAAGCTCATTTGTAAGAGCAAATGGTCATTCTGAATTATAAACCTATTTTATTTATGAATGTGTTTTTGTCTTTTTGTCTTATTAGCTTGTAAAACTAGTAACATTTTCGAGATAGTACAGGTGTTTTTATAGTGAACTCTAGGTCAACGAAGGATGGCAAAGGTACTGCGTGCAGAACGTATAGAAGTGACGTATCATCCAGCATTAAGCAGAATCTGTCATCAAGCAAAAAATCTCTATAATCGAGCAAATTTTCTGATAAAAACTTCTTTGAAACAAACAAACTTCTCTTTTACTACGATCTTGATAGACAATTGAAACAGGAGGGGTGCTACCGTGTCCTCCCGGCTCATGTTGCTCAACAGACACTCAAACTTCTTTCTAGATGTTGGAAGAGCTATTTTCGAGCTAAACAAGAGTGGAAGAAGAGGAACAATTAGGATGTAAATTTTCTCAAACATCTTTAACAGATTTAACTATGTTTGAAAATGACTTCTTTGATCTAATTGTTTCAAATATCGTCTTAGTGGATATACAAGACTATCAAAAAGCTTTCTTAGAAATAAATCGTGTACTGAAAAAAGATGGAAGATTTATTTGGTCAAATTCGCATCCCACTTTTGGAAGATTAGGGTCAATGGATCTTAGATTACCTTTTGATGCGTCTAGAAATGAAGAAAATCTATACAAGATAATCGACAGATATTTTGACAGCGGAGGAACATTAGTATCTTGGGGGAAAGTTCAACCTCTTTGGCAGTTCGATAGAACATTATCAGAGTATAGCCACGCGTTAAAGGAAGCAGGATTTGCTATAAGAGAGATTATAGAACCAAAACCAGATTTGGAACTGATTAGAAAAAACCCAAGATTTTTAGCGTTTGATGCTGATAGATATCCTCATTTCATAATATTCGATTGTATAAAATTGGAGTGAACATTTCTTACAGTTTGCTCAATTCAAGTTGATAGACCAACCACGTAAAAGCTTCATAGACACCTTTACCATTTAGAGCACTACAATCGAACACTGAGAAAGTGCGGTCTTTCAATTCTAAATGAAGGTTCAACAACTGAATCATCAATGGTGCTTGGATAGCATCAGGTAAATCTTGCTTGTTTGCAAGAATAAGAGTTGGAATCTTTTCGAGATGAGGATTATTAAAAACATGAGTTCTCAATATATCTCGAGCTTCTGGTAATCTTTCGATATCAGCAGCATCTATCACGAAAACAGCTGCAGAACAACCTGGATAGTGTACTTCCCACAAAAACCGAAATTGTTCTTGACCAGCTACATCTATTGTTGTTATATCCCATCCTTCGAAGTTTATTGAGTCAATATTCTGACCTATTGTAGGAGAAGTATCACCTTGATATTCACCTGTATTCATGTATTTTGTCAAGGTAGTTTTTCCTGCTGAATCAAGTCCAACGACAAGAATTTTAGCTCTTTTCTCAGCTTTTAGTTTTCTTCTTAACCATAGGGAAAATGAAGTAAAAGCACTCATCCTGACACCTCTGTTTATCGACAAATCTAATTTGTTTACTAATCAATCTCAACTAATATATTCTTTGATAGTTAATGGGTATATAAAACTTAATTTGTTTAAGCAATTGTTTTTAGCAAATTTCATCTCCCAATTAGACATTTTTACTCTCAACAAACTTTTTATTGATACCACTTTATCCCTCTCTTATGACGGAAGCAGAAGAGCGATATGATAGGAGATTGCTTTCTGTTGATGTAGTCAAAGGAATAGCTATTATGGGTGTTCTTTTCATCCACCCTACAATCTATGGAATTTGGCAAACAGAAGCTATAGCGTTAGAAACTGTTAGTTTTTGGGTTGTGATTGGCTTTATTCCTATTATTCTTATGGGTACATGGGGTGGAGGATTTCCTCTTATCAGTTCTTTAATTAACACTTATACTGTTTTTAACAGACTTGAACGAGGAATTAAGTTCAGAAGAGCTGTTGTCCCTATTTTAATCAGCAGTACCATCCTTCTACTTCTAGATCCACTCAAAGGTTTTCTTTTTGGGAGAACATGGACTAATACCTTCCCAACAGATACAACTATTTATGGAAAATACAATTTCTCAGTACTTACTCATTTGTTAGAGTATGGAACTTTCAGACTTCCTACAGCTGAAAAAATATTCCAAATAGGAGCCTTACCAGCAATTGGGTTAAGCGGTTTTATGGTTGTTTTTCTTTTGTGGATACTCTTCAGAAACGGAGGAAGAGAGAAGACAAAACGAAATGTAATTATTTTGATTAGTATTGGACTAGTTTGGGCAGGAATAAATAATTTTGTTTGTGAATGGACTTACGATTATATTGGTGCTCTATTTCTTAAAGGAGGAATATCCACATTCTTTGCATACATCTTACGCTTATTTTTTGGCGCTCAACTCTCATTCTTTCCGATGGGTATCTATGCCATTTTTGGAATGGTTGGAGGTTATCTTGTTGTACAAAAACAGGATATTAAATGGATCAAACGCTATGGATATGGATTTGGTAGCCTTTTCTTAGGAGGCTTCGTTATTACAACTGCTATTACTCTAGCTAATGCATCAGGTATTGAAGCAGGACTTTTTGGTATTTTAGATTATGAGATTTATCCAAGAGAGTTGTTTTTCCTAAGTATAGGTTGTATGATGTTCATTTTCGTTTTTCTTGTTAAGAAATTTGAGTACACTAGTAGTGACAATAAAATTCGCTTAGCTAAAAAAACTGCATATATCAGAAGGTTTGGAGTAGCAACTTTAACAATCTACTTCTTTGAACCATTATTCAATGGTATTTTTCCGTTTATTTTCCATCGATTATTTGGAGGACCAGTTCAAGAGTTTGGAACCCCTGATCTATTTATGACAAACATTGGAGCTATTTTCCTCTATGAGTTTGTCCTCTTCACTTTTTGGGGTTTAGGTGTTTATTTGTGGTCTAAATCAGGATATAAATTTGGTTTAGAACATCTAATAATTGTTACAACGAGACCCTTGCGAAAAGTGAAAACGAAACGTCTTCAACTATATATTCCGAGCAAGGAAGAACTTGAAGCCTTACCAAAGAAAATAAAACGTAGGAATAGAAGAGACAAAGGAGAAGTTGAAAAAGAATCATAGAAAGAGAATTTCATAAAATTCTTAAATTCAAACTATTCTTGTAAAACATGAACAAAGAGAATCTTGTCAAGGAAGGATATGATAAGATTTCAGAGAATTTTCTCAGCTTTAGACATCAATTTGATAATTCTCAGGAGCTAGAAAAGTTTGTTGAATACCTCCCTGAGAACGGAAAAGTGCTTGATGTAGGGTGTGGAGTGGGGATTCCAATAGCAAGATTTTTTATCGAAAATGACTTTGATTTGACTGGAATAGATATTTCCGAAGGGATGTTAACTAAAGCAAGGGAAAATGTTCCCGAAGCGCAGTTTTTTCTATATAATATGTCTGAATTAGATTTTCTAGATAACTATTTTGATGGTTTAGTATCTATCTATGCATTGTTTCATGTTCCAAAAAATAAGCATGGTGAGATTATTAAAAACTTTCATAGAATGCTAAAAAAAGATTGTCATATGATGCTAGTTTTCAATCCACGAGAAAATGAAGGAGTGGATGACTTCCTTGGAACAGATATGTATTGGAGTTGTCATAAACCTGAAATATCTAGAAAACTAGTATTAGACGCTGGATTTGAAATCATCTTTGATGAAATTCTTGATAGAGGAAATGAGTTTATGTATTGGGTAATAGCTAAGAAATAAGCACAAATCATGTTCTATATTTTCGAAAAACTTATCACAGTTCCATAGTTCTTTTGCTTATGTTTGCAAAGAAAGAGGATGAAGTTGTTAAGAAAACGAAAACACCAATCACGCAAAACAGCCTAATTGAAGATTTTAAAAAATTGGGTTTGAAAGCAGGTGATGTTGTTATTGTTCATGCCTCTATGAGTAAAATAGGTTGGATTGCTGGAACTTCAGTTGCTGTAGTCAATGCGCTTTTGGAAGTTCTAACACCTGAAGGAACGCTTGTGATGCCAACAATGACTTCAGATAACACAGACCCAGAAAACTGGAAAAACCCACCTGTTCCCGATGAATGGAAACAAATAATTCGGGATAATATGCCAGCCTATCATCCAGATTATTCTACTTCAAGAGGTATGGGTAGAATATCAGAAACATTTCGTAATTACCCAGATGTGTTACGATCAAATCATCCTCAAAGTTCATTTGCAGCTTGGGGAAAGTATAAGGAAAAGATATGTGGCCGACATGACCTAACACCATGTTTTGGTGAAAATACTCCTCTTGAGGAGTTATATAATCTTAAGGCAAAGATTCTTCTACTGGGTATTGAACATTTAAACAACACATCACTCCATTATGCTGAATGCAAAGCCAACATAGATGACAAACCCATCCAAAAGCAAGGTGCAGCATTGTTTGACAATGGTAAGAGAGTATGGGTTAGTTTTGAAGATCTTGATTATAATGATGAAGATTTTCTCCAAGTAGGTGTAGAGTTTGAAAAAGAAAATCCTATCTTAAAGGGAAAGATTGGTCAAGCAGACTCGAAGTTACTTCCAATCAAAGAACTCATAGATTTTGCAATTCCTTGGTTTGAGAAGAATAGGAAATAGATTTTTAAATTCTATATTTTACTACTTTTTGGTTAGCAAGTTGAAGGAAAAAGTATCTTCATTTATAGATGAGAATAGGGAGTTATTATTAGCAGTAAGTAAAGAAATCTTTGACAACCCAGAACTAGGATTTGAGGAGTTCAAAGCATCTAAACTTTTATCAGAAAAAATTCAGGAAGCAGGCTTTGAGACAAAACTTGGTGTTGCGAATCTTGAAACAGCAATTCACGCCATACATCCAGATATTAGTGATGGTCCAGTTGTAGCAATTCTTGCCGAATATGATGCCCTACCAGGGCTAGGACATGGGTGTGGTCATAACTTAATAGCTACAGCTGGATTGGGTGCAAGTTTAGCTTTAGGTTCAATCAAAAAGGATTTGCCAGGTAAATTGGTTTTTATGGGCACTCCAGCGGAGGAATCAGGAGGGGGAAAAATATTCATGATAAATGCTGGATTGTTTGACGAAGTTGATGCAGCAATAATGTTTCATCCCTCAGCAACTAAGAATTATGTTGGAAGAGGAGGATTAGCTGTTCAAGCAATCAAGATAGAATTTTTTGGTAAAACTGCTCATGCTTCCTCTGAACCTGAAAAAGGGATTAACGCCTTGGATGCAATTATTCAGACTTTCAATGGTATTAGTGCCTTAAGACAGCACATAACCAGCGATGCTAGAATTCATGGAGTTATTATAAATGGAGGAGTTAAACCAAACATTGTTCCTGATTATGCTTCAGCTGAATTTTATGTAAGAGCACAAGATGATAATTACCTTGAAGAACTTTTAAACAAGGTTGAAAACTGCGCCAAAGGAGCAGCTTTGAGTTCTGGAGCAAGATTAGAATTTAGTGAAGTAGGCAATGCCTATATGTCTAGAAATGTAAACAAGATTCTAGGGGAAGCCTTCTCAAAGAATATGAATGCAATTGGAGAGGAAACTCATACAGTACCTCATGGAAAAGGTTTAGGATCAAGTGATATAGGAAATGTTAGTCATGTAGTTCCTACAATTCACCCGTACATAGGAATAAGTAAGATTGAAATCAATGGTCATTCTACAGATTTTGCAAAAGCAGCAAATAGTGAATACGGAAACGAACAGATGCTCAAAATAACTAAAGCATTAGCAATGACAGCCATTGATGTGTTTACCACTCCTAAACTTGTTGAAGAGATGAAAAAGGAATTTGCAATAACAAAAAAAGGATAGTTTTTTCTCCAGAATAACAACCTCTTCTCATTTCAATAAGTACTTCAGCCTCTGGATACTCTAGAAGCTCATCAAAATAAGTTGAGTTTCTCCTTCTATCTAGAAGACTCCTGTATTAACCTAAGAATTAGCCAAATTAATAACTTACTCTTCTTCAATTGCTTGTGCAAGGTTTTTACCTCCTAAAAATTGAAACTCAGGTATTAAGGAAATTACAACTGTCATAATTGAAAAGGAAATTGTAATTAAATAGTCCCAACCAGTGGTACTTGATTCTATTTTGAAAAATATATCAGAAATGAGCGATAACCAGTAACAATTCAAAAATAGTCCTGATATAAATCCTAGACATAGAGCAACAAGTGTTAGCATTGCTATTTCCAACCCTAATTGTAGAAGAATCTGAGATTTTGAAAAACCAAAAACCCGTTCTAAAGAAACTTCCCGCGTTCTTTCAATTGTAATTATAAATGTTGTAGAGAAAATTGCTAAAAATGCAATAATGAAGCCCAAAATCATCATAATTTTAACAATTATTGTTTGAATGTCAATAATGCTTTCAATTCTATCTTGAAAAATACTTTTCGATAAAGCTAGTCGAATATCCTTATGGGTATTCATTTCGTCCATCAAATCCCCTGATTTGTTATTTTGTGAAGACGCTATTATACCATTTACTGGCAAATATCCTAATCTTTCTTCTAAATATGGAAGCTGAATAAACATCGCTATAGGAGATCCGACAGCTCTACACAATCCCACAATAGAAATATTAACTTGCTCTGTATGAAACCAAAAACTGAAGTTATCACCTGATTTTACATCTAGTTTCTTTGCAATATGAGTTGACATTATTACCTCTGCAGCTTTTTCTCCAGAAAAGTCTTGACCTTCTTGAATATCTATTTCTATCAATTGTGAATCACTGACAATCCCTCTTAACTGTACTATTAATTCACTACGTATATCAGGTTGAACTATAGCTTCTAAATATGGCTCTGAATGTTCTATCGAATTGAACTGGCTAATTTCATCGTAAATAGCATGAGTATAATCAAACGTGTTGAAAAGACCTTTCACATCCCACTTCACTTTTGTGTCAAAATACACATTTTGGGTTGTGGATAAGCTTGTTTGAGCAGAGAGAAGTGAAAAAGACAACATAATAGAACCCATAAAAGCTATAAGGGTTAGCGTAGTTCTAAGTTTATTGCGAGATAAGTTGCGAAAGGCATACTTCAATTGCAAAGGAAATCTAATTGGTAATGGTTTTTTCTTTGTTTTTGGTTTAAACTCTTTTACTTTACCACGAAGTGCTTCATAGGGTGTCATAGAAACATTTTCCTTGGCAGCTAAATAAGTAAAAATTAATGAAATAAATAGGGTTATACCTACAACTTCAACTAAAACCCCTATTGAAAAGAAAGATGTTAAATCTAAAATTCCCCAAAGTGTCGCAAGCATTCCCGACAAAAATTTTAATAAAAACCATGAAGCTACAATCCCAACCCCTATTGCAAATAGAGCAATGACTAATGTTCTTAAGAGAAACGCTTTCATTATAGTTGAAGAAGAAAATCCAAATGAATAGAGCATGCCCGTCTGTTTTCTCTGTTCGAAAGCATATCTTTTCGTGATTATGAAGACTACAAAACCTGCAATAATCATTATTATTATCGCAGATGAATTTAGATATTTGGATGTTAGGTTTAATATATCAGTTAATGAAGCACTTATGCTAATCTCACGTACTTGCCATATTATAATCAGTGGTAGATGAGCTTCAATGAAAACATCATGTAAATAATCTGAACAGTCATTTATTTCATCTTTTGAAACTTCATCAGAAAAATATACTAGTACATTATTAAAAAAGGGAAAGGGTATGTTAGCTATACTGCGAAGATCTTTTTCTGAAATATAAATTGCCCCTTCTTGAGTAAAGTCATAACTCATAAATTCAATTGATCGAATTATACCAACAATGGTAAATTGTTGAACACCAGTTTCTCCATAAAGAGAGATGGAGTCATCTAAAGATAAATTGAGATGATTGGCAAAGGATTCTAAGATGACAGTTTGATTATCAGAAATATCTAGAGTTCCTTCAACTAGTTTTATTTCATTAACATCCATAGTTTTAGAGTCATTAACCCCTACGATGTTTACTGGATACCATTCAGTCTCATGAAAAATTTTGTATCCTGAACTAACTCTTGTTGAAATTCTCTCTGGAGCCCATCCAAGGCAATCAATAATTGAATTATTTATCAATGGAACTATTTCAGTAGTTACATTAGTAAAACGAATGTCTAAATGGGCAAGATGATAATCTTGTGAATTAACATCTATTGAATAGGTAATTGAAGGTGCTGTAGAAAACATTGCAATTGGAAATGCAACAATTACTAGAATTGTTAGGAATGTGATAAAACTTCTTGATTTATTAAAATATATTTCGCGTATGACTGCGCGATAAATTTTAGCCATTTTTTAAGCTCCATCCAAAGAATTTTCAATCAAAATATCAGAAATAATTGTTCCAGAACGCAATTCGATTATCCTATCAGCATATTTCTTCAGTTCTGGATCGTGTGTGACAAGAATTACTGTTTTTTGATAACGCTTTGCAATATCTCTTATTAATGATACAACACTTTCACCAGTTTCTTGATCCAACTGACCTGTTGGCTCATCTATCAACAAAATTTCTGGGTTTTTTGCTAATGCTCGAGCAATTGCAACTCTTTGTCTTTCTCCACCTGAAAGCTGTGAAGGAAAATTGTTTGCCCTATCTTCTAAATTAACCATTTTTAGGTAACTTATGGCTTCTTTACGAATTTTTCTACGATCCACTCTCATTAATTCCATCGTTAATTCTACATTTTCAACAGCTGTCAATGTTGGTATTAGAGAATAAAATTGAAACACAAATGAAAGTCGAGCCTTTCGATACTTAGTTAATTTTTTATCGGAATATTCAGAAATATTTTCACCGCAAACATCTATTTCTCCCTTTGTTGGAGAATCAATTCCACCTATTAGGTTTAGCAAAGTGGTCTTTCCAGAACCACTAGAACCCATTACAAACAACAGTTGACCAGCCGGGATAGTGAAAGATACATTTCTTAAGGCATAAACAGGATTGGTCTTTAAATTATAGGTTTTTTCTAAGTTAGAGATTAAAATAACAGGTTGAATAGCTAGATGAGTGTTCAACATTAATATTTCATTAAGACACTACCAATATAAAGGTTTAGTATTCAAATAATTTGTTTTTCAAATTATTTTAATTTCACATTATCGGATAATCAAAAGAAATAAATAGAGGTAAGAGACAGTATATACATGGGTAGAGACTACAATCAAGTTATAGATTTATTTTTCAACTTCCTGTTTAAGATGAAAGTAGAGATATTAAATAAGAGACCCATGGTTCTAGAATTCCTTAGATTAAATAAACTTGACATTAAAAGAGATCCATTTGGCAAGTATTTGCGAATGATTGATTTTATTGGAGAAAAAAACCAAGTTAATATGAAAGAGTTTACAAATCGTTTCAGTTTGGATGCAGGAACAGCTACAGGGATTATTGATAAACTAGTAAAGAAGAAAATTATTGTAAGAGTAACAGATGAATCCGATCGGCGGAAGGTAGGATTGGAATTAACCAAGTATGGAACAAAAATTTACAATAAACAAAAAGAGATACAGAAGGGAGAAATAAAGAGGATTTTAGATATATTAACAGATGAAGATATTGAACATGTGATTAGAATTTTGAAAAAAATAGATGCGATATCAAACTAGTAAAGGATAAAGGAAAAATGAGAGAGGTTAACTCTCTTCATTCAGGTTTAAAGTGTTTTCGCGAATATAAGAAAAGTCCTAGTGCTAAGAATAATGCCGATAGGACTATTAGTAGGATGAGATCGAATAGATGATTAGATAGGGTATTACCGTGAAGGAGAAGTCCTCTAAAAATCCTTATAGCTGGTGCAGCACCAAGTAGATCAAACAAACCTACTGAATTTCCAAGTATATTTGGGATAACTGTTGGATTAGGTATGACAAAGAACGCACCAGAGATTAATGCTATGGGTGTTGCAGTAATTGCTGCTAAACCTCTACCTGCTGAAGCATTCCTTACTACACCTGCAAAAATGAAACCCATTCCGCTAGTAGCTAGAGACAAGAAAATAGCAGGTAAGAAGGCATAAAGAATTTGTATGGAAAATGGGAAACCAAACAACAATGCTGTAGCAAATGTTATAGGAATCTGTATAAACGCAATGACCATTTGACTAGCCAAAATAGAAAATACATACATTGGGGGTGTAACTTTACTGAGTCTAAGTCGTTTAAGAGTTCCTCTTTCTATATCACTAAGAGCAATATCAGTTGTAGAACCTAGATTGTTTAGTATTGCATAAACAATTAATCCTGGTAGAACAAAATCAAAGACAGTAAAACCAGAGGTTAATAGACTTCCATATACATCAATAATTACACCTTCAACAGGAGATTCCCCAAAATTAAAGAAATATTGAGTTATCTTATCGATAATGGTCCCAGTTACGGTGAAATCTTGCAGAGTACTATCGCCTTCAACTAGTAAGACTGTTTTGAAATCTGAACTGGGATAACCTGACCAGTTTCCTGTCGCAGCAGTAAGTATAGGATCATCTCCAAATTTACTCCTAAAAGCTGCAAGGACACCTGTACTAAAGTTTTCAGGTAGCGTTACCAGAGCCATGATGTTTCTGCTTTCAAGCAGTTCTTGAGCATCTTCATGTTCTGATTGGTTGAAGACATGAACATCAAATATTGTAACATTACTTTCTGGAAACAAAACTGTATCAAGGACTCTGATATACTCCTCGGAATAGAAGGTTTGATTCACAATTGAAGTATTCCAAAAAGCTATAACACTTTCATCAATTCCGGTGTCATAACTTATGATGCCTATAGTTTTTGATGAAGTAATAGGATCACTCCATTGAAATGCAAAACCGAAAACTCCTACAAAGCATAATGGAAAAATAATCGTAAAGAAAAATGCTGTCTTGTTTCGTGTTATAGAAAGTATATTTGTTTTCAGTAGGGAGTAAAATAGTTTAATTTTTGACATCTAATCACCTTTCTTCCTATTCTCTTAGGGCTTTCCCTGTAAGACCAATGAACACATCTTCTAATGTACTTCCACGAAGTTGTAAGCTTTTAATATAATCAGTAACATCCAATTTCACAGCAATCTCAATTATATCAGGTATAAGAGATGCACCATTCTTTGTGAAAATCTTAATTTTATTTTCATGGAATGTAATCTTCGAAAACTCTTTTCGTAGATCTACAATAAATGAATCATTGAGTTTGGCATCTAAACTTTCGTCCATAATAAGTTCTATTAATTCTTCAGCACCATATGTGGTTTTCAATTCATCAGGAGTTCCTTGAGCTATGATTTTTCCATAATCTATAATCAAAATGCGGTCACAGAGTCGGTCAGCAACTTCCATCAAATGGGTTGTTAGTATTATAGAAATTCCTTCCTTTTTAGACAATCTTTCAATATTTTCCCAAAGAATATGACGGCTTTGTGGATCCATGCCTGCACTTGGTTCATCTAGAAACAATATTTTTGGAGAATGTAACATCCCCAAAACTAAATTTAGTCTTCTTTTCTGACCACCACTTAATTTTTCTGCTCTTCTTCTCTTAAGTTCCGTCAGTTGAAAAAGGTCAAAGAGTTCATTTATTCTAGCTTTCTTATTTTGTATCTGATAACAATCAGCAAAAAGCTCAGCATTCTCCTGAACAGTTAAAAAGTCATAAAAAACCAATTCTTGAGGTGTGTAACCAATTAATTCACGGATTGTTTTGTAATCATTAATATCCTTGCCGTAAATTGAAAAATCCCCTTTAGTTTTTTGAATTATTCCAAGTAAAATGGAAATGGTAGTAGTCTTTCCAGCTCCATTAGGACCCAGAAAACCTAGAACTTCTCCATCAAATAACTCAAAATTCACACCACGAACTGCATGTACTTTTCCATCATAGATTTTCTCTAAGTTTTTAGTTTCCACTACTATCTCTTTGAGTGATTTATTTACTGCCTGATTCTTTGCTTCAACAGCTTCTTCAACCATAGTTTTCAATTCTTTATACGCTCTTATATACCTAGCTCTTTGATTTCCAATACACGAATGCAATAAGAGATGATACTCATGTTGTAGAACATGAAAGGGATTTAGGTTCTAAAATATGGGAATCGTGAATCATTTTGTTCCAACAATTCATCTTTGTATGGGGTTAAGCAAAGTTGAAATCAATGGATACTCGACAGATTTTGCTGAAGTAATAAGCAGTGAATGTGGAAACAAACAGATGTTGAAGGTAACAAAAGCTTTGGCTATGACCGCAATGGATATTTTTGCTGAACCTGAACTAGTTTAAGAGATGAAAGAAGAATTTGAACAGATAAAGAAGGGATAGTCTTCTCTAAAGTTTTTTTTCCATATATGTCCAAGTCACACCATCCAGCTTTGGAGATTCAGATTCTGGATACTCTTCAATTTCAACAAAACCTTCTGATTGATATAATTTTTGAGCAGATTTCATGAAAGGTCCAGCGTCTAATCTTAAAGAAGAATAACCCAGTCTCTTACCTTTCTCTATTAATCTGTTAAGAAGGGATTTTCCAAGTCCTTTTCCTTGATACTCGGGTTTAACATACATCCGCTTTATTTCACCAATTTCGGGGCTTATTCTTCTTAGGGCACCCATTCCAACAATGTTACTTTCAACTCGAACAAGATAGAACACTCCTCCTGGAGGTTGGAAAAGCTCCAGCTCATCAAGGATTCTTGCAGCATAACTATGAGCAGAACCAATGTGTGCTTCAAGATCAATATTCAACTGCTTTTTACACTGATTCACAATCCATTGTAAATATTCAGTATTCATTTCAAGAAGTATGGATAAGTGTTTTACAATATTCAAAGTAACAAAATCAACCATTTTTAAACCTTCACTTTTCCTTTGCGAATTTTGATAGTGATAGACTATAAGTAAGTATAGTTTTGTAATATTCTTCGATGCATACCTTATTCTTCTAGTATCTTAAATAATTTTTTTGCATTACTTCTTTTAACAATTTGTTGAAACAGATTTTGCAAGTGATTTTAATAAGCACAAGAATTTTTCACATACGCTCTAGTATATATTCATAACTTAAACGCTTTAAAAACTAAATTTGATTACAAAGTGCTTAGTTTTAGTCTTTATCGATTAATAGTTTCTCCTTGGAAGAAAGTTCAGTACCATCTAGATTATTGTTAGCAGAAATTGATAAAACATCAATGTCGACCATACTTTCCACACACTTATATATATGATGGAAAACATAGTGCACAGATACTAATGAGGTCTAAGAAAGTATTGAAATTACTCTTTATTTTAATGATGGGTGTTTTGCTTGTACCCAATCTTGGTGTAGACGCAAGTACCTATGGTATAAATATTGAACATGTGGAATATTGTGATCTTGATGATGACGGGAAAGAGGATGATGTGTATGCTGAAATTCTTGTCACCATGTTTGAAGGCACAAAGAATTTGATTTTTAAAACAACTTTGAAATTTGATGGAGAGATTCTTCATTCAATATATAGAGATAATCACGTAAGAACTGAAGATGAAATATTGTACAAATTTTATTTCATCAATGTCGCATTCGAGAGTGGGTGGTACGTTCTATACGCTTGGTTCTATATATACACTGAAGTGCAAAGCGGATTTTACTTTGATATAACAATTTTCGATCCACCAGGAGGTGACCCAGACTATCCAATAGGAGGAGGGGTAGATCCAGGTCCATAAACATTTATCAAATACCTAACAAAATTAGAAACGATCTGGATGAATAACATGAGAGGTTTTACTAAAGAGATACTGGATATACTTCGAATTCTCGAAAATTATCCATTAGATTCCTTTAGTGATCATGCAAGAAAACTTGGGATATCAACTCAAACGATGATAAGAAAAGTTGAATATCTTAAGGATGCGGATAAAATAAGAGAGGTTCATTCTACACTCAATCCTGAGAAAATGGGATTGGAGAGATATGTAGTGATCTTCAAAACAACAACAGTTGAACAAATTTCATTCCTTGAACTTTCATGTGACATTCATCCATATACAAACTCTAGAAACAGACTCTTTGGTCATATGTATGGGTTATATACAGTTTTTGATATCCCAAAGGGAACGAGAAAGTATTTGGAGTCGTTTCTAGAATTCATGCTAGGGAGGGAGTTCTGCTCACATTATCAGATTTATAAATCATCAGGGAAGCGAGCATATTATCCTCAACCATTTCACAATAATATTACAGATATGGATGAATTCGATATAGAGGAATATTTTTCTAAAAATGTTAATTGGAAACCTAAAATAAAAGTTAATGAATCATCAGAATTTTCTATTAATAAGTTTCATCCAATTCATCTTCTTATACTACGAGACATAACAATCAATATGAGAACACCTATGAGTCAGCTTTCTCAAAAGTATAAAGATTATCTAACACTACCAAAAGAAAAGGAAAACTTTGATGGTCTTCCTGAAGGTTTCAAACTGTATATAGAGGAGTTTTTTGCAGAAGATCGTACAGAAAACGCAATTTATATAGACTTTAAGAAGAAATACCATTTCATTACAAATAATTTCATTGAAGATTATTGGTGGGGAGTAAATAGAAAATATTTTGAAATGTTCATAAGATTCTCATATATTATCAATAATATCAAGGAAGAAGAAAAATCAAGATTATTCAGATTGTTAAGTGAGTTTAGACCACCATTTAGCATTTACATGGAAGATTTAGGTCAAGATCTTTTCATCACATTATCGTTACCACCATATTATCAAATAAGAATGTCATATTGGATGAGAAGTAATTATGAAAATTTATCGTTCTATATGAGTGATAGTTTCGGTTATAATGCATTAAAATATAGATTTTATGTTCACAATTACAGTATCAAAGAACAAAAATGGAGGGAGGATAAAGAATGGATGTTTGAAGGGGTTGTCAAAGGTATCCAAGAAAGTATTGCAAAGAAGCAATTTAGAAAAGTAAGTAGGAAAGAGGAAAAATAAGTATGGTAAATATATACATAGTAGAAGATGACAAAAACCTTCAAGAACTATATACTATGTTCTTAACAAAAATGGGTCATCGAATTGTTGGACAATCCTTCAACGGGGAAGAAGCTTTAATAGATTTATACTTAAATTTTGAAAGGAAAAAGCCAGAAATATTAATAGTAGACTATCATATGCCGGTAAAAAACGGTCTAGAATTGATTGCAGATTTATATGAGTTAGACTGGATTAATGAAACGAAAATTCTTTTTATTTCTTCAGCAAATCAATCAGAAATTAACGCTCATGAAACAAGTATAACAAAATATGTTACGAAACCCTTCAAATTTTCCAATCTGGGAGGTGTCATTAATGAAATAATGAGAACAAATCTAGCAGGATTGGAACAGTGTACATAATTAGAAGATAGCAAAACAGAAGGAGAATAATAGAGATTTGTATATTTTTTGCGAAATATATAGTAATACAATAATCGCTCAGTTTTTTTCTATAAAGAACCTTAATGGTGAGTAGTTCAAGTAATAAGGCGAGGATTTGCAAACGTTTGCAATATATGCAAATGTTTATAAGGGGGACAAGGAGAGTAATATATAGTTTGCAAAAATTGCAAAGGCGCGATGAAAAATGCCAAAAGATGAAACAGATATTATCATAAGTTTAAGAAACTTAACAAAAAGGTTTGGTGATTTTACTGCGGTAAACGATATTACAATGGATGTAAGAAGAGGGGAAATTATCGGTTTACTAGGCCCAAATGGTGCAGGTAAAACAACAACAATGAAAATGATATCTAGGCTTCTAAAACCCACAGTTGGAGAAGTCTGGATAAGAGAAAATGGTGAACTAGAACTATTAACAAATAGAAACAAAGATAGTTTATTAGATAAAATAGGATTTCTAATTGAAAACCCTACTTTTTATGACCATATGACTCCAAAGCAGATATTGACCTATTTTGCTACATTGAAAGGTTATACAAGAAAAAAGATTCCAGCTAGAATTGAAGAAGTTCTTGCAATGGTTGGTTTGTCAGCATGGATCAACAAGAAGGTTGGTACTTTTTCCAAAGGGATGAAACAGAAATTAGGTATAGTTTCAGCACTTATTCACGACCCTGATTTTCTGGTTTTAGATGAACCTCAAACAGGATTAGATCCTAAAGCGCGCAGAGAGATTCGAGCTCTGTTACTAAAATTGAAACATTCTGGAAAAACTATTTTCCTTTCAAGTCATCTGCTTTATGAAGTGAGTGAAATCTCAGATCGAATAGCTATTATCAATTTAGGTCAGATAGTTGCATATAACACGATGGAAAATCTTGAAGCTGAATCTAAAGACAGTCGGTTAGTTATTCAATTGGAAACTATTCCATCGGATATTGAACAGAAAAAAGCACAACTAGAAGCAATTGTTAGACCCTATGCTGGAGTCAATAATGGCTCAAATATTGTTGAATTTAGGTATGAAACAAGAACCTTCGAAATTAGATTCGATGGAAGTATAAAGAATCAAAAGACCATACTAAAGGAATTAACCAAGAGTGATTTTGATGTAATTAATTTTTCAGTTCCACGAACAAACTCACTTGAAGATTTGTACATTAATCTAGTGAGTGAGGGGGCTATTGGAAAATTAGAAGATCAGATGCAGGAAGAAGTTCCTGTCGCAATGGAGTGATAAAAATGACAGTAACACAAGATGGAAATTTACAATCTAGATTTGAGCAACACGTAGTAGGACATCGTAAGTCCTTAGTTCAAGTTGGAGCAACCGTTAAGTTTGAATTTCAAAGAAATTTGATGAATATACTTATTTCAGTAGGAATCGCAGCTTTATTCTATGTAATGAATTTAATCATTCAAATAGTAAAAGAAGGCAGAGGAGTAGAAGCTCCAACTGAAGCAGTAGAGTATTTAGCTTCTTACATGGGGATGACCTTTGGTTTCTTTATCCTTATAATCGCAGCTCAATATGGAGCTAACATAATTGCGTATGATTATGATAAGCAAACAGGGAATCTTCTATTCCCAAAGATAACTAAAGGCAGGTTATTTGTTGGACGAATGATTGCACGATATTTATTATCAGTGCTTGCAGTCATAGTATATTATATAGCACTTGGGATTTCAGTAGCAATCAAATATGGTGAATTACCAACATCAATTTGGACTTCTCTAGGATGGGCAGCGTTCTATATGCTTGCAGTTCTTTCTTTGGTAGTATTCTTTAGTAGTTTCATGAAGAAGACATCTACAGTTATCGTGTTCAGCATACTAATGGTACTGATTGTTTTCCAATTGACAACTACTATTCTACATATTACTGGATCAGAAATTGAACCATTGTTCATATTAACCTATTATTCGAACATAATTTCTGAAAGCTTAACAGGAATACCTGTAGATCGATTTGTAGAAACTGCACTTAGTGGCCCCGGAATGGGTCCAGGATCAGTTGATGGACCAACTGGTATGGCTTGGATAACTCCTAGCATTTCTGGAGCAGCAATAGGTTTAGCAATCTATTCAATAAGTCTATTAACAGCTGCTTACGTCATGTTCAGAAGAAGGCAATAAAGAAAATTGAAACTAAGAAGAGAGCTTTGCAGCTCGCCTTCTTTTTTTTATTAAACTAGAAAGAAATAAATAGCAAGGAACGCTGTTGATTAACATGATTGAAGCTAAATCCACAAAAATTTCTGAAACGAAAACTGATTTTAAAATTAGTTGGCAGTTTCTTAAAGCAAATTATAAATCATTTCTGGCAACAGAACTCTTTGCGTTTCTTGCATTTATCTTAGTTATTTCGATAATGATGGGAATAATTGTATTGATTTTTGTTCTTTCTCCAGGATTAGAACCTATAGATCTTGTTTTTGACAGGGCAAAAGATTTAGACATAACTTTTAGAGTTTGGCTTATAGTTCCGATTTTGGCCTATTTAACAATGGTTGGTTTCCTATACTGTCAATTTGGTTTAGCTTATGATATTTTCACTTCCGGAGATATGTTTACAGAATTCAAGAAAGCATTTAATTATTTCAAGGAACATTGGTGGAAATACATTCTCTTAACTTTTGTAACAGGGTTTAGTTTTTTCATACCAGATCACATAATGCAACGAAGGTTAGAAACGAGTCCTTGGGCAAGTTTAGGTTCTCTTATAATAATCCTTGAAGTTTTAAGATATCTTGTAATCTTCATTATTTTAGTAGTTTTCAGTAATACTCTACCTAGTGTTACTGCGCAAGGTAATCTGAAAAATAGTTTTAAAGAATCTTTTAGAATCGTAAAGAAAGAATGGAAACGTTTATTGAAAACATGGGGGATCTATTTTTTGATATTTATTGCTCCCTCGTTAATTATATCTGGAGTTTCATATCTAACTTTTCCTGTTTTAGAAGGAACAGTTTGGATTGAAGTAATCAGAGGTATTGCAATCATTTTTCAAGTATATAAATTATTTATAGGATTTCCAATGCTGGCATTAATTGCAACTCGAATATACAATAGTGTTGAATTTGAGAGATATAAACCTCTTATAAAATATGAAAATCCATCAAAAGTAGATGCTGAAGATAAGATTAGTGTTGGTTCAATTTGAAGTGGTGAATAAAATGTCACAGAAGGATAAACGAAAAGAAGAAAAACTTCAACCAAGAGAGGAAATTACTCTCACAGATCCTTCAGCTGTGGCTATAGTTTTCCACGAGAAAAAAGGACAAATTCTCAAATTATTGATTAAGAAAGAAATGACTATAATTGATCTTAAACATGCTACAGGTATGAATCCAGGGACAGTAAAACGTCATCTTGACGACCTTTTACAGCATGATTTAATTCTCATTTCTAAAGAGCAGTTGAGCGAGTATAGTATTATGATGAAATTTTATCGCGCAGTTGCAAAGAAATTTTTATTCAAAATTGAATGGACTGCTTGATGAATATATCACTTAACAGTCTACGATAGACTTAATGTACAATACATTTATAATAAAATTTTGTCATATTGTCATATAAACTACCATTATATCAGTTTAAATGGACAGTCTTGAGTAAATATTACGGGAGTTTTTATAAGAATCTCTAGGTAAAGAAGAGATGACTAAAGTTCCTAGGGTGGAATGTATAGAAGTTAACTATCATCCTGCTTTGAGCAAGATTTGCCATCAAGTAAAAAATCTCTATAATCGAGCGAATTTTCTGATAAAAACATCCTTGAACAAACAGAACAAACTACTCTTCTACAATGATCTCAACAAGCTACTCAACCATGAAGAATGTTACCGCGTTCTCCCTGCTCACACTGCCCAACATACGCTCAAGCTTATTTGTAGAAACTGGAAGGGTTACTTCCGAGCAATAAAGGAGTGGAAAGTCAACCCTGGAGATTTCTTTGCTATGCCCCGTCCTCCTAACTACAAAAAGAAGGATGGAGAAGTGGTAGCTATCTTCACTAACCAACAAGCAAGGATCGTCAATGGGTGGCTGGTTCTGCCAAAGAAGGTGGGATACACATACAAAACGCGGTTGACTTCTCACACGGATTTAAGAGAGGTGAGAATCATTCCAAGAAGACCTGGGTATACACTTGAGTTAGTCTATCAGAAAACCTTACCTAAACTCCGTAAAAAGTTTATACGAAAAGGAGGAGTCGATTTAGGGATGATCAACCTTGCTACCTTTGTGGATAACCTCGGAGGACGACCGATTGTTATCAAAGATGTAGGGAAAGGAATAAAGTCTATAACCCAATATTATCTGAAAAAACAGAAACAATTACAGATACAATACGCTCAACAGCAAAGACAAAAACTACAAGTAAAGAACCGATTGACCTATGGTCATACCTACTACAAACTCCGAGAAAAGTGGAGGAGGAAACTGAAAGACGCTATCCACAAGCTCACCTGTTATTTGGTTGACTTGTGGGTGGAACGAGGTCTCCATGAGGTCATCATCGGCTACAATGAGAAGTGGAAACAAGGGGTGCAATTCTGGAAGAAGATCACCCAGATGTTCGTCACCATTCCCTTTCTACGTATCATCAACATCTTGAAGTATAAAGGGGCAGAGAGGGGGATAAAGGTAGATCTGATTCCCGAAAAATACACTTCCAAGTGTAGTTTCCTTGACAATGAATTCCCAAAAGCTAGGAAAAACTACGCTGGTCGTCGAATTACAAGAGGGTTATTTAGCTCCGCTCAAGGACATCCCATTAACGCAGATGTCAATGCTGCATACAACATTTTACTCAAAAGCGATCCGAAAGCCTTGCCTAAACGCAGGGTGAACGGGGTAGGAGGATACGTGATGTATCCACTCAGAGTGAGTATAGAGTGTCTTCGCTCTATATCATGACCTCTAAGCACAACATGTACCTAGCTTTGTCTAATAAGACAAGAAGACAAATAAGCATCATTAATTGTTGTTATATTTCTTCTTCCATTGCTTCGAAATCTATTTATTAGCAGTTTGTTATATCCCTAATGATGGAAAAAACACTTAATCTCTCAGATATTTTAGAAATATTGAGGAAAAACATGGTGACAATCCAATCATTTGGTATTAAAAGTATAGGTATTTTCGGTTCCTATGTAAAGGAACTACAAGAAGGTGCAAGTGATCTTGATGTATTGGTTGAATTTGAAATAGGAAAGAAAAATTTTGACAATTTCATGGATTTACTTTTTTTCCTTGAAGATTTGCTTCAGGTTAAAGTTGATCTAGTTACTAAAGAAGCTCTTAGTCCTCACATAGGTCCCAATATTCTAAAAGATGTTGTTTATATTGAATAATGATTTCTGTTTTCTTAACAATCTATGAAGAGTTGGTGAAAATTTTTAAAGAGATTATGATTATTTTGATGTTCGTAACTAGTCAGTTTTTTGAAATACAAAAATATAATTTTTAAATATAAAGTGCCTTCTCTTCTCTTCATATAGTACTTTAAAATTATTTTTTTCCAAAAATCCCTTAATATCTTGAGCTGTGTAGACCCCATAGTTCTTCGCAATAGGTCTGAAGATTTTTACTAGAAACTTAGGGTAAGTCATATCGTGGAAAACATAGAACCCCTTCGATCTTACAACTCGTTTTATCTCCTTTAGAGCCTCTCCCCAATTACTTATGTGATGCATAACATATGTTGATATAGCCAGATCATATGATTCTTCTTCACTGAAACTAAGCTTTGTTGCATCAGCTACCATAAATTGTAGATTTTCTTTTTTCTCTTGATTTTCTTTGGCTAGTTCTATTTGTTCTGTGTCTAAATCTATTCCAGTTACGTCCAATCCATATCTATCATTTAGATGGTTAGCTAGAACCCCTACACCACACCCTATCTCTAGTACATCCTTTACTCCAGTAAAATCTATTTGTTGAGAAAGTTCTTCATACAAATCTATATTTCTTTGACCATGCTTTTTGCTGTTAACAAACTTCTTTTCCATTTTGGACATTTTCATTTTGAACCAGAATAATAGTTATATTAAAAATATAAAAAACTATGGAATCAAAAAGTCAATGTGTAAAAGAGATAAAAGATGAATGATTATACTCTTTTTTTCTTTTTGGTGTGTTTGGACATAATCAATGCTAATCCTGTAAGACAAATGATTAATCCTCCACTAAATAGAGGAAAATCTGAAGATGTCGCTTCATCTTGTGTTCTTACTATTACACCATCTGATTTTATCCCTTCATTTCCACTTGTATCAACAGCAGAGATCTCATAAGTATACAATGTATCCCCATTTAGTTCACTATCAGAATATGAGGCGTTAATAGTCTGAGTAATATATGTCCCATCTCTGTAGATATTATAGTGGTCAAAATCAATTTCAGTACTTGGATTCCACGCAAGATTGATTCGAGAAGAGCTTATCCCTTCACCGCTCACTCCTATGACCTTAGCTGGAGCAGTGAAATCTGTTTTACTTTGTAAAGCATAAACATCAAGGAAGAAATCTACACAATAATGATCTGATCCTGTATCAGCAGTTGATGTATCTCCAACTGTTGAGTTAACAAGATAATTTGAAAGGTAGTCGTTTGCTATAATGAAATCGATTCTTGAATCAAACGTAGGGTTTTGATGCCCATATGTATATCCTAGTTCACTAGGGTTTAACATTCTAAATACATCTGTGAAAATATGAGCTTGCGAGGCATATTGTCCATAAGTTGTATCTCCTGGTTTCAACATCATGGTTAATGGACCATAACCAAGATCACCTTCTGGTGCTAAAGCTCCTGTGTCGTAGGGAGAAAATGAATTTAAGTCCCCCATATAGAGGATTGGTACTTCTCCCAAACTATCCATATAGTTTATTATTCCTTCTTGTTCTCTTTCACGTCTATATTCATTATCTGCTCCACTCATAGCTTTTAGATGTGCACCGATTAGATACAATTCTGTTCCATTAACATCGACCTTCCAATACATGAAATCATGAGACACATCGAACATTGAATCATCATCCAGTGTAACAAGTGGTATTTGAACGGTTTCTAATATTGGATATCTGCTCATTATCGCCTCTCCATCTGTACTATATACAATTCCTTGAGCTGTATATCCTGTATATGGTTCTTCATCTACGAAATAGGCATTAAATTCAGCTATATACTGATCTAACAGTTCATTCGAATTATCGTCCCAGTCTCCAGTTTCAACGAAGATAACAATATCTGGGTTCTCCTCTTTTACCACGTCTTTCCAATCTGGGTCAATTCCATATTCTATGTTGTAGGACATGATTTTGATTAGATCTGAAGATGAAATAGTTTCATTATTTTCGACTGTTACAGTAATATTGTGTTCTCCAACATTATTTGCTGGATCTTTGCACTTTGCTAAAATTGTGTGAGAACCATTGCTTACAGTTCTAGTATTCCACAAAAAGGGGTTTTGTGTAGCTCTTAGAATTCCATCAATATATATTTCATATCTAGCAATCCCATTTTCATCAGTAGCATTGATTGAGATTTCTACTGATCCTGTGAGATTTGCTCCTGAAACAGGAGACAAGATATTTACCAAGGGAGGTGTATCATCGGAAAGTATTTCATCATAAGGTCCATCTCCTGGATCACCTAAAGAGCCACTATTTTCCCAATCCACTCCTGTATCTGTGTCAACCACATTTATCCTTCTAATTGTTGTATCTATTGCAGAGACAGACCATCCAGATACATAGTTCTCCCAAGCAACAAAATCAACTTCAGTACTCACATTATTATACAGTACTAATTTGTCTCCTGAATTACTTAGAGCGAGAGGTGATCCATCTAAATCTGGATCAAATCCATATAATAAATTAAATGCTGCTGATTGCTTTGCAACAACAAAGTAACCCTTTGCAGGAATAGTACCTGAAAGACTAAAGGAATCATAATTATCTTCAACTGTCCAACCAGATAGATCTACTGCGGACTCAGTTGGATTAAATAATTCAAACCATTCTTCTGTTGTATCAGAATTGGGAGCATCATAAAGAACTTCGGTAATAATGATATTATCTCCAGAGGGTGATGAATTAGTAGTAAATATAACAAAGTTACTCAGTATAAATATAATCAGAAGTAGCAGTTTCTTTGATCTCAGAAAACTCATTAATTGTATTTGTGTAAATAGCTTAAAAATATTCCTTGATTAACATCAATACATTAAACTCGTTTTTAAAAAAATACAGAAAAGAGATTGTTTTTCAAATCTCTCATGAATGATTTTTTTGTACAAAACTTAAAAAGTTTGGGTCTTTTTATAATAAAATCTGTATAGAAGAATGATGTTAACTAAAGGGAAAAGAACAACAAAGTGGCTAGAAACAACCATCCCTTTAGTACTTAATCCAGGAACAATGAAACAGCTGTATTTGCGTAAAGCTCAAGCTAAAATATTGGCTTTTGCACAGCAACTTTTACGTTACAAACAACAAGTTAATTCAGCTCTGCAATTCCACCATCTAGTCTATAAACAGTTCAAGTATCTAGGTATACAGAGTCAGGTACAAGAAGCGGTACAGAGAAGAGTGTATGCAGCAAAACGAGCTAAAACATTTCATCACTTTCCTATGGAGTTTAATTTTCCTCGAAGTGGGAATCTTACTTTATCTGAGAGAGGAAATGCCATAGTTAAAATCTCACCACTCAAAAAGCGTATTGCTCTCCCTATTGTAATGAATGGGGGATGGAGAAGAGTAGAAGAGCATAGAAAAGGAGGGTGGGTGGCACACAGCTGTAAAGTGTTTAAAAGAAAACAATCCTGGGTAATGCATCTTATTATGCGTAAAGCACTTCCCCCGCCCCAAGAGGTGGAAGGGACCATCGGTGTAGACATAGGAAGGAAGATCATGGCAGCTATCACGGTCAACCATCCTTCGTTCCCACTGGTGGAACAATATCTTGGGAAAGATCTGGCATGGAAACAGCACCAGTTCTACAATCGCAGAAAAACCTTGCAAAAATATGCTGCTCAAGGAGATAGACGTGCACGGCGTGCGCTCAAAAGATTAAGAAGAAAAGAAACAAATTATGTTCAAACCCGTTGTGCTCAACTAGCACACGAAATAGTAGATCTAGCTGTAATATCCCGTTCAGCTATAGTTTTGGAGAACCTCAAGCATTTACGAAGAATGTGGACGAAACAAGCTATGAAAAGAAAAAAAGGAGGAAAGAAAACCAGACGCTCTCTCAACCGCTGGTCCTATAGCCTCTTCCACTCTACTTTGACAAGAGTAGCACATTTAAATAATATCCCCGTTGTGTTTGTCCGTCCCCACTATACCAGTCAAACTTGTTCCCACTGTGGGAAACGAAGCAAGAAGTCAAGAAAAACGCGTGATGTGTTCAGTTGTATCTATTGTGGATTTACTGTCAATGCAGACCACAACGCCTCACGTAACCTTGCTCTACTTGGACAAGTAGCTCTTGGTCTTCCTTTCTTCAATGCTTACCATTCTTTCCTGCCCGTTCCTTGTGAGCGAAGAACTTTGTGTTCTTCAGTATCTTAGGCTAAGGTGCGCTCAACCACCTTCTATGGCGCGATGAAAGTTCAATCCCCGTCGATTGAC
>DAOVER010000006.1 GCA_030668875.1 Candidatus Heimdallarchaeota archaeon
AAAAGAGAAGTTTGTTTGCTTTTTTCAATTCACTTTTTATCAAAAAATTTGCTCGATTATAGAGATTTTTTGCTTGATGACAGATTCTGCTCAGTGCTGGATGATACGTCACTTCTATACGTTCTGCACGCAGTACCTTTGCCATCCTTCTTTAACCCAGAGTTTACTATAAAAACACCCGTACTATCTCTCTCTTACTCGGTTTCCAACCTAAGAAGACAAAAAGACAAAAGGATATTCATAATTTAAAGAAACACTTGTTGGATAGTCTCTGAATATAGCACCTTCTGTGAATTTCTGTTAAAACACTCATATCAACAAATATGATTTTTATCATACCTTCTTGTATTGTCTACTATCTTGTAAACTGGAGATGCTCCCAGGTAATCCACTTTGAAAAAGATGATCTACAAGTTTAATTTTAACAAAATTCTGGGGTTGATTCAAATCCTGGAAGAAATTTATTTCACTGAACGGAAAAACTAACAAAAAATAAAACGGAGAAATTTTTAAGACAGTCTCTAGATTAATTCTGTTGTCACTACACAAACGGGGGCAGTACTCAAGATAATGTATACAGTTTTTTACATCAGAATTATAATTTTTAGTTTTCGCTTTTTGTTCCAACACAAGCACATTTCACTAGAGGAACTTTGTCAATTATAAAGATTATGGATTACCACGATTTGAAATTTAAGAGACACTTTTACAAGGACTTGCAAAAAGAGATAAAAAAAGAACAAAAAGTTGGAAATCATAAGACAGGATAAAAACAGGTGCTTATGCTGGTTTTCCTGCCCGATGTTTCCTCACCCAATAATTTCAACACATGAAAAATAACAAAATTTTTACTTCAGTATTTTTGGCGTTAATGCTTTGTAGTAGGGAAATGTTGGTCTTGATAACATTTTTCCTAACCTCTTTTATTGGGATGAGTATAAATTAATTTCAAAGTATATAATAATTCTTATAGAAAAGAGTAAAAATGACATGTATTTAGTTAAAAAAGTACTATTTTTCACATAAATCGTACAGTTTTTCACGTAAATTAGACAATTTTAAGACTACTATCAGAATAATCAAAATTTGGCAATTACTTGAACAAGAAAGGCAGAAAGGAAAGATTAACAATCTTTAAACAATGCGAATCCACAATATTCCTAGCCTATATAGGTATCCTATCGGATTAGACGGATTCTCGGATTCTTCTGGGTAGAGTACAATATTTTTATATCTCTATGCTGGAAATCGGAAAAATTTCCGGTAGTCTCTTTTTAGATCCTTATTTCTGTCTCACCCTATTGTATTACCCCCTCTCATCTCAAGTCCTTCGTCTGATGTCCTCTCATCTTGTGTTCTATTCACTCGACACACAACCTAAACCGATGGAATACCGACTTGTTACCCAAAAATGAGTTAAACTACAAAAAAACGTTATACTACTGTATATCTATTCAATACCGATATGTCGGGATTGACGAGCTGTAAAGGTATCAAAAACAACGTTTAAACTGCCTTAACCCTCTTGTCTGTCCAAAAGTAAGCAAACATACAAAGTAATTCTTAACTGTGATGAGAGGACATTATGATAAGTTAATGATAACTAACATACAAAAAGATGTAACCAAGAAGAAAGAATAACAAAAGATTAAATTGGCTCTAATTGAGAAATAGATAACACCCTGTAAAGAAAATTAAGGTTTTAATTGTTGGAAATTTCCAACAACCTGGGAAGGATCATATGTCAGATATCATATGTCAGATATCAAAATAAAAGCTGTTAAAAGAGTATTTTCAAAGTAACAAAGGTAACAAAGAATCCAAAGTAACTTTATAACCCCTCTTTTGTGGATATTCTTTAGAATACTCGAGGGAAACAAGACAGAGAGGAAATATAAGAAAAAATATTTTAGAGCTCATAAAGTGATAAAACTGCTTTGGATTCGTGAGATTCGTTGTTAATTTTTACTTTGGTATTTGGTACATTTGGTACGTTTTTACTTGGGAGTCTTGGGAGTCTTGGGTGTTTTGGAAAGTGTATGTTCTTAGTGTTCTTAGTAATCTTTGAAATGTAGGATATCAAGACATTTTAAAACAATTAACAAAGTATCAAAAACTATCTCTAAAGGCATTTTGTCGGAATGGTTTAGTATTCAACACACAAAACAAAATCGTTAGAATTAGAGTATAAAATCATTTTAGTAAAAAAACTACACAAAATTACCTTTTTGAGAGAAAACCGAAATTAGTTATAAAATCAAAGTTTTATTTACATGTTAATTTAGAGTCTACTATTTACAGTAAAAAAGAAAGAAAAAAGAAAAAAAGATTAATATTCGTGTTTATCTGGTTTTAGTCTCTTTCTACAATCTTCACAATATTGTTTTTTGTCAGATAAGAAAATATTAACATGTTCATTTTGTGGGATCGTTTTACCACAACCATCACAGACGTTTGTCGTTGTCTTCTTGTAATCATCATAAGACATTATATCGGGTTTCATTTTTTCACCTCGGTTTTATTTTTCATTTTTCCCACAATCCTTTTTTTATCAATTTGAAAATTAATTTTGCTTCTATTTTGGCATCTTCAAGAGCTCTATGTGGTTCAATGATACCCATGTTAAAAAAATTTAAAGATTCTTGAACACTAGGCCATTTGAAGTTTTCAAATCCACTATCTATTTTTAAAACATTTGTCAAAATCAGCATTGGATCCCCGGTCTTGTTTTCAAAATAAAAATGTCTATCAGATAAAAATCCAAAGTCAAAAGCTTGGTTGTAAGAAGTACAGTTAAACTTGTTAAATAGTTTCTGCAGATCCTTTCTAATTTCTTCTATTGAACTACCAAAATTTATAACATCTTCATGTTTTAGGTCGCTATTTTTAAAAATCCATGAATCAGCAGGAATAATTGGGTGTTCTTTTATCAACGAGTGAAATTTTTCTTTTATTTTTCCGTTCCTGGTATTTAATAAAACGGCTGCAATTTCTACAATAAAATCATTGAAAGGGCATAATCCTGTTGTTTCGATATCAATTACTAGTATTTTCATTTTTTCACCTCTGTTTGATTTTTTTTATTATGTGTTAAATCACGAAGATTCACAATCTCCATGAGTAATAGTATTCACAGGAACAATTTTCAATTTAAAATCTAATTTCATAATATTTTTCAACAATGCTTCAATTCGTTCTTTTGAGAAGTTCATTGTTTCACCCTTTTCTCTCAATTCAGCGATAATTTTCATTTCTGGTGCATTTGCATTTTTCATTGAATCTTTTATTGACATTAACATTTTATTTTTCACCTCTGTTTAATTTTTTCCTTATTCGCAATATTTTCTATTCTCCCATGAAAATTTTATATTTCAAGCAAAAACCGGGAGTATTTATTTCAATCAGATCAGTAATTGTATTTTGAAGTATGTCTGAATCTTCATCATTTTTTATTTTATCTCGAAGAATTGTAAGTAAAGTTATTATTTCAAAACCATCCATTTCCATTTTATTTTTCACCCCCGAGAAACCATTTTTCTATTTTCCATTTTTCCGCACAATACAGTTTATTTTTACAGTTCTGACATTGCTCGGAATAAAAAGTAATTTTTGAACAAGTATGAATTTTAATTTTTTGTGATGCAGGGAGATCACTAAAAGATAATTTTAATTTACTCATTTTGATCACAAGGAAACCATTTTTCTTTAACCAAACCGCTTTTTACTTTTAAATCTCTCTTGATTAACCATAGTGGCTTATAATTATGTTCTTCAAAACAAGGAAGACAAAGTATTTCTGATTTTTTCAGACACCATTCACCAGGTGGTTTGAGTTTCAAACACATCATACACAATCTTTCACAATGACATTTTTCTGCCAAAGAACAACTATCACAAATATAGGTTTCTTCTTCATTCATTTTTTCTTCATTTTCAATCATTTTTTTAACCTTTAAATTATCCAACCCCAACCGTTTTTAATCCATTCTTATACATTTCCCAAGTTTCGGATTCACATTGGATTGCTAAAAGAACTTTATCAGTAAATTCCATTTTTGTGGCATCTACACAAGTCATATTTAGAGGAGTTACGCATTTTGGACAAACCCAGATATATTTTTTATCCATTTTGAGTAAACTATCAAAATCTTTTGGAAAAAGATATTTTAGAATTTTTCCTCTTTGAGTATTACAAAGGAAACCGAACCATCTGATACGTTGAAAACGTTTTTTATAATCAGTATGATACCAAAACCATGACTCTTCTTTCTGTGTGAGTTTATAGGCTGCTCCCTTATCTTTCAACCATTCATTAATATCTAAAATACTACCTCGAGAAATGTATTTACTCCAATGAGAAATTTTTGATTTTTTATTACTCCATTCATAATAAAAATTTACGGGTTTATCATAACCGATAATTTCCGCCCAAATCCTGCGCATTTCATTTAACTGTTCTTTGGATTTAAAAACCCTAAATTGTTGAATTGTATAATCTACTGTAATTTTTCGAGAATTATCAAGACTAGTCACAGTAACGGGATTAAAGACAAAAGAGGGAGTCAAAACATGAACGTGCCAATGTGGTTTAGATAAAGGTGATTTATCTAAAGGATTAGTGATTCGCTTATTATCACCCCAAGAATGCCAAGAATGAACTCTTTTAACACCACCAACCTTTTCACCAAAACAACGTTTTACAAATTCTCGAGAATGTACATGTATCTGGGATTCAATGTCTTCTTTTGAGAGATCCGTTAAAGAAAAATAATCTTCAGGATAAGTTAAAATTGTTTGACTAACATAAGATTCAGGAACAAGAGTTAAAGTATCAAAAATTGAACGCCCCCTGAAATGAGAACGCCTTCTATTGCAAACGGGACAATGATTCCTCTCACGGCAAAAATGAGGTATGGCGACTTGTTTTCCACATCCATCGCAAATTTTACCAAATCCCCATTTAATACATTGGTCATTCTCAGTTAAGATTCTAATTTGTGGAGATATGTGATATATTTTGAGATTATCGCTTTTAAATTGATATTTTTTTTCACCAGAGATAATTTTTTCAAATTCGAGAGCTCTATCATATACTTCTTGTCGATGATGGTCAAGGAGAGATTTCAAATTCTCATGTTGGAAAAAGAGTTTTGCGTACTCTGTTCTATCATGTTTTCTTAAAATGGCTTCTAATTCATCTGGATGTGCTTTTTCAGATAGATTCAAAACAGTACACCCCCGAGAAAAATTATAGAAACAAAGTATCCTTCTAATAAGAAAGGGATAGATTCTAAAAAGATAGGTATGTTTTGAACAGATACAAAAACACCCATATTTACTAACTTTTCACTAAAACTGAAAAAGGGCAAACAATAGAAGAATCGTGAAGGAGAACGTCTTAAAATGAATTGATAAGAAGGTAGGACAAAATAAGAAGTTCTCCCTTATCGAAAAGTGGGTTTTCAGAATATAGACTAGACCTTACAAGAAGATAGCCATATTCCTCAATCCGAATGAGGTTTTTTGCTAATATGTGTTTCACCTGAAGGGTTCAATTTGAAGATTATTTGCTTGTATTGACAATGTAATAAAAGAACTGGAAAAACTTTGATAATAGTACAAAACTTCTTATCTCCTATTTAAGTATTGAAACCAGATTTATTTGTTGGAAAGGTTCTTCTATGCCGACTATTGTAAAATATGAAAAAGGGGTTAAATTAGTTAAAAAACCAGAAAATCTTTCCTTTATAGCTGACCCTACCACAAACGCAGCATCACAAGGCAGTCATGCAACTTTCATAACACATGCTCATACTGATCATTCTGTAGCTTTTCCTGATGTAGCAACTAAGGTTTACTCCACAAAAGTAGCAAGTGAGTTGTATGAAAAACTAACCACAAAAAAACCAAAAAACACTCACTACGTTAATTTTGGAAAGACACAGAAAATAGAAGATATAGATGTAAAATTCATTCCCGCAGGTCATCTATTAGGAGCAGCGCAGATATTATTCTATTTTCCTGATATGACGGTTTGTTATACTGGTGATATCAGTACAGAGGAAATGATAACCGTACCAAAAGCTACAATTCCGGACGACGATATTGATATTTTGATTACCGAAGCAACCTATGGAACAAAAGATCTTTATTTTGATACAAGAGAAAGAACAAAAATATCTCTTCTAAAATGGATTGCAGAAAGCTTACAAGAAAAACGCACCCCAGTTATTAACTTAGGTCATCTTGGACCAGCACAGGAGACTATAGCTTTCCTAAATAGCATGCTTTCAGTTGATATCCTTTGCGATACTAGAACTAGTAGAATTAATCAAACTTACAAGAATAATAACATATCATTAAATTGGGAAAATTTTGAAGAGACTGATGTAAGTATATTTGAACCAGAAAATACTATTGTGCTCTTACCCCGAGCATGTAACAATCTTCCTTCCTTTTTAGATGGTTATAAAGTTTCAAGGGGAATGGTAACAGGGCAAGCAGCAAGATTCGCTTATAGAAAATTCGATCATACATTTCCTTTTTCCATGCACGCCAATAGTCAAGAACTTGTTAATCATGCGGAGAAAATCCAACCAAAAAAGGTGTATACTCTATATGGGTTCGACTCTGAACTGGCAGCGTTGATTAGACACCAATTAAAAATTCCGTCTAGACCATTAAAATTTGCAGAGAAAAAACCAACGCTAGATGAATATCTAAACGAAAACAAATAAAATGGAATTTGGAAAAAGGGAAATTATAATAAATACTCGCCTTCTTCTTCGGCTTTTTCTGTCGATTTTTCAATCACTCGAACTGCATCACCAGATATTTTTACTGGAATTTGTAAATCCATGGCTAGAAGTTCAACGGTTACTTCTTCTTTTCCTACGTTTATATCTATGACTCTTGCTCTTGATCCTTTGAATGGTCCGCTAATGACCTCAACAATGTCATAAATATCTACACCTTCTATAACAGGTCTTGGTATTAGAAAGTGGTCTAATTGTTCGATTGGAATTTCTTCAGCTCGAGAAGCTCTAGGTCTTTTACGAACATGTCTCATTCCTTCTACTAGAATTTCTACTTCATCTATTGATTCAGCTTCAACGAAAATATACCCTTTTAACCCTCCGGGCACTAATACGGAATAGATTTTAAGATGAGGACGGAGTTCAGCTTTACGAGCTAAGTGTTCACTTAAAGATTGTTCTTGACCCATTGTTGTTCTAAGAGCATATATTGGCATATCATCACTTCTTTTTATGCAATTCCACTAATTGCGCTTATAAGCGCATTAAATAGTAAGCTAAGTACGTATCCAATTGCTCCAATTACCAATACACCTAATGCACTCATTTTAGTTGTAATAGATAATTCTCGCCTAGTTGGAAGTTTAGCATGACGTAATAAGCGTTTGCTACTAGAAATGAAATCTCTTGTTTTGTGTATGGCCTTACTCATTGATTCTTCCTCACAAACTTAATGTACTCATTGATTTTTTAATTGTTCTGTTAATGAACTCCGTTTACGTTTCAGATGTTTTAAGCAAATCATCATACTTTCCTGCGTCAATTTCCTTTTGAACTTCACGAGAATCTTTGCCTTCACAAGTTACACCCATACAAACCATCGTACCTAGAATTTCTTTGCATGCTGCACTCAGAGTAGTAGCTGATAAATCATTCCATTTAGCTTTTGCAGCATCGATTAATTGTGGAAATGTGATATTACCTACTATTTCTTGATTTGGTATTCCTGAAGCTTTTGCTACACCTGCTGCTTTAAGAACAAGGGCGGAAGCGGGAGGAATACCGATCTCTATTTCAAAAGATTTTGACTTTTTATTTACGATTACTTTTACTGGAACTTTCATTCCTTGGTAAGCTTTAGTTTTGTTGTTGATATCATCAACTATTGCTTTAATATTAACTCCTAATGGACCTAAGGCTGGACCCATTGCTCCTCTAGGAGAAGCTTTTCCGCCATCCACAAGTAAATCCACTGTGATTATGTCAGCGCTCATTTTCTATTCCTCTTAATATATTAAGTGCAAATCAGAAGCATATTATACTGTACTTAAAGGTAACGATTTTTAACCAAAGATACAAAACATAATCTAAGAGATTGTATTTCACCCTAAAATAAAAGGTAAGGGTGTGAGAGCCTTTTTTTCTTTAATCAAAATGTTTATAATCAAAGCTTAAAGATTTGAGAACGTAAGGATTTGGAGCAGTAACAATGAGTTCAAACAAACCCATGGACATATTAAATCAAGCTCGAGAAAATAGAGTTCTAATCCGACTAAGGGGAAACCGTCGTATGAGAGGAATTCTCAAAAACTATGATATTCATTTGAATCTCACTCTTGAAGATGCTGAGGAAATTGGTGAATCTGGTAGTAAGAAATTAGGAGACATTATAGTTCGTGGTGATAATGTCATTATGATCAGCCCCCCACCCAAATAAGTAGCTGGAAGTAGAAAAACATGACAAAAGGAACACCATCATTCGGCAGACACAATAAAAGATCTACACACATAGTTTGTAGAAGATGCGGTAGGCATTCTTTCCATAAACGTCACAAGGAATGTGCAGCCTGTGGATTTGGAAGGTCAAAGAAAATCCGTAATTATGCTTGGCATAAGCATTAACTAATTTTTACTGTAATCTGATCTCCATTTATTTATATTGGAGATAAAAACATTGGGCCGGTAGATCAGTCTGGAAGATCGCTTCCTTGGCATGGAAGAGGCCGCGAGTTCGAGTCTCGCCCGGTCCACCATTCTCTCTTTTAAAACATTAGAAACACTTTCTTGTATGAAGTTGGTAACATATTTAGAATACGAAAAATAGTTAGATTGGCTTCTTAAATAATACTTATATATTTAGGTTGTAAATTTAGAGTTATGGAAAAGTCTTATGATGAGAACCTAGCGAAGCTCATGTCTGAGGCACGTGATTTATTCAAAAGTTCTAACTTTGCCGAATCCGCAAGAAAATATTGGGAAGCAGCAAAAAAACTAGAAACAGCTAGGGGACTTGCGCAAGCAGAAGATTTGTATCACGAAGCTATAAAGAATTTCATTCGAGCTTCAGAAGATAACAAAGAAAAGAAACAGTATCGTTTGAGTGCTCAAAATCTATTTCATGTTGTCATGATTTTCAAGAGACTTGGATCTATTGATGATTGGAAAGCTGCGACTATGGCAGTAGTTGATGATCTAGTTAATGCAGCACAAGAATATCTTCTATGGAATGAATATGATAAGGGGATAATTTTAGTGTCAACAGCTTGTTTCTTCTTGTTTGCAATTGAAGAATTTCAAACAGCTGAAAAATACTACAATCAATATATAGAACAGATTAAAGACGATCCTGGATTTACTCGAGCTCAACAGATTCTTTATGCAGCAGGTCATGCTATTCGAGCAGTTAAGAATCTAGACACTAACTCTCTTTTAAATGCTCAGCAACTTGTTGGAAGTCACCTTAAACCAGGGTTGAGTCAAATAACAGGAGATTTATTCTTTCCTGCAATTGATGATGCTGTAGACACCGTTGTGAAAATCTTCCGATCTAAGATTAAACTTCCAAAGATTGTTTCTGAGTTTAAAATCTCTCGTGATTTAGTGTTGGGAGAACCAACGGACCTCTCTGTTTTCATTGAGAATGTAGGGGAAGGAGATGCAAATAACTTAAGCTTTAGCTTTAACATTCCAGAAGGTATTGAAGTCATAGATGGAAATATAGAATTTTCTGTTGAAAAATTACTACCTCAGCAGAAAACTGAACATAAGCTTATAATTAGATGTATGTCTTCAACAGGTGAAATTGCTCACGAATTAAGCGTTAATATTACGTTCTATGATCAATTGCAAACCAAACAAGCTATGATGATGGGGCCTTATGATTTGATTTTCAGAGAGAAAAGCCTATCAAAAGAACATAAAGATGCTCTTGATGCATTATCTGAACAAAACAAAGCAAATCACACAAAGATGTGTGATAGCAAGATTATTCCAGAAGAAGCATGTAATGTGATGTTTGAATTGATTTCCTCAATTATAAAAGAATCAAAAGAAAAGCTTGCTACAGAGGAGTTCGAAACGGTTCTTGCAAATATTCAGAATATCGATAGAATATATGATATTACTAACAAACTCACAAATGAGGAATTTATAGCACCAATCCGTGTAGCTCAAGAAAAGGAACTAGCAGAAAAAATCGAGAGTGCTATAGAATTAAAGAAAGAAGAATGGAATAGTGAACTTGAAGCCATCAAAACTCAATTATCTGAAGAACACCTCAAAGAAAAAGAAGAATTAAATCAATCTTTTGAAGAGGAAAAGGTCGATTTAGAGAAACAAAAAGAAGAGGAATGGAAGGAGTTAATGGAAAAACTAGTACTCAAACATACAGATGATATTAAGGAGTTTGAAACCGAACTTATAGAGCAGAAAGAGCAAGAAATGGAAGAATTTAGCAAAAAACTTGAACAAGAAAAGAAAAAGGCTCTTGAAGATCAAGAAGCGGTTTTACGTGACGAATTTCAACAACTTTTATCAGAATCACAAGGCAAGAAAAGAAGATAATTGTAATCTTACTTTTCCCTTTTTTGTATTTTAAGTGTTTTTTCAGAAGTATCTATTGTAACAGTATCGCCAGTTTTTACCATGTTGAACAGGTCTTTATCTGGAAGGTCTACCAGAGGGATATCTGCTAATATAGCTCCCGCAATTACTATAGTTTCAGCTTCCCCTACTACTAGTGCCAAAGGAGAAACATTGTTTACTTTCAAGCCAAAAATTATGTAAGAACCAACAGTAGAACCTTGTCCTCTTGGAAATACAAAAATAGTATCTTTGAGACTTTTCCCATATATTGGACTTTCTGAATCAATTATTTTCCCAGTTTCGGAGTCAACATCTCCTAAAAATGAGATAGGATGAGGTGAAAGCAATACAGAACCAGTAACCTTTCCTTCAACAATTGGGCGAATTCCAATTTTCATTGTTCTGTAACCTCCTTCACAATTGAATTGAGCGGAAGCAAGTTCACCATAGTAGTTTTAGCCTTACTAAGATAATGTGCTGCTTTTGTAGAGTTAGTGATTATATTCTGGAAATTTTCACCTACGGAAGGAGATACAACCATACAAGTATCTGCGTAAACTTTAATCCCTCTAGATTCTAGATTAGTCAGAAGTGAATCAGCCTCTATCACAGTTTTAGTTTCACTAGAAGTAAATATCCAAAATTCAATGCCCTCTTTCATTTGTCTTGATTGGAGAGTGTTCGAAATTAGCTTTATATCCTCATAGCTTGCATGTGGGCACCCGATAGCAACAAGATCAGGCCCTTCACTTATTTGGTTAAAATGGTTATAGATTTCTTTTTTATTCAATTCAGTAAACTCTATCTTTTCCTCAACGTTTTCAGTATCAATTGATTTACTTTCTGGTGTTAAGTTTTTTACATGGTAAAGAGCGACACTACCTGATGCAGCTAATGCTGCTGCTAGCATCTTAGCTTCATTGATGTTTAATCTTTGAATATTCATGAAATAAGGAATTGAACCATGAAACTTCTTGCCATACCAATAACCAAGGGCAGAATAATCGGAGAAGTTTTCTAATTTGGCTCTCACATCCACTAATATTCTGGGGTTACGATTTTCAGTTATGTGTAAACCATAATTAGCAGTTAAACCAGTAATAGCAGAAGCCAAGGAAGAAGGAGCGCCTTCCCTATTTGTTCTAGCACCGTAAAAACTGTTAGCTATTGAGACAGCTGATGATTCGCTCCATGCCAGATGAGCTCCATGAGAAGGGGTGTGACCAATTAAATATGGTGCACAAGTGAGAGTGGGATTAATCCCCAAGCCTTCATAGAATTTCACAATCCTCAATTGTTTTTCCGCAAAATCTTCACTGATTTCCATCTCTCTCCACTTTTTCATATCCATCCCTGCAGGGTTCAACCAAGTAGGAACTTTGACCTTTACAGCATCTTTTGATAACAACTCAAAATATGAAAATATAGATTCCCCTACGGTTAAATATGAAACTCCAGCAACTTGAGCGTTTGCTATGGGGATCAGTTGCTCAGCATCATATACATCCCCAATCTTTACGATTAATTCCATGCTCTTTGCTATTGCCTCACCTTTCATACCAGATAGCATTTCTTCTTGATCTTTAGTAAGAAACATAATCATCTTCTCTCTTATTGCCATGCATCTAAATATTTGGTTCATGAATGTATGAACAATGCTTAGCTAAAGGACAATCACTACATCTTGGATTGGTTTTGAAGCAATGTTCTTTTGCATGTTTAACAATTAAAGCATGGTATTCCTTGTATAATTTGGTATCACTTGGTAAAATTTCCATAAATACTCTTTGGAGTTCCAAATAATCTTTACCTTCATAATATCCTAATCTCTTAAAAATTCTGAATGCGTACGCATCTATAACAAAGTAAGGTTGTTCAAGCCAATATAACAGAATAGAATCAGCTGTTTCATATCCTATTCCTTTGATTGATAACAGAGCATTGCGATTTGGTTGGTGGTCTTTTATCAGTAAATCAACAAGATTTTTCAATGTTCTAGCTTTTGCTTTATAATAACCGCTCGATTTGATAAGTTTCTCCAGTTTTTCCAATGAAATCTCCTTTAAACATTCAACATTCAAACAATTTGCTTCTTTTAAGCATTCAATTGTTTTTTCAACATTATGCCAATTTGTTTGCTGAGTTAATATTGCACCAATAGCTATTTCTATTCCTTCACCTGGCCACCAACTTTGAGAATCATAATATTCGAATAATAAGTTATATATTTCTTCAAGATTGATTTTCATTATTACTATGGACTTGAATACATAAAAAAACTTATTCCAATCAATTTAACGAATCTGTTTTAAATAAGTCATCTCAAACTTTAAATTTGGGCTAAGAAAGGTTGTTCTGAATAACTTGAACACTGAAAATCTTGGTTCTGAGATGGAGGTAAACTGTCCTGTTTGTGAAAGTAAGAACACAAAAGTTGTGCAAAAGATACTGGATTTTCCTCACTTTCCTCAAATGTGGTTTTATAATCTTAGTTGCGCTGATTGCCATTTCAAGTACAATGATTTTATAAATCTGGCAATTAATGAGCCTATTAGATATACATATCTAGCAGAAAACAAAGATGACTATACTTCCAAAATTGTCAGAAGTTCAAATGGAACAATCAGATTTCCAACCATTGGTGCAATCTTGGAACCAGGTCCTAAAGCAGATGGTTTCATAACTAATATTGAAGGAATGTTTAGAGATTTTCAAGGAAAAGCAGAGTTTTTACTGCGGGATGCCACAACTGAAGAAGAAATTAATCGAATAAATGAATTCATTGAAATGATTGATGAATATATTAATGATAATTTACCAATAGAAATAGTGATTGAAGATCCGTTTGGTAATTCGTCTATCATACCTTTTGATCATTCTAAATTAAAGAAGCAACGACTAAGCAAAGAGGAAGCAGAAAAACTGAAAACGGGTCTCATGGTCTTTGAAGACGCGCAAGATACGTCTAACTAGTGTAAGGAATTTTTATGTCAATAACACTTACTGAAACAGACACAGAAAGTCGGGGTGATTCATCTATATTTGCTGATTTTCACATACATAGCTGTTTTAGTTATGCAACCTCAAAAAACATGACAATCCCCATAATTTCAAAGCTAAGTGATATAATTGGTTTGAATCTTATAGGTACTGGAGATATTCTACATTCAAAATGGAGAGAGCATTTGAAGACATACTTAAAGGTACACGAAGAAGGGATTTACGAATGTAAGGAGAAGCAGAAAGTAGTATTCATTCCCACGGGTGAAATTGAGGACAAAGAGAGCATCCACCATCTCTTTTTCTTGCCAGATATTGAAACTGGCGATGAGTTATCTTTGATATTTGAAAGGCGATTCAATATTGACATGAACAAATATGGAGGAAGACCTATTTTACCAGTCAATGCAGAAGAGTTGGTTGAGATTATTCATGATTTTGGAGGTATCATTGGTCCAGCTCACGCTTTTACTCCTTTCAAAGCTATCTTCCGTTCAAATAGATATTCTAGCCTTAAGGAATGTTATGGAGATCAAGCGAGTAAAATTGACTTTGTCGAATTAGGATTGTCAGCAAATAGTCAAATGGCCGATCAGATATCAGAGCTCTGGAATTATACATACATAACTAATTCTGATAGTCATTCACCAAACCCGGGAAAAATGGGAAGAGAATGTAATATCATTGAAATTGATTCATTAAATTATACTAATGTCACAAATATTCTAAAAAGAAAGGATTCGAAACAAATTATCACAAATGTAGGTTTGGAACCTAGATTAGGCAAATATCATAGCTCTTTTTGTTTTAAGTGTAGAAGAAGAATTAGGTACGAAGAAGAACCCAAAAGGATTTTTAATGAAAACTTTATTTTCTTTGATTTGCAAGATCAAGAAGAGTTGATTGAAGATATAACAAATAAGAAAAAAAGATGTCCTGCTTGTAATGGCTTGTTAAAATTGGGTGTGAAGGACAGGATTAATTCAATTGCTACAACTAAAAAAGAGAATAGAAATCGTCCAAGCTACCGAAACATCGTTCCTATTCCAGAGATATTAGCAGTGATATTTAAAATAAAAAGTACAAACGCAAAAAAGGTAAAAACTGCATACAAAGAGATAACATCTAAACTTGGTAGTGAGTACGATATTCTGCTTGAAAGACCCATTTCAAAAATTAAGAGTTGTAATTTATCTTTAGGAACAGTCATTGAAAAAATGAGGGGAAACAAATTAGAGATTATTGAAGGGGGGGGAGGAGTCTACGGAAAATTAAAACTTCCCACAGACTAGCAGGAATGTTCTATATCTACTTTCCGTTTGAATTTTCGTCTTTGAGATTGTCCAAAGTAATCTTGACATCAAGTGCAGAAACACCCAATCCTTTCTCATATACGAAGAAAGGGTTAATATCTAATTCTTTGATTTCGCTGAAGTCATTTACCAACAAAGCTATTCTCAGAAGTGTATCAATTACTGCTTCTATATCTGAAGGATTTTCACCACGTACACCTTTCAGAAGAGTGTAAACTTTAGTTCTCTCAAGCATCTTTTTTGCCTCCACTTTTGATAATGGGACTAAACCAAATGCAACATCTTTGAAATAGTTTGTATAAACTCCACCCATTCCTACCATTACCAATGGACCAAATTGGGGATCTTTTGTAGAACCTACAATTAGCTCACGACCAACGTTCTCCATTTTCTGAACATCTATAGCCAGCAATTTTGATTCAGGATGATGATTCTTAGCACTTTGCATTATCTCCTCAAAAGTAGTATGGGCTTCTTTTCTATTCTTTATGTTTAGTTTAACTCCGCCGATATCTGTTTTATGAATAATGTCTGGGCTAGTAATCTTCATGACAACGGGAAAACCTATTTTCTCTGCTAAATCAGCAGCTTCTTCAGCTGTTTCTGCTAATCTAGTATCGGGTGTATAAATTCCATATGCCTTTGCAACCTCAATGGCTTCTGTTCCAAGTAGGATAATCCTGTTATCTGATCTCACCTTCTGGAAAATAGCAGCTACCTTATCTTTGTCAATGTCAAACTCAGGGATATCGTCTTTAACCGGCCTTTTCCTTATCTTTGAATATTCTACCAAAGAAGCCATGGCTCTTACACCACGTTCAGGATGAGGGAAACAAGGAATTCTATTTTTCTTTAGATAATAAATACTTGGTCCTAATATCTCTCCTCCTATGAATACTGTAATAATTGGTTTTTCTGGATATTTGCTTTTTATTTCTACTATTTTATCAGCTGTTTCTTGACCTTCAGTCATAGCTTGTGGGGTTAGTATGACTATTACCCCATCTACTGCATCGTTTTGTAAAGATAATTCAAGAATCTTACCATAATCTTCAGCTTGTGCTGTTCCAAGAGCATCTATTGGATTATTGAAGTTTGCGGCTGAAGGTAAGAACTCTTTCAGTTTTGATTTAATTTCTGGTGGAATTGTTACCAACTCTAAACCAAATTTCTCTGCCGCATCAGTAGCAAGGATACCTGGTCCTCCAGCATTTGTAATGATGACTATTTTATTGTCCTTTGGAATTGGCATATAGCTGAAAGCAAATGCCATATCAAAGAGCTCTTGTGTTGTATCGGCTCTAATCACCCCACATTTCTCAAAAGCAACATCATACGTTGTATCTGCTCCCGTCATACTGCCTGTATGTGATGAAGCTGCTCTTGATCCTGCTTCGGATCTTCCTGCTTTAAGTACTATAACGGGTTTCTTTTTAGTAACTTCTCTGCAAACCTTAACAAATTCAGGACCACGACTTATACTTTCAAGATATGCTAAAATGCCTAAAGTATTCTCATCATCGGCTAAAGCATCTACAAAATCTGTTTCATCTAAATCGGCTTTATTTCCAAGTGAAACGAAGCTTGAGTAGCCTATACCTTCTGTGCAACTCCAATCTAAAATCCCAGTTAACAAAGCACCACTCTGACTTAAGAATGCTACTTCACCCTTAATTGGTGATCTTTCAGCAAAACTTGCATTCATAGGGGCAGATGTGTCGATAATACCGAGAATATTGGGACCTACAACCCGTATTCCATACTTTTGAGCTATTTCAACAATTTTCTTTTCTAGTTGAGCGCCCTCTGAACCAGTTTCTTTGAACCCTGCTGTAATGATTGCTGCATAATATACACCTTTCTGTCCCAACTCTTCCATTAATGGAGGAATAAATCTAGGAGGTATACAAATTACAGCGAGGTCAATATGATCAGTAATTTCAGTTATACTTGAATAAACTTTAACACCCTTAATCTCCCCATATTGGTCTGCTTTAGGATTAATCGCATAAAGTTTTCCTTTAAAACCACTTAAAACCATGTTTTCTAAGGCAGCGTAACCAACCTTTTTCTTATCTGGACTAGCACCGATGATAGCAACACTATTTGGATGTAGTAACTTATCTAACTTCTTTAATGACAGTAAAGACACCTACATGTGCCAAATTTAGAAAGATTTTAAGTTTGTCGCTACGAAGTTATTTTATCCTATTCAAAAAAAAGAGCAAAGTAGTCTCAAACCCGATTGTTTTTTTTCATTTTAAGAATTTTCTGAGAGCATATCTTCATCGATCATATGTTGAACGGCTAGAATTTGTGAGATTACTGCAAAAAGATCTAATCCCTCTTGGTAAATAGCTATTTTCTTATCAACGAGCTCATTTGGAATATTTTCTATTTCTCCATGGGGATAAGCACCAAAAATAAGCAAGGGATTAGTTGCATCATATATTTGTTTAGAGTATTCTGTAGAAGACAATTGTTCTCCTTTGACACTGAATTCTATAATGAGATCATGATTGCTTCGTAATTCACTAACTAAATCTGTGAGACTTAAATCTCTGAGAGACATCAATGGATCATCTGATTCAGGTGGTACTGATTTTTCTTTGAACAATTGCAGGATTAAACCTTTAAAACGATCGCTGTTTTTAGGAAGTCTTATTTCCGGATTTAGCTCGATTACCTTATTTTGATTGGTATGAATAACAACGCGAAGACGTTGTTCACGGGCCATAATTGACCCACAGCAAGATAGAAGGGTAAAATGAACAATATCTGGTCTTCCTCTTTTTTGAGCATCTGGCAAATCTTTTATAAAATTACTGTGATAGCTGGCATCAAGTATTACTTCTTGTGGTGTTTTTTTTAATTTAGAGAAATACTGCCTAACTTGTACATTCTTCAACAGTTCCTCAGGAAAGGTTTCAAGAGAAGACTCAGCAAGTAAGATGGTTAGAAATTTCGCCATGACAATCAAAATAGATTATCATTGGCTCTTTTTCAACTTTACTACTAATGCTTGTTAATAGTCAAACCAAAATTCCTAAAAGGGTACTACAAAAATTTAATCAATGAGAAATTGCTTTTTAGTTGAGTACGAAAGGTTGGAATATACTAAGTCTCTAGAGTTACAAAGACAACTCAGAGTAAGGAAAGAAAGCAATAGAGATTACGATGATTTTCTACTCATTTTGCAGCACAATCCTGTTTTCACAATTGGAAGGAAGGGGAGCAAGGAGGATATTCTAGCACCAGAAAATCTTCTAAAGGAAGAAGGGATAGATGTTGTTAATGTAAAAAGGGGTGGAGAGGTTACCTATCATGGACCAGGACAGTTGGTTGGTTACTTGCATCTAAATTTATCCAGAGCTAATTTGAGTGTGGACCAATTTGTGTGGAACATGGAAGAAGTGCTAATACAGCTTTTAGATAACTACGGAATCAAAGGATGGAGATTGGAAGGGTATCCAGGTGTTTGGATTAATCATCAAGCACGTAAATGGAAAATTGCATCTATTGGTGCAAGGGCTTCAAAAATGATCTCATCTCACGGATTAGCACTAAACGTTAATACAGACATGGATCACTTCCAAATGATAGTTCCTTGTGGAATAACTGAATTCAGCCCAATTTCCATGAAACAAGTTCTTGAAAAAACATTAAACATAACTGAAATATACAATAAATTCGAACAATCATTTGAGAAAATCTTCAAAATGAAACTAGAAAAAATAACATCAGATAAACTTGAAGAGATGATAAAATAATGCCCAGACTTCGTAAACCAGAATGGATGAGAATAGGAAATATGGACAGAGAAAAGATTCGTGAAGTACAAGCAATACTCCGAAAACTGAAACTTCACACTGTGTGCGAAGAATCTATGTGCCCTAACATTGGAAAATGTTTTGAGAAAAAAACCGCCACCTTCTTAGTGATGGGGGATATTTGCACTCGAAATTGTAAATTCTGTGATATTAAATTTGGAAGACCTGGTCCTTTAGATGAAGATGAACCCGAGCACATTTTAGAAGCGGCAAAAAAATTGAGTTTAAGACACATAGTCGTCACCTCAGTTACAAGAGATGACTTACCAGATGGTGGTGCAGCTCATTATGCTAGAATAACAAAGAAACTGAGAAAATATGACGAAAATCTAATAATTGAACTTCTTATTCCTGATATGAAAGGAAAAGAGGAAGATATACAAACAATAGTTGACACAAAACCAGATATTATCAACCATAATGTTGAGGTTGTACCAAGATTATTCAGAAAGATAACCCCACAATCAAATTATGAAACATCACTTAAATTACTGAAACTTGTTAAAGAACTTGATCCCAATATATTCACAAAATCTGGCATGATGGTTGGGTTGGGTGAAACAAAGCAAGAAGTTTTTGATGTTATGAAGGATTTAAGAGAAGTCAATTGTGATATACTTACAATAGGACAGTATCTTAAACCACCAAGCTCAAATTTAGAGATCGAAGAATATATTCATCCTGAGATATTCAAGGAATATGAAGAATTAGCATATAATATGGGTTTCAAATTCGTTGCTTCAGCACCGTTTGTAAGAAGTTCATTTAATGCAGAAGAAGCAGATTTTTTGTTTGAAAATAACAAGGTTGCAGAAGAAAAGATTTAAAAGAAAAAAATAGAGAATCGAACAAAGAAAAGATAAGGGGCATTAGCTCAGCCCGGTTAGAAGTTCAATGGTTGTGCGCCATTAAACTGACATGCGACTGGCTCATAGCTAAAACCTTTTTGGTGAGATACCAGTTGGTCGGTGGTTCGAATCCGCCATGCCCCACCAATTTACCCGAATATTTTTTGAGCATAATATGAGCAAAACATTTTTGTTCAAAGTTAAATTATATAAAATGTTCTAACCACAATTCTTTATTATATACTAAGAAATTGTATATAATTGTAGAAGGTCATTAAATATGGATGTAATTTTCAAAAAAGTTGTTGAAGATATTCGTGATTTACACATTCAAGGCGCAACAAATATCGCGGTTGAAGGGATTAAAGCCTTTTCAGCATTAACTGAACGCCTTGAAGTTTCGACACTAGATAGCCTTTTTTCAGAGTTAGAAAAAGCTCGCCAAGCTTTAGCCACAGCTAGAGCTACCGAACCAGCACTTCGAAATGGGTTAAGATATATTATATACAACTTACGTGATAAAGCAGCCTCCATACAAGAAGCTAAAGAAATTGTAAACACTTTCTCTTTAGACTATGTTAATTTACTTAAGGAATCTAAAAGAAAAGTTATTTCTTATGGTGCTCACAGAATTAAAGATGGAAGCATAATTATGACACATTGTCATTCTTCGCTTTCAACAGGTATTGTTCTTGAAGCACATCACCAAGGAAAAGACATACAAGTATTCTGCACTGAAACCCGTCCTCGCTATCAAGGACGTATAACGGCAAAAGAATTAGTTGATGCGGGTATAACTACAACGCAAGTTGTAGATAGTGCAATGAGATGGGTAATCAACAGATATAACGTAGATATCGTTATTACTGGTGCAGATGCTATCACAAGTCAAGGGACTGTGATAAACAAAATTGGGACTAGGTTGCTAGCCTTAGCAGCACGAGAAATGGACGTTCCATTCTATACTGCAATTAATCTTCTCAAATATGATCCGAAGACAAGTATAGGTAAACTTTCAGAGATTGAAATGCGCTCTACTTCAGAAATATGGGAGAATCCTCCAAAAGGATTAAACTTTCTAAATCCAGCGTTTGAAACCGTGTCTCACGATTTAATTGATGGAATTATATCTGAAGCAGGTGTATTTTCACCTGCTGTTGTATATCTGATAGTTAAAGAGAAGTATCCATTTATGATGATAAATGAAGAATGAAAAAAGTATGATTTTCAAGAACTGTAAACTCATCTTCCTTTAATAAAAAGTGGAGAATTTTATTCTATTCTTGTAATTTTTATATTGTTTTTCTGGTTCTAGTTCATCATTTGAAAAGATTATTGTATTTCTGCTTTCAAGTCTTAAAATTGTTTTGTTTATTGGAGTAAATAAAAAGTAAATTAGTTTAAATACTCATTTGTTTATTCTTTTTTGATGGAGATTCAGGAGTATATCACCGAAGATAATTATGAAGAACAAACAAAAATAAACCATAAAGTCTTCAAAGAATACTACAATAATTGGGCTACAACACTAGGAAAATGGTATTCTATTGTCAATTATATTGATGGTTTTGCTGGATGCAGAGTATATAAAGATGACATGGAAAAGTTGCATTTTGGTTCTCCACTAATTGCTGCAGATACTCTTAATAGAACTCCCAACATTAAAAAGGCAAATGTTTACTTAGTAGAAAGTAAAAAGAAAGTATATAATAATCTTGTTCATAATATTGAAATTTGGAAAAAGAAGAATACAACACACAAAATCAATTTTCATACTTTTCATGGTAAATTTGGGGCTACTTTCATTAATCTAAAAAAGCAAATAATGAATAATATTTAGTAAATCACACAATAGTTAAATGTTCCTTTAACTGTTACCAATAAATTAGGTGAAAGGATGAGAAAGAGGAGCTACAGAAGGATCAGTCTGTTTTTTTTAGTGCTTTATTCTGGCTGTTGTGTAATGCCTTTTAATGGGTTTTCCACAAACAAAACACCTGTATGGGAGATTCATCAAGAAGGAATTATAAATCCAATTGGTATTGATATGGATAATAATATATTATTATACTGTTCTGAAGATGATGTTGATCAAAGTAATACACGGTTTGTTAAGTATTCGAATTATAGCACTATTATCCTTGATAAAACTGTAAATATTAATTATGATTATCTCAGATGGGCGCGTAGGAGAATTGATTCACAAGGAAATCTTTACATAATAGGGATAGCGGGAGGTGATATTTACATAGAGGTTTTTGATAATGAACTTGATTTTGTGAAAAATATAACTATTGATACTAAAGAAGAATTTCCTAGCATCACACCTAGTGATATTTTTATTACAGAAATTGGGAATGTTTTTCTACGATATACAGATAAATATAATATTCTAAATGCAACACATGCAGAAAGAATTAACGGACTTTATAGGATAGATGAAGAAGGTGAAATCAAATGGCATTTATCTTTAAAGGAAATAATTAAAATGGAAGCAGAATTTCTTTTTAATTTATCTGAAATTCAAGAAGACTTGCTTTTTGTCAGTTTGTCAAATGTTCTCTATAAAATAAACTCAAATCGAGGAAAAGTAAAATGGGAAAGAGAATTCTTGCAAGATATTACTTGTATTGCTTCAATATTAAATGATGTTTGTGTTGTTACAGTAGATTCAGTACAATTTTCATTTATAGAATTAAACTATCTGTCTTATGAGAATGAACTGAAATGGGAGAGAACATTCGAATCTTTTGTAGGGCGGTTATCAGTAGAAAAAATTGAATCAAAATTAAACCAAATAGGGATATATATTGTAAATTTTGGTGAAGAAGGAATCTTAGGGGAAACAAATGAAACCTTTGTTGTCTTAGATCATCAAGGAGAAACACTAATTGAAGAAAACTTTTATTGTTCGTCCTATTTCATTTACAAAAAGAATTTCTTTATGACTTCCATCAACTCTTATTATACCCACCATCAAAACATAACTGATAACTCAATGCATCTTTTACTGTATAAATACGATGCACCTCCGTTTATTCCAACTAATGGTGTCGATTCAGATTTTTTCCATATCCTTCCTACTACACTAATTGTTGCAGTAATTTACATATTGAAACTAAGAAAACGGAATAAGAAGTTATTAAATTTCTGTTAATTCATTTTAAAAAACGTTCTTTAAGCCATCTAAAGTAATAAAAATAGAATTGTTTTTTTACATTCGATGATGATATTTCTTAAATAGGTTTATGTATATCTGAAAATATGGAGAATTTCAGCTACAACATGCCATTTTTTGTATTCAATAGAGCACCACTTTCTGTTAAAATCTAAAGCAGGTTATAATCATTGATATTTCACAAATTCAAAAATGAATGAAACATATAATTTAAAATAAGAAAATATCCTTTCTAGTACTATGGATGAACAATATAAAGAATTGTTAGTTGCTCGTTACTATGTAGAGCATATTGAAAGCGTTGCAAAAGCAGCGGTGGAAATCGTAGAAGAGGAATCAGTTGGAACATGGACTGATTTACGCACTACTGAAGGGAGACCTCATGTTGCAAAACTTCGAGCTGAAGTATTGGACACCAAAGTCTTCAAAGATTATGAAGACTACCAAAGCGGTGAAGTTACCATAGGTTTTCAAACTGAAACCTTTGATATGGAAGCAGGAATCACAAGCATCCTTTCCATGCTTGCTGGAAATCTGTTTGGCCTAGGAGCACTCAGAAATATCCGATGGTTTGATGTAGACTTTCCAAGATCAATAGCTGAATACTTCCCTGGTCCCAAATTTGGAGTTGAAGGAGTCAGAAAAATAATTGGTACAGATACGGGAGAATTTCCAAATCGCCCTCACATAGGTACTATTGTCAAACCAAAGATGGGATTAACTGCACAAGAATGGGCTGATGTAGCCTATGATGCGGCTGTTGGTGGAGTTGATTTTATTAAAGATGATGAAAACCTTGGTTCTCAACCTTTCTGTCCTATTGGTGATCGTACTGTAAAGGTTTTAGAAAGACTCGATCAAGCTAAGGAAGAAACAGGAAGAACAGTTATTCATGCGGTTAATATTACAGCAAAGCACAATGTGATGTGGGAAAGGATAGAAGAAGCTTTAGACAATGGAGCTAAATGTCTGATGATTGATGTTATCCTTACTGGGTTCCAAGAACTTGCTGATATAGCTAGAGACCCAGGAATTAAAGTTCCAATTCATGTTCATCGAACAATGCATGCAGCTTTTACTCGTAGTCCTGTCCATGGGATTTCTATGCTACCCATAGCTAAAATAGTTCGTATGGCAGGTGGAGATCAACTCCATATTGGTTCGTATGGACAAGGCAAAATGGATACAGATATCAACCTTGAACTTAAACTAAAGGATGCTCTCCTTAATCCAATGTATGAATTCAAACAAGCTTTCCCAACTGCATCTGGAGGATTATACCCTGCTAAAATCCCTAATTTAGTAAAACATGGTGGAAACAATGTTATTATACAAGCTGGTGGAGGCATTCACGGTCATCCTGATGGGACTCAAAAGGGTGCTATGGCAATGCGTCAAGCCCTTGATGCAACGTTAAAGGAGATAACTCTCGAGGAATATGCAAAAGACCATATTGAGTTAGCTAAATCTCTTGAAAAATGGGGTAAATAATCCCTTTTTTTTATTTTCTAGAATATTAATTTGTAAACACAGTTTCTATGATGGGTTTTTTTACCATTATTGGGTATTGAACAGAAAAATTAAAAATAGGAATGAAATCATTGAGAGTAGTTGGTTATGCGCTAATAGTCTAATGGCCATGACTTCGGCCTTCCAAGTCGACAATCCGGGTTCGATTCCCGGTTGGCGCACCAACAATCACATATAAAAACAGCATGTATAAAATAGTTTAATCTGCACGTGTAGTCTAGTTGGTAGGACTCAGCCCTGCCACGGCTGGAACCCGGGTTCGAATCCCGGCGCGTGCACCAATTTTATTTTTAAATTATTCATATATTGTAAAAAATGTAATACCGACGAGTCTTCTCGGTCATATTTGTTTTGTTATTTATTCTCTCAAAAGATTCAATGAGAACATATGAGTGAACACTTTATATTTAATTTTCCTGAGGAAGAGGAAGAGAAATCACCAATTGTTGATACCGATTCATTTGAAAGTGATGCTACAGATAAAGAATTAGAGGAATTATTACAAAAACAAGAAACACCACGAGATCGTTTCTCGAGCAATTCTGTTGATTCATATATCCAACAAGTTCTACGTACTAATAGAATCCTTGGTATAGGTGTCGGTGGTGCTGGATCTAATGCAATAAATAATATTATGACAAGAGAAGGTATTGTTGGTGCTACAACAGTGGCAGTCAATACTGACGCTCGACATCTCTTAAGTACAAAAGCAGAGCGGAAACTGCTTATTGGTAGAGAACTTACTAACGGAACTGGGGCAGGTAATGATCCAAATATTGGAAGAGCTGCTGCAGAAGAGAATGAAGAAGATATTCGAGAACTTGTAAGAGGTAATGATTTAGTGTTTGTTGCATGTGGTTTGGGTAAAGGTACAGGTACAGGAGCAGCTCCCTTTATTGCAAAAATTGCTCAAGATGAGGGGTGTTTAGTGGTAAGTGTGTGCACATTGCCTTTCGCATCTGAAGGACATGCAAAGATGGATTCTGCTTTAGAAGGGCTAAATGCACTAGATGCACATTCGAATACAATAATTATTGTTCCAAATGAAAAGCTGCTTATGTATGCCCCAGATTTTACGCTTTGGGATGCTTTTAAGCTAGCTGACGATGTTTTGATCAATGCAATTGTTGGATTAACAGAACTTATAGTTCTTCCAGCAAGAGTAAATGTTGATTTTGCAGATACAAAGAAAATTCTTAGAAGAAGTGGCCCCGCCGTTATTGGTGTGGGAAGAGGAAAAGGTGAAAACAGAGCAATTCAAGCAATTACTAATGCACTATCAAACCCCCTACTGGATATTGACATATCAACGTCTACAGGAGCACTTGTAAATATCAAAGCAAACAGAAACATTTCAATGACTGAGGTTGACACAATCACAACAATGATTACTGATCAAATTCATCAAAAGGCAGAGTTTGTCTGGGGATGTAACATTGATGAGACCATGCCAGATGATGAAATAGCTGTAACTGTGGTTATTGCTGAAGTTAGAACTTCACATTTAAATCAACCAGAAGACATTACAATAGAAGCTCTTTGGAGAGACTAACTCTCTCACTTCTCTATTTATTTTTGGGTTTTTATGCTTTCATTGATGTATATTAATAGTGAATATGTCAAAGTTTCAAGTTTACAGTACAGAAGATTTAATCATTCTGGAATCCAAGAAGCAAACTATCGCTGCAATTGGGTTTTCTTTGTCAAAACAAGAAAACAAACCCCTTGCTAATTTATCAGATAGCGTTGTAAATTACTTGAATTCATTTGGGTATTCATACGTTATTAGAATCACAAAGTCCTATACAAGATTCTTTCTTTTAATTGCAGCTAAAAATCCAGGTGATGTGATTAATAAAGTATCAAAAATATTAGCTAAAATGGAGAAATTAAAACTATCTTCACAACAAGTAGTAATTTCTCCACTAAATCATAGCATTATTATGAAGAATTTGCACCTAAATATGCAATCCTCAATTAAAAGAACAAAAAACCCAAGGATTCTCTGCGTCGATGACAAATATTGGTTAATTTACTCTTTAGTCATTGGTCAACAAGAGAGAAATTATTTTACTAAGTTCCTGAAAAGCCTTCTAAGTTTGAAGACAAGTACACTTAACCTTAGTGTAAAAAATATGAGAAAGAATCGGAAAGGAGACTTGAAAAGGACAAATAGCATCTTGATTACTCACTATTTTAATACTATTGAGGAGTGTGAAAATTTCCTTAATAGAATGAAGCAAGTTTCTACACAATATCATGAAAGGTTCTCCTGTACGTTACGTTTCCATACTGCATACGAAGTGAAACAGAATATTTATTCCTATATTTTAGGTCTTTCACCTGTCAACCAACCCGCTCACCACTGGCAAGATGTGCTGAAATTAGATCGCTTTATACCAGTTTTAGCAAACTACAATAGAGAATTAGTAGATATTACTGAAAACAAGATTCACCAAAAACTAATCAAGATTGAGACGGGGTCAAACAAAACAATCTCGGAAAAAGGATCTATTAAAAATGGGAAGAACTACAAGATTCATGCTAAAGAAACAAGTATGAAAAAGCAAGATTCACTTATTCCTTTTGGCAAGATAGTTTCAGAAGAAGAAATAGAAGAGCTTATAGAAACAATACCTGCTGCCCCTTCATAACAGAGTTTTACCTATTAACTGACTTAACTTAATTTTTTAGGATAAAGAAATGTTGATAAGCACAACATTTTCATCCTAGATAAGGAAAAATACATGCGATCCCAAAAACAGAAGAATTCTTCACGAGGAAAGAGAAAATCTAGAAAGAGAAAATCATTAGTTCTTTCACCTGAAGAGGTCAAAGATAAAGTAATCTGGTTACTAGAAAAAGCCAATCAACTTATTCTGGAAGATTATGAATTAGCTCAAGAATATGCTGAGCGTTCCCGAAGAATTCAAATGAGAACCAGAATCAAATTCCCTTCTCAATGGAAGAAACGATTCTGTAAGCACTGCAAAATTTTTCTCTATCCAGGCATAAATTGTCAAGTAAGACTTTCTTCCACGAATAAGGTTATTGCAATAAAATGCTCTGAGTGTAACGGATACACACGAATACCATACTACCAAAGAACGGAGAAATACAATGAAGGATTCAATCGATAAGATACGCCATGAGCCTCCGAAAATAAGAATTGGAAAAAATGGTATAACGGAGGGGATTGTACAAGAAGTGAATATGCTTCTTAAGAGATATCAAATAGTGAAGATTAAGTGTCTAAAAGCGGTCCCAAATGAGGCCACAAAAGCTATAGCAGATAATATTGCCAAGTTAACTAAAAGTACGATTGCTGATGTAAGAGGGAAAACATTTATTCTAATACGATAAACTGATTATCATAATTAATAATTTGGAGAAAGAACATTGGTCTACATTTTTCTATGCATAGATTTTGATAGAGACGCTGCGTTTCCAGCACTTGGACATAAACATGCAGTTAGTAAAAAGAGGCAAACTGAATTGCAAGACATTCTTACAGACCCAGAAAAATCAGCAGAGATTCAAGGCTCAATCGAAGGATTTGATCAAATTTTATCATTTCTCATACAAAGGAAACTTCCTACAGTCTTCTATTTCGAAGCACGAACTATAGATCTTATCTCTAAAAGGTATCCAGAGTTTCTCAAAAGATTAAATCAATCTTTTTTCGAAATGGGTGCACATGGATATGACCATGAAGATTTGATTGGTAAAGAAACAGGAATTCCTTTGGAAAAAAAAGAGGAATTCAATCTTATCAAAAAGGCAAAGGAAAGGATTGAGGAATTGTTTTCAACAAAAATTATTGGGTTTAGAGCCCCTTATATGCGACTATCTGAGAACACACAAAAAATCTTGATGGATTTGGATTTTGTATATGATAGCTCTATCTATCAAGAATCAGATGAGGCAATTATTCCTTATTTAGACGAATATGGGGCGATAGAATTTCCAGTAATTAAGACTCCAAAAGAGAGTTTAATGAAAGGCATGTATACATACCTTTGGCCTCTTTTTGAAGGAAAACGGGGAATAAAAGAAATTGTAAGCAATTATATTCAACTGATTCATAACTCTACTGAAGACAATTCATATATCTCCATCAATCTTCATTCATGGCATTTTGCATATAATGTTGAACAAAACTGTTACCTGTCCCAAAAAGAAATTCGCAAGAATACGGAATTTCTAATTAAACTTATCACAAAACTAGAAGAGATAGAAGGAGTTCGCTTCTCTACCCCAAAACTTTGGTTAGAGGAAAATGAATTACTTAGAAAGACGTAAAATGTTTTCCTTTACTTCTTTTACACAAGAATCAGCAAGAATCTTCTGTTTGCTTCTAACTACTGTCGGTTCTACCATAATATTATACCATTCATCTTTATTTTCATTAGTAATTGCAGATATCTGTCCATCACTAAAGATAGCAAAAAGTTGATCTTTCAATTCAGAAGAGAGGTTTTTTTGAAAGTACTGTTCATAAATCAGAAGATTGAGCATGTTGTAGATATCATCTACAAATTTCTTTTCCCCAGACATATGTACAGCACCCTTACCTGGTACTATGTTTACAAGAGATTTTGTCAATACCTGAAAGGGTAATGGTTTGTTAGTTTTCGCTAAGGGGATGTGTGCAATCTGATTTGTTCTAAAATCATACAGATTGTATATTTTTTTGTTCATTATTTTCGTATAATATTGTATTAATTCAGAATTTAGAACGCCTAAGAGGTAAAACCAACTGAATTTGTTCAAATATTCATCCTTTATTACTAATGTTATTACATCTGTTTCATAAATCGTAGAAGGTGTTTCTTCAGTTATGATAGCAAATCTGTTTTTATTAGCTTGGTAGGGACAGATAATATTAGGTCTGTTCTCAATCAATGATAGGGAGCGATAAGCTACATAATCATAATAGTTTGGTAATCCATACTTCTTTTGTTTTTTTTCTAATAAGTGTTTGAATGAGTTCAAATAGGATTGTAAATTTGGATACTGACCTATGTCTTGATTTTTTAAGTAGATCCAAAATTGTTCTCGTTGGTTCCAATTAAAACGTTCAATATCACTACTTTTAACTAGCCTTCGGAGGCAAGTTTTCTCTTCTTGGTTAAGCTTTATTGTTCTGTTATTAGCTCCTTTGAACGTTGAATCATTGATTTTCGTTAAACGAAAAATCTTATTGCTTCCCGTAGAACAACCTTTACCTATGAAGCATATTCCCTCAAAAATCTGATTTTTTTTATCATCACCTAGTCTAAACTTGACATTCTCTTCCATATCAGAAATTAAAGATGATTTCTCGAATATCCACTTGTCATTAGCAAGATTGGAATGTGCAAACTTGATATGGTGAAACTTCTTTTTGTCTATAGTAGTAATTTGATTGGTATGGTTTAAAATGAAAACTTGAACGGTTCCTTCTACAACAGGTTTTTTTCCTATAGTAATAATAGCTGTATCCACTCCCAATTTAATCTCAGTTTGATTAAATAGAGTCCGGTTGCTACGAAAATCAATCACTTCTATTATTGTTGATTTATCTACAAGAAACTCTCTTAATCTTGAGCTATCGCTCCCTTCTATCCAGTATCTAGGGCTAATAAAAGAGATAATTCCCCCATCTTTACAAAGGTTGACACTTCTCTCCCAGAAAATATTAGAAAGATCTCCATTTGAATTGTAAGTAGCATATAATTTCGAATATATTTTCCTCTCTGTGAGTTCAATGCGTTTTACGTTAATATATGGAGGATTACCTACAATAATATCAAATCCCCCATTCTGTCGCACATCTGGAAAAGCATGTGACCAGTGGATTTCTTCCGCACATCCCCGCATCCATCTTTGTACTGGTTCCTTCTCATTATCTTTAAACTTTGATACCACAAAACGACCAAAATCAAGTCTTATTAACTTTTTAATCCTTTCATTAAGTTCTGTAAATTCAAATCCAAGTAAGGAATTTCCAAGCTTTAAATTAGGAGAAGGTAAAAGCACTTTTTCTCTCTGTAAATAGTGGAAAGCTTTTTCAATCAGTTTCAATCCTGCTAGTTCTACAGATTCTGGTGAAAGATCTACACCGAATATATTGTTCTGAATAATTGAGTTGACTATGAAAGATACCTGTTCATATCCCTTCAAACTTTTGTCTTTCTGAGAACTATGGATTCCAATATTAATTATTTTGAAACAACTTTGATACAAATCAAATAAAATGTCAAATGCTTTAAGTAAGAAGACTCCCCAACCCATGGATAAATCACAGATAGAAAAGTCAGGCAATATCGTCTCTAATAGATAAATTGCCTTATCTGCATCACTTTCAGTAATAAATTCATGAATGGAAAATGAGGGAGAAGTTGTATCAAGATGTTTGTTCAGAAGATATCCAATCCTAGTAAAAATCGCATTTGTTACCATGTATTCTGCTATAAAATCAGGGGTGTAAAAACAACCTAGATCCCGTTTAACTGTCCCTTCAAGAGATGTCCGTAAATTTCGTTCCATTCTTGTGATGGATTCTTTTACTTGAGTAAACTCATAAGATTTGATTGAGTTTTTCACAGACATCATTAATGTTAACTATAATTCCTTTTTCTCTCTTTCGCATAAGAACTTAATTTTGACATTAAAGTATCCTTTTTTAGTAAAATGAGAATTTAGAACATAATAATGCTGGACTATTTTATTAACAATAGATTGAACAAACAACAAAAGATATTGTATATGAATTTCATAGGGCGGAAACAATCGCATTATCAAACATGAATTAATGTTTTGAGAGTATTCTACCGATTTTTTCTGTAGCGCGTTGCATATCCAAAAAGAGCAGTCCAAGTTTTGTATCAGTTGTTGCACTAACTGTTAGAACCGCATCTTCACCTGCTTGCATTGTAACAATTACACCATAGTCACCTTCAATGAAAATTTTCTTAAGCAAGCCCTTATTGAGTTCTGTTGCGACTCTTTCTCCTAGAGAAAGCATTGCTGCAGTCATTGCAGAGAATCTTGTTTCTTCGACATTTTCTAGAACCAAAGAAACTATTGGAAGACCTTCCAACGATACAATAGCAACATCAACAATTCCTGCTGATCTGAATCTTAATTCATTTATACACTCCATTAATTCTTTACTAACAGAATCAAGTCCATATTGAGCACTAAATATTGACAACTTATTTCACCAATCTATTCATTATATAGTATGAAAGAATAAAAACTCAACAATAATATAAAGACAATATGCTCGTATTATATACGTATTATTTAATTTTGTCTTTGATTTGATTCGCTATTTTTGAAATGGTTTCTTTGCGCTCTGTGGTATCGAGAGACAGATACAAAGATTCTTTTGGAGAGGCCATTTTCAATATTTCATTTGTCGTTGAAGGTTGGTTCCTATTGATTGCTCTGTAGTTATCAATAGCACGGAAGTAAACATCGGGATCATAAATGATAATCGACCCAGGTCCTAAAAGCAGAATTATATTAGACTCTCTTACACACCATGCAGGGTGAGCTGAATCATTAAAACCTTCAATTACAACTAAATCTGAATTGTTTTTCAGATAATCAAAAGAGGTTTGAATAGAATCAGCATAATATTTACTATTCAAAGAATAATACTCGGGATCATTTTTGAAAGATTTTATTTCATTTGCTTTTCTCAATATTGGTTCTGTGAGTTTTTCATCGTTCCAGAACTTCTCATTCTTATAGATGGGTTCGTTTACAATATAGGTAGACTTCTGTTTCCCCTCTGAATCACAAAAAGAAAATCTTTGCAAAAGAGCTTCACTGTCTAGATACTTGTTATAGAAAGAATTAATTGACCCTTCTTCAAAAAAACGAGTAGCAATTGCTTGAGTGTTTACCTTGTGTACAGGGTTGGCGATAGTTGCCTTAATATCATTTGATGTTTCATTTAGCAGCTCAATAATATCTAGAGAAATAAAATCCTCACACTTAGTTGCATTTTCAACTACTTGTTCGTAGTGGTAAAATAGGTTACTGCCACTCAGAGGCTTAAAAGGGGAGACTTTCATAGAAGAATTATTCTCAAAGAAGCTTACCATATCCTTTGCTATGGTAGTTTTTCCTGAATTGTATTCAAGTAATCCACCTATAAAAACAATGAATACCATATGATAACCAATAGAAGTAGTTATTTCTCTGTTGATATATTTTTCGTAAAGGTATTAGAAGAGTAGTCAATTTTTGATGGGTGCAAGCTTTTAATAGCTCTAAAATGAGAGGATAATACAGTTATAAGCTGATTTTTATAGAATGTTGTTAGAATGAGGATGCAAAATGAATACTGAACAAACAAAAGAAACAATCACTCTTGGAGGCGGATGTTTCTGGTGTATAGAAGCGATCTATCAAGGATTGAATGGGGTGGTAGAGGTAGTATCAGGATATTCAGGGGGAAAAGTAGAAAAACCTAGCTATGAACAGGTGTGTTCGGGAACAACTGGACACGCAGAGGTGGTACAGGTAACCTTTAATCCCGAAATAGTCACTTTCAAGAAAATATTAGAAGTTTTCTTTTCTACTCATGATCCAACAAACGTGAATAGACAAGGTAATGATATTGGAATCCAATACAGATCTGTCATATTTTATCATACACAAAAACAAAATCAAATAACTCTAGAGGTAATAAAAGAATTAAATGATACTGGAAATTTGAAGGGGTCTATTGTAACAGAAGTAGCTTCTTTCATAGAATTCTACGAAGCAGAAAATTATCACCAAGATTATTTCAAACTTAATGCATCTAAATCATATTGTAAAGTAATTATACAACCAAAAGTAGAAAAATTCAGAGAAAATTACGCAAACGATCTAAAAAATGTCAAGCTAAAACTATGAAATGTATATATTTACTGGCAAACATATGTAACAAGACTTGTTTGTGTCAGTTTTTTCCCCATTCTTTTCAAAGTGGTTTCTCCTTCCTTAAACTGATCAATGAGCCACTGTTTGATGTGATAATCTTTATCTATAGCTGATTTAGGAATCCAAATTGGTTCTATAGATAACCCATCAACTATACCATAATAGTATTTTAACGAATCAACTAGAATGTAATTAAGTTTGAACTCCGAGAGAGTATTATCAGTTTTTACTTGTAGCTTGGACATTTATCTCCCATGATATAGTACTAATTGTTTATTTAAACTCAACAAGATTTTGCGTTTCTTGCTGGGTTTAAATAGATTCTTAGACAACAACTTATGAATAAAATGTTGTTATGGAGCATATTCAAAAGTCTGAAGAAGAGAAAAAGAGGAGGTCCCATCTTAGAGGAGATTCTACTTATTGGCATAGCCGTACTTGTTTTTGCAATTATAGTAGGAGTTATCCTAAGTTTGGTTGATTGGGCCCAAGTTTCTATTGGAGATCTTTTCTCCTAATAATGAGCAAATTAGAGAGGGGTTTTTTTAAGAAAAATTTGGGTGTTTTTATACCCTAATATTATCCTTATATCGGAGCTAGCAAAACAAAATCTACATAATTCTCAAATTTGTAATTTTTCTTGTTAGTTCCTCATTCTCCATCTTTTTAGTATGATAATATTTTCTTTTTATACGCGTTTATATACGAAATTAAAGATAATAAGTTGAATGTCTTCCGTTTCTTCTCAAGTACTGAAACAACAAAACATAGTTGTGCGCACCTATCAGATGGGTGTCAAGTTTCCAGGAACTAGGGAGGAACGAAGAGCATTAGAACGAGAAGCTAACCAACGGATTAAGGGATTACAAGTTCAACAAGAAGATATCATTAGAGACAAGGTAGCGGTTCAAGCAGCTTTAGAACTTGCGAGGACAGACTATCACAAGAATCCCAAATATGCAATTTCTAAAATATCAAAAGTTACCAAAAACTCAAGAAATATAGCTGTAAGTGCTTACAATAGTCTGTTCACTGCATCAAAAATCACTGTAGGTAAAGAAAGAAAAGTTGCAGATTTTTTTAGCATGTTGTTGAACATGCCTGAACGAGCTATTGAATGGTTCGTTTTTGGGCGCAGCCCCATCTTAGAAAACTACTTGGTTAAAAAATGGGAAGTTTCCCGTATTTATATTATTAATTTCATCCATGGATTAAGGAGACAATTTGATAAAATTTGCTCATCTAATCTAAAGTATAATTCCAGTCTACCTCTTCTATCTCAAAAAGAAGTGGAAAAATCTATCAACGTTTGTTACAAGAAGAAGTGTAGAGATTTAACTACACCTGAGCTAATGAAGAAGACAGAGAACTTCGTTCTGATTCTTCGAACTCTTCAAGCAAATACAGACATTATAGCTCCGTTTCTTACTTCTTGGATAAACACTGTTCATTCTTCCCGGTGGAAGAGTATGGAAAAACTACGGAATGAAATAGCTGAAGCATTGGGTAGTAAAAACAGAAGTCTATTTTCTGCATTAAGGACGATCATAGTCTTCGCACTCTTTCCAAATTTAGGAAAGACTGTTCATGATTTGATACAAAAAGCTCAACCAGAGAGATTAATTAATCCGCCATTTAAACGAAAAAAGAAAGGAAGAAGACCCATATTACTACTAATGGGAACTAGACATATTGTTATGAGACCAGGAGATGCAAATTATATGACCTTCTTAGCTAAAGCTGATGGTAGGTTTGATCTAAGTTTCCTTCTGAAAAATCATCCAAGGATAATAGGGGAACTGATTTTTCCAAAAAGAGTAAGGGAATACCTAATAAATGGAGCGAAAATCAGATGTCTAAGTATAAGAAGTGAACAAGCCCCAGGATATAAGATACGGGTTTATGCATTTCTTGAAGGACCAGAAGAAGTCTTCTTAAACTATAAACTAGTTAAAGAGTTTCTAAAAGTCATTAAAGTTTCAAAAACCGATTTTGTTGGTTTAGATGTTAATCGTATAGGAGAACATATGTTAGCACTATCGAATGAAGTGAGATTGCCTAAGAGATTCAAAGTTCTTTTTGAGAGATATAGAATGTTAGACAAAAAAAGGATGCCAGAACTACACTTTAGTTTAACATGCAAAGCAAAACAAAAGAAAATAGCAAGTTATTATAAAACAAAAGGAGAACTTAATCGAATTTACAAACGAAAAAGAAACATAGTTAAAGAGATAAGAAACCTCATACCACACTTTCTTGCAGCTGTTATAATCAAGAGCCAATGTAAAGTATTCTTTATGGAAGACATAGAATATAACCCAAAAGGCAAAAAAGGAGCACTCGCAAAAGCAATTAAAAGTATGCCAAAGAGTATAAGTTTGTTTGAAAAAGCAACTGTATTGGCATCAAATATGCTTGGATATAAAGTACAATTAGTGACAGTTGATCAAAGAGGAACAAGCAGGTATCATAACAAATGTGGTGGAAAGATAGAGAGAGACCCGAGGAATCACTATGATAGAGCACCATGTAAAAAATGTGGAAAAAAGGTAAATACACACACAAATGCAGCAAAGAATATTGTAGAAAAAGGACTCAAAAAATTAAAATCACAATATCGCTCCTCTCCGCATACGAGGAGTTTGGGGACACCCAATAAGCAGAACTAAGCACGCGAAAGTGTTTAGAAAGCTTCATAGTATGCGAGGCATAGCCGCTTTGCTAACAGGCAAAGAAAGAAAATTTGAGTAAGATAAGAAAAATGGAGCGGAGACGGAGATTTGAACTCCGATCGGCGGTTTTGCAGACCGCAGCATGGCCAGGTTTTGCTATCTCCGCTTGTGTTGTTTTTGCTACTTTTTCTTTCCTTCTTTTTCTAAAAAACCTTTCTATCTTTTAGATGTTAATTTTTCTTAGCTTCTCTCCTTTTGTTACTTTTCTCTTATTTTATTATTTCTTTAAACTCTTCTTTTTCTCTTATTTTCGCAAACTGTTCTTCCTTTTTCGCTTCGTTTTTCATTTCACTATTTACCCTTGTAGCCTTTTCCAATTCTTTTATTGCCTTCTTTTCTTTCCCTGTATTTGCATAGTATATCGCTTTATAATACCAGTAATCTTCCCCCCTTTCTTTTCTTCTTATTACATCTAGTAACTCCTTTAACTCTTCATATTGATGTTTATCCAAAGCCACTTTAATTTTCAGTGATAGAAAGAATTCCCTGTCTTTTTCTGAATCTAGTTTCTCTATCATCTCCTCCACCAGCTCATATTGATGTTGACTCAGATAACATGTTCCAAAAGCAAATATTACTTCTGAGGATGTTGGGTTTAGTTTTAAAGCCTCATTCAACACTTTCAATGCTGCTTTGTGCTTTGCTGTTTTCATGTAACAATATGCTAGATTTATCCATTCATTTACTGATCCCTCTCTTAAGGATAATCCATCTATATACAGACTTACAGCTAAATCATACTTTTCTTCATTCATGTAAAGGTTTGCAAGTCTAAAATATGCTTTTGTAAATGCTTTATCTAATTCTATTGTTTTAGTGTAATATCTTTTTGCGGTTTCACTGTTACCCTTTTTCTCATAATCTATTCCCAATGAATAGTGAGCTCTAACCTGATCCTCATCTTGCTCTAAACTTTTCAAGTGTACTTTTATTGCTTCCTCATAGTTTCCTATTTGCCTATAGGCTATACCTAGAAGAAGCATGGCTTTCAATGAGTTTGGATCATGTATAAGGTATTGCTGTAACAAGGGAATAGCGAGAGAGTATTTTTTTGCTTTGATCTCTAAGGATGCACTTTTCAACAATATTTCAATTTCTTCTTCAGAGATTTTATATGCACAGTAAGTTATTTTTGCTGCAAAATGGAATCTCTGCCTAATTTCAAGCCTTTCCGAATACTTCTTTAGAAATCGAACAACGGCTTTACTCAAAGCACTCATTATGCTCATAATTCGATATTAAAGTAAAAAGATATCGGAAAAATCGAAAGAGATATTTGCCTTCATGTTCTTTGTAATGTATGCCTTCTGATATTAAGGTTAACTGGGACTGGAAAGGTCAGTATTTCCGTGTTAAAGTACTCTGTTCTTTAGCTGGTGTTGCTACACAAATTTTAGTGAATGATATTGATACGTGTTCCAATATTTTAATGGATGTAGGAGATGGGGTCATTAGAGATCTTATCTCGCTTCCTAAAACTCATTATGAGAACATTGATACTGTACTAATATCTCATGGTCATTTCGATCATGTCGGAAGCATCTTTTCCCTTTTGGCTTTCTTTAGAATGCTTAATCGAAAGAAAAAACTGTGTATAATAGCTCCACCTAAAGTCACAGAACTTCAAGGTTTGGTTAGAACTTTTCATGAAAGTTATGAAGATAGCACACCTTTCGAGTATGAGATCATTGAGATTGACTCAGAACTAAGTATTCTAGATATTATTATCAAACCTTTTCCAGTTCAACATCGAGGTTCTCTTATTGGTGGTGATGAACTCCCTGAAATTCCTGCTATAGGTTTCAGTATCAGTAAGAAAGAGGAAACTATTGTTTATACAGGCGATACTGGTTATTTTGAATTACTCAAATCTCACATCACAGGCGCAGATTTAGCTATTATAGAAGGTACACATAAGGGGGAGCCATCCAACTATCATCTCTCAGTTTCCCAAGCAAAGGAACTAGGAAAATTAGCTAAAAATCATCTCATTGTACATAAGATCCCAGAAACGCATGGTTAGAGAGGTAGTTTCAAGGTATTCCTAAGAGATGTTCTTGAATATAATACCAAGGAATATTTTCAATTTCTGCTTGTTTTAAGTTATCTTTTAATCTTTGAGTTAAAGGATAAAACATGTATGCTATCTTTTCAAGCAGGAAGAAACCTGAATCTACCAAAGATTCTGAAATTGGTGAAGATTTCGGAACTACAGAAATAACTGTTGGTATGTTCTGTTCTTTGAGATACTCAATTGATTGGAGTACAAGTTGTCTCATCAACTGTTTCTGCTGTTTTCTACTTTCAACTGTAGCAAAAATATCTGAGATAATTCCTACAAATGGGTTGATTTTAGCAAAAGATGGCTGAAATATACTAACACGACATCCAGCAATTATTTTATCATTTAACATAACCATTAGAGCTATTGGAAAGTTTTCATTTATAGAACAATTCTTTATCCATTCCCATTTTTCATGGGTTAAAGAAGCATATCCAAAATTGTCATCGAAACAGTTTTTCAGACTTCTTAAGAAAGAATCAATATCGGATTCATTAGCTAATTTTATTGGTAAATTTGACTTCTTATGAAAAATAGTTCGTGTTTTGGAGAGGGGCAATGAAAGAACAAGCAGCTTGTAGGGTAATTTGAAACCAGACCATGTTGCGGCATAATCTGTCATTCTAACCGCGACTGATGCTTGTTCTACTTCTTGAAAGCCTAGTTTTGAATATATGTCTCTAGCATGATATTTAGGATCTGCAGATAGAAAAAGACCATCCAAGTCATTCTCTTTGGCATAATCTATAGATCGGTTAATCATTATTTTTGCAATCCCTTTTCCCCTGTGATTAGGGTGTGTAGCTACATAATCAATAGCCAATAAATCCAATTCTTCCTTTTGAAATCTTAACTTCCTTCTTGTTAATGTTGTATTAGCTATTATATCATTGTCTTTTTTAATAATGATGGAGCCCTCAAAATCAACTCCCGGTCTCTGAAAAATCGATTGTTCAAAAAATGCATTATCATATTTTGTTTTAAAACATATGTTGATAAGAGAGGATATTTCTGGTAAATCCTTCAGATTGTAACTACAAATCTTCATTATTCTAACAAGAATCTTCACTTTAATAAAATCTCGTTAAGAAGCTTATCAATTTGATACAAAACAATATTTAAAAAAATAAGGCACATGTTTTTATACCATTAAAAATCACTGTAGGCTGATAATATGTCTGATAAAAAGAAATCTCCGAAGAAGTCTGGTGTGGAGTCAGATAAAGGGGTGGTTCTCTTTAAAGACAATATTAAGAAACATGCAAAAGAGGAAAAAGACACCACCGAAACTGAAGATCAAAGCACTGAATCAAAACAAGCTAGCGAGTATATGATAAAACTAGTTTTAATTGGCGATTCTGCTGTAGGAAAAACTTCAATTCGAAATAATTATTTGGGTCTAGGGTTTGAAAAAGAACACATGACAACACTAGGGGCGGATTTTGCCGCAACCACAAAAACTGTAGATGATTACCAGATCAAATATCAGATTTGGGATCTAGCTGGGCAACCTATGTTTAAAAATGTTCGTCCACGATTTTTTAAGGGGTGTTTTGGTGCTTTAGCTGTATTTGACATTACAAGAAAAGAAACCTTTCATAACCTTACAAATTGGATTCAAGAACTGTATCAATTTAGTGGAAGAGGCGTAGTTCCTGTTATTATTCTTTCAAACAAGATGGATCTTGGGGATCATGCTGTCTCAGTGGAAGAGGCTCAGGAGTTCATTGAAGAGCTCAACAAGAACACAACAGAACATAAAGTCGAAAACTTCTTTCTTGAAACATCTGCAAAAACTGGTCAAAACATTGATGAAGCATTTCGAATTCTTGGTGAATATATCGTTGAACGATATTCTTCAGATAACGATTAAAAATAAGTAATTTCCTTAGATTATTTTCATAGTATATGCAACAATCAAAACTATTTCACATGCAACAAGTATTAATCCTGCAATTAGATGCCCTTCAAATAAACTCACGATTGCACTAGCCCCATTAAGCAGTATTCCAAAAATAATAAATAAATCATCAACTGAGGAAATTATTTCTTTCCACTTCTTTTTTATATTACCATTTGTGGTATTCAAAAGATTTACTTCCGCTTATCGCCTACTTATCGTTATAGTATCCTTCGGCTTTATATCTATTTTCATAACCATTATTCAGTTTTAAAGAACTTCGATGGAATTATAACAGTAAAAACATATGACTGAATCGCCAAATTTATTCTTTTTTTACTGATTACAAAAAGCATAAGTACATACTTGAAAATACGCAAATATTGTGATTACAAACAATGCCATTTAACTAGCAAAGTAATCTTTTTAAACAAGGATTGTTCCCGAGACACTGAAGAAGCACTATAGAGCTCTCTCTAGCGTTAAAACAAAAATGAGTGAATAATATGCCAACAGCTTATGATGTACCAGCTGATATGTTAATTTCAAGAATTGTAGAAGAGTTAAAGAAAGAAACAGAAATAAAACCACCAGAATGGGCTAAATTTGCAAAAACTGGAGTTCATAAAGAAAGCGCTCCCTCTCAACATGATTGGTGGTATATTAGAGCTGCTTCTATCTTGAGAAAAATATATTTCAATGGTCCAATTGGTGTTTCTAAACTTCGAATTGCCTATGGTGGACGCAATAGAAGAGGTGTCAAACCTGAACACTTTGCTAGAGGAAGTGGTGCAGTTATTCGCAAGGTGTTACAACAACTTGAAAAATCAGGCTATATTCAAAAGCAAAGCGGTCTTGGAAGTAAAAGTAGGGTCACAATAGGTCGCGTTATTACTTCTAAAGGTCATTCTTTCGTTGATAAGCTTTCTTCAGAGATCAAAAGACAGATTCCTGAATTAGAGAGATATTAAATTACAATTAATAATACAATAAAAAACAAAACATTAGTAGCTGACCAATAGGAGATGTTAAGCAGATGTATAATGATGAAGAATTGGAAGCTATAAGACAAAGAAAACTTGCTCAAATGCAAGAACAACAAATAGCGTCACAAGCTCAAGAAGAGCAACAAGCAACTCTTGAAGCTCAGAAGCAATCAATACTACGTCAAATTCTTACTGAAAAAGCTAGACAAAGGCTTGCTAATGTTAAACTTGTCCGTCCTCAAGTTGCTGAAGCTGTAGAATTAAGATTAATTCAAATTGCACAGCAAGGAGGAGTAAAAGAAAAAATCAATGATGAACAACTAAAAGAGACCCTTCGTAAAATCCAAGGACAAAAACGAGAGACAAAAGTAGATATAAGGCGATTATAATGGCAAGATATAGAAATTTATCACGAAAATTGAGATATGCGAAGGAAATGAAAACCAACAACCCCGTACCCAGCTGGTGTGTTATTAGAACAAATCGTCGCTTTCGTAATCATCCTAAACGTAGAAAATGGCGTTCAACTAGAATAAAAAGATAAGGAGTTATAGAATATGTCTCAAGAAGCTATCGAAAGTATTTTTACCATTCCATTTTACCCAAAATTAAATAAAACAGCACCCTATAAGAGGACACCAAAAGCCGTTAGAATGTTAAAGGCTTTTATCATTAAACACACTAAAGCTGATTTTGTTGTGATTACTAATGAATTAAATGAATTTCTTTGGGAAAGAGGTATTAGAAAACCTCCAAGAAAGGTCAAAGTTCGTGCTATTGTTGAAACTATCGAAGAAGAAAAAATAGCAACCATTGAACTAATTCATGAAAAAGTTGACATTTCTGCTCGTCCTGATCTAGAAGGCATTTCATTACCAGGAGAACTTGAAGAAGAAGATGAAGAAGATGAAGAAGAAGATGATTCCTCTATTTCTGAAGAGCTTTTGGAAGAGGCCGTAACAGAAGAGCAAGAAGAAGAAAAGGAGAAAGAAAAATAGAACTCCTTCCTCTATTTTTTTGAGGGTGAAAAATTTGGATATAGCAAAAACAACCATTCTAGGGAATTCCAGTTTAGGTATTTTTGCCTTATCCACAGAGAAATTTTCCATTGTCCCACAAGGAACAAAGGAAAATAGAATTGAACTAATTAAGAATACATTAGGAACAAAAATAGTTCAAACAACCATAGCGAGTTCTGTTCTAGTAGGCACTTTAGCTGTAGGCAATTCAAGATCATTACTGATTCCTCAAAATGTTACCCAGAAAGAAAAGCAACAAATCGTTGAGGTACTAGATGGTGAAATTGACATTATTGAGGTAGAAAGCAAATATACTGCGTTGGGAAATCTTATTGTTATGAATGATAAGGGGGCAATAATCAGTGAGATGTTTGAAAAAAACATACGAAATCAGATACAAGATAGCCTTGGTATAGAAACTATCGTTGGCTCTATGCTTGGATCACCTCTCGTTGGAAGTATTGCTATGAGTACAAATAGAGGAGCTTTGGTGCATCCTCTCCTTTCTGAAGAAGAAATAAGTGAAATATCCTCAATCCTAAAAGTACGAACAGATGTTTGTACTATTAACAGAGGCATACCTTATCCTAGAGTAGGTATGCTTTCTAATACAAAGGGGGCTGTCATTGGATCCGATAGTACAGGTCCAGAAAGCATGAGAATCTTTGAAGTTTTACTTGCTCCCTGACAACTATCAATTCAAAAAGTTGAAAAAGCCTTTTAACAAACACCAAATGTTAATGCGTGGTGAACATAGATGAGTTCTGTAAAAACATTCCACATTCGTGGAGAATTTAAAAAGAGAAAAGATAAAATTCCTTTCGGTAAATATGTAAGAGCGTTGAATGTAGAAGATGCCCTAGAAGTGGTTTATTCGATTGTTGGAAGCAAACATAGGGTAAAAAGAAATATGATTTACATTAATGCAAAAGACATTAAGGAAATAACAAACCCTGAAAATATCAAAGATATCATCGTAAAAACCTTTGCAACTGAAGACGATTTAGCATTACCAAAAAGAAAGTGAGATAATTGACAGAAAAATTACCTTCAGACAAAATTTCTAAGGAAGAAGTCAATAATTTACTCTTAGCTGCCCAACAGCTGGAACAACAAGCAACAAGATACAACCAACAAATTGAGATATTGAATAGCTATTATAGTGAGATTCAAACCTCAGAACAAACTTTGGTGGAATTAAAAGGTGCTAAGAATGATCAGCAAATGTTGCTACCAATTGGTGCGGGTAATTTTATTTATACAACCATTAAGGACGCTGAAAAGGTAATTGTCACTATCGGAGCGGGAATTCACAGTGAAAAATCACTTGATGAAGCTATTGATGGAGTTAAGAAAAAGAAATCTGAGGTCGAGAATCAGTTGTCTCAGATTAAAGCTAGTTATAATGAGGTACTTGAACGCCTGAGGGAAATTGACAGAATCGTAAAATCTGTCATGTAATTCTAGAGGATGGGGTTTTGTTTGTTTGATCAGCTAAGAAAAAACGTTTCGAAGTTAATTAAAAAAATTACAATTACAGATGTTTCTCCTAAATCTGTTGCTAAAATCACAAAAGAATTGAAGGATATTCTGATAAAAAATGAAGTTGCAGTAGCAACAGCTGATGCAATATGTGATAATCTGACCTCAATTCTTCTACAAACGGAACACACACGTTTTTCTAATCCAAAACCTTTAGTTCTGAGTGCTTTAAGAGAAGTTCTGCTCGATATCCTATCACCAAAAAAGAAAGTTGATTTACTAGGAATGGTAGAAGAGTCGAAGAACAACAAAAACACTTTAACTATCGCCTTTTTCGGTGTAAATGGTGTTGGGAAAACACTCTCAATTGCAAAACTCGGGAAGATGTTACAAGAGAAAGGATATTCCTGCGTATTTGCTGCAGGGGATACATTTAGGGCAGGAAGTATCCAACAACTTCAGCAACATGGCGAGAAGCTAGGCATACGAGTTATTGCTCAAAAATATGGCTCCGATGCAGCAGCAGTTGCCTTTGATGCAGTAAACCACGCAATCGTAAAAAAGATTGATGTAGTTTTAATTGACACAGCAGGACGAATTGAAACAAGTTCAAACTTAATGGCTGAATTGCAAAAGATTTGTAAAGTTGTAGAACCTGATCTAAAGATATTTGTTGGAGACGCATTAACTGGAAATGCACTTGTTTCACAAGTTAAGTTGTTCAATGAAAAAATAGGGATTGATGCTTCAATTTTAAATAAAATAGACGCTGATGTAAAGGGAGGAGCAGCTGTCTCAGTGACACATATAAGCAACAGGCCAATAATTTTCTTAGGTAAGGGGCAAGGATATAAGGATATAGAGCTTTTTTCTCCTGAATTTATTGTAAATAATATAATCCCTGTAAAATAATTTTTAGATTTATTCTTTTCCTACTTCTGCATGTCATTTACATAACATTGTATTTGAAAGCTTATAAAACAAAATAAAGTAAAAATAAAAAAGAAAAGAAGTTATTTCTTTGGTGTTACTTTCTTAACGATGCCGACAGCAACGGTTTGACCCATATCTCTGACAGCAAATCTGCCTAATGCTGGAAATTCACTATATTGTTCAATGACCATATCACGGGTTGGAATAAGAACTACTTCAGCAGCATCTCCATTCTTAAGGAAGTCTGGATTATCTACCTTTCCTTCTTTCGATTGTTTCATGTTTAATTTAGCAAATCTGATGGCTACTTGAGCAGTTCCACAATGAACTACTGGAGTGTATCCAACAGCAATTACAGAAGGATGTCTAATAACTTGAACTGTAGCAACTAATTCTTGTGCGATAGTAGGTGGGTTCTTAACATGTCCTACAACGTCTCCTCTATGTGCATCTTGTTTTGTCAATCCTTTACAGCTAAATCCGATGTTATCACCAGGAATAGCTTCTGAAATTTCTTCATGATGCATTTCAATTGACATAACCGCTGCTTTCTTTCCAGTTGGTTGGAAGATTACTTCTTCTTTTGGTTTAAGTACACCACTTTCAACACGTCCTACAGGAACTGTTCCAATACCAGTAATGGTATAAACATCTTGGACAGGTAATCTTAGAGGTTTATCAGTGGGTTTATCAGGGACTGTAAATGTGTCAAGTGCTTCCAAGAGAGTTAGTCCTTTGTACCAGGCCATTTTATCAGATGACTCACCGAGATTATCTCCGAGCATTCCACTAACTGGGACGAAATTGATTTTTGAAATATCAAAACCGAAAAGTTTTAGGTTTCTACCCATTTCTTCAGAAATTTCGTTATAACGTTCTTCCTTATAATCAGCTAGATCCATTTTGTTAACTGCAACGATAAGTTGGCTAACACCTAATGTCTTAGCGAGTAAAGCATGTTCTCTTGTTTGTCCAGTAGTACTAATACCGGCTTCAAATTCTCCAGTACCAGCACTTATTACTAAGATTGCTGCGTCAGCTTGTGATGTTCCTGTAATCATGTTCTTGACGAAATCTCGGTGTCCTGGAGCATCAATTATAGTATAATAGTATTTCTTGGTTTCGAATTTATAAAACGCAAGATCTATTGTAACTCCTCTTTCTCGCTCTTCTTTCAACTTGTCTAATACCCAAGCAAATTTGAAACTACCTCTACCAATTAACTCAGCTTCTTTCTCAAATTTTTCGATTTCTCGATCGCTTATGGTTCCACAAACATAGAGTAAGTGGCCAGTCATTGTAGATTTACCATGGTCGACATGACCAATAATTACTAGATTCAAATGAGGTTTTCCTTTTGAGCTCATTATATTTACACCTTTTTTCTATTAGCAGTACTAATATTTTGTTTGTGCTTTAATAGATTTCCCATGCTGGATTTTTAAAAGCGTTTTGGTTTGGTTGTTTTTCATGAATAATAAATTCTTTTGTAAAACACATTTTATGAGGTGAATCTCAAGGGTTTATTAAGCTTTAACGCAAAGAAATAGACTTAAATTGCCATTACTAATAAAAAGTTGAAATCTGAAAAATAGAAGAGAAGAAAAAGAAATAAATTGTTGCAGATTAACCAGCTGGATAAAGACCATTAACCTCTGCTGAAAGTTGAGCAATATTTTCTGGATATATTACCTCAAATATTCTAACAAGTGGAAATCTATACGCGTCAATGGATGAAGAAGCTAAGCCATAACTTCTGAAAACTTCACTGAAATATACGATACCATCAGCACCCTTCAAATCAAATACGGGATTTTCATTAGCTTTAACAAGGATTCCAGGTCGGTTACTTGTTGGAGTTCCAGGCATATCAGGACTCCAAGCATAGCCAGTCGCAGCATCATACGCAGCTAATCTGTAGAGAACAGAATCATAGAAGGAATCTTGATAGATATTGTATCCAAGCTCGTCGTCTTCATCAAAATACCTTTCTTCAGTAATTCCATATCTTGGAACTGTAGATTCTGCAATTCTTATACACCAAATAGCTTTTCCTAGATCAGAACCAACCGCTGAAAGTCCTGCTTGAGTATTAACAAGTACGTATTTTACATTATACTTATACATTAACTTCACTGATTCAGTGAAGTTCCACATCAACATGGTTCCCACCATTCCAATTTGCGTTTTATTGGTAGTTGCATTATCCACAAGCGACGTTGCTTCACCATAATTCGTAATCCAGTATCCGTAATCCCACCAACTCAATACAACAGATGGGCTATTTGTTACAACTCCATCACCTTGTGCATTGTTTTGTAGCCATATTAGGGCGTCTTGCCAATCAGTTGAAGGAACACCTGGTTTCTCGAAATAAACAGGGGCCATTTCTGATCTTGCATAGTGTTTTGACATATTAATACTGTGAATTGAGAAGGAAAATAATAGACCGAAAATCACAACATAGGCTATTATAGCCTCATCTCGACCAATTGTTTTCGTTAACCTTATTTTTCTTTTTGTAAGAGCAATTTTACCATGGGCACTTAAAGAGTAAGTATATAGTAGACGGTCAATTGCCATTGCACTCAACAGAGATGCTGAGGGTGCTAGTAACAGGACAAGTCTGATCATTGATCCTGAGAAGTAAATTGTTGTTACCCCATAAACAAGAATGAAAATATTAACATCTGTTGGTTTCTTTAAACAATAATATAGTCCAAGGGGTATCAAGAATGTCATAATATGGATGTTGCTAAACAGTTCAGCCCAAGTCATTGGTTGATGTTCACTCACTGAAGCGATAATTGGGATAGTATCTCTTCCTCCTGGGAAGATAACGGCCCAAAATTTATCAGCTATGTTAGAGAAGATACCTAAGGATAGAAAAACTGTCACCAATATGATAAGAAGGACTAGTGCTGTAACAGCTCCAACAATGAGCATTTGTCTAAAGGTCTTCTCGTTTAAATTGTGTGATAGATTTTGAATCATCCCAACAATAACTAAGAACCCTATCATCAAAACAGGTATCATGACTTCTATATTGAAAAATTCATTTCTTAGAACCCTTGGCACCAAGAAGCCAATGCTCAGAGCAGTAACAATTGTTATACTATATGCTTTGATTAACTTCCAAGTTAATTTTCTGGACAATACCAAAAACAAAGCAGCAAGTGGCAATAAATCCAACACATATCTATATGCTCCCCAACTACCAATAAGAATCCCTAAACTGATACCAGCAAGGAAAGGGGCTACTGTCCCACCGCGTTTGAATGCTCTTATAAAGAAATACATCGTTAGAACAGTGAAAAGAATACCTATTGATTCATTATCATAGAAACCGGCCGTGCTTCTTGAAACAAAGGCTGGTGCAATTGACATGAAAAATGCAGCAAAGAGACCAGCTCTAGAGCTAATAGCTTCTTTCCCTAAGTAGTATGTAGCAATTAATGTAAGTAAGCCATAAATAACTGGACTAAAATACGCAGCTTGAGTAATAGTTATGTTTATTGAAAATATGCTTACTAAACCATAAATAATAACTGCACTTAGGGGGACTCCCCAGTATAATTCAAATCCAGTTTGGAAACCATAGGGGTACCATGAATCTGCTTTGAACCAATGAATAAATTCTATAAATCCTGCTGTGTTGATATATTCTGCGCTCACTAGCTGAACATGTGGGTCGAATGCTTTTATCAAAGGGTCAAATCCTTGAAATAATCCAAATAGTCTAATAATTACACCTACAAATAAAATTAGAATCATACTTATCTTATTTAAAATTGATTCTCTTTTTATTTCGTAATCTTCAAAGTGGTCTACGATTTTTTTCCAAAAACGACTCATCAGTCCGGATAGTCCAGTATCACTTGACATTATAATTCACCTTTAGCTGTTGATCAAACAAGCTAAGCTTTTATTTGATGTTGAATTAAGAAAAGCGTTTAAAAACATTACTTATGATAAGATTTTGTCTTGCTGTCATATTAGTATTTTCTGAGTTTATATAGGGAAAGCTAGAGAAAAGTATGATGACCAAAGTCTTGCGGATAGAAATAATGGAAGTAAGAAGAAATAAAGAGTTAAGCAAGCTTTTTCATCAGACTAAGAACCTCTATAATCGAGCGAACTTTTTGACAAAAGATCAGTTAAAGAAAAGCAACAAATTGCCGTTCTACTATGACCTAGACAAACTCTTGAAGTATTTGTTATATGTAAATAAGATAAATCAAATCATGACTAGACATTCAGATTGAGAGTTAAAAACTCGTTTCTAGATTAAAACTTCCTCTAGATTCACTCTTTTTTAGAAATATTATAGTAAAGTTAATTAACTTATTCTAGTCTCTAATTGACTCAGATAAAGATGAGACTTGAAAGAAAAATTGCTTATGCTCTTGCTAAGGAATTGAAGGACATAACACAAGAAGCAAAACTTGAAGCTCTAGCTGTTTTAACTGCCACAGGTGATAGGATAGCATTCTATGCAGGTGATAAACGGGCAAACTCAACAGAATTATCAGCAATTGGAGCCGCTTTAGTTGCTGCTGCAAGATTAGCCCTCGAGAGACTTACCTTTGCGCCCATAAACGACGTCATGGTGCGAGGTAAGAATGGTTTTCTAATTCTTAAATCAATAGGTGATTTTCACTTAGTTGGTGGAACAAGCGATATTGAAGAGTTCAAAAATGCCATAGCTATTTTATCAAACCATGCTCCTCAGATTGCAGATATCTTGTCTTATGTGCAAATTGACGATGATGAAATTCCAACTGACTAAAGAATAAAGAGTGATAGTAAATTAATTAAATTTCTGAAAATCGATATTTGTTCGCTGTAAATTTTGAAGATTTACAACGTATGTTGATCCCGTAGTAGGGTTAATATTCATACTTTTTTGATAAGATGTTTGGTATTGAAATGTTCCAGAATTTATGATTGTAACACCCTTGTAAGTTTCATCCCCTGTAATGTGTGTATGACCAGCATGTAGAATATCAGGAATTTTTGTTATAACTAATTTATCTTCGTAGTCAGGTACGATTGATGTTCTTCTACCATAAATGGGCACTAAATGACGATTTTTCAACATCTCCACCATAGCTGGAATAGAAGTTTCGTGAGGGATGGCTGGGATAGCAGAATTAATATCCACTATTGAGTTTCCATGTGTCATAAGAACTTCCACATTGTGAGCTTTAACATAAGCCGGACTACCGAGCATGTATACATTGTCTAACTTATACAGTTCAGGTGCAAATTCTTTCGAAATAGGTGTCTGTGGTTCAGCTGCTCTTGCTGCATCATGATTTCCTGGAATAATGAGAATTTCCACGTCATCTCTGATTCGTTCAAAATATTCAGTAGCAAGTAAATATTGAAATTGTATGTTATCTACATCTAAATCATTTTCTTGATCAGGATATATTCCAACACCTTCAACAACATCTCCTGCCACAAAAAGATATTTTACCTTCTTACCAACTTCATTGTATTTATTTGATTCTAAATCACCGTTTAGAAACTTTATCGCCCTAAGAAAGAGTTCTCCTGCGAAGTTCTTTGATCCAACATGTATATCAGAAATGAATAGAGCAAGAGCATCTTCATATGAATGATTAGGTTTGTGATTGAATGGAACATCTGGCCAATAGATATCTTTGATGAACAGTATACGACCATTCCAATCTCCTGTAAAGCATAAAATAGAGTCATCTAAAATAAACTCTGCTTTGTACAATAAATCAGGATTAGATTGAAATATCATCCCTTTTATTCTTCCATTTTTATCCTCGAGTTCTAAACTAAAACTGCCGGTTTTATTCTTTCGCTTACTATAAACAAGACCAATCAACGATATCTTATTATTCTTCTTGTCTTCTTGAAGATCTTCAATAGTAACTAGATTTCTAATATCTTTTCGACGTCTGAAGAAATGACTAATAGAATCAAAACGATTGCAAAAATACTTTATAAAACCATCAGCAGACGCAGATAGTTGTTTGATTTGTGGAGAAGAGATAATCTGCAAATCTGTTGTAAATGATTCCCTTCGACTGGAAGAAACCGGTTTTTTAGACTCGATCTTTTGTTTTTCCTCTTTACCCCCATTGGCTTCTTCACTTTGAATATCAGATACACTGGTTTCCTCCTTAATTTCTGAAGAAGTGTTAGTGTTAGAATCCAGACTATAATTTCCAGTAGAAATATCTCTGATATCATTTATTGTAAGGATTGCTGTATCCGGATTTAACTCAAGTATTTTATCAATAATCTCAGCAATATTGGGCACAGAACTTAGTTCAGCAAAGGCTTCGGGTGTTAGCTGATAACCAGCTACATATAGTTTCCGAAGTTGTTTGGAGGGAATCATTGATAAGCAATTTTTGAGAGATTTTTTGAGATTAAATAAGTTTCGAATCAAATATTGAACCTTTAATCAAAAAGTTTAAGAAAAAAACTTTGATGATGATGATAGAGTAATTGACCCCGTAGCTCAGCTGGATAGAGCACCAGCCTTCTAATCTTCAGTGGTGAAGTAAGTTGGTGGTCGCGCGTTCGAATCGCGTCGGGGTCGCCACCCTCATTTCCTCAGTTCTTAATTCATCTTTACTCAAAAGGTATATGATAAAAAATCATATATACCACCACTACTAGCAACATTTGATTAGTATGAGTTCTCAGAAGAAGAAAAAAAGAGACACTAGCCCAATGCCTGCAACTGGTGCTGGATTGATGAGATATTATGATGAGGATTTACCTGGTGTTAAAATTGGTCCATGGTATATTGTTGCTCTTTCTGTAATATTGATTGTGGGAGTTATTCTAGGTAATATTTTCTACGTTTCTCCTTAAAAAAAGAATTTTCAATAATTGTAAAGAGTGTGGGTAATATTCACGAATTTCAAGAACTTATGAAAGAACTTTATCTAGAGAAAGATTTTAGGAGAGGGAAGGAAAAAACAGCACTTAAGCTTATGGAAGAAGTTGGAGAACTTGCAGAAGCTGTTCTTCTGGAGGATGAAGAGAAAGTATCAGAAGAAATGGCGGATATTATAGCTTGGGTATTTAGTATTGCAAACCTATACAATATAAACCTCTCAGATGCTTTCAAAGATAAGTATAATCAAACATGTCCAAAATGTAATGATAATCCATGTATTTGTAATCCTATCTAATTTTCTTCAACAATTGCTACTAAACAAATAAGCTGTAATATGTGCATGTCATCCTAGCTAGCCCCAAAATTTTTGTTGTTCTTTTAAGATAGAAGCACAGAAAATGTATGAAATGAAGGAAATTGTTTTGTATACTTCTGAAGAATGTCCATACTGTAGTGTTGCTGAGAAAATTCTCAAAACAGTCTTAGAAGAGTATGGTGGCCTATTTCATTATAGAAGCATAAATATCAATGGGGAGAGTCAACAGAAAATATCTTCAATACCCACTATTTTTGTAGGAAAAACAAAAATTGAAGGTCTTCCAGAGAAAGAACAGATTCATACAGCTTTATTTTCCTAATAGGACTAAATCTAGAAAAAGGACCACAAAAACAAGTGTTTTTCACTTAGTTTCTTGAAAATATAACTCAAACTCTGCAAGATCCTTTACAAAAGCACCAACAAGATCCCCTAGGTCTAGCAATCGTTGAAGAAAATCATCATATGGGAGTGAATCATATGCTTTTAACCATAGTTCATAACCATTTTGTAGTTTGGTTTTTGCAAGTTTATGGTTGAAACAGAACTTGCCAGAAGATTTGTCTATTTTATCTTGACATATCTTACACTTAATATCATCCACTTTTTTTTCCTCCTTTAATGTTAGCTTTGGAAGGACAATCCATAGATATGCACATAACGCGCTTAGTTCTCCCTGTTCGCCATTCAACCATAGGTAAACCATCAAATGGGCATTTTTTATCTGTAGGTTTTATTGTTCCATAACTAGGCAAGGGAAAAGTTACTGTACAATTAATTGTTTTGTCAAAATATGCTGAACAAGCAATAAATCTTTTACCAGATTTCTTTGATTTTATAATTCGTAGATCACCAATTTTGCACTCTGAACATTTGCCTATTAGTACGGGCTCTTTCTTTTCTAGATTAAGCAAGTTCTCATAAAGAGAAATGCCGATATTTGTCTCATTTTCATGGAAGAGCTTAAGCATATCTCTTAAATCCTTTTTAATAGAAATTAGTATTTCATCAATATTGCTCTGTTTTTCTTGTACTTCTTCCATTGTAGTTTCTAATTCTCTTGTCATATCCGATTTGATTAACACGGGGTAATGAGAATTTAAAACACCAACCACTGCAGTACCAAGAGGGGTTGGTTTAATCTCAGAGCCTTTAATATATCCCCGGCTAAACAAGGTTTCAATAATCCCTGCACGTGTAGCCTTGGTTCCAATTTTTTCTTCTTCCATTTTATTCAGAAGTGTGGATTCATTAAATCGTCTAGGTGGAGAACTAAAATCTTCTTTCGATTCTATAAATGAGAAGTTAACTTGGCTATTCAATGCAATATCAGGTATTGAACTTTCATTCATATAGAAATAAGGTTTATAGTATTTTATCCATCCCTCTTCTATGATTTGGCTTCCTCGCACTTCAAATTTATGACTGTTTACTTTGATTTCAATTTTCTTTCTTGATATTGAAGCAGGTTTTCCAAATAAAGCTAGGTATCTTTTGACAATTAAATCATATAGTTTTTTCTCTTTGGAGTTCAAGGCGATAGGAGGTTTTCCAGTTGGATGGATAGCAGGATGAGCTGCATCTGTCCGTCTTCCTTCCCTTGGTTTGAATTTTTTACGATTTAGTATTTCAACTACGAAAGAACCATAAACTGTTTGCTTTCCAATTTTTGTAAGAATGGTCTTATGACCTAGTGTCATTGGAAGTTTTTGACTATCAGTACGTGGGTAGGAAATTGTTGCTTTTAAATAAAGTGCCTCAGCGATTTTCAAAGTCTTACTTGGAGAATATTTGAAGTGTTTATATGATTCTCTTTGAAGATCTCCCAAATTAAAAGGTGGAAACGAATACTGTGGTGTTTGTTCTTCTGAAATATCGGTAACAATGCCAACTAAATTTTGGCAATCTTTTACGATTTCATTCGCTTCTTTCTCCTTACTAAGCTTCGTCTTTTCATAGAAAACTATGAATTTCTTTTTACTGATAATAGCTTCGCTTTCAATTGTCCAAAACGGAATAGGCACAAATATGTTTATTTCATTTTCTAGATTTACAACAGCACCAAGTGTAGGACCCTGTACTCTTCCAATTGATATTGTTTTGAATCTATTTGAAACACGTTTCAATGCTAGACTTAGTGCTCTAGAATAATTTATTCCATACAACCAATCAACATAATGTCGTAATAGTCCGGAATTCAAGAATCCAATATCAAGTTGTTTACTTCTTTTAGAATAAGCCTCGTTAATGTCCCTTGTCGTTAACGTAGAAAACTTCATTCTTTCTGCCTTATTCTTCCCTAGTAAATACTTCAAGATTAAAAAGCCTATAACTTCTCCTTCTCTATCATAGTCAGTCATCACAATTATTTCTGAGGCTTCTTTTGAAAGAGATTTAAACGCATCTACAAAATTCTTTGTTCTTGATTTTGAATTTGTGATATGACTTGGAACCCAATGATAATCTAATACGGGGTAATTCCAGGATTTGCTTAATGGGGATAATGTGAGTAAATGGCCTACTGCTGGGACAATTACTATTTTTTTCCCATCTCTCAAGCTTATGTATACAGGAACACCTTTTATTTTCTTAAGAACTGGTTTTTTGTTCTCATCAAGTGCTCTTGCTAATCTGCTTGCAGCTTGAGGTTTCTCAGCAACACCCAAGACATACGGTCCTTTGATTGGCACCAAACAATTTTCACCTTGCTATTATGAAAGTCCTCATTTTAGAGATAATTGAGGCAGTGGAGCCAGGACGGGGATTTGAACCCCGGATCCTTGAAGGAACTGATTTTCAAGACCAGCGCCGTTGTCCGCTTGGCTATCCTGGCACACGTCAAGTAATTTGTTAAGAGCACATTTTAATTAAAAATATATCTAAAGATGTTTTTCTAACTTATTAGGTTAGTAATATCTCCTTTATCCACCGTGAGAGATGGGTATTATTTTTATTTCTATGTTAGACCCAAATTTGTTAAATAATTTTTTTGTCGTTCTCAACTCAATTTTTTCAGAGATTAACAGGTATCCTGACCTAATATCGTTATTAAGTATCATAAGTTCGTAAATATTTTTGTTTTTACTCAGAAGTAGAATTACTCCTTCTAGTAAAGTCATTTCTGCGTTTACTTCTCCTACTAATACATGATCATCTGAAGGAATAGAGGTGTGGAGATGTAATGTAAGAATAAAGTTTACCATAAGAACACCTTACACAAATAAGAAAATAGACTAAGAGGGAAATTACCCCACTTCAATCTCAAACATTGAAAGTAGGTCTTCAATATCTTGGGCTATTTTTTCATCTTCTTCGCTTAGTTCAGCACCTTCTTCGGGTTTTAAAAACTCAATTGCTCGAACAAAGCCATTCTCACATATCATTCGAGGAACGTGAGAACTTGAAAAGAATATACCTTCAGGGGGTTCATCAAGCTCTTCGAAAGCACCAGTGTATGTTTCAGTGTATACCTTATTTCCAATAATAACTAAGTCTCTAAAGAAACCCTTAGGAGCTCCTAAATCTTTCAAAATTTTCAAGGATTTCTCTAGCATAGATTCCTCAACTTTGGTTACAGGTGCAGATGCAGTTGTAGGTACTGAGGCTACAGGTGTAGATGCTGGAGAAGAACCGACAGGCGATAATTCTTCGGGTTTTACAATCTCAATTGATTCTGCTTCAAGGGCAGATAATATTGAAGGTGTTGGCCTATTACCTGGTGCGCCCATTTTAGCGATATGGGGAGGCAATTGGTTAGTTGAAACTTGAGTAGGACGGTCTTTTAACTGAGTACCATCTTCTTCAACTTCGACAGCAATTGGTCTATAAGCATCAGTTGCTTGAGATTCATCAAAGACATTTATTCGTTTTTGTCTTTCAATAATCTCTTCAGCTCTAGATTTAACATTATCAGGAACAAGATCTTCTTTATTTATCTTTTTTAACATAGAAACAAATTCTGCTGTTTCATCATCTTGATCACAAGTTTGTGGCACATAAGCGAAACCGTATTCCTTTTTCCTCAAGTCTGATAAAGCTCTACTTCCAATGAATTTCTTCCTTATTGGACATTCTGAACCTTTCCATAACCACATTCTTTTCTCGGTTTCATCAACAATAATCAGTACTTTCTGGTTTCCAAGATCTAATTCTTGACATTCTACTAAGGAACCATTTTCCTGAACTTCTAAGTATCTCATGGCGTTTCACACTTTAGATATCTTCGAGAATGTATATGTAAATTCATTTAATAAAAGTTATTGATGGTATCAAAGTAAATTCATAATCACAAACATGCCTTCAGAGCCTAAGAATTTCACTATTGAAAGTAATGCAAAATTTAAGGAAGGAAAAGTAAAAAAAATTAGATCACGTCATTTTTCCTTTCTCTTCTGTTGTATCCCTATCTACGTTTACATCTGTTTTATTGGCTTTTTTGCTACTCATTAAGCCCACGAAAACTAGAAGAGGAAGAATAGCTGTTCGGAAAAAGAATAGAAACAAATCAATCAAAGAATCTATCCATAAGCTTACTGTATTAAGAATAGGAACCCCTTGCTTCTCAATAATTAGTGCAAAGAATATGGTTCCAAAGAAACCTACTGGTTTTCCTAAAACATCGTGAGCCCAGTACCATGCGGATCCAAGTCCATCTCCGCCAGCAGCCCCATAGGTCATTTGAAGAGTAACGGTCATTCCAATAACTAATGCAATTCTTAGAAAATTACCGATGATTAGCGCAATAATTGCAAGAAATGTTGCCTTTACTTTTTTCCCAAAATCTGCAGGGGTAACAACAATTAACCCCATGAGAAGGGCTCCAGCCTGCATGCCTGTACATGCTCGTACAACCGCAAATCTTCTTTCTGCAGTTTCGGACTTTATTAAAGGAGTAAGGTTATCATGAGTTTCTAATCCTGTGAGGATTCTTATGAAAATTGCAATAAATGAATTAGATGAATCAGCTTCATCATAATATCCAATGAAGTTAATATCATATTGATATAAATCTAAGATTTGAAAAACGGTGTCACCAGTAAGTTTTTCAAGGAAGAAATAATCTGGTACGAAATACAAGAGTATCGTCAGAATCACAACAACAATGAATGAAATTATACTATAAATCCACTTATTCTTTCCAGTAGGGTTGAGTAAAGCCCTCAACTGAGGAGAAGATTGTTTTTCTGTCTCTTTCACCATAACGAGTCAACTCCCAATAACTATAGATAATTAAAAATGATTCGTTAGATATAAAATAGCTCTAAAAAGCATACAATTTATCAAGACCAAATACTCATTTATCAGAACTGTACTTCATAAAAAACTCTGATAATTGAACCGATTCTTTTACTTTTTTAGATTTTTCTTTTTTTGAAGATGTTAAAGCATCCTCACCAAATAATGATTCCAAATTGTGTTTCATAATGGCTAATCGATTCTTCAAATAGTCAGAAAGATCATATTCCTCTACCAAAGAACTAGCCATGTCAAAGTATTTTGATACAGATGCTTGATATACGGTTAAATTCAATTTAGCCATACCACAATTTGGACAAGTCCCTGATAGAGGTATTCTCCGATATATTCTATTACAATTGGTGCATCTGATTTTCTGAGAACCAAATCGTCGGAGATTACCTATCATATCAGGTATAAAGTGATTTACAATTACTCTTGTTGCAACATCCTTTATGTCTACAGCTTTAATCAAACTAGCAACATGAAGCTGAGCATAAACCTTATCGCTCATTGTTTTAAGGTTTTTATAGGCAGTCGATTCTGGTCCTTCAAAGATGTGAGATGTTTCGTGAGAATAGAGAAAGCCTTCGTAAGCACTCTCATCACTTAATCGATTACTAATCATATCTATAAGGGGAAGAACTATTTTAGGAGATATTCTATCTAATGTTGCTTCATAAAATGTAAGGGGATATCTCACACAAGTATCAACATTGTGTGATTCATCGTCTACTTCATGGGGGTTAAGATTAGAAACAAGAATCAGGGGAGCATCCATTTTACCACCACGAATTTCAGGGAGATAGGAACGAGAAAAATTAAGAAAAGCGTCAAGAGCAAGAATGCAAGAATCTTCATCTCCGTCGCATTGTTTAGTAACCAAACAATTCAGCATTACGATATTGTGATATGTTTCTGTCTCCTTATTGCTTGATTCGACTTCTAAACAATATGAGTTTTCATTTGAGTTACCTTTAGTTATTTTTTTAATCGTATCAGCTGCAATCGTGTTGCTTATTTCATCAAAAGTTTTAAATTTGGGATAACCTCGGTTCATAAGTAAAGCTACATTTTGTCTCTTTTTTTCGTGATGTAAAATTATATTGTTGAACAAAATTTCATTTTCCTTACCTGGAATATTCACATGATATAACGGATTATCCCTTTTAGGTTCTGTTCCAAGTTGTTCATATCTCTTTAAGATTACATCCCCGTATCTTCCTCCCTTTATCTTTGAAATTCTAGCAAAAATGCTTAGAGACATCAATAACAAACTATAATCCTGTGCAAGTTTGTAATTTCCCGTGTAGATTGTTGTTCTGAAAGAACGAGTTATTATTGAACCATCACCATCAATAACAGCTGAAAGGAAAGAAAATCTATATTCCTTTGGTAGGGAAAAAATGAAACTAGGTATTCTTTTGTTAAGAGCTTTCTTTCTCATTCCAAACGCATAAGCAAACAAATATGCATGTATTCTTCCTGTGTGAACTAATTGGTTGTTATCCTTTTTATGATAGGGTGTGGTTCCTAAAACCGTTTTTATTAAATGTCTAACGTGTTTTCTTAGAACTGGATTCGGAACGCTGAAATTAGTTTGATAACAAGTTCTTTGGTCTCTTATATATCCCTCCGCTATCAGATACCCCAACAATCTCATTAAATCAGTAGTGAAAGGGAGGTAGGGGGATATTGTGTGATCATCTCTTGCCATACCTAATCTAGCTTCATGGGGGACATCATCCCACCGAAATACGTTCAATTTCTGTAAAACTGTAAGATGACTCAAAGGTATTGATTTGAACCAGTCAGAAGTCAAGGGTCTTTTCATTGGCTCTTCTGGTAAAATGGTCACAAAGTACTCTCTTACCTGTTTTGGAAAATTAATGTGTGTTATATTAGGGTCAATCATGTTATTGTTTTGGATAAATTCCAGAAGTTTAGTTTTCATCCATTTAGCTGCTTCGCGTAAGCGCACTTGATGTTTGAATTCGACGAATTTAGGTTTATCAGGTAAGGTGGATAATTCTTTTAGAATATTAACATTCGCTGGAGGTTGAATGACCGGTATTGGGGATTTTTTGACAATAGGAATATGATCCCCTACTTCAAGATGTGCTGCTTTAGTTGTTGTAGTTATTCTACTCGATGGGTTCCAAACAAGAGCATTATGATTAGGAGTCATTTTAAGCGTTCTGCCAGTTTCAGTTTTGATTTCTATCCATTGTCCAGTAGTCCCTTTAATCCAATGCTTTATTTGTTGAAAAATAGCTTGGTTAGTTGTTTCATCTATGCTTACAGCTTCCCAGTGTGGATTAAGGTTTTCAACAGCAAGGGTTCCATAATCATCAACAATTTCTTGTTGAGCCCCTAGAGCAACAAGTTCATCAACAATTTCTCCAATATTCTTGCGAATTAATTGGTGTGTATTGTTATCCCAGATTAGGATTTCTTCATCTTTCGATAAACAATTCCTTCGCTTAGCTGCGTGCCAATAAGGATGAGCGAAGTTGACTTTAGCTTTAGTAAAACCAATTATTCTCCCCACAATTCCTGCTGAAGTGTGTGGAGCTAAGCCCATCACAAGTTTACCTATTAGATCTGAAGGTCTTTCCACATTATAATAATGTGGTAATCCATACACTTTTTCCAGTAATTCATCTATAAAATTTGCAACTCTAGCTAAATGTTTTCCCCCATCAATGTTCAAAACTATATCCTGAATTTTAAGTTCAACAATTTGTTCTGTACTAACTAGAGGTTTTCCATGGGCATCAACTGTATATCCTTGTTCATGTAATTGTTGAATTGTGGCTCCAATTTCTGAAGGTTTGAAATGTGTGAGTACTGCGTCAGTTGAATCAAATCGAATGGTTCCATCCCTATAAACAAAAAGCTCATGTTTAGCCCTTAAAATCCCTTTATCAATTAATTCAGGAGCTCGAAGTTTATTCATTAACTTTTTTATGGTTTTAACCTTTTTAGGGATAGGAGCACCTATTCTCTTCTTTGCTTCCATTATTTGAGTTTCTAAAGGATAGTTCACTAATTGGTATTGGAGTGTCATCCTACCACACTTTGAGCAACGATCATCAGTTGTTTCTATGTTACAGGAAGGGCAAACTGCAGAGACAACAGTAGGAACATTGCACGATGAGCACAAAACATTGTGGGTAAGAGTGCCACAGGAAGGGCATGATCTACGTGACAATTCAATATTGATATTCTTATGAGTAGCGGCAACAAATAAGTCTCTTAGCCTCCCTCCTGCATTTCCAATTGGGAACAACATCTGAACAGGAGGTTTCATTCGTCTGTCTTTTGCTTTTTCTGGTCTTCCCATTCTAGCACCAGTGTAAACTGGACATTTATCTCTGATTTTCACGTTCTCTAAAGAATTGATTAAATCGATCACCCTTCCATTCTTCTTGGAAATTGGTAGTAGTTTTCCTTCTTTATAACCAATCGTATTTAACAAAGGCAAAGAGTGCAAATCCAAAATAATCTTATCTTCTACTAGTTTGTGAGGAACACAAATTGATTCTAATATTTCTTTAACTTCAAGTTTATTATCAATTTCAAGAATATTATTATCAAAACTACTGTTTGACTTTATGTGGTCTCTTAGAGACTTAAACTCTTCTACAGAAATATTAGACCAGTGATAGGTAAACTCTGGATGGAGAGGAATGTTTAGTTTATCAGATAGTTCAAGTGCTTCTTGTGGCGAAGGAATTAAACTGAAAGGATGTTGAACAAAACCATCAATTTTCTCCAAAAGTTTGTTATCGGTTTTTACACCTGTGGTTTCCTTGAAATCTACAAAGGCTTCCTCAAGTTCTTGAATCCACCATTCTTCACAGTAACCTGAAGGGATTAAATCAAAGTTACTCTGATTAAACTCACCAACCCCGTACAACATATCCCCGAGAAATAAGATTTCAAGTAAATTTTCTCTAATAGCTATTGCTTGATCATAGCTTTCTATTTTTAATACATCGCCATTCTTTAATTTTACAATAGGTGGATGGATTGAATCAACAGGCATAACTATCGCTCCCTTTCCAGGCCTTTCTGTACGCACATGGGTACCACAAGCTAGAAAATCATCCACTAAACCCATAAGAGCAGGATGTATACCCATACCAGCCAAACCTGTTGTTCTAGACCTACCATATCTAAGTCTGAAACCTCCTTCCACTGAGGGATGTGAAAAAACAGGTCTTCCTCCAATTACATCCCTTATGTATCCCATATCAGAGACGATTTCTTCTTCAGTATCAACTTCTATATCCTCTTCTTCATCATCATATTTGATGTCTGATTCTTCATCTGAAATAGAACCACTTTTCTCATGAATCTCAATTAACTTTGTAAGCCAATCCCAACCATCAAGTTTGTTGTCTTTAGTTTTCTTGATAAGTTTCTTTGATCTGCCAACAAGACCATCATTAAAGACTAAACAAGCCCCACCACGTAAACGGTTTGTCTCGATTCTTCTTAAATCACGATTTCCTGTAACCTCAACTTTGTCTGTTGGCTCTCCGCTAATCTCAATTGGCAGATTCTGGGCAGCAAATCTTTGTTCGTCTTTTGTTGTCGGAAGTTGTAGATGACTAACTCTATTATATAACTCTAATTCTTCTATATATCTCTCAACCTCTCTTTGATCTGGTTGATATTTACCTATTTTCAATCTTTTTCTAATAAAATCTCCTAAGAGTACACTCATACCAGCTGCAGTACCACCAGCTGAACGTATTGGACCTGAATAATAAACTGCAAGATAATCAGTCCCATCATCATTCTGTTTAATCTTTACCTTGGCGATACCCTCAATAGGAGCAGCAGTAATGCTCTCGGTGATAACAGCGAGAGATGTACGTAAAGCTTGATCTGCTAATATTTCCTTAGAACCCTTAATTAACTTCTGATCACAAATTTCACCAGCAATTCTGAATGCAACTTGTTCTCTAGATAGATCCTGTTTTTCTAGATCCCTGATTCTTATTCCTACTCCTTCTGGACCAATCAAACCTTCAACTCTATCAGCTATATCTTTAGCTATGGGTATTTCGACATTAAGAGATGGATCTAATCCTTGCTCTCGAGCTTTTTCAGCAATATTATAGATGATATGTAGTTGATCATTTAGACGGTTGAAATAATCTTGCATATTGATAGATAAATTCTGATTCTGAGTGATTTGATTCACCAATCCGTTTTGGGCAATGTATGTGTAAATTTTTTAACTTTATAAGTCTGTCATATACCAGTTTTGAGATATAAATATTTTTTAATTAGGAAACTTTGTTTAACTGTGATTAGGGTTACAATTGCGACTAAGAATTTTAGGTTTTTGTATATAGTTGAGAATATTCTATCTAAAATAAATGAAATTAAAACTAATCACATTTTACCTGAGGAATTTATGGATGATAACTCTGACGTTATAATTACGACCGAAATAGAGAAAAATAGTATTAGAAGCAAAAAAATATTCATACCAAAAGCTTTCAATCATTACAATCTCTTTTCCAACATTTTTCTTATTGCAAATAATAGAAAGAAATTTGGAGAGGTGGTTGTTGGTATAGATCCTGGAAAAACCATAGGTTTTGCCGTAATAGGAGAAGGAAAAAATATCTTAGGGGTAGGGGAGTTTTTTACTGCGGTTGATGCGGTAAAGGAAGTAATTACGATTTTCTTCAACATTGAAACAGATACCTTCAAAGTAAACATTGGTAGGGGGGGAGGGAAAACTAAAGAGGAGATTATCAAGAGATTGATAAGTATATTCCACGAAAAAGTTCCTGTCAATGTAATAAATGAAGATTTCACGTCTCAAAATAAGAATCGTTTAGCAGAGGTTAGATATAGTAAAAATATCAGTGCGGCACTAAATATCGCAAGTCGAGATATTTAAAAATGCATATGAAAACATTTCTAAATACCAACAAATAATTAGGTTTAAAACAAAGATTGAACGAATTTGTGTTTAGTTAGAAACACTAACATTCGTTAAAATTACAAAATCTGGAATATCTAAAAGTATTTAATAGTTGCATGATAAAGCTTATTGTTTCAAATTAATTATTTGTGATAATGTTATAAGGATAGAGATATCGATGGAAGGCGTTGTAGAACAAGATAAGACCATTGATGAGATGATTGACGAAATACAAGAGCAATTCAATATTGTTGGTAGAACATTTGAACTTAAGAAATGTTTAGCAGCAAAGCTCGCAAATAGGCATATATTGTTAGAGGGAGATGTTGGAGTGGGTAAAACCACATTAGCCCATGCACTAGCATCTTACTTCTCCCAAGATCTTGAAAGAGTAGATGGCGATGAAAGATATAGTTCTTCTAAGCTAGTTGGGCATTTTGACCCTCCAATGGTAATTGAAAAGGGATATGACTGGGATTCATTTGTCACAGGCCCATTAACCAAAGCCATGCAACAAGGAGCTATCTTATTTTTGAATGAATTGAATAGAATGCCAGAAGGCACACAAAACGTGCTTTTAGCTGCCATGGATGAAGGAATAATAATGATTCCAAAACTAGGCGAGGTTAAAGCAGTTGATGGTTTCTTTATTATTAGTGCAATGAACCCAGCAGAACTTGTAGCAACAACTCCTTTGAGTGAGGCTTTAAGAGACAGGTTCGTTTGGATAAGGTTGCAATATCAACCTGAAGAGGAAGAGCAAAATATTGTTCGTGTTCGAACTGGTATTAAGGATGAAAAAATCATTCTTATGGCCGTAAAAATCGTTCGAGCAACAAGGGATTGGCCAGATTTACGGAGAGGATCTTCAATCAGAGGAGCAATAGATTTAGCAGCAATAATTCGATTTCTAGAAGTAAATGATATTGAATCATGGATTGATAGTTCAATAATGGCTTTAGCAACTAAAATCGAACTTGAAGATGGTGTTGAAAGTTTAGTGGAAGATGTAATTAAAGACATAGTCACTACTACTTTGCAAGATATGGATTTTTTCTAGAAGAGGAGGGGGATCCATTCCGAGAGGACTTCCAAAAACCATATGTCTTTAGAGGAAAAATGGATAAAGGTAGGCTTTTAGAAGCCGAAATTGTGTCTGGAAAAAGAAACCCTTCAGTTTATTCAAGTTTGTCTGAAGGTATGAGTTATTATGAAATTAAAAAGCAAACTGAATTAGCTGTTGATGTTGATAATATGCCAGCTATTCAAGGACTAGCTATTTCAAATAAATTCGCTGTCGCGGAAGCGTTAAACTCTAAAAAGGGCTATACTCTTATTTCAAGAAGAGCATCTAAAGGTGATAGTAGTGCCCCTGAATTATTTTTTATGTTAAGGTCAGCTTTAGACGATAGAATGAGACCAGTTTTTCGTCGATTAGCAAGAAAAGTTATTCTAACAACCGCTTTTGGTGTTACAAGTCAAGGGATTAGAGGAGAAGTTTTTGAACAAACTGAATATGAACCAGGTTTAGATGAATTTGATATTGATGAAACGTTAGAAAGATTTCTTGAAAACAGAAGTAGAATCTTGAACACTGAAGACATAGTTAGTCTTGAGAGAAAAGAAAAACAAAAGACTGCAGTGTTAATGTTTGATACTTCTGGTTCATTGTATGGTGAACGATTCACAACAGCAGCTTTGACAGTTGCCGTGATGGCATATAATTTAGCACGAGATAATTTCAGTGTTGTAGTATTCAATACAAAAGCCTATACTATCAAACGTATAAAAGAAAGAGTGAAGACAGACGAGCTTGTTAATCGAATCCTTGAGAGTGATAGCGCCGGATATACTAATATATCTGAAGGGTTAAAATATGGCGGTATAGAACTCGAAAAAATCAAAAAAAGAAACAAGTTTGGTGTTCTTGTTACCGATGGAGCTTTCAATAGAGGAGGCGATCCACGTCCTTACCTGAAATATTTTCCTAAACTTCATGTTTTAGCACTGCCAAGTAAGCAAGATTGGGGAAGAAGAGTGTGTAAAGATCTTGCTAGACTTGGCAGAGGGAAGTTCTCAGAGGTTAACAGTTACAAACAGATTCCTCGTATTCTCATGCGACTTCTTAGAGAGGCTTAGGGGTGAAAAAAATTACACCCAAAAGAAAGAAGAAAAAGAAAAATATTCCTATTTTAGGACCAAATACTCTTTTCTTCTGTGATAATTGTGTTTTACCAATCATCAAAGCTAAAAATTGTCCTATTTGTGAAGGGCAAACTAAACTATTTCCTCTTACTCCCCCTTATGATGCTCGTCCTGCAATGAAGGTAGATATTGTCCAGATTAGTAAACTTATCTCCGATAATTTTGGTGACGACGTCGAGATAATAACAGAGGAAGACATTGTTATTTTGAACCACATTGGTTCAGAAGATTTCATGGATGAGATATTCCTTCAGAATCACAGTATCGGTGTTCGTCGATTTGATATTATCGCAAATAAATGGATTATCAAGCTTAGCAAAAAGGGATTATCACTTTTAAGCGGTAAATTTTCAAAGAGATGGGTCAAGGTTGGTGATGGAGCTGTTGATAAAATCAAAAGTGGAGCTAGTGTTCTTATCCCTGGCGTTCTAGATGCTGACCCAGAGATTAAAATTGGTGACTATATTGTTGTGATTAGCAATAATGACGAGATCATAGCAGGCGGAATCGCTCGTATAGATGAATCTGATAGACGAAGTATGGAAAGAGGCATTTACGCTAAAAACTATAAGCCCGTTACTGAACAATTCTTTGTTAAGAAATCCAAACTTTCTTGGGAAGAGATTATCCAATGGAATCAATCCGAATTACAGAAAATAGAAAAAGAATCTATCGATTTCATCATCAAAATCTGCAACGATTTGCAGCTTCCTGTCGCTGTTTCCTACAGTGGTGGTAAAGATAGTTTAGTTACTCTTAAACTTGTTATGGATGCTCTTCCTAACGAAGACATCAAGGTTCTTTTTGCCAATACTGGTATTGAATTTCCTGAGACTATTGATTACGTTAAAGAGAGCAGCAAACTTCTAAATTTCGAAGATAAATTAGTTATTGAAAGTGTCTCTTCTGATCTTTTCTGGGAGGCTTTTTCTCGATTTGGTCCTCCAGGCAGAGATTTTCGTTATTGCTGTAAATTTGCCAAACTCGCCCCCATTCAGAAACTCATCGAACAGAATTTCCCTGGGGGTAAATGTGTCAGTTTTATTGGTCAACGCAGATATGAATCTTTCAAACGTTCCGTTACAAATATTTGGACCAACCAATATATCTCTAATCAAATCAATGTCTCCCCCATTCAAAATTGGACAGCTTTCATGATTTGGCTTTACATTCATTGGAAAAAACTACCTTATAATCCTCTTTATGATAGTGGCTACGAGCGTATTGGTTGTTGGGCTTGCCCCTCTTCCAATTTAGCACAAATGCAAATTCTTGAAGAACACCATCCCAGTTTACACAGTCAATTATTTGAAGCTGTTAAGACTTGGAGAGAAGATCGAAACCTTCCTGAAGAATATTGGTCCTACGGTTTATGGAGGTTTAAGAGTTTGCCTAAGAAGATCAGGGATATTCTCCCCCCAAATTTAGAGGAAGGAAAACATTCTGATAAAGAAATGACTTTAACTTCTTTACAACTAGAGGAGAGTGACTGTTTAACACAGCCTATAACTGTTATAGGAGCTTTCTCCAAAAACGTTCAACTAGAGAAAGTAAATGAAGCACTACCAATGGTAGGAGAAGTGAAAACGAATCAACAAATGAACTATACAAGAGTTACAGGGAAGGACTACTCCACAATACTATATGGAGATGGTACTTTCAAGATAAGCTTCAAAGAAAAAGAAATGAGAACAGGTAAAGAAGTAGTAGAAGTTGTAAATGCATTTGTATACACAATACTAAGAAGCATTGATTGCATTGGTTGTGGATTGTGTGTAGGAAAATGTGAAGAGAAGGCAATAAAAATAGAAGGAGGGAAATTAGAAGTAAATAAGCAACTCTGTAACCAATGCAAACAGTGTTTTGATGTATGTCCTATAGTCACAGTGGTAAACAAGGAAATTAAAAAAGATATTAGACAAGCTATATGGCTAAAAAGGCAATAAAAACACTAAAAAAACAGTAGCGAATATCATAACATTTTTTTATAAAGACTTTGAGTTTGTTTTGATTATTATGCCAGCAAACCCAAATCGTGAGTTTCTATTAGAATTAAGTGGGCTTCTTAATAAAAGAGTTAAAATTTTGATGAATAATGAAAGAATCTACATCGGTGTTCTTCGAGGAATACAAGATGATAGTCTAAATGTGGTTTTAGCTGATGCTGACAGTAGTGGAGAGTATTACTATAGAGTTTTCATTACAGGTAGCAACATTGTTGAAATTACTTTAGCTGAAGAGCCTTTTGATTTATCAGGACTAGCGGGTGAACTATCACAAATGTTCCAGCCTCAAAATGTAAAAGTTATTGAAGAAGCAGCAATTATTCAGGTGTTTGATAGGTTTACTGTCAGTGAAGAAGGTGTCAAAGGTACAGGACCTATCTCTGAAAGAATCCAAAAGATATTTGATAAATACAAAGCACAGACTGAGTAATACTCAATCCATAATATCTTTTTTTTATTCTTTTATTTGATTCTAGGTGTATGAATATGGATGAAATTATAGCCACAGATTTGCATGGAAGGTTAGCTAAAATTAATTTTGATAGAGAAGACGTTATAACACCAAATCTTTTACCAGTTTTAGATCCGAAAAATAATATTATATCAGCAGAAGAAATGTCTAAGAAATTTGGTTTTAATTTCATTATCACTAGCGCTTATCTTTTCTTCAAACGATTTGGTTTTCCTGATGATTCAATGAAAATCCATGAAATCACAGATTTTAGTGGTAATATTATGATGGATAGTGGTGCTTATCAGATATTGGCTTATGGAGATGTAGACATAGATCCCATGCTTTCATTAGAGATTCAAAGCAAATTAGAACCAGATGTAGGTGTAGTACTAGATGTTCCTACTCCTCCAACCGATAGCTTTCAACAAGCTAGCCAAAAAGTAGATGAAACCATAAAAAACATTGATATTTCTCTTGATCATGTGAGAAATCATCCAGAAACCAAATGGACGCTCCCTATACAAGGTGGAAAAAACATTCAATTAATTGATAGATATATTGATGAAGTATCAGACAAAGGGTATCTAGATTTCTTCAAATTCTATGCTCTTGGAAGTGTAGTACCTATCATGTCACAATATGATTATGTTTCCCTCTTTTCAATGATACAAACAGCAAGAAGAAAACTACCATACAACATACCATTTCATCTTTTTGGTGCAGGTCACCCCATGATATTTCCATTTGTAGTAGCTTTAGGATGTGATACATTTGATAGTGCAGCCTATATTCTCTACGCTAAAGAAAACCGGTATATGACATCTACGGGTACATATCATCTTTCAAATCTTAGTGAACTGCCATGTAATTGTGAAGTTTGTTCCAAATGGACTTCCAAAGAATTACAAGAATCGAAGAAAGAAGAAAGAATTCGTAATTTATCTTTGCATAATCTCGCCACATCATCGTCTGAAATTAAGCAAATACGTACTTCTTTAAGAGAAGGAAGACTCTGGGAACTAATTGAACTAAAAGCGAAGTCACATCCTTCATTATTCAAAGCTTTCAATTATGTTCTAAAAAACACTGAAAAATACTATTGGGAATTGTTAACACCAATCACCAAACAAATTGGATTAAAGATATTTGACGAATTCTCATATTATCGCCCAGAATTTACTAGATCAAGAAGAAGGATTATTGAAAATTTTAGCCCACAAAGAAATCAAATGTTGTTATTCTTAACCTCTGGTAGAAAGAATCCAATTGAATTACTATATGCAAATGAAAACATAAGGAAGGTTATTCAGCAAGAATCAGAGAAAATTGATATTGGAATATTTTTACCTTTCATTGGGGTTCTTCCAGCAGAGTTAATTGAAACATTCCCATTTAGTCAATATGTCTTTTCTAATGTTATTTCTAAGGATTTAATGGAATTAGTAAATATTGATGTTGAAAAATTCATTAAAGAAATGAAATATGAAAAAATAATACTTTGTCATGTTGATTCTGGGAGGGAATTTATGAAACACATGAAAACAACTGAAGAGTTGATTCATAGAACTGTAAAGGAAGTGCAATTAACTAGTCTTAAAGATCTTTATAAGAAAAATAAATTAATACCAAAAGCTAGCGCAGATTCAAAGGTAAACGAGTTTTTATAGTATTGTGAGTATAAATAATTAGTATCATGCCGAATATTTCTGTAAGTGACAAATTGGTTCCTGGTAAAACAATTGAATATATTGAGGGAGAGATTTTATCTATTAAATTGAGCCAATGGGGAGTTATTGGTCAGCTAAGAACAGATTTTGGGATATACGATTACAAATTAAAAGAACCTGAAATGGCAAAGAGAATTCTTATTGGTATGAAATTAGAAATAAGTAATGGGTTTTGTGTCAAAAGTAAAAACAACAAAATTATTGTTACCGATGGAAAATTTGGTAAAACTAGTGTAGGAATAAGAATTGAAGACTATTATCATACTGAGAAAAATGTAGATAGACTACTTACAGGTAAAGTAAACAAATGTAATCAGTTAGGAGGAAATTTAGAAATAGAATTAGAGCTTAGTTGTCCTACTCAGGCAGTTAGAAAGTTTTCAATACTTCTGCAAAATGAAGAAAATGACACTATTTTCACACAAAGATTAGAAGACTCAACTAATAAAATAATAAGAGTAGAAATGGAGAAGAGTCATAGTAACGCTGTTTGTTCTATAGAGATATTATCAAAAGATCACTTCTGGTATAAGTTTGAAGAATTAAAGGATGGAAAATTAGAGAATATTACTTATTTCTCTCAATTAATAATGAAACAGAGGGAAGTAATTGAAGAGTATATTAGGACATTTACCGAACTTCTTTTCAACTTAGGCAAAGATTTGTCAAAAACTACTTTAATATCACTTAGCAACTTGTTAAATTCAAAAATTTACGCTGCTGAAGTTAAATTTCCTTATACTTTATTGATATCAGAGATTGATATTGTAAATTATCTAAACTCTATGCTAGAATTCAGTAGAAGTTTTATCTATGGGTCTGATGCTGTAAAACAACCTGATGACTTGTTGATTCTTATAAATAATTTTTTTCCACAATATGGAGTAAAACGATAAACAATCAAAGAATAATTTTAAGAGGAATGAAAGAATTTCATTCTATTTCTGTAATGAATTTGGAAAAATTATTTTCGTTCAATAGCGATTTCGATGTGTACATCCTCAGGAACATGAATCCTCATAAGAAGTCTCATACTCTTTTCTTCTGCGTCCATATCGATAATTCTCTTATGTAATTTCATTTCTAAATGATCATAAGTTGCAGTTCCATTGCCACAAGGAGATTTTCTAACTGGAAGAACAATGCGTTTTGATGGAATTGGTATGGGTCCTCTAATACGTACTCCTGTTCTTTCAGCAATTTTTTGAATTTGATTACAGATTTTTTGCAAAGACTGGGGATCATTTCCTATCAATTTTATTCTTGCACGTTGAGCCATTGCTACACCTTTTTGTAAAAGCAACAAGTTTGTTTTAAGAAGATTTCGTTTTAAGTTTTGTAATAATATATAAACAACAAAAAAAATTGTAAAGAGTTATTTTATGCAGTTCGATGTTCTAAGTTAGTTTCCAACCGCTTTACTCTTTCCTCAAGTATTTGTAATCTTTCCATTATACTGACTATTGTTTCTTCAAGTGCTGACACTTCTGTTTGTTTATCCCTTGAAGCAGTAGCTACCACTTCTTTTAGTAGTATGGAAGCTTGTTCAGTTATATTTTTAGTTATTTGATCGAGCATAAACTCGTTTAAGTATAGATTAACTTCTGAGACTACTGTTTTGATATTGTCAAATATCCCTCTTTCAGAAACATCCTTTACAAGTGTTTCAGCTTCTATTAATCCATCTAATTTAATCTGTATCATCCATTGACCTTTAATGTTCATTAACGCTATGGAATATCTAGTTCCTGGAATCTTTGTTTCATACATGTCATTACACCATTTTTTGCCACTTAAACTAAATTGTATCCAGCATATTAGTCAAAGTTCTACTGCTTATTAATACTATAACTTTTAAATTTAAAACATTAACGGATTTACGTCTTTGGTTAAAATTGTCTCTGAGGGCAAATCTTTAAACCGTTGTATATTATAGCAGTATGCCCATGAGCAAATACGTAGAGACTGTTTCTTCTTCCATGCAGGATAAGGCAAAGATACGTAATGTAAGTATTGTCAGTCATGTTGATCACGGCAAAACAACCTTGTCGGATCATCTTTTACAAGCAGGTGGGTTGATTTCACAAACAATGGCGGGGACTGCGAGAGCACTTGATTACCTTGATGAAGAGCAAAAACGAGGGATAACTATCAAGACGGCTAATATATCTTTAGTATACAAATATAACAATATCTCACATTTAATTAACTTAGTAGATACACCAGGTCATGTTGACTTTTCAGGAATGGTTTCACAAGCTTTGCGTTTAGTGGATGGTGCAATTATAGTAGTAGATGCCGTTGAGCAAATTATGGCTCAAACTGAATCAGTAATTAGGCAAGCAATGGGTGAATGTCTACGCCCGATACTATTCATAAATAAGATTGATCGGTTAATAAACGAACTCAAACTACCCAAAAGGGAGATAGAAGCTAGAATTAACAACATAATTCAAATGGTTAATGAATTAATAACTCAATACACCCACTCTCAATTTAGAGAGAAGTGGAAGGTAAAATTTGATAATGGAACCGTAATAATTGGGTCAGCATTAAATGGTTGGGCAATATCAGCATATTCCAAGAATGCTCCATCGTTTGATGAAATAATTAAACTACACTTGGAAAATAGTTCTAATGAACTGAAAATAAATTTTCCTATAACGAAATCAATTTTATCCTCCATCATAGATAACGTTCCTAATCCTAAAGAAGCCCAAAAAGACCGCTATAGGCATATAACACAGTTCAGTGACCAGAAATCTGAAAAGGCACTAATAGAATGTGATGATAATGGTCCGACAATTTCATGTCTAGGGAAACTATTATACGAAGATAATAGAGGTTTAATCTCTGTTGTTAGAATCTTCTCAGGAACAATAAAATCAGGTAGTGTTCTCTTGAATAGAAGGACAGGAGAATCTTCTAGAGTTCAACAAGTCTGTATCTATAAAGGTCAGTCTCTTGTAAAACTAGATTCGGTTGGAGCAGGTAATATTGCTGTTCTTATTGGGATGAAAAATGTCCAAATAGGAGATACTATTATTGATAAGATAGATAAATTCCCAAATATTCTGTTTAATCAGATATCCTACCTTCAAGAATCGGTTATTTCTAGACGAGTGGAACCAGAGAAGGTATCTGACATACCTAAATTGCAAAAGTTGCTTGATATATTGTCACTGATTAAACCAAATTTTCGTCATTCAACTGATGAAAATACAGGAGAGATGAAGATATTTGGTATTGGAGAACTTCAACTTGAAATTATAATTGGTGAAATCGAAAAAAGTAGTATTAGGGTATATGTTTCAAATCCTGAAGTAACTCTTGTTGAGCAAATTGAAAAAGCAGTAATATTGACAAAGCAAGATCAACTTGGTCTATTACAAATCACTATTGAATGCAAACCAACAACTGACAGTGAAAAAGAATGCATATATTCAGATTATAGGGATAATTGTCTAGTAGTTGAGGATAAAATTTGTGGGGAGGAATTATATGATTTACTAAAACCAGGTTTTCGGAACGCGATTCTTAAAGGACCTTTAAGAGGTTATTTGGTTAGAAAACTAACTTTGATTGTCAAGGAAATCAAAGAACTCAAACCAAATTCTATCAGATATGAAATAATGATACCCTTAGTAAGAAATGCTATTCATGAAGCTATTATTGAAGGTAATGTAGGTATTTACGAACCAATTTATTCCTTTTCAATCAATACACCTCTTCAGTATATGGGTTCTATCTTAGCTGTAGTTCAAAGATTTAACTGTGATATTTCTGATACAGAGCATTACGTTTCACGAACAATAATTAGTGGAGAAATAAGTGTAGAATCATCACTTCAAATAGCAACTGAATTAAGAGGAGCTTCTGAAGGTTACGCTTTTTGGCAATTTGAATTTCAAGGATATAAGAAGAAAAAATCAAATAATAAGTAATTTTATATTTCTTACTTAAATTTAGTTAGAAAGCTCAACATTTAGAAATATTGAAATAAGCGCAAAATATAAATTACCAATATAATACGTTGAAAATACGTAAAAAATCAATTGAAAAGTGTTTTTTTGGGATAGATTAATCACAAGATAATATGGGTGGCTCAGAACTCAAGATCCTCAACATCAAATTCAGTAAAGGGCTAGACTCGTCATTGCCAAATAAAAATAATATATCTTGCTTTTTTATTTTCCCATTTCAGCAATAATTCTTTCAGAAATACTTGAGCATTGTTCAATTATTCTTTCTTTGTTCAATGTTTTATGCTTTCTATTCTCATAAACCATCTTACCATTGACGATAAGATCTGTAACATCTGAACTAGATGAGGAATATATTATATTGGATAAGACATTATTTTGAGGCCAAGAGTGACTCCTTTCAAGAGAGAGAATGGTGAGATCGGCTACTGATTTATCAGAAATACCATTTGAGTTGACACCTAGAGCCTTCATGCCGTTAACTGTACCTAATTGAAGTGCTTGTGAATTTTCTAGTACTTTAGGATCATTAAATTTGTATTTTTGAAGCATTGCCGCAGTAGATATTTCTTCAAGCATTCCAAGATCATTATTAGAGGCATTGCCATCTGTACCTACAGCTACATTAATCCCTAAATCAAGATAGGTGTGAATTGGTGCAATCCCACTAGTCATCTTAAGATTAGATTGTGGGTTATGTAAAACAGTAAAATCTGTTTCTTTCATAATCTTCCAATCTTTGTTTGAAGTATCTACACAATGAGCAGCCAAGATTTTACTTTCTGTTAAACCAAGTTTATGTACATATTCAATGGGTGACATACCAAAGTTGTCTAGAGCCTCTTCTACTTCTCTTTTTGTTTCATTAAGATGAATATGGATAGGTAGAGAATTCTTGAGAGCTAAATCCTTTACTCTGTGTATATATTCCTCTGGAACCGTATATGGCGCATGTGGCCCTATACCAAAATTAACTAGTTTATTTTTATTCGAAAATTTATTGTTGAGTAGATTAGAAACATGTTTCCAAGTATTTTCAATACTGCCTGATTCCGGTGTATTATCAAAAACTGAGGGGCAAATTAATGCCCTTATTTTGGCTTCTTTCGTTGCTTTTTCGATAGATTCTGCGTAAAAGTACTGATCTATGAAACCTGAAGCTCCCGATTCAATCAATTCAAGACAACCCAAGAGAGTACCATAGTATGCATCCTCGGGAGTCATTTGATGTTCAAAAGGCCAAATATAATCATTTAACCAAGTCAGTAATTTTTCATTATCGCAAATTCCCCTTAACAGTGTTTCAGGAATGTGAGTATGTGAATTTACTAAGGAAGGAATTACAATGTGATTTTTGCGTTCTAGTTTATCATGACCAGACACTAACTTCTTCACATCCTCTGCTTTTCCAACTGCAACTATCTCATTATTTTCAATAAGAATGCCACCGTGTTTTATTACTTTATTACAGGTGGAACCCGATACAATAAACTTAGAATCAATAAATAGCTCACTCATTAGAACTCAGTTTGATTCTAAAAACTAAAAAGAAAAGTCTTTCCCTTCCCTGGAATAATAAATAGATAGTTTATAATTCGTCTACCTCAAAGATTTTTGACAATCTAAAGTCACTATCTAGTACATCCCTTACCTGCTTGGATGAAACAGTTAGATGTATTCTTTTAGAGCGACCATAACGTCCTTTACTAATAACTTGAGCTGTAACAATCCCTAGCATATCTAATTCATTAATTAAATCTCCAACTCTTCTTGCTGTTAATTGATCTAATCTGACTAGCTTACAGATTTTATTATAAATCTCATAAACATCTCCTGTGGTAATCTCATCATTTTTTCCTTCACCAAGATAGATTGCCTGTAAAACTGCTTTTGTTTGAATTGGTAAAGATGTTAAAACCTCAATAACTGTGTTTCTTTCTATCACTTGCTGAGCTTTGCGTACATAGATTTCAGTAATCTTTTCTTCACCATTACGCTCAACAAGTTCTGCTGCTACACGTAATAAGTCAAGAGATCTTCGTGCATCTCCGTGCTGCTGGGCGCCTATGGCTGAACATAGATTAATTACGCCAAAGTCAAGAACATCTTTGTGAAATGCGACTTTGGCTCTTTGTGTAAGAATATCTCGTAACTGTTCTGCGGTATAGGGGGAAAAAACAATTTCTTCTTCGCTCAAACTACTTCTGATTCTTGGATCTAATGTTTCCTTGAAGTTTACATCATTGGTGATGCCTATAATACTAATTTTTGAAAAATCTAAATCACTATTCATACGTGTTAAAATGTACAATGATTCAGTACTCTTTTTATAGAGCATATCAACTTCATCAAGAACAGTAACATGTAGTGTACTAAGTTCGTCTAAAGCAGCCTTAAATTTCTGATAGATAACATCAAAGTGCAGACCTGTAAAAGGAACATCTATTCCAACATCTTCACATAACTGGGTCAAGACACGATATTTTGTGTCTACATGTTGGCAATTCATATAGCTGTACTTAAAAGATAAATTCCTTGAATCTGCTGTTGTTTTTAATTTTGATAAGACTTGTTTAGTTACGGCGGTCTTCCCTGTTCCTGTTGTACCATAAATAAATATGTTAGAAGGTGTTCCACCTCTTAGAGAGGGGGCAAGAATCTTTGCTAACTCTTCAAACTTTTCATCTCTATGAGGAAGAATATCAGGAACATAATGAGGACTCAGAACCTCTCTATTGGCAAATACATTTGCATCAGCATCCAGATATCTATCAAAAATATCATCTATACTATTTGATGGTTTTTCATCCAATATTTTTCATCTCTCAGCTCGTTGCTACTATGATTTTCAGAGGGTTGTTTAACTTTGTCGATAAATGACGTCTATAATGAACGTAAGTACACTGAATTAAAGTATGAGAAATCTAGTGTAAAGTCATGTTAGTTTAAACAAAACCTTAGGTCTACCCCTTGTAGATCTGGGTACAGATTCTTTCTTGACGACACCTTTGTTTATGAGTTTAGCCAGGTTATCATATAGAGTAGATCTAGGTATGTGTGTCATGGAGACAATTTGTCCTCTGGTAAGAGGGCCATTATCTGCAATAAGACCAATAAGAAGATTTTCTAATTCGATTTCATAATCAGTCTCATCAGAGTAAACATATACTCTTCTACTACTTACCACAACACCCTGAATCTGTGATTTCTTACTAATTTTCTTTGTTAATAGGTTCTTACTATGGGCCATGTTATCACTCTTTGATTTTTTTCTACAATGTTAGAGGATTAATGTCGAATAAATAATTCAATATAATCTGCAGAATATCGGAGTAATATCTAAGACTTTTTGTGAGTAGGATTATATATATCTGACTGAAGATGGCAGTTAATAAAATAAGTAATCTTAGAATTGATATATTAAATGCTATTAATGAAATTGATAATCGTCTAGAGATACTAGGAAGAAATGATACAATATTCGGTTTTGTTAGCTCAAAATACATCAAATGCGGAAAAGAAAATTGTAAGTGTGAACGAGGAGGGCAATATCTGCATGGACCTTACTATTATCTGCGAATGGAACCTGAATACAAGTATAGTAAATATTTAGGTAAGAAAATACCATCAGCAATAGCAGAAGGTATTGATGTGGGAAAAAGAATCAAAAACTTAATTGTAAAAAAGAAGAAGCTATCAAAAGCTCTTGAAAACCTTGAAAAACTTTGATTTTTTTAATTTTAGTTTTTTTCAGCACCGATAAATTGTGTAAAATGTAATACGTAATAAATACATCATACACAATGGACACACTACTTCACTTAACATATAAATTCATTTAGAGAGCGTCTAATTTGTATATTTGCATGGCACAATTCATTTGTGAATGGATGTGGGGATTCCGTTCACCCGTTTTTGAAAAGCTTGTGAACAGAAGATATCATCCGGCAAAAAAAGTGATATGTTAATCCATATGTTCAGCACAAAAAAAATTATTGTGAACAAAGGATCACTACCCCTTCATTTCCACTGGAAACTCGGTATGTGAACAAAGAATCTTACTGTTCACAATGTGTGAAGCGCCCTAAACGGTAAATCGTTAGACAATCAGCCTCATATATTACATTTCCATTGGAGACATTCACAAACGAGGAAAAAAAATCGGAAAGAAGAAATCAATTTTGAAGAAGAAAAGGAGGTTTGGTTAGTTTGGAAACCAACCAGGTGGGAGAATATCTCCATCTCCTTCGTCAGGATCGTATAGTTTTAACATTTTACGTCATCTCGGAAAGGTTACCATATTAATAGAAGAAAGCTATAAAATATCAAAAGGAAAAAAGATGACAAAAAAAGAGGTGGCTATTTATCCTGGTTTATAGTGTTAGTGAGCGAATATCTTTTTGTTGCATGTCTAAATAGTCTAACAATTTATTCTCCAATCTGCTGAAACCATAATTCCTGCATTTTTTGATGGCCATGTATTGGAGAGCAGGTCCTAGAGGATCACCATTCTTGAAAGCACCAACCTGGATAAAAGCTTCCATGAAAACACGCAATTCGAGAACTTCTATTTTATGGGTTTGATTTTCATATTTCCTTAACAATGGAGAGATTTCTGCAAAACGATTGATTTTGTAATATTCCTGTGCTGCAAGTAAATCTGCGAAAGCTTTCTCAACATAAGTCATTCTTTCCTCTACAGGTCTTCTTTTGAGTGTGTTTATTCTCTGAAGAACTTGTTCATCATCACTTCCCTGCCATATTAGGAAGTCTAGAATGTGTTCTACTCTTTTAGTGCTAGGATTATTTAACTTCTTTATATCTTGTAATTTTGATTTAGTCAAATTGGTATTAAGCAAAAACTCACTTAACATAATGGTATTACTATGATAAGTACCTACATTACTAATAATAGTCTGAATTAGGTCTTGAAATTTTTCTATATTGAAGTCATATAATCTTGATTGAATGTAAAATTTAGTTAGAGTGAAATCATGGACTATCTGATTTTTATTGAAAGAGTCAAGATTCTTTACAGCTATTTCCTCTTCTAACAACTCCTCGACCTTCTTCATTTGTTCCAGAGCCAATTCTAATCTTCCTTGTAAAGCATAGGTTGTAGTAATATGAGAAAGAGACATTAAATAGTATCCTGAATAGATACTATCCTTATATATAGTTTTCAAAATTCTTTCTGCTTCTAACAAGTGTTTCTCAGTTTCACCAAGATTAAAAGATAACTTATGACTTACGCCAATAAAATAATGCACAACAGATTGTATCTCTTCGGGCATGTTAAGAAGAAGGTTGTAATTACTTAGAATGTCTTTAACAAGAGCTAATGATTTCTCTTTGTTTTGTGTTTGTTGATATATGACTATTAAAATGCACAAAGTTTTTGCAAAACTTTGGAAATAACCATTTAAATAAAAGAAGTTTCCACACTCTTCTAATATAACTGAACTTTTGAAATCTCTTGTTTCCAGCCATTGTTCAACAGCGCAAGTGTATTTTATAAAGTGAAAGATAAATCTATCAGGTTAATCTACTTCTTCTAGTAATTCTAAAGCTTTGACAATTTCATATTTTCCCCTTTCTTTTTTTCCTTTTAGTTTAGCTATATACCAAGCAAAAGAATGAGAAAAAGCTAAACCTTCCTTATAATTAATTTTATTTGCCAAAGTTTGCATTTCATGAAGTAGTTGGATTGATTTTTCCAATTTATCAGCTTGTTGAACAAATTGTAAAATTAAAAGTCCATCCAAAATTACGCGAGATTTAAAATCTTCAATCTTAGTTGCTATAAGGATACAATCCTCAATCAATTTTATAACAATTTTATCTGATCTCTTGTTAGATGCTAGAATCTTCAAGTGAGATATTAATGCTTCTAATTCTGCACTTGATTTTAAATGATTGATATGTTCCTGTAATTCACATATTTCCATATAACTCATCTTTACTAATTTGTGGAAAGAACATTTCTACACATATATCTCCACTTTCGTATATAAACTAGGTAGATTCACTTTGATAGATATTGTGAAAAAAAATAAAGAAGGGAATAGATTTCTTGGATTAAGGAAGCCACATAGGGGGTAATATATCTCCGTCTCCTTCGTCAGGATCATATGTTTGTTTTATCATTGTGTATCACTCATTTAGTTATACTTAGAAATAGGAAGAAGATACTAAAACAATAAGGAAATTAAATGACACAAAAACAGTAGAATCATTTACTACTATTTAGTTCATTTCAAAATGGAGAGAAATTGTTTGTTTCAAGCGCCGAAACGATTGAATATACAATCTTACCACATAAATATTTTTCTCTGTGGTAAGATATTTCTTCTATATCATTTTTCCACCTGATCCTTAATATCCTTTCAATTATCTTACCACATTCTTTATTATTTGTGTGGTAAGATAATAATAAAAAAAAGTTTTTCGCTTGAAATTATCTTAGCAGATCAGGGTGGATTTCCAATATCTTTAATTCACCATAGATTTCAAGAAGTTTGGTGGTTACGGAATACAATCGTTGAGAGACGTTACCTTTTCTATGTAACATGTTCTCGTCTGCTAATCTTGCAAGATAAGTACTGACTGTACTCATCTTTATTCCTTCTTTAAACACTATCTCATACAACTCACAGACTTCATTAGAGGTAAACCAATCACTCTCAGGATAATGGTTCCTAATGATACTAGCAACTCTTTCAATAATTGAAGCTCCAAGGAGTTCGGTAATAGAGTTCATCTTAATTGGTTCGCGTTCTCCTTCAGTAGCAACGGCTTCTTTTCCAGTAACTAAAGCAAGTGTTGTCTTTAAACTCTCGGTGTCTCCTGAAGGTATCCTTATGATCGTCCCATCAGGCAGTTTAATTGTAATTTCTTTAGGCATTAGACTCACTTTGTTACTTGTTATGTTTACACAGTAATTTGTATTTAAAGGTAGATATCACGTTTGTCTAGGTATAGGCCAATAAAAACATACGTATTAACAAAAAATTGTTCCGACTAAAATTTAGACAGACCCCACCAGTTCCATTGGAGAGTATTATCTATATAAATAACTGTTTTCTGTATTAAATATAGAAAGACTTATATAATCATCATTTTTCTTTTATTAGGAGGCTATGTACAATTAAAATATATTATACTTTTTTCCATAATATGTACAATAAATATCACTTCCACAAGAAACAATGGGGAGTCTGTATACTTGTCAGTTTTTATTTAACTATACAAATGTTTAAAATCTTTTAATGACCGGAAATCTCGATACTATGGTTACTAGAGTACGTTTTTGTGCTAAGTGTGGACGTCCTGTCCAGGGTAAGGTTAATTATTGCGAAGACTGCACAGCTGATATTACAGCGGGTACCCAAGATAGATGCTCGATCTGTGGTAAAAGTAAACTTATGTCCCCATTGACATACAATGCTAGAATCAAGAAAGTCTATTGTAAAGAATGTCTTAATGTCTTTATTGCAGGTCTTAGAGCTAAGGAGATACCTCAAAGAGAAATTAATAAAATGTTAACCAAGGATTTTGTACCACTTTAATGGTCATTAAAACCTCAGAATCTATCACTATTTAATTTCCTTTTCTATTCTTCTTTTCCCTTTACAATAAGAAACCAATAGATTAGATCAAATCACTTCAGTTGCTCTATGAAAAAAGATGATTAGATAAGAACGGTAAACCAAAAGAAGAAGAAATCAGGAAACTTGGAATTAATTAATTTAAAAGAATATATAAATTAAAATAAACGTGAACACAATTAATTCTTCAGAACAGTAAATAGGAGTAAATAGGTTATGTCAGTCTCACATATCCTTCTCTTAATGAATAAATCTCTCCATTACTTCGAAGTTGTTCTATAACTTTTTCAACAAAGTATTCTTCGATATTATTCTCTTTGGCAATCTCTTTGATTTTCCTTAAAGGCACTATGTCGACACATCCTTTTCGAGATTCCTCTTTTATGATTAAATAGATTAACTCAAATTTTGCCTTCCAATTCTCCCCCCCTAATCCTAACAGCTGTGATTCTATTGTTTTTTTATATCCTATTTTCTTTAACGCATCAATTACAAACCATCTTACCTTCTCATCCTCATCTTTCAGACCTTAAATAAGAATTTTCATTACCAGTTTACTTCCTTTGTTCCCTAATATTCTGGCAGCTTTTACTTGTAACCAGCTACTCTCATCTTTCAATATTTCAATTAGTTGTTCATCTGTTTTTCCATCCCCTTTGTCCCCAAGCACAATTGCTACTCCTTTCCTTACAATCTTATTTTCTTCTTTTAGTGCATCAATGAGAATGAGTATTACTTGTTTGTCTTTTATTAATTCTAATACCTCTACTGCTGCTCTCCTTACTTCCATATTGTCATCTTTTAGAGCTTTAATGAACAGACTAACACCTCTAACTCCGATGAATTTGGCTATTCTATATGGCGTGTCTCTTGCTCCTCTATTTGCAATCTCGTTTTTATCTTTTAACACTTCAAAAAGCAGATCACAAACTCGTTCATTTCCTTCTCTCCAACCTATATCACTTAAGGAATACTTAGCTGCATTTCTCACATTCTCAAATGAATCTTTAAGAGCTTCAATCAATGGTTCTGCTCCTAATAAGTCTCCTATCTCCCCTAACGCTTTTGCAGCAACATGCCTTATGCTTTCATCGTCATCTTCTAGTACTTTTAAAAGTGGTTCAATAACATTTGTACCGCCAATTTTTCCTAATGCAATTACAATCTCCTTTTTTACCCGCAGGTACTGCTCATCTTTTAGTACTTCAATGAGTGGTTTTACAGCCTTTTCATGTCTTATATGTCCTAATGCTAACACTGCATAACTTCTTATCCTTACATCTTCATCTTTCAGTGCTTCTATTAGTTGAGGGATTGCTCTTTCTCCTAAATCCAAATCTTTTATATAAGAAATTTCCATATTCTGATAATAATAATTTGCTTGCTTTCCAATCAATTCTAATGTTTTTGCTGCTTTAACCCTTACTTCCTGTGTTACGTCTTTGAGTGATTTTCTGATATATGGTAACGCTTGTAAATCGCTAATATTCCCTAGCGCTTCTATTGCAATTAGTCTAATAACCTTATCTTGCGCTTCTAATGCATCAAATAATGCATTCATCACACGTTGATCGTTGAATTTTTTTAATACTGTAGAAGCATTTTCCCTTACCATCTCATCTTCGTCTCCTAACATATTAAATAAGGGTTCTATAATTTGAGAACCACCAATATTACCCAATGATTCTACTACAGCTCTTCTTACATCCGAATCTTTATTTTTTAGCATTTCGATGAGCACAGAAAGCGATTTTTTTTCAAGCCTTCTCCTTCACCCTCCCAGTATTTATCTTGAAATTCCTCTTCCAGTTTGATGAATTCAGGATCTTTAGATTCTTGTGACAATTTGGATAGATTGAACTTTTGTTCCTTCTCTTTTCTAACTTCACTCTTCTTTTGAGTATCAGGTTCAAGCTGATCTTTCCAATCCATTACCTAGGAAAGAACAATTGAATATAAAAATACAATCTTATGAATACATTATTTTCACTTAAAGACCTAGTGGACTATGTTACCATTTTTTACAAACCTTTTCTACTTACATAAATTGGCTTTAGATCTTTATTTTACGTTTTTTATTACATGAATCATACTTGTTTTTCTTATTCTGAGTTGTTTGTGTAAGAATTCCCTTCAAATACAGTTTTTCTGTCAACTTCTTTCCTTGTGTCTTTTAGTAGTTTGTTAATACTCTAAGTATGAATTTAACAAGTGATGAATCATGATAAAACAAAAATATGATTCTGAACCAGGTGATGATGATATAGGACCTCCTTTATGGTGGCCATAATTAAATATCATAATTTCTTCTTTTTGTAAGTACTTATTACTTAGATTGAAGCACATCCGTTCGTTGCACATCTAAATAGTCTAACAATTTATTTTCTAATCTGCTGAAACCATAATTCCTGCATTTTTTGATGGCCATGTATTGGAGAGCAGGTCCTAGAGGATCACCATTCTTGAAAGCACCAACCTGGATAAAAGCTTCCATGAAAACACGCAATTCGAGAACTTCTATCCGATGAAGTTGATTCTGATATTTTATTAAGATAGGATAAATCTCTAAATATCTTTTTTCAATAAATAGCTCATTTACAAGGCATAAATCAGAAAAAGCCTTTTCAACAAATGTAAAATCTTTAAGTTTAGGTTTTTTACTGAGTGCATCTTTGAATAATTCTATCCTTTTTTCTTTATTTGTTTGAGTTTTTGTTAGGACATATTCTATGATGTGTTGAATTCGATATATACTTGAATTGTTTGATTCTTTTAACTTTACAAGCTGTTTATAGTTTAACTCTGCATTCAATATAAATTCGCTTAAAAGGATAGAATCACTGTAATTATTTTCAATTCCTTCATATATCAGTTTTATAAGAAGTTGAACTTTTTTTGAACTAAAACCATATAGTCGTGAATAAACATAGAATTTGACTAAATTTAGCGTATGAGGAACTTGTTTTCTGCTATAAGGATCCAAATTTTTTCTTATAAAATCATCCTCAATTAATTCTTCAATCTTCTTAATATGTTCAATAGACTGCTCCAGTTTACCCTGTAATGCTTGAACAATAGTTAAATGAGATAACAGTCTAACATAGTAATAGGAATAATAACCACTCAGTTGTAGTTTTGAATTCATTAACAGATAGGATTCATTAAACAGATATTCTGATTGTCTCAAATTATGAATCAATAGTTGACCAACCCCAGCAAGATAATAAGCTATAGCTTGAACATCTTCTGGTAACTGTGTAAAGAGATATTTGTTGCTGAAGATCTGTTGAGAGATCTTTATTGCTTTTTTCTTATTTTGTGTTTGTTGATAGATTATAATTAAAATGCCTAAAGATTGTATCAAACTTCTATAATATCCTTCTTTAAAGAAATAATTTGAGCACTCTTCTAAAATTGAACCACTTTTGATATTATGATCTTCTAACCAATATTCAATTGCTAATGAGTAGTTACAGATATAATGGGCATATTTTTCGGGATTAGGGTTCTTCTTAATATGATTTATTGATTCCTCAAGCGCTTTCCTGCTTTTTTCTTTGTTACCTTGTATTTTTTCAATGTACCATTCAATATTATAAGAAAGAGCTAACCCCTCAGAATACTCAATCTCAATAGATAATTCTTTCATTTCTTGAACTATTTTAAATATTTCAGGAATTTTATCGAATAAGTGTTCAATCTGAGATATTTTGATTTCATAAGTTTTTACTAAAGATTTTTTATCATTAAGTAATCTGCATTTTTCTATTATTTTTTCTAGTAACCTAATATTATTCATGTCATATTTACTATTGGAGATTATAACCCTTAATTTATCAAGAAAGCTCTCCATATCTTTTCTTGATATAATTTTATCTAATTTTGTAATCAGGTTTTCCATGGAATTAATCACCAAAGGTTAAAGAAACTTATATTTTAAACACTATAAACAATTCTAAAAAAATTGCATTTAAATTGCATGTTTTACTCTAATTATATAATATTTTTAAAATAAAATAAAGAAAGAAACCCTTAAGGTCTCCATAAGGGTGGTCCTATGTCATCATCACCTGGTTCAGGATCATATATTTGTTTCATATTGCATCACTTAAGTTGTTTACATTATTGTATAAGGAGAATATTTAAACCTCAAAAGAAAGAAATGACACTAAAAAAATAACGAGTTTAGATTGTTGAAATTTCAATAAAATTATTTTCCTTTAAGACCTAGTGGACTATGTTACCACTTTTTCTAACCCTTTTCTACTTGCATAGATTGAGGTTGTTGTTGCTATTAGTATGAATCCTACTATTACTGATATAATTATTACTGGAAAGTTCGATAATACTGCATAAGGTACAAGAAAATATCTACCTATTATTGCTCCGAAATAGCTTCCTAAAGCTATACCTGGGATGATTTGCAGAAGTATTGCCGTCACTACTGATCCGTATATGCTTTTCTTTTTTATTCCTAGCCTATACAGTAGTTCGAAATCCTTTCTATACGTTAGGAAATACAGGAACGAATATACTATTATTTGGAATGCAAATATCGCGAACATTATTCCTCCTAACACCTTAAACATAGTTGTAAAACTGTTATAATTCGCTAGATTTTGCTCGATCATTTTTTCCATGCTTATTATTTGATATTCATATCTTTCAAGAATCTCGCTTATTTTATCGTAAACTGTAGTACTTATATTTTCTAACATTAGTAAATTAGAACCATTAGCCACACCCTCTGCTATTAGTTTATTCAGTGGGCAATAAACACTGTATCCTGCTGCGAAACTATCTATCACTACACCACTAATTTGGTAATCATTTGAATCATCGTACAGTTTTAATTTTTGTAGAGTGCTATTATCAAAAAACTTAGCTTCTAAAGTATCACCTATTAAAACTTCATTTTTTGAAGGATTTGGGTTGTCCCCTGCTATATATTCATTTTCGTTGAAATTAATATTTTCATATCCTATTATGGTAGCGTATACTTTACGATCTTGACCTATTGGTATGTACACATTATTCACTATTTCAAGCGCTGACATCTCTTTTATTTGCAGTTTTGAAATGAAATACTTCTGATACGTTACGTTTATCCCTCCTAATTCAGTTAATAGTTGAGTTGATATTGAAGTATTATAGAAATGTTCTAGGTCATTATCTAATCCTGTGTACGAGCTATTACTATATTCCTGTACTGGTAAGCTCTGATTAAAGAAATCAATTGCATCTGGCTCTCCTATAACGTACGAGTAATCTTGAAATCTACTATTCAAATTTACATAATGTGTTTCAGCAACTGTTAGTGGTCCCAAAACGAATGAAATTGAGGAGAAAATAAGAAAGAAGCTAAATAGAAAGCTAGACAGTACTTTTCCTGATCTTAGGAAATTCTTTACACCTAGCTTTACGGATGAAGTAAACTTGTTTATTAATGCATCAAATTCAAAGATGCTTTTGTAGTTACTTAAACTGCTGGAAGATACTTCAAAGTCTTTTTCACTGATGAATTTTAATATTGTATAATGGGCTTTAATATAAGAAGAAACCAATATTACCAGATTCCCTCCTAGTATTGGGAGAAACCCTACATAGCTAAAGATGCTCCCAAACCCAAAAGAAACACTTGTTATAACTAAAACAATTAATCCTAGAACCATTCCTAGAATCAACATTATAGTTGCTGTCAAAATTTGATTGAAGATAAAATAGCTGTATATCCACCTACTTTTTCCTCCTACATTTTTCATAACAGCGATGTCATCTTTTTGACTTTGAAATTTAAGCTCTATTGATCTGATAGTGACAATTACTCCAATTATTATACAAACCACAATGAAAATTACTGTAATCAACGTGTAGGAACTGAAGAAAACATAATCCAGTGACATTTGGAGATTAGCTCTCATTAGTGAGAATAAACCTATACTGATTGTAATAGCTGAGTAGGTTATTATTTGGCTAATAAAGGTAAATAGTGAGCCTAGGAACGATCTTTTAAAATCAATCCATGCAAATTTCAGTTGTCCTATCATATCTATCCCACTAACGTTACTAGTTTTCCTGTTCTTCTTCTATGAAGTCTAGCTCTTCTTCTGTCATGTTCATTAATTCTTCCTCTGTATAATCATCAATAGGTTCAGTTTCTTCGTTTTGCATCTCCATAGAACTGATAGATCTATACTTAGTATCTTGTTTCTTTTTTCTTTCAGGATGTTCTTCTTCAAGTGTTACAGATTGTGCTCCTACACGATATATTGTCGATGCTATTTCCTTCATTTTGGGGTCATGTGATGATACAATAATAGTTATGTCTGTTGTTGTAAATATTTCTTTAATTAATTCGCACATCATATCAGCTGATTCACGATCTAAATTACCTGTGGGTTCGTCTAATATTAGGATGTAAGGGTCATTAGACAATGCTCTTGCTATTGCCACACGTTTCTTTTCTCCCCCACTTAACTGTGCTGGAAAACTATCTTTCCTTTTATCTATCTTCAATCTCTCTAATAATTCGTCTATCTTTTTTTCTCTTTCTTCCTCCTCTCCATCAAAACCACATAATTCCTGGAAGAGGATTATATTTTCTTTTACAGTAAGTGTAGAGACCAAATTATTTTCTTGAAAAACAATTCCAAGATAATTTGAGCGAAAATCAGCTTTTTCTCTATCTTCTATTAGATCTATGTACAATCCAGCTACTTCTATTTCCCCCTCATTTGGGTGCAAAAGCCCAGTTAATATGTTTAATAGAGTTGTTTTTCCACTTCCACTTGGACCATACAATAATACCAATTCATTTCTTTCTACCTCTAAATTTACTTCTTTAAGTATAACTAATTCCTCCCAGAATAATTGAAATTTCTTTGATATATTGGCAAAACGCACGATTTGTTCCATCTTAATCCCACACACAATTAAGTGGTAATAAGTATTTATCTGTTTTATTATTTCTCTGTTCTGGGTAATAGAGTATAATAGTAAAAATATAGGTAGCGAAGTTTCGAAATGAGATTATCATTCAAGGGTTCTATACCGACGAAGAAATTAAGAGACATCTAAAAGACTTACATGAACATGATTACCCTCTTTAGAGCTCTATACTGTTCTTCTTATATCCTTATGCTGCAATTGTAAGTACTTTAGTAATGTATTTTCTAATCTAGAGAATCCGTAGAGTCTGCATTTTTTAATTGCCATGTATTGTAAAGCTGGCCCAAGAGGATCTCCGCTATTATAAGCTCCTACTTGAATGAAAGCCTCCATAAAGATGCGGATCTCTAGAACCTCAATTCGTTTGAGTCTACTCTCATATTGCTTGAGGAGAGGAGCGATTTCTGCGTAACGCTTAAGAGAAAACAGTTGCTGTGCTATAAGGAGATCTGTATAGGCCTGTTCTATGAATGTAGTCTTATCTGTCTTTACTCGTTTTTCTAAGATAGAAATAAAGTTCAGATTTTTCTGTTCCTGACTAATTTCCGTTTCTAATTTTTGCTTTTCAAGCATGAATTCGATTAGATGTTTTACTCGATTAATGCTGAAATTATCGATTGCTAATAATGATTGAAGTTTAGCAGAATCAAGATTGGAATTAAGGATGAACTCACTAAAGATCATAAAATCGCTATAATGAACCTTACAATCTTCATTTATTTCTTCTATTAATTCTTGGTGTTCTTGAGAATTGTAACTGCTTAAACGTGATAAATTATAGAATTTTATTAAACTGTGAGTATGAGTAATTTGCTTCTTGGTGTTTTCATCCAAATTTTTCTTGATAAATTCTGTTTGGAGAAGAGTTTCTGCTTCTTTAACCATATTTGAAGCTTGCTCATTTTTCCCTTGTAAACCTCTAACGGTAGCAATATAAGAAAGTAAAACAAGATAATATGCAAAATAGATGCTGTTTTTGTATACTGGTTTGAGAATACTGTAAGCTTCATTAAAATATGATTCAGCTATTGCTAGATTAGCATCTAACATATACCCCAAACCTGTGAAATAGTAAATGATTCCTTTAAAATCGCTAGATAGTTTTTCGAAAAGAGTTCTGTTAGCAAGGATTCTATTACTTATGTTTAAGGCTTTCTTGCTCTCATGAGTACGACTGTAAATAATGCTCAAGAGACCAAAAGTTTGAGCCAAACTTCGGTAAAACCCTTCTTGAATGAAATGTTCAACACAGTCCTCTAAAAGCACCGCACTTTCCGCACTATGATTTTGCAACCAGATTTCTATCGCATATGAATATTTACACGTGAATATTGTATATGTATCTGACACATTTCTTTCGTTAATAAATTCAAGAGCAAGTTGTATTTCTCTACTACTACTTTTTGTGTTTCCTTGAAGTCTCTCAAGATGCCATTTAATCTGATGTACAAGTGCTAGTCCTTCGGAAAATTCTATTTTTTGGGATAATTCATACATTTTCGTTAATATTCTCTTAATTTTCACAATATTACTGGCGTGGTTATATAACTGTCTTATTTGTAAATCGTATAAACGAATAAGTGTTTTTGTGTCTTTTATTTTACTGCTTTGTTCTATTGCATTTTCAATGTACTGACAGATTAATGGTTCGCTTTTATTAGAAGCAATGACTCTTAGCTTTTTTACTAGATCAAATAACTTCTCTCCACTAGTGATATTATTAACTTTACGAAAATTATTACCTTTCTCCAATTTCATTCACATAATGATTATACGTAAAATGGTATATAAAGGGAGATATAATTCTCCCCAGATAGAAATCAGTGTGGGGACCAAAGTGGGGGAAGTATACTTTCGTCTCCGTCTTCCGGATCATATTTTTGTTTCATTGTTCATCACTCTTTTGTGTTATACTTAGAAGAAGAAAAAACTACTAAAAGACAACAAGAAAGAAACTGACAAAGAGACTGTTTTACTATTAAAAATATCAATAATACAGGTATTTTCTAAAAAGGATTAAGAATGCCATAAGATAAAATATGGGTAGCGAAGTTTCGAGATGAGATTATCATTCAAGGGTCTACACCAATAAGTCCAATCCCACACGAGAAAACTTCGCTAGATAGACATGATTGTTGTACATTATATCCTTTTTTGTTAGCGTTACTGATGATCGTTTTCTATCATACAGTGCGAAAATCGATGTTTATGTGTATAATGTTAACAGTTAGCGAGAAAACTGGAGGCGCCAATGTATAAGCAATATTTTGTGAAAAGCCTGTTGTTAGAGCTTTTACAGATAGCTCATTATTTTGCTCACCGAGATTTATACTTTCTATTACTTGACTTAATTTCACAATCTGTATTTTATCTTGTGTATTTACTATTGGAAAATACTCTCCTTGTCCATCCAAAGTTTTTGAAGTGTTTAAGTGAACTATCATGAAATTAACTTCTACATCTGAATCACTTGTTTGTTCAATACTTACAAAAACACTGTAGTATAATTGAATAGTTTTGTATCCATCAAATGTTTGGTGGACTATATTCATCATTTGTGCTGTTCTGTTAAGCGAATATACAAGCAATAATGGACTTCCAAAGTCATATATTGCCCCTCCTAACCCCTCAAAATTCCCTTCTATTTTATACTCAACCTCTCCTGTAAAATAGGATTTATTCAGTAAATTAACTCCTCCTGAATTTATCATTAAGGATATTTCTCTATTTTGTTTCAAATCTAGTATCCCACTATCAAGATTATATCTTAGTACGCTTGACGAGTTATCTGGTGTGTTGATGAGTGTTTTAATTTCTGAATCGAAAGACAAGAATGTGTTTGTAGCAGCTGTTAGATCACTCTGTGTCTGAAACCTTTCTAATGATGGTATTATTTGCGAAAAAGCTAAACCTAAAGCAGAAACCATTACTGTGAAGATAACTAAAGTTGATATAATACTTGAAACTCCTCGACGAGATTTGAGTATTTTCATCATGTATATTATGTTAAACAATTTGTCTTATTTAACTTTGCGGAACTTCTTACGCAAACGTCATCTAGTATTACTCACTCTCTTTTATTGTAAGCTTAATATCTTTTCCATCTATTCTTATCAGCGAGTTATCTTCTAGGATAGGAAGAATACGATTTTTTAATGTTACTTCAGGAATTGTTGTTTTACTGTGTAATTCTTTCAATGTGCAAGTGTGATTTGGTGACGATGATAAAGTTACAAGAACATCAATATTCTCTTTTTGACTGGGTATCCAATTTGATATCACTTTAGTTGTAAAAATGTAGCCCTCTTGTTGCAGTGTCAAATTTTCTACTTGTTCTTTTAATTCTTCAGTCATACTCTCTAAAGGTGAAAGCTTATCAACTGTTTTCTGAAGACTATCTCGTTCATATGTTGTTTCATCTAATTGTGAAGTAAGGTTCTTAATTTCATCTCTTATTGAACTGATGTTCTCTCCAGATTCTTTTAATTTTTTTAGCTCTTCCTTTAGTTCATCGATCTGATCAGTCAACCTTCTTGATTCTGAATCAATTATTTGATCAATACGCTTTAGTAAATCTCTTACTTCTTCAATCATGTTTCTACAAGGGTTTTGTTGTCAATATAAACATTTTCAACAGAATACCACTGTAGTCAACTAGTATACTAACTGTATTATTTATGTAATATTTTAAACCGGCATTTTCCTCAAAAGTTTTCTTTAAGACTGTTTAATTGGTTTTCAGGTTTATGTACCTTTTGTTCATAATGTTTCCTTTGTACAAAACTTCTTACTTCTTCATTCTACTTTTATAATTATTCATTAACCTGTGATCAATTTTTTAAAATGTGCATTTTATTGGATTCTATATTCCTAATTTTTTATATTTAGGGTTTGAACTTTATTCTCTCATTTGTAAACCAACTGTCGGTAATCTTCATGAAGTAAGTTCAATAATATTCACTTGAATTTATTCTATATTCTTGAAACTCTTGTATTCGCCTATCTTGATACTTCTGTTAACTATTAACTACATTTTCCTTCTCAAATAAATATGAGCTTTGTTTTGCTTTTTGTTTGTTTAAAGAGTATTCGATATATTGTTTCAGTACGCTTGATACAACTATTCTAAATTACCTTTATTCAACCATCTAGTTCAAAATTATTATGAATTGTTTATTGAGTAAACATTTACTTGAAAGTCTATTTCTTTGTACAACTCCCGACATAAATAGTACGGGAGAAAAAATACCGAGATTATGAACTTTGATTGACAAAACTTGTGTTTTTCATGGTTCTAAGTTCTTATTCTCGACAAAAATATATTTTCAGCTAAAATTACAGGTTTTAAGGGCGTTTTCTGCAATCTAGAAATAAGTTTAGAGTATTAATTTGACTAGTTTTATTTCTTCTTTTTATTATACCTAACAATCTTGAAAATAGAGTAACCAACACCAATTGCTAGAACACTAAGAGCTAAAGAAGATGTAACAACATGATTTGCTAGAAATCCTTTTGCCATTATCCATATTAAGAAAAAGATTGTTGGTATTCCTATAATGCAATTTACAAGAGCAAATTTATTCACTTTCTTGCTCTGCTTGTCTTTATCTACTTGGTATCCTAATGTCAACTTGATCTAATATTGAGTATGCTTTAGTATATATATGCACCACAAACAATAATAAAAAATAGGGGGAGGAAAATATATCCCCTGATTTACTTATTAGTATTAAAAAAGAAAGGGTGATAAGATGTCAGAACCAAATTTTTCTTTAGCAACTAGAAGTCGTTTCTTTTGTTCCTCTAGCTCAACAAAGAACTTTCCAGGAACATCTTTCTCTGCTCGAAAGATTGTTTCTATTCTTTCAATCTTCTCAAGGAACTTCTGAATTCTTATTGAAAATTCTGCTTCATATCTTTCCTTACCATAGTCTACGTCAAATGCTTCCTTGAAGAGTTTAGTTAAGTCTTCATACTTTGGAATGTGACCAATTGGAGTTTCAATGGCTTCATACTCTCCGTGAACTCTACCTTCAGCCCAAAGTAGCCAAATCTTCTTATCCAAGATCTCATCGAAATAACGACCGCTTTCGTCTTTAAGGAAATAATTGGTTGAGAATATTCGAGGACGTTTTGCATCATCGATTCTTCTACCGAAATCTAAGTGAGCCTGTAGGTATTTACCCAAGGGTACAACGATGAAATCAAGGTTTGCCATTGGTTGATGTTTTCTAACACCAGCTTTGCCTAGTGTTGCTGCGGTAGTTTCAGATTCAATAGATGCTCCAATATATACTCCATGTTCCCATGAGAATGATTCATAAACAGGAACAGATGTATTAGAATCTCTACCTCCATAGATGATTCCTGAAACTTTGACACCATCAGGATCATGAATAGCTTCGTCAGCATTCTCAAGCCCTTCGATTCTAATGGTATATCTAGCATTTGGATGAGAGAATTTGTATTCATTACCATCATCGTCGAAATGTTTTCCTGCTTCCCAATCTCCAAGTTTGGAGGAAGTCCAATTGATTCCTTTGTCTGGAACAGTAACTTGTTTGCCCATTCCTAACCAATAAGGAGTACCTTCATTGATTAACACATTGGAGAATATTGCTTCTCTAGGTGTGCATAGGTTTTTGTAAATTTCTGGGTCATCACCTGGATTAACATCCTTAATAATCCCAAAAATACCTTGTTCGATATTGACAGCTTTAACTTCTCCTTCTTCATTTAACCTAAGATATGCTATATCGTCCCCTACAATTGTAAAACCAGGGATCATAGCTGTACTAGTCTTACCACAAGCACTTGGAAAAGCTCCAAGGAAGTAAGTTTTTCTACTTTTGTCCAGAGGCCAAACGGCGTTAATGAACATGTGTTCAGTTAGCCAATCTTCACTTATTGCTTTGTTAATTGCTAACCTTAAGGCAAGTTTCTTTAACCCTAAACTGTTTCCAGCATATTGGTTGTTAACTGTAAGAACACGATTTTCAACTAGATCGATGTATATTCTTCTTTTATCAACATTTTTTGTAACGTTTTTATCTGTAAGTTCCCCTGCTGAGTGTATCAGATAGAAAAAATCATCACCTTTTCTACGCTTAAATTCTTCATACCCCATTCTATATAGGATGTCCTCAGAATGAGCAACATATGCAGAATCTGTAAGTTGAAGTGCAAGAAGTGAGAACTTAGATTTGGTTGGACCTAAACTGAAAAATCTTATGAGAACAGTTTTTCCTTCCATCGTTCCATCCATAATCTCCAGAACTTCCTTTAATCCTTCATCACGATCAATAGTGTTTATGTGTTGACCATAATTCTCTTTTTCGTCTGCTGGAACAAGTAAACGAGTGTTCTTTTTATCCCTAGCTTGGTCATAAAAACCGTCATAATGAACAGTATGTCCTTCTATTCCTACTTTCATTTCTTCTCCATTATCAATGGCAAGTTGACGAACATAGGCAATATCTTCTGGTGAATCATCAATTACTCTTGCATTAGCAGGTTTGCAAAGTGTAAGAAATTTTTCAATTACCTTTTCAGCTTTAGGATTTTCGAGAGCACGAAGTTTCTCTAAATCCTCTTTGTTTATCCATTTTTCGAGAGCCATAACAAGCGTTCTCCTAGTCTAATGTAAATTCTAATGTACTCTCAAAGAAAATTGAATTATAAATGAACTTTTGCATTTTATCAAATTTTTTTCGTTATTTTTGTATATATCCTTTCTTTTACAATTATTGGAGTGTAAATACAATCTTATTCATATAACGTTCTTATTTGTACATTTTTTTGATGTCTAAATAAGATGATACAGTTGATACCTTGAAGGATTGTAGCTATGCACCAGTTACGTGGTGATTCTCGAGGCTACATCCAACAAACATCTAAAAGCGAACCGTAAGCATCTTTATGAAAAGATGTGGGCGGTGTAGGAGGATAAGTGATTTATCCATCTGAGTAAGTATAGGTTGTAAATCAGTCATCTTACTCTCTATATGATGAACTCTATAAAATACACAAAATGATTGATTGAAACGAAGAAATCATGAATATTCCGTTATGGCAATGAAAATATGGGGACAATAAAAATGTTCCCTTATTTTTTGTCAAATAATTCCTTGTACAATTTCATAGAGTGTGTTATACATTTGAAGGCTTCTGCTTTCTTGTTCCACCCTATTACTTCTACTTTTTTACCATGTTCTAAACCTTTGTAGGTCTTGAAAAACTCTGCAATTTCACTAAGTGTATGAGGATAAACATCATCTAATCCATAAACCCCATGATAGAAAGGATCGGTTGAAGCAACTGCTAAAATCTTGTCATCGTGTCCTTTCTCATCTCTCATTCTAAGAATACCAATTGGTCGAGCTGCAACGACACATCCTGTAAACGTTGGCTCAGAAATGAGAACAAGAATATCAAGGGCATCACCATCTTCAAAATATGTTTGAGGTATTAATCCATAGTCTCCTGGGAAGTGAACTGAGGAGTGCAAAACACGATCCAGGTAAATTATACCACCTTTCCCTAATTCGTATTTATTCTTACTATTTTTAGGATTTTCAATAATAGCATAAACCTCCTCAGGAGGATTTGGACCAACTTTGATTGTATGCCACAAAGAGTTTGTATCTACCATATTGCTTCTCATTAACCTTTACACGCAGTGATAAAAACATTGTCAAAAAGAGAAAAAGAAAATCTGTCATCTTATTTTATAGTAGTTTTTTTAGGATGAACACATTCAACTAGTGGAAGTAGAGGGTGGCGAAGAGAGGGCATAAGGATTATGTGGCATCACTCGAAGGAAACAAAACCTCTATTTCCTCTTTTTTCTTACGAAATAAATTAAGGGCATAATTGCTGTAGTTATTATACAAATTGATAATAAGCTGGCTGTCGAATACTCATCTATTTCAGGTAAGTTTGCAAATTGTGCAAGTGGATAAAGATCTACTTCTCCATATCCCCCCCCTATTTCATAGAAACCATCTCCGTCCCAATCGTCCCAGTAGTTTCCTTCAAGAGTTGTAGGATCATACCACAGATTACCTTCTGAACCATTAGTTGGTCCTTCAAAGTAGGCTTGTTCTGTTCCACCTTCGTTTCCAATAAACACATTATGGTGAATGATATTATTTGATGATTGATATGCTAAAACTACACCAAACTCCTCATTGGCTTCAAACCAGTTGTACTTAACTTCACAGCCATAAGATAAATCTAATCTTGTTCCATTACCGCCATTAAAACTACATGTGTTGTTATAAATCTCTGAGTATGAAGAATCACAGACATATATTCCATCTCCATTGAAACTACATGTATTATTATAAATCTTGTATTTGTCTCCAGCATCAGCCATTAATGCTTTTCTTTGAACTGATTCTACTGTATTATTGTATACTTCTGTATACCCTCCACTTGTCCATATACCCATATCAAAACCAGTAACATAATTGTGAGCTATGATTGAAAAATTACCTGTGTGCGCTATACCTTGTCCATAAGTTCCTCCATAGTCAAGCTTGTTGTAAATTATGGTGGTATTAGGACACCTGTAGCATTTGATACCTGTTTGTCCTAGGTATTCAATCACATTGCCTTCTATTCTAGCTCCTGCTGTGGCATTCCAGATATACATTCCGTCAATACTAGAACTAACATAGCAGTTTTTAATAAGAAATGCCTTTACAGTATTAACAATAAATATCCCGTAGGATTCACTTGTTACAATCTCCAAGTTTTCAATTAAGTAAGGATCTGCTAACGATCCAGAACCATTTATACCATAAGTTGCCCAATCACCATCATCATTAATAACGATGTTACTGAAGGGTATTCGTTCCATATTCCATGTAATCGATTCCTTTTCTGTGGAAATATGGCTAAAACCATTTTCAGTAGAACTGAAAACTAAAATTATAATCGAGAAAAATGCTAGTATAAACAAAATTTGTTTTTTAATTTTCATTATATCAACAAGGTTTATGCTTTTTTATATGCATAAACAGTTATAAAGATTGTTCAGTTCATGGAACAAATAAAAAAAAGCAAGTTGAAAATAATCTTACCACATAAAATGTATATTGCGTGGTAAGACAAACAAAAACAAGAAATCGACCTGAGGAATTTTGGAGATAAGAGGCGTATCTACAAAATATATTTTCATGACAAAAATAAAAACCTCCAAAGAACATAGGAACCCTCCCTTGAGTTCTATATTGCTTTTGTTATCTCCTTATGCTGCAATTGTAAGTAATCAAGTAATTTGTTTTCCAATCTAGAGAACCCATACAATATACATTTCTTTATAGCAATATATTGCAAAGCTGGACCAAGAGGATCTCCGTTCTTATATGCTCCAACTTGGATAAAAGCTTCCATGAAGATACGCATCTCTAAAACCTCAATTCACTGTAGCCTGTTTTCATATTGCTTGAGAAGAGGAGAGATTTCAGAAAAGCGTTTAATCTTGTAATATTCTTGTGCAGCTAATAAATCTGCAAAAGCCTTCTCGACTTTAGTCATCCTCTCCTCTACAGGCCTTCTTTTCAAAGCGCTCACGTATTTTAAGACCTGGTAATCTGAAGTGTATTCTTCATTTAATTTCAATTTCTCTAGTAGGAAGTCTATGATATGATTAACTCTTGTGATGCTTGGATTGTGAAATTTTTTATTCTTATCAACTGTTCTATTTCTAAACTTGCATTTACTAGAAATTCACTTAACATCATTGTATTACTGTAATATCTCTTAAGATTCATCATTATGTTAAGAATCAATGCTTTTACATCCTTCATTTGAAATCTTTGAAATCTTGATTGAATGTAGAATTTTGTAAGGTTTAGTGTATGGATTATCTGTTTTCTGTTGTACACGTCTATATTTTGTTTTGCTAAATCTTCTTGTAGTAAGTCCTCAATTTCTAACATCTTGTTGCATGCTAATTCTAGTTTTCCTTGTAGAGCATATATTGCTGAAAGATGAGATAGTGTTGTTATATAATACCCTGAATAAATGCTTGTTTTATAGATTGGCTTTAATATGTCTTGAGCCTTTGAAAGCTGTTCTTCAGCTTCTTTTAGATTGAAATTTAGTTTATGACTAACACCAATGAAATAGTGAATGATAGACTTTATTTCTACCGGCATATCATCAAGTAAATCATGGTTAATGATAATTTTCTTAGTTTGAGATATTGAATTTTCTTTGTTTTGAGTTTGTTGATAAATTATTATTAAAGCACCTAATGACATAGCTAAACTATGATACAAATTATTTTCATAAAAATAGTCAACGCAACTTTCCAGAATTTCAATTGCATTTGGATTGCGATTCTCTAACCATTCTTCTAGAGCGTATGAGTAATTAATGAAGTGATAAATGAATTCATCAGGTTGCTGTATTTCATTTAATAGCTTTACCGCTTTTTTAATTTCTTCTCTACTTCTCTCTCTATTTCCTTGAAATTTCTCAATGTACCAGGAAAATGAATAAGAAAATGCTATACCTTCTTCATAATTAATTCTATATGCCAAATGTTGCATTTCTTCAAGTAAACTAATTATTCTGTTCAGGTTACTAGCCTTGTGTTCCAATTGTAGAATTAGTAATCCATACAAAACAACAGTTGATTCATAATCTGAAATTTGATTTGCTTTAGTAATAAATTCCTCAATTCAATTAACAACTTCTTTTTTTGAACGCATATTAGAAGCTAATATTTTCATATGCGAAATTAAAACCCTAAAATCTACCTCTGAGTTTATAGAGCTAATTCGTTCTTTGAGTTCGTTTAGTTTCATATTTCCCACTTTTACACTTCTACTAAATACACATCCTTCATATAACTACAGAATTCTTCCAAGATTTAGTAAACATAAGTTCTCAAACTTAAATCCTTCAATTGGTATATATACTCGGGAAATACTAAAACTAGATTTCTCAAAAAAAGTGTGAAATGACTCCATATTTCAAGCTATAGATGTCATGCTGGAGGTAAAAAGTCCTCGTCTCCTTCATCAGGATCATATTTTTTGTTGCTCATCATTCTTACATCACTCTTCTACGTTATATCTAGAAGAGTAAAAAATACAAAAAGACAACAAGAAAGAAACTGACAATAAAACTGTTTTACTAGTAAGCATATCAACGGAAAAAGCATAAAAGCCTGCAAATCCTAATTCAATTGTCATGACTATTCGAGAATTATCAAAACTAGATGCCTATAATCTAGTTATAGGTGCAAAGATTTTAGCCTGTGGTGGAGGGGGAAGCGAAGCTAAGGCTCTCGAAACTATCAATAAAATATATGACATAGGCATGAATTTTACGATCGCTGACTTAACAGATTTTCAGCCAGATGATAGTCTTTGTATCATCGGAATGGTTGGAGGAGGAATTACAGAAGAAGATAAAAAACTAGTTGAAGAAAAAGAAATAGTAGAAAAAAATCCTATGATTAGAGCTGTTAAAGAACTTGAATTGTTCCTAGGCGAAGAATTCAGCGCTTTTGTAGCCACTGAGCTTGGACCTTACAACAGCATTATTCCTTTGATGGTAGCTGCTCAAATGGGTAAAGTTGCAATCAATGGAGATTGTTGTGGAAGGAGTAAGCCAAAAATATCTATCAGCACAACAAGGGTCAAAGATCTTTCAGTTGCACCTTTCTCAATCGTTAGCCAATATGGTGATATTCAAATTGTGAAAAATGTAGCAGATGATATTAGAGGTGAACTCATTGCTAGAACCTTTTCACGTTTGTCGGGAGGATCAGTGAGCGTTGCTCGATGTCATATGAAAATTAAAGAAGCTCAGAAAGCAGTTATTCCTCAAACTCTGTCTTTAGCAATAGAATTAGGTAAACAGGTAAGGACAGCTAACGAACAAAAGAAACAACCGATAAAAACAATTCTTGATACACTCCCTGACACTAGAATAGTTTTTACTGGGAAGGTAAGAGATTTTTCAAGAACAGAAGAAGGAGGTTTTACCTCAGGGGAAATTATTCTTGATTCTTTAAATATAAAAAACCATGAATTAAAGGTTTGGTACCAGAATGAATATCTTCTCTCTTGGCTAAATAACGAACCATTCGTTACCTGTCCAGATGGGATTTACATGGTTGATTCTAAAACAATGTACGGTTTAACTCCGTGGGAGAATGATTTCAAAAGAAATAGAGAAGTTACAGTTTTTACAAGAGACGCTCCAGAGATTTGGAGATCAGAAAAAGGGTTACAGGTATTCGGACCTAGAGCTTTCAAAAAGAATTGGCCAATGTATAAAAGAGCAAATTCATTTAAACTATAATCTGCTAAAGAATTATCAAAATTTAGAGTTATCAAAATCTTACAATTATGAAGGGATGAGATATCAATTTTATTAGTTGTGATGTAATCAAGAACTAAATGAAGAAGATTTAGAACCTAAAGAGACAACAAGCATAGCAACACCAATTTGTAGCAATAGTTTAAAAGTGTTTAACCCATCATTTACTTTGGATTGTATTCTAATGTTAATAAGAGGAAAAAGAGTTTTACTAACATGTTTGGTTGTTCTAGTATTGTTATCAACCTCAAACCAATATGAAGGGAAGAGTCTTCAGCCAAACCCCCTTGATTATGCAGGAAAAGGATCTTTTTCAACCTCAGATTGGACATGGAGTTATACTGAACTTGTTTCTACAGAAAGTTACGATGAATCTGGTAATCCATCCATTACCGTTAGCAACAGATGATTAAAATCTTATTCAATCTTGCCAGAAGTCTCTGAGTTGTCCCTCATTGCATGTTGAGGTGGTGATGGTTAATACCTCTCCAATTTTCTTCCATTTTTCTACGAGTTTATATAGGAAAGTGCGGATAAGGAGGTAGTGCTTGGCGAAAACTCGCCATATTTATGGTTCGCAAGTGTTTGAACACTTGTCCCTCAGTTAATAAAGTTTGAACCATACAGCACGATGCGCAATGGCAGGAATGTTGGCGTAGTAAATGCGCACTCCCTTCCTTCCTTCCCCAATCATGATTCTCATGATTCTTCCCCTCAACGCACGTGAGGGGACCCACTTAAACGACGGTTAGACCGCCTTTGGCAAGTTTAACCAAGTTTCATAACGTGCGTAGGTAGCTAGATAAATAGTGCAACTGATTTGAACCCCAGTTAATATAACATGTGAATGGTATTATTATAAATCATACGCAGAGGGCAATGAAGGTAATGTTGTTATTCTGTATAACACTTTAACTTAAGAAGTTTAAAAGACAGAACAGCATAGAATCATGTTTATGAATGTTATGCGAAAGTATGGTAAAAGAAGAGATAACATAAGTTCAAGTATAATAAACAAAGTACCCATTAGAGTTCATTAGAACAAATTTTGATGCAAAATCAACTAATTTTGATGATGGTAAAGCACAAGAAATTTCTGACATACTTAGAGCTTTTACTTCAGTAATATTCTGCAAAAACTATAAATATTATTGATTTACTGATGAGGATAATATCTACTAAATTGAGGAAAGAAATATGTATGGAAATTCAACGAAACAAACAAGTCAAATACCAACTTTAATGAAAATTTCTGGT
>DAOVER010000043.1 GCA_030668875.1 Candidatus Heimdallarchaeota archaeon
GTATAAGGTGATCTACCAAAGATCATCCATTCTACAAGTTGTTGAGGGTTCTTAGCAAGGAAGTTTAGCAACCCTTGTACTTTCTGCTCCTTATCTCTTTTCCCTTTGATTGCTATATGCAACCAATGGAAAGCACTTTCTGCTATATTAGGACTCTTCCCCACTTCTTTGCATAGTTGACGGGTGAAGAACCCTTCCTTAGGGTTGGAACTGTATAACGTTTCTGCTTTCTTTACTATTCTCGGAGAAAGGAGGAGCAGTTGCTGTTCTTCTAGCTTTCTTATCCTTTGGTTGATCTCTTCTCGTTGTTGTTGGTCTACACATTTTAGCGCCACCTGGTAGCTTCGCATCACCGTCTTTGTATGAGGGTTGACAGCTACTTGTGTTTTCTTTGTTGCTTGTGAGACCATCGTCTTCACCTACTTATCCACAGAATGGTATATAAACGCGAAGAAAAGTCAACTGGGAGGAGCTTTCCCTATTCTCACTAACATATGCTCTCTTTCCTATTTCTTCTCAAAATTTTTTCCCTCATTTTCTCTCATAACAAGATTGGGTAAGTTATTGCTCATCAGTTGCTTACGGTTTTGATATGGTTTTGATCGATGATGAGGACGATGAAGGTGCATTTGTACCGGTTCTTTTATTCGTTGTTTTCCCAACAATTTCTGTTCCAATAATAGGTTCAAATTTGCGATCTATCGAGCAGTTATTGTACAAATCCACACAAACATTCCTTAACCTATCTCACATAAACAATGAATTTGGATTTAATCTACGACTATCTCTCCGTGAAAACCTACTTTAAGTTCCATCTCTTACGTCTTTTCTTTTTGCTTTTTAAATAGAGAATTCGACATTCTTAGAATTTCGACAATTATAAATATGTCAGTTAGCTATGTGATAGTTAGAAACTCAAAAAAGATGATTCTATGAGTATAAAAGAACCACAAGAAGAACCGGTGGAAAGTGGGAAAAAGTGGAGTTATTGGGGTATTGGTTTACTCTTCTTTCTTGTTTTCTTTGTAGCTTTAATGTTTATCCTTGAAGCGGCAATGCAACCTGGAGAAAGCTTTACTTCCACATTGATAGCCTATATACTAGGAATTGTAGGCATAGCCATTTTTGCTGGTTTAATACGTGATAAATCTAGAGCCCTTATATCTATACCAATATTAATTATAATTGTATTTGGAACAGGTTATTTGTTTAATAACGTAATTCAAGCACCGGTATACAATCCATTCGCTCCGGTGTCTGAAGGAGTAGATTTGTTCCTTGAAACGGCTGAGGGTATGAATGAAACGCTATCAGAAATGGATCTTGGCGATTTGGACATGGACCAAATTCGTACTTACACCCAATTTTCTTTTGTAATTGATTTAGTACTTTCCCTTCCATTGTTCATATTTGGACCACTGGCGTTAACTTGGATGGTGCAAATCTTTACGACACAACCAGAAATTATGACTATACTATCCGCATTATTTGCATTAGTATTTTTCTTCATTGGGTTAATCCTCACTCCAGTTGTGCATCTCCTCTTCTCAGGAGTTATGGTAATAACAACTGATATACTACCTGGTGCCATTTATTTGGGTCAAGGTTTCAGCATTTTCACCGATTTTGAAAATGCAACACAAGAGGATATAGATGAATCTATAGCTTCCTTTTACTTGGCGTCTGGATACTTCCAGCAGAGTGCTGATAACTTATTAGCTATGCAACAGTCAGGAATTATAGGATTGTCGTCTACGATACCGGTACTAGGGACGTTTATAGAAAATATTTACTACGTTGCCTCAGCGGCGTTACACATATCTTCGGGGTTAGGTCCGTTTGCGAATGGTACATTCCTTATTCTAGAGGGTATGGAAGATGCTATGGCATCTTTTGGTGAAGGTGGCAGTTTCCTTAGCACTAAGGATGGAACTGTAACACAAATTGAAAGTGAAATTAATGACACTCGGTTTGACGAAGGAATCGACAAGGTAAGCGAAGGCTTATTGACTCTAGGTAATAGTACCGATTACATTGATGATGCTTTAATAGAGTTGAATAAAGTAAATATCACTGATATTGCAGAAGCAATAAGCGATCTTGAGGTTGTAGGAGTACCCACTGAAGTCGCAGAAACAGTGCTAGCACAAGTTGATATGATTGATTCTTATCTCTCAATCTTCGAAGGAGCAGTAAGAGTAATAGATGCTTTGTTAACTATACCAAGCGGAAGCGATTCAGCTACTTTGACACATTTCTTATACGGAGCATATAGTTTATTCAAAGCTGGAGATGTAATAGGTACAACAACTACCTTTTACAATGAAACAGAAGGAGTTGATACTTCGTCGTATTTTGATGACGCATCTGCAAACTTCAGTATAGTACATACTGTGCTTCTGAATCCAGAAGTGCAAGCAATAGCGAATTCAGATACACCAATACTTAACTCAACTGTTACATTCTTAATTGACATGGTTGGTTTAACTGTACCACTGTGTTCACTAGGTGGTAATATCGCAACAGTATTCTTTACAATGCAAGATACTATGAGTGTTTTTAATGATACTAATTATGAGGATATTGCAGACTATTCACCATTGATAAGTTCAATGGATGACTTAAGAACAACAACCGGTGATATGACTGTTGATGCTTATGCTACAGACACACAGATTAACGATGTAAGAACCAAAGCTTCCAATAACACATATGGAGAACTTAGCTCACCTGCCCTTAGTTTTACAGATCAGTTAATTCAATTCAACTTAACTCAGAACGTATTCAATGCAAATAATATTGCAAACTCATTCTACTATATGTTCAGCGGATTAAGCCATTTGAGTAATAGTTTCAACAACATAACCGCAGGGTATGCAGACTTCAATTCTTCATCATGGGCATCAGCACAAACTCACTTCCTATCAGCAAATGCATCATTACATATGTCAATAAGTGAATTAACTACAGCTACCTATTACATGAACCAAACAGAAGCTGGAGGAATGACGCAGCTTTCTGGAACTAGGGATGCTCTACTGGATATTCGCAATAGTTTATATGATACAATAGATGAAGTAAATCTAATATTGGACATTATAGATGATGTTGATCCGTCTCTTAGAGTAGGCGAATTCCAAACAGCTATTACTGATATAATTAGCGCATTCGCTGGCGTCAACTTACTGCTTGATGATGTGAACGCACAATAGTAATAATATCTTTTCTCTCTTTTCTCTTTTTTTTCTACTTTTAACACTTTTCTGAACGTCTTTTTTTCGTTGCCTAAAGAGAATACCTTTTTTAATAAAACTGTTCTATTTTATTAAAGATTTAAAAGGGATATCATTATGAGTCCAATGAATGTTTTTCTAGCATATGACCACAGTAAAAACGAATTTAGTGAGATAAAGGATCAAATTAAATTCCAAAAGATAATGGAATCTGATGCTTCTGATGTTGGCTCTCAACTGATGAGCATGGATGTAGATGGAGTCCTAATCTTCAATCGAGACAAAAACGAATGGCACCTAATTTTTGGTAAACACGTTGGCCTTGTAGCTCAAAGAACAGGGAGACGTCAAGCTGATAATATTAGTAGAGCAGGTTTTCAAATAGCAACTGGGGAAAGAGTTGGGGCAAAGAGTAGACTTGAACAATTAACTGAAGATAACATAGGAGATCTAAACTTAACTGTTCAAGAAAAATATATTGAAACAGATCTTTCTGGATTTAGAGGTGATTCTAGACAGGATTCTTTTCCTAAACAAGTGTTTTCTAGAGTAGAAAAACCAGTTGAAGAACCAAAACCTCAAGTTATTCCAGAACAAAAATTAGGTCCACCCACAGAATATCCTGTAGATATTGAACCTGCAACTGGACCAGTTGTTGAACCTGAACCCGAACTTGAACCTCAAACACTTGTTGTTTCTGAGCTTGAACCCGTCATCGAAGAACCTGTTGTTGTTTCTGAGCCTGAACCTGTTGTTGTTTCTGAGCTTGAACCCGTTGTTGTTTCTGAGCTTGAACCCGTCATCGAAGAACCTGTTATTGTTCCTGAACCTGAGCCTGTGCCTGTTGTTGAACCAGAAGTTGTTGATGAACCCGTTGAAAAAACCTTAGAAGACGCAGTTGAAGATGTTGTTACAGAGGTTGTTGAGGATGTTGTCGACGATATTGCGGAAACAATTACAAAGCGTGTAGCCGAAGAAGTAGGTGACGATACACTCGAAGGAGTGGTTAAGGAAGCAATTGAAGAAAAATCAGAAGAACTTGTTTCAAAGGTTGTAGAAGAGGTAGTTGACGAGGTAGTTGAAGAAGCAACAGAAGAAATTGCTGAATCTGCAGAAGACACAATCGAAGAGATTGTTGAAGAGATTGTGGAAGAAGTGACAGAAGCTGTTGAGGAAGCCCTTGAGGACGACTTAGAAGAAATAGTTGAAAAGGCTGTTGAAGAAAATGTTGAAGGCGTTAGTCAAGAAGCTGCAGAACATCTTGCAGAAGATGTTGTAGAAGAAGTTTTGGAAGAAGCAGTGGAAGACATGGTTGAAGAAGCAGAAGAAGATGCAACTATTGAACTGTCTGAAGCAATAGAAAAGTCTCTAGACAAAGAACCAGAAGATCCCTAAAATTTTAACTTTTTTCTTTATTTTTTATTTTATTGTTTCTCAAAAAGAATTTATACTAAACTGATTTTCGTTAATTAATGTCAGAAACTGTCTTAGTTATTCTTGCAGGAGGTTTGTCAAGAAGATACCAAAAACAAAGTGCAGAGTGGCAAGACAAGGTTTTATTACCATTTAATGGTGAGCCTTTTTTAGTTAATCTGATAAAAAGAAGCAATCTATTTTATGGAGAAACGGTATTGTCTGTAAACTCTGCAACTAGAAAAGAAGAATATAGGAAAATACTTCAAAACTACAATCTTATGGATCAAATTGATTTTATCATAGATGATCAAAATAGTTCTTTCGAAGGAGTTATGCTTGGAATAGGTTCTACTTTACGCTTATTACAAGGTAAAACTGTTCAATTTCTACCTTCTGATAGACCATTTATTATGCTATCATTGTTAAAATCGATGAAAATCTGTGATGATGGAGTTAGTTTTTTACAATCTGAGACAGGGATGATAGAACCACTGTTGGCTCTTTATGGACAAAAAATATACTTCCCTAAGCAGTTTGAGGAACTAACTCTAGGAAGAGCAGATGTTTTGATTAGAACCGCACCAATGTTGAAACTATATGATAGCACAGCGATAATTGAGATGAATAATCTCCCAACTAAAACCTTTGACAATGTTAACATTCAGACAGAACTAAGAAAAAGCGCAATAGATATTCAAGAATTTGATAAACTTGAAATGCCTTCTCCAAATACCATTATTCGATCATTAAAAAGCGTGGAACCAGAATCATTTGACGAATTATATCTTTACGATTTCATTGAAAAAATGAACGATCTACACAATAATTATTCTGCATTTCTTTGGTCTAGGTATTTTAGAAAGTCATCTGTGCTAACGGAAAAAGATTATGAGGAGTTAGCGAAAAAATCCTTGAAAGCTGAACATTTGTTTTGGAAAGATAACAACATACCCTTTTTTGCGTTGCATGCTTTGCAAGATTTAATATATTATTTCCCTGAAGAGACAAAGGATACTATTTTAAAGGACGTAAAAGAACTCAAAAAGAAATTAATAATAAAGCCTAGAACTGTTAATTAAGTCACTGAAAAAAGAATAAGTTTCTCCCTCGTTTTGAAACTATACTTTACCAACCTTAATTGCACAGACTTTGAATTCGGGGATTTTAGCAAGTGGATCCAAAGCATCGTTTGTTAGCAAATTAGCAGCAGACTCTTTATAATGGAATGACATGAAAACAACTCCTTCTTGAATTCTATCTGTTACTTTAGCAATTGTTTCTATTTTTCCTCTTCTAGATTCGATAGTGATTTTATCTCCATTTTTAATATTTAGACGTTCAGCATCTTTAGTATTAATCTCGCTTCTTTCTATGGGTCTTCTCTTGTGAATCCCCTTAACTCTTCGAGTAATTTCACCGGTATGGAAGTGATAGAGTATTCTTCCTGTTGTTAGAATTATTGGATAATCCTTGTCTGGTAATTCTGCAGGTTCAATATATGAGATTGCATGAAACTTGCCTTTACCTCTGGAGAATGTTTTTTCATGAAGAATTTTTGTGCCCGGGTGGTTTTTACCTTTACAAGGCCATTGTAAACCTACTTTATCAATTCTATCAAAACTTATTCCTGAATAAATTGGTGTAACATCAGCTATTTCGTCCATAATCTGTTCTGGTGAATCATATCTGTTTTCTATTCCAAAACGGTTTAACATCTCTTGAAGAATTTTCCAATCAGCAATTCTTTCTCCTTCTGAATCTATTGCTTTTCTTACTCTTTGAATACGCCTTTCTGTGTTTGTATATGTTCCTTCTTTTTCTGCAAAGGATTTTCCTGGTAAAATAACATCCGCATATTTAGCAGTTTCAGTTATGAAAAGATCTTGAACTACAAGGAATTCAAGTTTCTCAAGAGCTGAACGTACATGATTAATATTGGGGTTGCTCAAAGCAGGATTTTCTCCCATTATGTAGACACCACGTATATTTCCTTCATAAACTTCATTCATTATTTCAACTACAGTAAGACCAGGTTTGTCGCTTAAATTGGAAACACCCCAAGCTTTTTGGAATTTAATTTTGTTTTCCTTATCTGATACTTTCTGATAACCAGGATAGACATCTGGCAACCCTCCAACATCACATGCTCCTTGAACGTTATTTTGCCCTCTAAGCGGGTTAACACCTGTACCAGGACGGCCAACATTTCCTGTAATCATAGCTAAGTTTGCTAAACTCAGTACATTATCTGTACCGGTTGTATGTTGTGTTATTCCCATTGAGTATACAATCGCAGCAGTCTTAGCTTTACCAAATAGAATGGCAGCTTGTCTCAAATCCATTTGATTGATGTTAGCTATTTTACATAGTACTTCAAGGGAGACTTTTTCTAGTTTTTCTTTTAGTTCATTATAACCTTCTGTTCTTTCCTGTATGAATTTCTCATCAAACAAACCTTCTTCAATAATTACCTTCATCATTGCATTAACTAAAGCAACATCTGATCCTGGACGTTGTTGTAGGTGAATTTCAGAGTAGTCCGCTAGTTCTATAATTCTAGGATCGGCGACTATGAGTTTAGTTTTTCCTTCTTGAACAGCTTGTTTTATTTTCACACCAATTACAGGATGCGCTTCAGTTGTATTACTTCCTATTATAAGTATAACTTCAGCATTTTTTGTTAAATCATTGATGCTATTTGTCATTGCACCAGATCCGAAAGCTCTTGCGAGACCAGTAACTGTCGAAGCATGACACAATCTAGCACAGTGATCGATATTGTTGGTACCTATTGCGGCTCTAGCCAGCTTTTGCATAAGATAGTTTTCTTCATTTGTACATTTAGCTGATGTAAGAAAAGCAAGAGAATCAGGACCCATTTCCTCTTTAATCTGTTTTAATTTTTGTTCAATGAAATCAAAAGCTTCATCCCAGGTAACTTGAACAAATTCTCCGTTCTTCTTCATTAATGGGTGGTTAATTCTTTCTGGGTGATTTACAAAATCCCAACCGTATCTGCCCTTTACACATAAAGCTAAACCATTAACAACATTACCTTCAGTGGAATCCACTTTAACTATTTTTTTAGATATTGGATTAGTAAATAAGTCAAGTTGACACCCAACACCACAATAAGCACAAGTAGTGGTAGTCTTTTCCAATTCATAGGCTCTTCCTGCTCCTTTAACACTGTTAGATACCAAAGCTCCAACAGGACAAACACTAACACAGTTACCACAAGCAACGCATCCTGCCTCTTCAAAAGTTCTTCCAAAACCAGGACTTGGAAACGTTTCAAATCCTCTATGTGTCATCGAAAGAACTCCACAAACTTGTATTTCGTCTGCAACACGAACACACAACCCACATCGAATGCAAGCAGAATAATTTAATTCAAAAAATTCATTTTTTTCCTGAAGATCAGTTTTAGGTTTTGTTCCTATATATCTTCCGAGTCTTTCTTCTGGAACATATTCATATGCCAATTTTTGTAATTCGCACGAACCTGCTTTATCGCATATGACACAGTTAAGAGGATGTGATGTTAGTAGCAATTCTACCAAAATTCTTCTAGCTTCTCTAACTCGTTCACTTTGAGTATAAACAACTGAATTGGCTTTTATAGGAGTACTGCAAGCTGGCATAAGGGTACGTGAGTTCTCAATTTCTATTACGCAAATTCTGCATGCTCCCGTTGGTTTAAGTTCTGGGTTGTGACATAAAGTTGGGATTTCAATATTGTGCTTAGAAATGGCTTCATAGTACGTATCAGTTGGTAAGCATTTGAGTTCCTTACCATCAACAGTAATAGTAATTTCTTCTTCTAACATTTTCCACTCACCTTCTCAATGGCATCTTTAGGACACCTATTGTAACACATTTGACAATGCGTACATAAACGACAATCAATTCTGAAAGAAGTTTCTTTACTCCCCATTATGGCTTCAACAGGGCAAATTCTGGCACAAAGACCACATTTAATACACTTTTCTTCATCTATTACAAACGTATAAAGTTCTGTACAGACCCGAGCACTACATCTCAAATCAGTGATGTGTTCCTCATATTCATGTCTAAAATGTTTAAGGGTTGACAAAATTGGATTTGGAGCAGTTTGACCAAGAGCGCAAAGAGAAGTGTCCTTTATAACATGGCATAATTCCTCAAGATCGTCCAAATCTGATAAATCAGCTTCACCTCTAGTTATTCTTTCAAGTATTTCCAATGCTCGAAGTGTTCCTTCACGACAAGGAGTACATTTTCCACATGATTCTTTTTGTGTAAAAGCAAGAAAATACCGAGCTAAGTCGACCATACACGTATTTTCGTCAGCTACAACCATTCCTCCAGACCCCATTATTGATCCTTCAGCTTGTAATGTTTCAAAATCCACACCTAAGTCCAATTTTGAAGCTGGAAGGCAACCTCCAGATGGACCACCTGTTTGAACAGCTTTGAATTTTTTATCGTCCAGAATTCCTCCTCCTATACCAAAAATAATCTCACGTAAGGTTGTTCCCATTGGAACCTCTATCAAGCCAGAGTTTTTTACCTTTCCAGTCAGAGAAAAAATAGCTGTTCCTGTTGATGTTTTTACACCTACTTTTTTAAATTCTTCAACACCATTCTTAAAAATCCAAGCAGCAGCTGCCCAAGATTTCACATTGTTAATATTTGTTGGTTTCCCCCATAATCCGGAAGTAGCAGGAAAAGGAGGTCTAGGTTTTGGTATTCCTCTCTCTCCTTCGATTGATGCCATCAGTGCTGTTTCTTCTCCACAAACGAATGCACCAGCTCCTTCTTGAATCATTACATCAAAATCAAATCCGCTATCTAAAACATTCTTTCCTAAAAAGTTTAATTCTTTTGCATCTTCAACAGTTTTACGAAATCTATGAACAGCTAAGGGGTATTCTGACCTTACATATATTATCCCATTTGACGCCCCAATAGCATAGCCACCTATTATCATACCTTCTAATACACTATGTGGATCTGCTTCTAGAATACTTCGATCCATAAACGCACCAGGATCGCCTTCATCAGCATTACAAATCACATATTTTTCCTTCCCTGGAGCATTTCGGCAGAATCCCCATTTCAAACCTGTTGGAAATCCTGCTCCTCCTCTACCTCGCAATCCAGATTCCTTGATTGCTTCGATTACTTCTTCAGGTTTCATAGAAAAAGCTTTCTTCAGACCAGAATATCCTCCAATGTGTAAATATTCATTAATATCTTCTGGATTTATGTGACCACAATTTTCTAAAATCATTCTTTTTTGTTTTGCATAGAAATCAATCTCATTGTGTTTTTCTATTTTCTTTCCAGTTTTAGGGTCTTCATAGAATAAATCTTCTACTGGTTCATTTTTCTTAATATGAGATTCGACTATTTTTTCAACATCTTCAACCTTTACTTTACAATATAGTGTTTCCTCAGGTTTAATAAAAACTAAGGGGCCTTGAGCACAGAAACCATGACAACCTGTGAAAGTTACTTCTACTTTTTCATGAATACCTGCTTTAACTATCTCTGTTTCAAATTTCTTTCTAATTTCATTGGATTTTGAAGAAATACATCCTGTTCCTTGACAAATTAAGATTCTTCTTTCATGGTTCTTCTTCTTCTTCTTAGGGTTTCCATTGGTCATTTATTTTTCCTCTCCTTTTTCTTCTTCCTTACATATTTTTGTTAAAAGCTTTTGAAGTTTGTTTGGTGTCATTTGACCATGAACTTCACCATTAATTTGAACTACTGGTGCTAAAGCACAACACCCTAAGCATGCAACTCTTTCAAATGTAAATAACTGATCTGAGGTTGTTTCCCCAGATTCGATGCCTAACATATTCTTCACAGTAGTATTGAGAGCTGGTGATCCCTTTACAAAACAAGCAGTGCCCATACAAATTGTAATAATAATTTTACCAGGTTTAACAAGTTTAAAATGCTCGTAAAAAGTTAAAACACCATAAATTTTGCTAAGAGGAACGTCTAATTCAGATGATAACAGCTTAAGAGTTATATGGGGTAAATATCCTTCATCTTTTTGAATTTCATTTAAAATCTGGATTAATGCATCAGGATTTGAGTCGTATCTTTTTAAGATATCCCATAATCTGTGTGGTTCTGTTGAAGTCATTAAAGAGGTGAAACATAAGTAATACTTAATCTTTCTGATAACTTTAAAGGTTTTTTAGATAAAAGACAACCATTTTTCAATTTTCATGTCCATAAGGGCAAATAACTTTAAGACTAGCTAATAAAATGTTTATTAAATGAAGACAACTCATAGGATTTACTTCCAAAATTCACAAAACATGTATAATCTAGAAAATGAATCTATTCATTTTGTGATAACGAGTCCTTTATATCCTATGGTCAAGATGTGGGATGATAATTTTTCTTTGTACAATCCCAAGATCAAAGTAGTTTTAGAAAACCAAAAAGGAAAAGAATCTTTCGAATTAATGCACCAAGAATTAGATAAAGTGTGGAGTGAAGTTTACCGTGTTCTGAAACCTGGTGGTATTGCTTGCATTAACATTGGTGATGCTACTAGGAGCATAGGTGGCGATTTTAGTTTATTTCCTTCACACTCAAGAATTATTTTTCATTGCTGTGAAATTGGATTTAGTTGCTTACCACATATTGTTTGGAATAAACAAACCAATGCACCTAACAAATTTATGGGCTCCGGCATGTTACCTCCAGGTGGTTACATTACATTGGAACATGAATTCATTTTAGTTTTCAGAAAAGGAGGTAAAAGGGAGTTTAAAACTAATGAAGAAAAAAAAGAACGTTTTCGAAGTTCCTATTTTTGGGAAGAGAGGAATTTATGGTTTTCAGATATATGGGATCTTAGGGGAGTTCACCAATCTTTAAAAAATAATAAAGTAAGAGATAGAAGTGCAGCTTTTCCTTTTGATCTTGCTTATCGTTTAATTAATATGTTTTCTCTTAAAGGTGATACAGTACTAGATCCTTATTTAGGAACAGGGACCACAGTACTAGCTGCTATGGCTTCTACAAGAAACAGTATAGGTGTAGAGATAGAGGAAAATTTTCGAGAAGTTATTCAAGAAGGAATAGATGAGATAATAGATTATGCTAATGAATATAATGCGCAAAGAATTCAACAGCATATTGATTATATCAAGAAAAAAGCTGAAAATCAGGAAGAGATAAAATATACAAACATTCATTATGGGTTTCCAGTAGTCACTAAACAAGAATTGGAGCTTAAGTTAGATGAATTGAAAAATGTAGTGAAAATTAATGAAGACCATTTTGAAGTAGAATATATAGATTAATCCTTAAACTTATTAGACGGGTTTTTTCTGTATCCTCATAACTAACTGATGTGCTTGATTTGTCCATAAAAACAAAAGTAGCAGTTATCATACCTAAACCAGACTTAGCTGCCAATACAATTTGGAAAGAGCTTCACAATTTATCATATTTCAAAGAAACAGATCAGCTGTTCGATGATAACACAGTTTTCCAGCATAACAAATATCCAAATGATATCAAAATTATTCATTCAAAGAATGATGGTGTAGCAAGTAACCACCTTGATTTAGAAATTGAAGCGGAACTGTATATTTTTGCCAGTAGACATAGAGCAGCTTCGGGAATACCTGCTTTGCTAATTCATCCAACGGGTAATTGGAACCAAATAACACTCGAAGGTAGAGAGAAAGAGCTTTCTTATACATCAGCAACAGCTTTGAAATTGGGCTTACAAAATCTAATCACAAAACAAGAAGAATTTGATTTAGAAGAATTCAAGGTTGATATGGAAGTTACTCATCATGGTCCAACTGAACTTAAAACACCTCTGATTTTCATGGAGTTGGGTAGCAGTGAAGAGTATTGGACACATAAGAAAGCAGCCTTAGCAGTAGGCCAAGCAATTATAGAAACAGCTGAACAATTTGTACAAAGGGGTACGTTTCAAGGTGAGAGTTTCGTTGGTTTCGGAGGGAACCACTATGCTTACAGATTCCGTAAGCACGTTTTTTTAGATGAAAAAACACACATAAGCCACATAGCTGCTAAACATAATTTGGATAATTTAACTGAAGAAATAATCTTGGAAGCTTTCGAAAAAACCATTGAGGAACCTAAAGGGGCGCTTATAGATAAGAAGGGTGCAAGATCTGAACAAAGAAAGAATATTATCGATATTGTAGAAGGACACGGAAAGGAATGTATTCAGATCTAATTTTATCAAGAACCTCAGATGTTTGAAACCAACAGAATAAACAAAGGATAATTGTTGCTCTTTTATATGCTATTTTAGGTAAGCTAATGATTCTATGAAAGACGAGAGTCCAATTATCATAATTACGGGAGCATCTTCTGGAATTGGAAAAGCAGTGGCTTTGAAACTTGCGGAAAGTAAGCCAAAGATTGTCATTGTAGCCAGAAGACAAAAAGAGCTGATGAAAACAGCTCATGCAGTAAAGAGGCAAGGGGCAAAAGTTCTACCAATCATTGGAGATGTTAGAAACAGAGAAGATCGCGAGAGAGTAGTAAATCTTACAATGAAAGCGTTCGGACAAATCAATGTGCTAATTAACAATGCTGGATTGGGAAAAGCGAATTTGTTCATTGACCAACCAGATGAGGAAATTGATGAATTGATAGAGACGAATATTTTGGCGTTAATTAAGCTAACACATGAAGTGTTACCTATAATGAAAGACCAAGGCAAAGGTCATATAATCAATCTTTCCTCAACACTTGCTCTTCTACCGCCATATCCGTTTGCAGTATATAGTGCAACTAAAGCAGCAGTAAAAACATTTAGTGATTGTATAAGGGAAGAAGTAAAAGAGTACGGGATAAAAATATCAACAGTGTATCCTGGACCATATGATACAAATTTTGGTAATGTAGCAGGTTACGGAAAATCGGGATTCCAAGGGTATGATGTACTAAAATTAGCTGAATACATTGCAAAGCTTGTGAGTAATCCTAAAGAAGATTTGATTAAACCATGGTTTTTCGTACCTCTTGTTTGGATGACAAAATTTTCTAGACGATTAAAAAGAAAAGTTGTTTCAGGGATAGCTGAGGAAATAATCAAAGCTAAAAGAGAAACAGACCAAACATTAAAATTAAAAGAGAAAAAACAAGTAGAAACCGAGATATTAGCTAGATAAATCTATGTTACCTAGCTTTTGTAATAGTTTGATACTGGTTTTTACTCCTTTTTCAAACCATTCCATCATCATGTTTTCATTTGGTGCATGATTAGCTTGGTCTGGTTGAGCGTACGGAATTATGTAAATAGGTTTTCCAGTAACTTTATACAAGGAATACAAAGGCAAACTTCCTCCTGCAAGTGGAAGTTTTACAGGATCCTGCTCAAATCCTTCCTTGATTACCTTAGCTAATATCTCTGTCCAAGGTAGTTCTAAAGGAGTAAACAATGGATGAAAGCTAGCTCCAAAACTAATTTTACATCTATCCAGAACTTGAGCCATCCTTTCAGATTGACTTCTTAGCATATCTAGATGGTTAAGAATCAGGATTTCTATTTTTTCTGGTATTTGGTTAGGCACCATCCTAACATCTATCTCTACAACAGCTTCACTGGGAATAATGGTCTTAGCGTTCTCTCTAATCTCTCCTGATTTAAATCCTCGAATATTAAGGGTAGGCCTAAACATCACTCTATGGGTTAAAGGCTGATCTTGCTCTTCACCAAAATAGGATATGCCTAATTGTTTCTTGTATGTTTCAGGATCACGATTAAGATCTTCTGCAGCTTTAAGTGCTGTTTCAGTAGGCACAAAAACATCATCATAAAATCCTTCGATTAAACATTTGCCGTTTTCATCTCTCATGGTTTGTAGAATAGAAAGTAAATCCCAAGCAGGATTAGGCTGAATTCCACCAAAGTTTCCACTATGAACATCACTATTAGCAGATAGCAACTCAATTCTTACAGTTTGTATACCCCTTGCACCGAATTCAAGCGTAGGTTTCCAAGAGGGATCAGCGGGACCATCAGAAACAATAATCAAATCAACATCCTCAAAAAACTCCCTTCTAGTATTCATAGCATCTTCAAGATGAAAAGAGCCTAATTCTTCTTCTCCATCGAGAATGAATTTCACAGATAAACCAAGTGCATTAGCTTTGATTACACAATCAATTGCACAATAATGTGCATAGAATTGACCTTTGTTATCTCCAACTCCGCGAGCATATATCCTTCCTTCACGTATTTCTGGTTCAAAAGGTGGGGAATGCCATTTATCAAGCGGTTCGGGAGGCTGAACATCGTAATGACCATAAACAAGGATAGTAGGACTATTTTCAACTTGGATTTGAGGTTTCCATTCCGCAAGAACAACGGGATTTCCTTCAGTTGGAATTACTTCAACATAATCAGCAGTTTTCTGTAAAAGGTTTTTCAACCATTCAGCAGCAGCTTTAACATCTGTACTGTTTTTTGTTATGCTAGGAATACGAAGCAGATCGAATAATTCCTCGATGAAGTAATCTTTGCTTTCTTGGAAGATTTCTATAGGATTCAATTTATTTCCTCTAAATTCTCAAGGAAGAAGCAGTATAATTGTTTTACTTATCAATTTTCATCCAGTACAAATCACTAGGGTCTGTTAAAAATATCAAATAAAGTGTTTTAATAGCTTTCTTGCAAAAATTAATCGAGTCCTAAACATTTTTTCAATTCCTCTCTAATTCCTGGAAAATTGAGTATAGTGTTTATACGCACATATTCTTCAATAACAGCTTGTAATTCATCATGAGGGAGATTACCCGCAATTTCTGCTACTTCATCAGGGTATTTTGTGAAAAGTTCATCTATTACCTCAAGATCCTGTGTATGAAGATTTGTCAAAAATTCCTCAATACACACTGCAGAATCTTCCCTAACATCTCTGGTTAAAGCAAGGAGATTGGATAGGAGTATAGATTGTTTCTTAATTTTATCCCTGTATTCCTTCCCTTTTGCCTTACTAGCAGTATAGAAAAATTTTGCAGTTCTAGCGAACAGCTTCTCAGTCATCGATTTACCCTTGTAAACTCTTTTCCCGATTTCAAAGATCAATCCGAATTCTTTGAGGTTATTCAGATGTCTATACAAAGTCTTGTCAGGGGGGACAGTACTTGCATATTTAGTATACTCTTCCTTGATCTCTTTGAATGTTTTATATCCTTCTCTTAGAATTTTAATAATAGGCAAGTAAAGAGGATTATGCAATCTCTTTACTTTATCTTCATGTTCGAGGGTGATAACTGATTCTTGCTTCTCTTCTATAATATCTTGATAAGACATGATAACTAACCAACTTACAATATAACCAAACCTAGAGGAATATATAAGGGTTCTCATTAACAGTGATACTAATTCTCACTTCAAATGAGAAACATTTAAATACTTGTCATTCTTATGTTAAGTGAGAACAATTCTCATATAAAATGAGAAACGGTGAGAAACATGGTATTAAGTAGAAAGAAACGAGATCAAATCAAAATAGATTGGCGTAAAGAGAGGCTAGCTTCTTTAGAAAAGTACATCTTATACAAGGGAAGCTTGCTCTAATTTTTTTCTTTATCAAAATTTAAATTTAGGTGGAAATACTGACAGAGAATAAAATAGAAAATGAAAATGAATCATCTTATAGGGATGTGTTTAAAAATAAGAACTTTGTAAAACTGCTTTCTGGGCAATTATTTAGTAACATTGGAGATGCAGTTTTTAGAGTAGCGATTGTGCTTTATGTTTACAGTCTTACTGGTTCAGCTGCTCAGATGACATTTGTTTTAGCAGCTCAAACATTACCTTGGATTTTAATAGGTCCAATTTCAGGGGTTTTAGCAGACAGAATAAGTAGAAAAGCAATAATGGCATCAGCTGATTTTATGAGAGCAATTTCAATTATTGCTATACCCTTTGTCCACTCATTCTATTTATTGTTACTAATAGCTTTTCTAGATGGTGTGGGTTCTTCAAGCTTCGCAGCTCCAAGATCTGCAGCTATTCCTGAGATTGTTGGGTTGAAGTCCTATGTAAAAGCAATTAGCATAAGCAGACTCATCTTTCAAACTTTGGCTGTATTAGGACCACTTATGGCTGCTCCAATCTACGTATTCTTTGGACCACCAGCATTTTGGATAACAAGTGGATGTTATGCTTTATCAGGATTGATAATACTAAGAACAGTAATTCCATCAGCGTCAAGAGAAAAAGAAACTTTGACGATGAAAACAATATTTAGCGATTTAAGAGAAGGATTAAGCTTTCTTTTTAGACACCCAATAATAAAAGTACTACTAGTATTGTTTGCGTTTGTTGTAATAGGAGCAACCTTTGCAGGACCCTTGCTATATCCGTGGATATTCGAAATACGACATGGTGGAAATGTGTTATTAGAACAAATAGCAAATATTGAGTTTGGAATAATAGGTGCGGTTGTAGCATTTGGAACTGTTGTAGGAACTATCCTCTTTGCAAAATTTGAGAAAAAAATAGGTAGATCTAGAGCAATAATAGCAGGAGTGGTGGGTTTAGCAATATATTATGTGATATTCATATTTACACCATCAATTTATGTAATCGGTGCCTTTGGTCTAATATCAGGTATACTGGCTGGGATGCATAGCCTTAGCATCAATGCTTATTTTGCAGAAGAAGTTCCCAATGAAATAAGGGGAAGGGCATATAGTGCTACAAATGCATATGTACAAGTATTTAGTGTGATCTGTTTATCACTCTCTGGTTTAACATCAGAAGCTATAGGAATAGCAAACACTATGTTAATGGCAAGTGGAATGCTGTTTCTAGGTATAATACTGCTAAGCATAAAAACAAAATTCTTGAAATTCACCAAACTAAAAACTGTGTCAACTGCTCCTATAGCAGGCGATTAAATACGAGTGCTTTGGCACTCCTTCTTTTTTGTTGACGAAAAATTAAGAAAGAAATAAAAGTAAAAAGGGTGGAACTATTGTCCCATTAAAGCATTAAGAACAGCCATGACGGTACAAAGTCTGTTCTCAGCTTCATCAAAAACAACGCTGTTTTCGCTTTCAAAAATCTCTTCTGTAGCTTCTTTTCCTTTATAGGGAAGACAATGCATAAAAATAAAATCTGATTTAGCATTAGCACATAATTCATCTGATACTACATAGTTGCTGAAAGCTGCAAGTTTTTCTTTCTCTTGCTCTTCTTCACCCATTGAAATGAATGTATCAGTTACTACTACATCTGCATCCTTTACTGCAAAAGCTGCATCATTTGTTATGACAATCTTTGCACCTGTGTCTTCTGCAAAACCCATAGCCAATTCTACAACATCATTTGAGGGTTCATATCCTTTAGGTGTTGCAACAGACATGTCAATACCCATCTTTGCGCAGCCAATAAGTAAGGAATTACAAACATTATTTCCATCTCCTGACCATGCTAGTTTTAATCCAGCTAACCTATCCTTGTGTTCTTCAATGGTTAATAAATCTGCAAGTATCTGTAATGGATGATATTTGTCTGAAAGAGCATTGATAACAGGAACAGTAGAATATTTTGCTAGCTCCTTAACATCTTCGTGGGCATAAACTCTTGCTAATACACCATCAAGCATTCTTGAAAGCACACGAGCTGTGTCCTTAATTGTTTCTCCAGCACCTAATTGAATGTCTGAAGAGCTCAAGAAGATTCCATGACCACCTAAGTAATACATGGCGACCTCTGTAGAAACACGAGTCCGAGTTGATCGTTTTTGGAAAATCATTCCTAGAGTTAAGCCTTTAAGTGGCTTTTCTCGATTATAGGCTTTAAAATCAGCCTTCAATCTTTTAGATTCATCAAGAAGAAAACGAATTTCTTCTGCCGTAAAATCTTTCAATGAAAGAAGTGACCTACCTTTCAAATTCATAGTTTTCACTGGTCAAAAGTCTCGAAGGAATTTAAAAAATGTTCGATATGAAGTTCCTATCACATTTTTTGAAAGAAAAAAAGGTTTAAAGAGAACTTCGCGATTGATTAACTGAACAAAATGATTAATTATAAGAGACTAATTATTTCAACAGTTATAGGAGCTTTGCTTGGAATTGTTTGTATTATAGGCGTTGGTTTGAGAATTGAGGGAGGTTATCTAGAGAACATAGTTTATCTGCTGGGGATCTGGATGTCTCGTCTTGTACTAGGTGTGCTGATTGGCTTCGTTGAGGATTTTACTATATTACCTGGTATAGGATGGAGAAAATGGGTAAATGCAGGTATTAGAGGTATATTCTTTGGTTTATTACTCTCAGTTACAGTGTTATTGTTAGACCCACATTATAGTTATGCTACATTTGCAGCTGGTATAGCATATGGGTTAATAACTGACTTAGTAGCCACATTCTTTACAAGGGAAAAAGTAGAAAAAGAAGAAAGGAAAGATTAGAAGAAGGTAGGTTCACCTTCGAAAACTCTCTTGGGAGGTTCCATCTTAGCTGTTTCTGCAGGGGAAAGAATCTCAATTAGATTGTAATTGGAAGAGCCCAAGCCCATCTTCTCAGCAAATTGAACTGTTTCATAAGGATCTTTGTAAGGTCCATGAACTCTGGTGAAGGGATGAAGATCAACATCAGAATCAAGGTTGACATGCTTAAAGTATGGTGGGATGTTATTTTCGATTAAACCTTCTTTTTTGATCAAGTCTAATGTAGCAGTTTCAATAGCAACAATGTCTTTGCTACCAACAGCACCAATATCATTGACTATAGGAAGTTGACCTAGACCCATGCAATCGCAATACGCCGTAATCTGGTTTAGGATGTTGATGTACATCACTTTCTCTGGTTTGAATGTTTCGAGAACTTTCTGTGTTGCTATGGCCATTATCTCTTGGAAAGAAGTGTAACTTTCACGAGGAAGTTTAACAGCTCCTAAACCACCATCAACTTGTAAACAGGTCATGCATTGATGACAATCATGATAATTTCTTCGAAGATTATCTTTTTCTTCATCATAACTTAAGGCACCATATGGACATGATTCTACTAGTTTCTTCGCTAGCTCTGGTGTACCTTTTGCTTTATCCCAGTATTCATCAATTTCCGCAGCACCATGGATTTTTCTCCATCGAGTTGGACCAGAATAACCACCTAAGGCAAGATTCTTAATTGCTCCTCCATAACCACAAGCACCATGACCTTTGGCATGAGCGAGATCGACTAAGACGTCGGCATCAATAAGCGCACCAGCTAGGTCTAGAGTATCTATCCCTCTGTAGTTAATTTCAACAGGTTTGGTATAACCATCTTTAACTCCAGCAATAGGAATGATGGGACAGCCACATGTTTCAGAGGTGTAACCTCGATTTACAGCATTATAAACACTAGTTGGGTTATCTGTAACAAAAGGATAACCTCCAGTTTTCTTGATCGCTTCAACAATTCTTCGCACAAAGAAAACAGGAATAGTTTGGTAACCATCATTGAAACCTAAATGCATTTTGACAGCCACCTTATCCTTTTTTTCTATAGGGGTTTCTTCTAGTAAAAGTTCGATAATTTTGTCTAGTTTGACTGCAAAGGAAGCAAAAGTAGAACTTCTTCCATTCTGAAAAGAACCAAAATAAACTTTAGATTTTTCTGAACTCATGAAGTTCGTAAACTATGATAAATTAATAAATAATTTGCATAAAACTTTGGTTTCAATGAATAGTTAATATTGAAAAAAGCATCAATTAGTGTGATACTATGTCAAAAGATTCTTGGGTAAAGGGAAAAATCTGTATGATAACAGGCGCTAATACTGGGATTAGAAAAGAAACTGCAAGACAATTAGCTGCTTTGGATGTTCACGTAATAATGGTTTGCCGCAACCAAGAAAAAGGAGCACAAGCCAAAGAAGACATAATTCAGACAACTGATAATAAGAACATTGAGCTATTAATCTGTGATTTGGCATCATTAAAAGATGTGAAACGTTTTGCAGAGAAATTTCTACAAACCCACGCTAATTTACATGTTTTGATAAACAATGCAGGAGTGTTCCACATGAAGAGAACAACTACACAAGATGGATATGAAAGCACGTTTGCTGTAAACTATTTAGCGCATTATTATCTAACAGAATTATTACTTCCTCTCCTAAAGAAAAGCTCTCCTTCAAGAATTATAAATCTCTCTTCTGACATTCATAGATACTTCAAGATTAAAATGAAAGATCCTCTTTTAGAAAGAAGATACATGGGACAACAGGCTTACAGCAATTCCAAAACTGCAATGGTTCTGTTCACCAACAAACTTGTAAGAGAATTGGAGGGAACACAAGTAACTGTGAACACTGTAAATCCGGGACATGTAAAAACACAGATGACTACCTTAGGACTTTCAAAATTTTTCAGAAAAATGTCTGACCTTATACCAAATCATCGTACAGTTGAGCAGGGTGCAGAAACTTCAGTGTATGTGGCGTCCTCCAATTATCTAGAGGGAATATCTGGGAAATACTTCACTGATTGTAAAGAATCAAAATCAGCAAAGATGACCAAGGATGCGCATAATCAGGATTTCTTATGGGAGTTAAGTAAGAGATTGGTAACAGAGGCATTGACTAAACAAGATTAATAAGCATCCATTCCAATTTCTATTATAATCAAAACAGGTTATCCGAATGCCTAAGCCTTATAGTGTGATGATGGATGAGATAAACGGTCGGCTCAAAGGGAAAGTAGGGGATGAGCGAGCAAAGGAAATTCGTAAATTGCTGAAAGAAGTTCAATTTGATGTTGGAGACTATAGGAAAATCAAGGATAAGCTGAAACGAGAGCTAAAAGAAATAGAAACAATGGAACAAGCAAAGAAAGCATCTCGTAAGAGCGGTCAAACTAAGAAAGAAACCCCTCAATTTGTAGTACTAGGAGCAGCTAACAGTGGGAAGAGTACTCTAATTAACAATCTTACTGGGACAGATTTTCTTGTTGCAGATTATCCTTATACTACGACCGAACCACAATATGGTGCACTAAAATATGATAAAGTTAACTTTCAGTTAGTAGAGCTACCAGCAATATACGAAGGATGTTGGGATGGTGACAAATCACATCTATCTATTATCCACTCGACTGACTGCCTTTTGATTCTAGGACGGGCGATGAAAGACTTTGAATTAGTTCTATCTGAATTAAAAAAGAACAATATACATCTTAGGGATGAAAGGATGGATGATGGCTTTGCTCAAACAAATCCTCGAACAATTCCTGCCTTTCTAGTATATGATAAAAAACTGGAGGTCATGCTTTCAACAGGTCTGAAGATGGTATCAAATGAAAATCTTGAACCGATAAAGAAAATGTTGGTTGAGATAACCAAACCCAAGAGAATATACACGATGGATTCTTTCAACAAAGTAGAGGATCTTCCAATAGTATTCTTCAAGGATCAACTAACAGTAAAAGATGTTACAAGTAAAATAGCAAAAAGGAAAATTGAGATTTTTAAAGACGCAGTGGTACTTGAAGGGGGGCCAAACGGAAGAAGAAAAAGAGTAGGAATAAGCTACGAGTTATCCGATAATGATGTTGTACATCTGACATTTCACAAATAGAAGAAAAAGAAAAAAAGAGTTGTTAAGATAATTTGGAACCACAGCTCTCGCAGAATTGCATACCTGCACTAGCCTTATGACCGCAATAGGGACAGAAGTTAACCTCGCCGGAGGGATAAATAACATCAAGTTGCTTCTGAGGTATAGGTTCTGTAAATTCTGGAGCTTTTTCATAATTAACTGTTTCACCAAGCATAATCTCACCTGATTCTGTATCATAACGATACTTAACTTGACCAACATTGCGTAAATCAACAAGAACGCGAAGAACGTTCTTAGGTTTAATTCCAGTTTCTTCAGCTAAAGTTTCAAGCTTAACAGAGCTATCACCACGGTTTTGAACAGCGCGTGAAACGTTGTTACGCATTCGACGATCAGAGTCTAGATGACCAACAGCACCAATTATGGTGAAAAAGGCAGGAATGAAAAACCAATAACCCCAAGAAGCTAATCCTATAAAATCTATACCGTAGCGTCTAAACACTAGTGATAAAATGCCTATGACAATGAAAACGGTTGCTGTACCAAAAGCAGAATAATCTCCTTTGTAATCTTTTTTAGAATAATAACGACCTTGTGACATAATTCTCAAACTGATTAATACTTGGACTTTATTAAACATTAATATTTGGAAAAAATTTTAATGTTCTTTTCATGTTTATTATTTAGGGGGAACTGAGGTAGAAGAAGGAGAGAAAAAAATGGATAAGTCCAAAAAGAAAATCCTGATAGGAATAACTGTCATTCAATTGCTTCTTTTTTCAAACATAATCCAAGCAAACGGTGTTATACCTGTTATTGCTTCAAGGATATCTAAGATTAGTGAGATAAAGGTAGATGATGACCTTAGATATTTGCGCCCCAATCATACCCTCTTCAGTTTTGATGCTGAAGTAGAAATTCTAAACAGAGATGATGAAAATCAAACAGTAACAGAGGTAGGAGATTTTGACCCCAAAGTCCGTATTTGTGCTTCACTTGTTAATCAATCAATAGAAATGATCCAAGAAGTATCTTACTTCACTGGGTGGAACGATTTTACCTATTCCCCAGGTATAACCACAGAATATGAACCGATTAGAGTATATATTAATCAATCTGGATTACCCCACCTTCCAGATGGTAACTATACTCTAGATAGACCCATCAATACATCTTTATGTATGGAGCAGGTGAACCTGCAGAAGTATTACTCACATTTTTCCAAATGATCTCTGGTATCATTAATATTACCTATACTAACTTTACCGTGCTAACACTTCCAGAAGAAACATCTGCATTCTCAATCCAATTAACAACTATCTTCTTAATTTCAATTGCAATTCTTGTTGTAAGGAGGAAAAAATCAGTTGGTTCTACTCTTTCTTAGTTTGCTAAATAGTAGAACAATCAGAAATCTCAGACCAATACCAACAATAGAGAAGCCAAGCGTCATTAGAACATAAAGCAAAGAAATGGCAAGATTCTGCGGTTCCCAAACCTCATCCAAAACCCCCAAATGTATATAGTAAAACACCGCTATTAAATTTATTTCAATATAGAAAAACAATGAATAAAAGGCACCAGAGATTAAACCATCG
>DAOVER010000088.1 GCA_030668875.1 Candidatus Heimdallarchaeota archaeon
ACGGTAATAGTTATCCAGCTGATAATCTTGATTTACTTAAAGAACATGAGATGCTAGATGATTTTTGGTCTGGAGGAAGGATAGTTAACAATTATTCAGACATAAATGCTGCTTCACTCCATTTAGGTGGATTTTATGATATCTTCTGTCAAGATACAATAAATGCGTTCATGGCTTATCAATACCAAGGAGGAACATCAGCTTTGGGGAATGCAAAATTAATTATGGGACCCTGGGTTCATGGGATGGCTACAGTTCCTACTGGAGAGATCACCTTTCCTTATCAGAATTTAGGTACCCTGTTCAAAGCAGGTGATGCTTTGTTTGAAAAATGGTTAAAGAACAATTCCACCTTGTGGGATCAACTTCCCACTGTTGCTTTCTATCTGATGAGTTCAACGAATTTTAACCCAGATACAAATGGTAATGGATGGTTTCAATCTGATAAGTGGCCTCTTGATACTGTCACTCAAGAACTCTTCTTTTACAATAATCTAAGTCTTCTTCCAACAGCTAGTTCAAGTGCAACAGATAAATTAAATTTCATCTATGACCCTAATTCTCCAGTTCCCACAATCGGAGGTGGAAACCTCAATATCGCTGCCGGTGCATATGACCAACAATCACTTGAAGAAAGAGATGACGTGTTAGTTTTCTCAACTCCAATTCTAACTGAACCTATATCAGTTGTTGGTCAAATTGAAGTTTCTTTATTCATCAGCTCAAATTGTATAGATACAGATTTCACAGTCAAGCTTACAGATGTGTACCCTGATAACACTTCAATGTTAATTACTGATACAATTTTGAGAGTTAGAAATAGGGAAAGTGTGTCTAGTTGGAATTTTATGGTACCTGGAAACATCTATAACATAAATATTCCTTTTGACAGTACAGCTTATCATTTTAATGAAGGGCATCAGTTAAGAATAGATATATCTAGTTCTAATTATCCTAGATTTGAAGTTAATCCTAATACTGGGGATGGTTTATGGGATAATGACACTACTCTGACTGCTAATAATACCATCTACACTAATTCAGTGTATGCATCAAAAGTAAGCTTGCCGTCTGTGAACTTAGGTGATCTTATACCTTTTAGTTTTGACGATGTTCATGCAGATTTGAATTACTCTTTTGTAGTAGTTAACTCAAAAATAACAACACAATTAAGTTACGTTAGTTTCCCTTTCACTACAGTTGCTTTAGTAAGAATCACTAGAGGAAAGAGTTCTAAGATTGAATTCCTCTAATTATTCTTTTCCCCAGGGTAAGTATTCGAATTCCTCTATCATATCAATGAGGGGATGATTCTAGAACTTTCGTATATATAGCTCACTACTACTATCAACATAATTATGCTTAGCATTACTATGGATAGACCCAAAATATTTAAGTGATACTTCATAGATTTCTCTTCATGGTATCTTTATTTGCTAGAAGTGTCAATGGTTATGCTAGAATTATTGGACGAATTTTGATGTTTATTTTACCTGTTACTGTTTTTGCGGGAATTATTTATCTCAATATTGTTCAAAGTGGTGCTCCTTCAGAGATTCAACTAGCAGTTGATATTCTGTGGTATGTTTTTCTTTTCAATAGCTTAATTCTTTCGCTTAATGGTGTTTTAGTCTCCTTTTCTTTTGATGGAGAAGTGAAAAAACTTACTAAGAAAGGGACACCAATTAACTCTTCAGCAGGTTTTAGAAACCTAGAGAGAAAATACAAAGCAAGTAATTTCTATCTGCTAATAATTTTGTTATTTGCTGTAATTTCTTATGGATTATATGTGTTATCGATCTATGGGTCTGTTGAGGTTGCAGAATGGTTCAATGTTTCAGCTGAAGGATTTTCAACTCTTGCTTTCTATTTAGCTATTAGCAGCATAATTTTCGCATTCTCTGCTACAATTATCATTAAAGTCCCAACATTGACTGGTTTAACAGTTGGTAGTCTTTTACAATACTACGAAACAACTAGACATCCTTTCATAATCAAATCTTTGATCTCAGAAGCTATTTCCACTTTAATTGACCCAATTACCAGAGTGTACTTCTTGCAGTGGTCTGAGAATATAGCTAATGACATCAGTGCTGATTTTGCTCCTAACATAAAACAAAAAAATGAGAGATCGACTTTAGCTGTACAAAATGTTCTAGTCTTATTATATCTGCATTATCGTTTTCCAGCAATTATCGATAAGGATACTCTGGAAAGAGAATTATTCAGAATAGTATCGTTTGATTCTGTAGAAGAAATTATCTATGGAGATCAACTTAATCTTAAAGACTGGAAGACCATTTATGAGTATTTAACAAAACAAACACCTGAAATATTCTTGATTATCGATAGAATTATTCTAACTCTAACTGAAACTCCAGAACAGTTTGATGCCAAAGATTTCTGGATAAGTTCAGCAGTCCCCCCCATTCAGAAAAAGGAAGAATCTCAAGATATTCTATTCTTCATATTTAACCGCAAAGCAAGTGATCCCCATCCTCAAAAGCTTGAAATGAACTTCAGCGGAGCAGATGAATTATCACCTCGTGATCTAGATATAGAATTTACTATTCGTGCATATGATGATTTTGTTGTAATTCCACAAGATACATCTAACTTTTTGATTACAGAAAAGAGACAATTAATCAAACTAACAACTGGAATCCTTTATCAAGGAACAGGGATTTGGTTTTCAGTCCATTCTGAGAATATTGGTTCTAATTTGGTAGCTTTATCTTTCTCATCAAATACCGAACCAGTTGCTACTCAAATATTTAACTTAAGAGTTGTGAGAGACTTTAAGTTCTATCTTCAATCATGGGGACCTAAACTTCTTGCTTCATTAGGTATCTTTCTACCAATTATTCGAGCCCTACTTGGGCTTGCCTAATTTTTCTTCACAAATTAATCCAAAAGATATTTATTGAATCAATGAAGAAATTAGCTGAACACATTGAACGACATAGATCCTCGAATCAGAGAAGCTTATTTGTACAAAAGATTGGGCAGTAGTAGCGTTCAATGTACTACATGCCATAAAATGTGTGTTCTACAAGAGGGAGAAATTGGGTTTTGCAAAACTAGAAAAAACATTGAAGGAAAATTACATACAATAGTGTATGGAGACATTTCAAGTTACAGTCTTCACCCAATTGAAAAGATGCCTGCTTATCAATACTTCCCTGGTTCAATTGCTTTAACTTTCGGGAGTTGGGGGTGTAACATGGCATGTGATTGGTGCAACAATTGGGATATAACCATGAATAAACCTCCTAAAAAATTTAACCATGCAAGTTTAATGACACCTGAAAAAGTAATTGAAAATGCCAATTTCAATCCGTCTATAAGTGGTGTTTGTTTTTCTTTTAATGAACCTACCATTTCTTTTGAATTTGCTATGGATGTATTTCAATCACTTTCAAACGACTTCTACAAATATTTTGTTACCAATGGATATATGACAGTCGAAGTACTTGATTTACTCATTAGTTCGGGATTGAATGGGATGACAGTCAGTTTTAAAGGAACAGAAAATATTACAAATACTCTGTTAAATATTCAACAGAGAAAAATCTGGGATAACCTACAAATTGCTGCTCAAAGAGGAGTTCATCTAGAAATTGCATATCTTCTGATTCCATCATTAAATGATGATGAAGAATTCATCAGAGATTTTTCTCAAAAAGTTATCAAAAGGCTTTCTACAAACATTCCTGTTCATTTTCTGAGATATTTCCCATCACATTTGACCAAAGGTGAAAAAACTTCAGTTTCCAACCTTCAAAAGGCTCATACAATTGCAAAAAATGAAGGATTAAACTATGTTTATCTAGGGAACATACCAGGACACCCATTTCAGAGTACCTTCTGTCCTGATTGTTCAGAACTACTTATAAAACGAGATCAATTTTCTGTAACTTTTAGTAAAATTACTCCGGATAGCAGATGTCCTAGTTGCAATTTGCCTATTAACATCTTCCCTCACCGACCTCAATACATAAACACGTAAGAATCACTCAAATCAAGAAAAGTTACATTAACTTTAAATGAATGTAATATAATTTTCTAATCATGATTGTACATTCACTTGTTTATGCAGCCGTTTCGTTATCAATTATAATCGCTATGATAATTGTAGTCATTTGGAAACAATTTGAGCTTGCATCGTCCTCAGTCTATTTTATGTTGGGTATTTTGGTAGGTATTGCGGGTTGGATAATTGGAGATATGCTGCAAATTATTTTAAGTAAACCAGGTTATGAACCTTGGGTGTTAGTCTTTTCACAGTTTGCTACAATTTGTAACATGGTAGCAATGATTTCTACCGTTCTGTTTGCTAGAGTATTAAGTGCCCGAGAAACACTTAATTCCAAAGCTGTAGCATTTGCCTTCGCTTTGTTCGGTGCAGTTGTACTTATGACAATAGCTGGAGGATATCCACATAACGATCAATTATGGACATATACTGTTAAGGAGTATAATTCGGATCTTCAGTTTACAGCAACTAATACAAGTCTCGTGTGGCAAATTGCTGACGGTGCTATGGTCTTATTTGCAGGCGGGATAATGATGTGGTATCTTTATCGTCAGAGAGGATTTGTAGAGGATAAACACAAGAAAATCATTAGTTTTATGATGGTTGGTACCTTCTTTGCATTCATTGTTAGTGCAATAATTTACGCATTTTATGGAATTGACCCCTATATGTTCAGAGCTGTTCTTCATTTAGAGCTTGTTACTGCAGCAATTGGAGCTGCGATGATTGGCATAGGGATGATTTGGGGCGGAAAACAAGTTTTATATGGCTCGTCAAGAGTTTATTCTATTCACATCTTTGATGAAGGTGGTCTCAGTCTTTATGCAGGATTGTTGGGTGCCGCTGAATACGATGTTAACGAGCATTTAATCTCTGGGGTTGCAACCGCAATTTCCAACTTTACAGGTCAGCTGGTTGGTAAAGATATTGTACCATATGAAATTGAACTTGGTGACTATGCATTGATGCTAGAACAAAAAGAGGAGTATATAGGTTTCATAATCTGTGAATTTCCATCAGCTCAAGTTAGAGCAGGTCTAAAAAACATAATGAACGATTTTGACCCTAAAATGAGTAATGATGAAATTTCAAGTATAATTGATGGTTATATGCCTTATGGGAAACCAAGAGTAATGGATATATTTGAGGATTTTCCTGAGTAAAGAAACTCTATTTGAAAAATCTAATATACTCCTTTTTTCTTTTTATAACATGGACTTAGCTGTTAGAGGAAAAATTGCACTCTATTTTGATGACCATCATAAGCTACAAATTGTTAAGGATCCATTAATCATTATTGAAGATAACTCAATAGTTGATATTGGTTCTTTTGATGATAAAAGAAATCTCATCGCTGGTCATGATGTTGTTGGAGATGAAAATCAGTTACTAATCCCAGGGCTTGTGAATTGTCACACTCATTTAGCCATGACTCTTTTTAGAGGATTGGCTGATGACCTTCCTTTAGACAAATGGCTCAAGGAGCACATCTGGCCATTAGAAGACAAACTTCAATCAGCTGATGTGTACTATGGAGCTAAACTTGGTGCTTTGGAATCTATTGCTTCAGGAGTAACAACAGTTAATTCTATGTATTGGTTTCCATCTGATGAAGCAAGAGCTTTTGCAGATAGTGGTTTAAGAGGGTTCATAGGAGCTCCTGTAATAACGGGGATAGCAACTTTATCAGAAGCTATCAATGTTATAGAGAAACACCACGATACAGTAGATGGAAGAATAAGAGCGTGTCTGTCATTGCATTCTCCATATACAGTAACAGTGCAAGACTTCAAAGATTCAGCAGAATATATCAACAATTATAATGAAAATACATCTAAACCAAAATTACTTCTGCATACACATTTAGCTGAATCTAAAACTGAAATGCAAGATAGCAGAGAATTAAACAAAAAACATGACCAAACTTACCCAGATGTTTCAACACCAACAGAATTTTTGAATGAAATAGGTATCTTGAATGAAAATCTTATTGCAGCTCATTGCATACATCTTACTGAAAAAGACATTCAACTGTTTAAAGATGCTAGAGCTAGAATCTCTTTAAACCCACTTTCTAATGCTAAACTTGGCAACTATATGCCTCCAGTCTTAGGAATCATAGATCAAATAGAAAATGTTGGCTTAGGAACTGATGGACCTGCAAGTAACAATACTTTGGACCTTTTTGATACCATTAGATTTTTAGCTCTATATTACAAAGGTTTCTACCATGATCCAACACTAGTTCAAGCTGAACAAGTTTTTCGTTTGGCAACTATAGGTGGAGAAAAAGCTGTTAATTGGAAGGGGATAGGTTTGTTAGAACCCAACACTTCAGCTGATATTGTAACTATCAACTTGAAAAAACCCCATCTAACTCCCAATGAATCTGACGATGCAATTTTGAATCATTTTGCTTATTCAATGAAGGGCAGTGACGTTGAAAATGTAATTATTGATGGGGATCTGATTTTTAAGAATAGAAGCTTTGTTGATCAGAATGTAGATGAAGTCATGGGAAAAGTAGAAGGAATTGCTCAACGACTGTTATCTAAAGATTGATGTCTGTGTTCTAAGCTAAGAATAATTATCCCAATCAGTGCGATTGAGATAGCAATACCTAAGATAGCTTGGTTAAGCACACTTAGAGACTGCCATTCAAATAATACTAGACCTCCAAACAAGATAGGGATTATTGTTATAAATCCATTATACAATGCCATGACATTAGTCACTTTTCCTTTTCTGAAAGCCAACTGGAGTCCCCCAGTGGATCCAAGCGAGGTCAATAAGAAACCCGCTATATACAGAATTAACACATAAATCGCAGGATTGCTTTCTGTGGAAGAGAACCAAATAGTTATTCCTTTTACTACAATTGCTTGTATTCCAGCAGCTACTCCAGCTACAAACGCAAACGAGTACGTAGTATGTTTTTTTAGTTTAAAGAAGAAAATAAAAGGTAAAATAATACATAATGCAATTGAGCTTAGGATCAGTATTAGTCCACTATAAGAATGAGCTAGTATATTCCAATCATTCCAAGTTAGTGGTTCTGTATTTAGACTAGTGAAATATGAAGAAATACTAACACCAACAATAACCAAAATAATTCCAATAATTTCTTTATAATTGAAAGATTCTTGTAGATCTATGTGAGCATATGTTATCAGGATAACTAACCCAAATCCTGACAGAGGAGCAATAGCGCTTAATGGAGCCCAGATTAAAGCAACAAAATATAGAACAATGCTCAGTACTGTAAGAAAAAAACCTATTAGCCAGGTTTTATTGCGCAGTAGCTGTTTCATCATTGAAACAATTCTTTTCTGTTCCTCAGGCTTGAGTTTCTTTACTGCTTTTTTCTCTAGAGCAAACCCGACATTAAATGCAGAGTAAGAAAGTAAACCAGAAAGAATAGACACTATAAATAACCAAGAGCTCATTATGTTCAACTTGGTGAAAATGCTTTTATATGTTTTTACATCGATTTTTTTGTGAACTCAGAGTGGTTTGATTCTGCAATTATGAATATGTTTTTACCTTTTTGTCTTATTAGCTTGTAAAACTAGTAACATTTTCGAGATAGTACAGGTGTTTTTATAGTGAACTCTAGGTCAACGAAGGATGGCAAAGGTACTGCGTGCAGAACGTATAGAAGTGGAGTATCA
>DAOVER010000076.1 GCA_030668875.1 Candidatus Heimdallarchaeota archaeon
TCCGCACTTTCCTATATAAACCCGTAGAAAAAGTACTGCAGGTAAAAATACTTCCGCCCTCCCTTGTAGAGTGCAATGACTCCCCACCACAACCCTTCTGGCAAGATTGGATAAGATTTGCAGACACAGTTGTTTACGGTATTTATTTAGAACAAGAATTATCATCATCAGTTCCAGCAATTGTTAAGTTCAATAACATTACACAAAACAACTATGGGATATATTTATTTCACTTTGTTGGTGCTAGTATTACTTACAATTTACTGTTATTAAACACTCATTACGGCGTATATCTAGGCTATGCTGCAACTAACAATCTTGTGCATCACAATGCTTTTTTGAATAACAACGTATCTCACAGTTCCCAAGGATATGATGAAGCAGCAATTAATTTATGGTATGATGCAGCAAACAAGGAAGGAAACTTATGGACAGAGTGGAGCGGTTTTGGTTTTTATTCTATTGATGGTGCTTCGAACTCTGAAGACTTGTACCCATATGGTTTAGATAATGACAATGATGGAATGGCGGATAATTGGGAATTGTTTTATGGATTAAACATTACAATTAATGATGCAGATCTAGATGAAGATTCTGACGGATTAAACAATTTAGGTGAGTTTTACCATAAAACTGACCCAACTGACTTTGATACTGACAACGATCTTATGCCTGACGGCTTTGAAGTAGATTATGATTTAGACCCACTAATCAACGATTCTCACATAGATTACGATAGCGATGGATTAACCAATTTAGAGGAATATCAAGAAAATACAAAACCTAGAACTTGGGATTCTGATGAAGATGGTTTAAATGATGGACTTGAAGTTAAGACCTATTTCACAAACCCTCTTTCAAATGACACTGATAGTGACAATATGGATGATTATTGGGAAGTTCTCTACGAACTGAACGCAACTGAATACAATCCTGATGAGGATTATGATGGTGATACTTTAACAAATATTCTAGAATATAATTTGGGAACAAAACCCAATAATGAAGATAGTGATGGTGATACTTTACCAGATAAGTATGAATATGAAAATAACTTAGACCCAGCTGTTCCAGATGCAGGAGAAGATCCAGATGGTCTTACCAATTTTCAAGAGTATAATTATAACACCAATCCTCAACTGAACGACACTGATTCAGATTTGATGCCCGACGGTTGGGAAGTAGATTATGGATTAAATGCTACTAAAGATGATGCTGGAGAAGATCCAGATGGAGATGGTCTTACCAATTATGAAGAATATCTGATTGATACTGATCCCTTGAATGCCGACAGCGATGGAGATGGATTTAGCGATGGAGATGAAGTTGTTGCAGGCACAAACCCTAATGACATAAATGACTACCCTGTAATCATTCCAGAATATACCATATCATCCCTTATGTTACTAGTTGTAGGAACTATATCTTTAACCTTCTTACTAACACAGAAAAAGTTGAAATAGTAACCACATGCAAATTTCCACTTTATTTTAGTATAGCAGAGGTTTCAAAATAGTTAGTGCAATTCAAAAAGGAAGGATTAAGAGCTTCAATGATGAAGTCCAAGCGAATTCACAATAATAATCTATTACTTCTTGCTTCAACATTTGCTATCAACATTTTTTCTAGTATATTTTTAGCTCAAGTATATGCAGACGATGATGACCCAGAGGGAGATGATGATGGTTTTGGCAAAGATTTGTGTTCTATTGCAATTGAATTTTTAGCTTTTGTTACCCTTAATATCATTGCACTTTATATTTCAAAGGTTCTAGGAAATTGTTGAGCGATGAAGGTAAAGCTGGTAAAACTAAGGCAACGATTACGTCCATCTATCAAGAAATCGGAAAACCTTTGAGCGACATTATTTTCGCTAGTCATTTAATACTGGCGATATTGTTGCTATTGCAGCTCCTTTTCCTATTGCCCATATTATCATTGATGGAAGATCCCAGTAATGTATGTCTTTTATCGGAATAACTTTTGGTATCTCCTTTTCAAGTTTCTTACTTAATTCAGGCGCCATAGAATCAAGTAAGAAAAGGTCATAAGTCAAACCTTCTTGGGCTTTTCCTTGAAGATTCTTGATGACTTTCTTAATTGCTCCTTTGTAACCTAGTCCACCACCAATTCCAACTACACCTTGATCTAAATTGATTTCAAACAGAGGTTTTAGTCTCATCACAGAGGAGATAACAGAAATCTTGATTCCCTTTTTTATTCGACCTGTGCGAAATAGTGTATTAAAATCAGCAGAGAGTCCTGCAGAATGTACAAGATTTTTTATAGAATCTAAATATTGAATGATTTCTTCGACAGTCTTACCTTTTTTAAACAGCTTAATAGCAGAATAAATCATCGCTCCCTGACTTGGCCCCATCAAGCCTGTGGGATAGATAGTAACTTTAATCTTTTTATGTACTTTCTTAGATGCCATTTTAGCAGAGGCAATCATATTAGTAATATTGGGACTAACTGCAATATAAAAAATCTCATCATAACCTTCTTTTATTGCATGTTCATAAATTTCTAGTGCAGCTGGGGGACTAGCTAAACTGGATTTTGGATAAGGATCGATATAACTCAAACTTTCAACAAATTCTTCTTTATTGATATCTGAAAGTTCTTTATACATTTTACCATCTATATCAAAGAGAGTTTCAAAGAAAGTAATATTTTCTTTTTCAGCATATTTGAGAGGTAAACAAGAAGTTGGATCTGTCATTATTTTGATTTTCATACATTAACATTTATTTTCAAAATATAAAAAACTATTGTAGTTCTATTGGTAAAAATTGGCATTACTTCAATTCTAATAGTTTGTATTACATTATAGTCGATTTTGCAGTAAGGGTAATTTTATAGTAAGGGACAGATATTTGTACTTAAATACATATTTTATTTACCAATACCTTCATTCCAAAGTGAAGGATTTTTACCGATGAAATCAGTCATATATTTTTTGCATTTGCTGTTGTTATTATTAATCAGTTCTACATTATTTAGTCTTAAATAGTTTTCAGCGCTAATAAATGTCGTATTCTCACCAATAACAACTTTAGGAATTTTGTACAATACAGTAGCTCCTCTACACATGGTACAAGGTGATAATGCGGAATGGTTTCTGGATTTATATGAGTGACCCAACTAGAAACCCCGAAATATGGATAGAATCTTTAAAGCGGTTAATTTAGATAAGACATTAATATAGTTGTACCTGGACATGAATCAATTGTTGGTAAAGAGTATATTGAAGAACAATTAATTTTTAGGAAAAAACTCAAAGAAAGAGTATTAGATGCTCTTGCTCAAGGAAAGAAAGTTGAAAATGTTGATGTACCAAACTAGTATGAACTTGCAACTAATTTGCAGATTACAGAAGATTTGAAATTTCTTTTCAAGTTTTACTTGGAGAACTAAAAAATTAGTGATTCAAACTGGTGAACTCATTTCTTGAATTTCAACAAAAAAGTTATTCATTTAACCTGATTGAGCATCACATCAACGTTTAGTCTTGGAGAGACAGTCTTTGTAGCATATTTTGGAATCGTATGGAAGTAAATTTTTTTGAAACTTTCTTCTAAAAAGTAAGCGAAAGTTTTTTTTGTGGTGGATTTACTTTAATATATGAATTTGCAGAATGAGATTACAGAAAAAGGTAATCTATTAGATGACAAAGGCCATTTAATTCAAAAAGGCTGGGCTCGACGACCTTACTTGAAGTATAACAGAGAGAATTTAGGCAAAGGATGGTTAAGAACAAAGGAATGGGATTATTATGCTGTTTTACATTCTGAATTTGGCTTAAGCTTTACAATTACAGATTTAGGAATAATGGGTATTTACAATATTACTTGGCTTGATTTTAAAGAACGAACTTTTTTTCCAGATGAGGAAACTAAATTATTTACTAAAGGAAAAACCAATTTACCATTAACTTCAGAAAAAGGGGATATAAACTATAAGGGGAAAAATTTACAGATATCATTTCTTAAAAAACCAAAAGCAAGAAAAATAGTATTTGACTTTCCTACTTTTATGGAAGGTGCTGGTTTATCTGGGTCTTTAGAGATGGATCAAAATCCAACTATGGATAGTATGGTAATTCATACTCCTTGGAAAAATAAACCTAAATGTTTCTATTATAACCATAAAGTGAACTGCATGCCAACTGAAGGAAAAGTTGTTCTAGGTGGCAAGGAATATTTTTTCAAAAAAGAAAATAGTTTTGCAGTTCTAGATTGGGGCAGAGGAATTTGGCCTTATTCAGACACGTGGTACTGGGGCTCAGCATCAGGAAAACAAGGAAATGATATTATTGGCTTCAATATTGGATATGGTTTTGGTGATACTTCAGCTGCTTCTGAAAATATTTTCTACTTGAATGGAAAAGGACACAAGCTAAATCAAGTTGAATTTATTTTTAATCCAAAAGACTTCCTTAAACCTTGGAAGTTTACGAGTAACGATGGGCGATTTGAATTAGATTTTAAACCAATATTAGACAGGAACTCAATTGTAAATCTATTTATTTTCAAATCTATTCAACATCAAGTTTTTGGACATTTTTCAGGAATGATCATTTTAGATGATGGTAATAAGTATGAGGTTAAAAATCTGTTAGGTTTTGCAGAAGAAGTAAAGAATAGATGGTAAGCAAGTTTCTCCTTACGTAAATTATTTGGTAGGAGAATTTTTTAGGCATTTAAAGCTATGTTGCATTTTTTCAAGTAAAACCTAAATAGCAAAACCTCTTACAAAATCTAAAGTACCTATTATTTTTTTCGAAAAATCTAATTCTTGATCATCTCTAAGATTAAGTTCGGACAATTGCTAACCTCTGAAAGAGGATTTTCATTTTTATAATTGATTTTAAGAATTTCTTGCTAAATAATCTAGATATTAAAAGAAACTATCTAACCTTTGAAATTCAAACTTCAGTACAAATATTTATACACTACTTGAGCTAATTTTTGTTGAATAGTAACACTACTAGGGATGAAAATTAGAATGTCTCAAAAATTATGCATTATAGGTCTTGGATTTATCGGTTCTGAGATAATTAAGTATTTAGATCAATTTAGAAATAAAATAGAATTATCGGCAGCTTTTGATATAGATAAGAAAAAGATGGAAGAGATTGCGGAAAGATATCCCAAAGTTAGATTAATGACTTCTATAACTGATTTCGATGACTGTGATATTGTTATTGAAGCAGCTACACAACAAGTTGTAAAAGAGATATTTAGTAAAATTGTAAAAACAGAGAAAATTTTCATTCCTATGAGTATTGGAGCATTCATTACAGACAAAAAAATCTACTCAAGCTATGAGGCTTTAGAGAAATCAAAACGACAATTGATCAAATTTCCTTCAGGAGCAATTGGAGGGTTTGATGCAATAAATTCTATTAAGCAAATAGGGATATTATCTGCAAAATTAACTACTACGAAACCTCCAGTTGTTTTTAGAGAACAGAGATATATTAAAGAAAACAAGATTATTCTTTCAGCTAACAAGGTAACACAGGTTTTTAGTGGTAATGCAAGGGAAGCAGCTAAAGCATTTCCTAGAAGTATAAATGTGGGGGCAAGGCTCGCACTTGCTACTCTAGGCCCCGAAGAAACTATAGTGGAAGTCTATACCGAACCTCTTATAAAGAAAAACACACACGAAATCGAAATCTATTCAGAGGTTGGTGTGTATAGATTCTCTTTCCAAAACAATCCTTCCCCAACAAATCCAAAAACAAGCTGGTTAGCAGCCTTATCAATCTTAGATGTCCTTGATCGGATTGATTAAGAAAGGGTTGTACCTACTTCTTGAGCAGTAACGTAGAGTCTATCTGTCATTTATTTCATTGTCTTGAGATGTAATCAGTTAATAATTCATCTGGACATATTTTATTAAACATGGATTTGTAATGTATGTTCTTTCTAATTTTTGCAATAGCATCATAAAGATTCGTCAATGAAAAAATAAAAAGACCTATGGTTGCTCCTCCTAAAAGAAGCCCACCAAATATAAGAAGCACATAATCTAATACTCCAGAAAGGGGAAATAAAGTGAAACTCAATATTGTGGTTAAAACACCAAAAATAATGGAAAGTGCTAATGCTCCAAAAGAAGCAAAAGGTCTAATCTGACTAGCGGGAATCTTGAGAGAAGCCTTTACCAGTTTTATACCCGTTATTGGAGGAACATGTTTGTGTTTAGAGTATCCAAGGAAGTTGCTATTTTTTAGATTATTATAGTCATTAATCTTATATTCTCCTGTCTCAAACCTAGCGATTATTCTAAGAGGTAATAATTGCTGGGCAAAAGGAATATCACTTCTGATATTGCCTTCTATAAATTGAAAAGAAATAATACTCACTTTTTCACTTGAGGGAATCTCAGAGAGTTTTTGTTTCACATCATATTCATGTTTTTTTTCCTCAATTTCATATGATTCCTTTTCATTAAGATCTTCTACTCTTTTTCTTTGTTCTTCCTTGACTTCTTTCAAATCATAGATTGATTGAAGTTTCCCCTTTTTAACTGAAGGCTTAACAAGGGGGGTTACAGAACTTTTTACAGGTCTGTATTTAGGCGATATAAAAGAAAGAAGTGTATACATATACTCTCTAGCTGAGAGTTCTGGAGTAAGATAAGGAGTCTCAATTTGAATGTCCAAAACAGTTAATTTTCCAGGAGCAACGGGAAGAATCTTTACTTGAGTAGATTCTTTACTAAAATCACATGGTAAAAATGGAGCTACTATCAAAGAAATAACTGACGGTGTTACTTTAGTAGTTGGACCCATAAAAAATAATCGCATAAACATGTAATTCGGAAATCCTTTAACATTGTAAGGTAAAAAGCTGAATTTAATTCTGGATAGACCAATTTCATTATCAGTACCTTCAAACTGACCTCTGAAAGATGGTGTTTTTACTTTATCAAAATCAAACCATTTTAATTTATTAATTGTGAAATCATCAAAATTATCGAAAAAAACAGGATTTGCAAAGAAATTCTCAATGACTAGGAATCTATTTTGAGGTTTTGTTATGTCAATTTCCTGTAAAGAGTCCAACATTTCTGTAAAAGTAAAAATATATTCGGGAAATGATAGTTTAATACTTAATTCAAGTAGTTCTAGTTGAAACTTTTGTTTTTCAATTTTTTTTTGTTCTTCTCTCAGATACGACTTAATAGAATGAGCCATAGTTCTTCCTCAATTTAAATCAATCTTATTCAAGAAGAATATAACGTATTTAATCTTTTTTCACAATATTCTTCTGATACTTGGAAATAATAAATTAATAAAAGAGAATTATGTCTTTATAGAATTATATTTTAAAAAAGTGATAGATTTAATTTATCGGTTCAGATATTATAAGACGTTTAACTATCAATTGTTTTAGAAAATTTATTATTAATCGAATGATAAGTAGAATCAATTATCGAACGAATCATCATTATCAGTTATTTTCTTGGCTATGGGATTTGTTTTTGTTTCTTCATTGAAATTCATCCATTCAGTTTCATTTAGGACTCTTTTACTATCCAACCTTCTCGAAGTTTGCTTTGAACCAAATGTTTGAACTTTTATTAAAAACCATTCAAAAGAACCTTTGAAGTTAAAATAAGCCCATATTCTTACTAATCCCTCGTACCAAAGTATAGCAAATAGAGCAACATACAGAGCATAAGAGATTTGACCATAACCAAAAATCCTATCAAAGAAATTTAGGTTTAACCAGTTTCCAATAGTTATGTTCAAGAACCATTCAGGAATTAAATCGAAAATCTCTAGAGCATATATAGATAAAGCAATCATCCCCCATCTTCTGAAAATCTTGACTAACCAGTTATTAGCAAAGTTTTGACCTCTTCCCCGATATTCTACTAGTCTGAGAATCATCATAATTATTAGAATCTGTAACCCTATTTGAATAAGAAATGTTGATAGTGAAGGGCGGCAGAAGAAATTAAAAGGTATCCAAAAAATAGCAATCACAATCCCAATTATAACAGACACAAAGCCAGATAGAGCAAACCATCTTGGTAAATGTTTATGAGGTTTAGGTTGCGCTAATGCTAGTCCAAGCATCGATCCAACAAAAGCAGTTATCAAATAGGGAAAAATAGGTTCCATATCTCCAGTCAAGATGGTCATATACCATGCTTTGAATGAAGCATTCGCGACTTGAACATCAATATAAGGCCAGCTAGTAAACCCTTCAGGGATATACCATGGCATGTTATCAGCCCAATTGTAGACGAATTGTGTCAGTATGAGAAAAATTAGAGCAAGAGAACCAAAAACAATCATATTTCGTTTGAATCTTTTATATCCGTCCTTTATTAATAGGAAATAAGTTATCAAAGAAGTTATGATTATTGACCAACCAATCATCTGCAATGTTTTGATTCTAAAGAAATGTGTCCACAAACGACTAGTATCTGACCAATTTCCGGTTTTAATAGCATCCCCAAGGTATCCATGATATAAAATAGCTTCAATAACATAATCGGCAATTAACAAAAAGACACCAGTTATTAGTTTTTTCACAAGTAGCTGTTCAGGATTAACTCCTTTTCTTATTCCTCTTACCATGCCAAAAGTATTTACTGTGCAAGAAACAAATAAGAATAGAGAATTCCATGTTCCTAAATAAAGCAATATTATAATAGGAATAAGGAAGTAGATGGGGTACTCGAATAATTTGTTTTGATCAGCTAGAAACCAGTCGAAATCAAAAACATGGTAGAAACTGTGAAAAAAAGTCATTAGAAAAATAGCTAAACCTCTTGAAAAATCAAGCGTGGCGATTCTACTAGAAGATTCCTTTCTTCCTTCAGGATCAGAGATTGAGGGCTTAAAAAGATTCATTTTTTATGGAATCTATTAAGAGCCACTTCTATTAAAATGTTTACTGCTGAGCTCAAAAGTCTATTTCCATATGAAATTGAAATGTGTTGAAACATTATTTGTTTTAGAAAATTTATTAAATAGGAAATACACATTTACTGCGAAAGAGAATGCAATTATCAAATGATATCCTTAAATTAATACAAGAAGAAGCAAAAATAAGGTTTCTTCGATATATACAAATCAATACAATGTCATCAGAGAAGACTGGAACACATCCTTCAACACCTGAACAACTAGTATTAGGAAAACTTCTAAAAGAAGAATTAACAGAGCTTGGACTTGAAAATATCATTCATGATGAGTTTGGATATGTCTATGCAGATTTACAAGCAAGCGAAGGATATGAGAATACCCCCTCTATAGGTTTCATTGCCCATATGGACACTTCTCCTGCAGCGAGTGGGAAGAATGTTAAATACATAATTCACGAGAAATATGATGGTTCTCCAATCACTTTTCCGAAAGATGAGAAACTATCAATTACTACAGGAGATTCACCCGAGTTAGCTAAGATGATCGGGATGGATATCATAACTGCTTCAGGAGACACATTATTAGGAGCTGATGATAAAGCGGGAATTGCTGAAATAATGGCGGCATTAACTGCTTGGAAAAACTATCCTGAGTTAAAACATGGACCTATTATTGTATATTTTACTCCAGATGAAGAAATAGGAGAAGGCACAGAAAAAATTGATATGGAGAGATTAAATCAGCTTAAATGTGCATATACGATGGATGGTGGAGAGATGGGAGAACTAGAAACTGAGTGTTTTGACGCTTGGAAAGCAGAATTTGAGTTTATAGGATTAAGCGTTCACCCAGGATATGCTAAGAATAAAATGATCAATGCTATAAATGTGGCTTCACGTTTCTTTACCCAAATTCCAGAATATGAGACACCTGAACACACAGAGGATAGAGAAGGTTTTTATCATTTATATGATTTGAGTGGAGGAGAGGAAAATGCAAAAGCGAAGATGATTTTAAGAGATTTTGAAGTAAACAGAAATAAACAAAGGATGGATTATATAGAATCTCTAAAGAACACTTTTGAAAATCTGTACAAAGGTTTACAAATTAATGTTGAATTCACTCATAGTTATGAAAATATGAATATATTCCTTAGTTCTTATCCTGAAATAGTGAAAAAGGCAGAAAAGGCGATATTAGATGCTGGACTAGAATTGATAAGAACTGCGATCCGTGGTGGTACTGATGGTGCAAGATTATCTGCTAAAGGTCTACCAACACCCAATATTTTTGCAGGTGGGATGTTGTTTCACTCGAGAAAAGAATACATTCCAACTTTAGCTCTCCAAAAAGCAACAGAAGTTATTCTCTTAATAGCACAAAATTGGATTAATGAAGATTAATCCAGAAATTTCCTTTCATTTCAAGCAATAGATAGAATCTTAATTTCACGAAATAGTAACATTAAATCAATATCAGACGGAAATAAATTTAACCTATACAACTTTTTTACTATCATGCATTTCTATCAACCAGCTGATCCACAACCTTGCTATTATTGTGTCAAAATTAGTAATCAAGAAGAAACAGATTATCCTATTCGTGAAGGAATATTCACAGTAGAACAGATGATTTTTCGATGCTCATGGCACGCTCAATTTGAATGTTCAAGATGCGGGAAATTTCATCATTACAGTTGGTTATACTGGTGCCCCAAAACTGAAGAATTGATTTGTGGTTCATGTAACAAACCTTCAATGAAACCTGTTAGATTCTGGGACAGAACATATGCTTATAATATGTTTTTACCTTTTTGTCTTATTAGCTTGTAAAACTAGTAACATTTTCGAGATAGTACAGGTGTTTTTATAGTGAACTCTAGGTCAACGAAGGATGGCAAAGGTACTGCGTGCAGAACGTATAGAAGTGGAGTATCA
>DAOVER010000022.1 GCA_030668875.1 Candidatus Heimdallarchaeota archaeon
ATAATCTCCTTTATTTTGGTAATCCTGACGGGTACCTAGGTGACATAGACGATGATCCCCACGTTACTGTACTTCTAGCAGATTTGGATGATGCTGCAGGTGTTGCTGGATATTTTGACCCCAGAAATGAAAAATCAGGAACACAATCTAATACTCGTGAAATGGTTTATGTTGATTATGATTATAACCGTTATAGTGTATTAGCTCATGAATTTCAACATTTGATACACTATAATTATGATCCTGACGAATATTGGTGGGTTGATGAAGGGTGTGCAGAATTTTCGGCTTATTTGAATGGTTATGCTTTAGCAACTAATCTAACAGAGTTCGCTCGAGATTACTTCCAACACAATCCTGAAGATTCCTTACTTTACTGGAATTATTATGACCACGAGAATTCAGAAAACGTAAGGTCTGACTATGGGGGAGCATACATGTTCATCTTTTATTTTGCTGAAAAATATGGAATAGGGGCTATTCGTAATTTGGTTTCTGAAACATTTGGTGGACCATTGGGTATTGAAAATACTTTAGGTGGCTTAGGTTTTTCGATTACCTTCAATGAACTTTATCTCAATTGGATTACTGCTCTAAATGTGGATGATACTTCATTCGGTGGAGGACTCTATGGTTTCGAGAATCTTGACATTGATATGGATTATGAACTGATATCCCTCTTTCCTGCTACTAAACTTGACAGATTAAATCGTTTTTATGGAATGTATATTGCTAAACTTGTTTCTCCAAATGATTTTATGTTACTAGAGATTACTCCCCCTGGTTCTTACTCACTTGCTATCTCTGTTGCAGTTCATGACATAAATGGTTGGTCTGTTACGCAACAAATTCTAGATACTGATATAAGTATACTAATGAATGGAACTTTGGTAGATACTGTCTATGTTATAACTAGTATAGTTACAAGTACAACTCCTTCCATTCCACTTACAGGCACTAATCAGTTTGGTTTAGGTTATAGTGATGATCTAGATTATACTTATCTTCCTGGTAAGCCTTTAACCATCACAACTGGAACATTAAACTACCAAAGTAACAGCTGGGATTTCTCCTTATCTGATGTTTATATTGAGGATGAGAACAATACTGAAGTAACAGATGCAAGTGGCATTTCTGTTTATGCTCATTTCGAAAAGAGTGGTGCATCTTTAACAGCTGAAAATCTTGAAATGAGTTACGATCCTTCAATCAAGTGGAATATTATCGAGAACTTACAATATTTCTTTGAAGGTGATTATGATATCTCGATTGTTGCTTCTGGTTCTAGTCAATATGGTGAACGGGAGTTATCCTCAATAAACATAGCACATATCTTGACAGTTGAAAAACCCACTTTGTCGCAATATAATGATACTGCACTTTATGTTTTTACAAACTCATCATATACACAATTAGGTGGTTGGGAAACATTCACAGAAGATGTCGAAACCTATATTTTACTATATGATGCTACTGATACACCTGCAGGTATTTTTGATATAGCTTATAGCCCTTCATCTAATAGTTGGGAAAGTGATTTGCTTCTAATGAATGAATATAATGGAGAACATTATATCAAAGTCAGTTTCAAATATGCAGGAAGGACTGTTAGATCTCTTGAATCTGAACATTTTCAGTTAGAAGGAGAAATTCCTACTCCTACTACTTCTATTGCCTACCCATTTCTCCCTGTTATTTTTATTGTTTCTCTCAGCGCTATTATTTTCTTCAAGAAAAAGCACAAACAATAGCCTTTTTTTCTCTCTCTTTTTTTCCTCTTCCACTTACATGTTAGGAATCGTTTATATAATAATGAAAAGAATAATCTGATATGAGTCAATTAGAACTAAGTGACATATTTTCAGTAGATAGGGAAGGAAAACCCACAATGAAAATTGTTCTTTTTGGACCTCCATCAAGCGGAAAAACCAGTATGTTAACAGTGTTTAATGCTTTGCGCAGAATGGAAAATCCTGATACCATCGTTTCTAATTTATTGAAAATACAAGATGATTCTGGAAGAACTGTCTTTTTTGATCAAGGTGTCTTTCAAACCCCTCCATTTAAAGGGAAAAAATTTGACAGATTACGATATCAATTGTGGACAGTTCCGGGTGAAGATCGACATAAAGTACAAAGAGATATTATAATGTCAGGAGTTGATGCAGTTATTCTATTCTTGAATTTCGAGAATATCGCCAGACAACAGAATTTAGCTATTATTAAAGAAGCTAAGGAAAAAATAGGTGAAAAATTTGGCAAGAAAATTCCTGTAGTAGCATACATAAACAAATCAGATCTAGATAAAAATGAACGTATAGATAAAAGAGAACTCATCAAGGATTTAATTGATGAAGGAGCAATTCAAAGTGATAAAGCAGCGAATGTTGTTATGACAGGGAGCTGTTTGAATGCTCGTAATGATTTGCTTTCAATTCTAAATTCGAATGAAAAACTAGCTTATTTTGAGTCTAATCGATTGAGATTAGATAAACGTCCTGAATCAGTCGGTTTAATAGTAAGACCGATTCAGAAGCTAACACAACTTGTTGTGGAACAAAGATTAGAATACGTTCAGAGTATCTGAACTCTCTTTTCCCTCTTAATTCTGGAATTCATTATAATGATTGGAATGAATATAAGACATAGTTAGCAAAACTGGTTAAAATGAATTCTTTCAAAAAGAGAAAGAATTTAAAATTGTATGACATTATCTAAACTGATTTTTGCCAGTTCATAAGGAGTATTACGAGGAATTTCTACTAAACGTAGTTCGAAATTATTTTTTCTGAAATATCTATGTTCAAAGAAGAAATATTCATCCATGGTCTTTCGTAACATTCGATTTAACGACTCTGTTATATCTCTTGTTCCTACTGGTTTATGGTTGAAATATTTCTCTTGTACATTTTTAATTAAATCATATTTACTCAGCTTTGTTTGATCATGTAAACGCAGTAATTCTAACATAAGAGCACTGCTAACCTGTCCAGAATAGCTATTTAATCGATTTATAATTCTCTTATGGCGAGTAGGATGAAATCCTTCTATACTAAATCGATCGATGCTCATAAATGAACCAGCACTGTAAGCTATAATTAGCCCCAATACTGCTGAGAACTCTCTGATTCTAATAGCTTCGTTGAGTCGAACCCTTTTACCGTTCTCAGTGACGAATAGTTTAGATGATTGTCGAAGAACTCGATCAATCTGAGCCCTAACCCCTAATTCGTCCATTTCTTGCTGAAATACACCCAATGGTATCACCGTGTCGAATGTAATTATTTGTAGGATAGCATATGCATTTATATACTTTTTTCTGAAGATGAGCTACTCCTTTATAAATAAAGCCGTTACTCGCCTATTAATTTATGTTATCTACGGAAAAGTATACTGAGAAGTAGATTTCTTAAATTGCTAGTAAAACAAGTTATCAAAATGCAAAAAATAGCTTTTAGTTTATAAATCATTTTCCTGATTACTGTACTGACAAACACTTTAAATAACAAAAACTAAAGTGAATTACCGTGGTGAAAAATTATGCCAATTGCTCCAATGACTAATGCTGTAGGTATCGATTTAGGGACTAGTACAATAAAATTAACATGCGGAGACCTGAAATACAGAATCCCTTCTGTAATAGGTACTCCTAATCCTGGCTGGACAGGTATGGCTACCGATAAAAGCTGGCTCAATAATCTAATTATTGACGACGATGGAACTGATGTTTATATTGGTGAATTAGCCAGATTGCAAAGTGAAATAAGAAAACCTTTAGCCTCTGAGGGTAAAATGAAATCTGTTAAAAACAGTGTTCTTGCTCTCAAAGCCATATTGAGTCTTATTATGAAGTCTAATTATGAACAGTTTGTTATTTCAACTGGTGTTCCAATTGCAACTGGTGTTGCAGAAAGTAAAGAACTAATTAAAGGTTTAAAGGGCACTCATGAGATTAAGGTAAAAAATGATGCTACAGGCGAATCTAAACAAATGAAGATTCTTGTCGAAAATTGTTTTGTTATGCCTGAGCCATATGGAACCTATTGGTATACTCTCAAAAATAGTGGGGTAACCACCGCTGTTGATTCAATCATTGTAGATATTGGTCACGGAACTACAGATATCCTTTGTATGTATAAAGGAAACATGATGAGAGCAGCTTCTGGTTCTCTTGAAGAAGCTGTTGACAGTCTTACAAGTGCTTTAGCAAGAGCTATTCAAGATAAGACTGGAAAGATAGTTAGACCCTTTGATCTTATGATGGCAATAGAGAAAAGTAAGAAAAACATTCTAGTTGGTGGAAAGGTAATTGATATCGGTTCTGCCATGAGTCAAGCAGTTACTTCAATTGCTGATGTTATTGTAGATGAAAGTAACCGATTACTTAACAACCTCCCTCCTGATGCATGGATTGAAAAAGTGATAGTTTGTGGTGGTGGTGCTTATGTTTTTGGTGATTATCTCAGACAAGCTTTCTTTGATGCAAACATTGTCAAGAAACCAGAGGAAGTGTTAACTCCTCCTGATGCTGTGATGTCCAATGCAATTGGTTTTGAAATGATTGCAGCTACAAAATTGAAAAAATAGAAATGTTTTTTCTACTCCATTATCTTTTTTAGTTTCCTCTAATCCTCTTCTACAGAGTTTTCTCTTTCTTGTTCTGACCTTTTCTCTATTAATTTCATTGCATATCCAGGTCCAGCGATCAGGTATATTATCATATAGGTTGCTATTCCATAAGACAGATATTCCATTATGCTATTCGGAAGAACAACAAATCCCATGACCATCAAAGCAGTAGATATGATCCAGAATAAATCAAATTTTGATGGAACTCCCTTAAATGAGGGAAAAGGTATCATAGATACCATAAAACCTGATACAATCAATGATGATACAAGTATAACCCATTCCTGAGTGTTTTCAAAAATTACTAAACATGAAAGAACCATTGCTGCAAATGAGCTTGGTAATCCATTGAAGTAAGGTGTGTACAGGGAATCTCTTTTGATGAATCTATACAACCTGAACCATGCTGCACCAAGAAAAACTAACCCTCCTGCTACTCCCGCAACTATATTCCACCCTACTATATTCCATTCCGCAATTCTATAACCTATGAAGGTTGCGGGAAATATTCCAAAAGCAAAAGCATCCATAATAGTATCAATATCGATAGCTAACTTTTTGCTGCCACTAATTTTAGCAAGTTTTCCATCTGCAAAATCTAGAATGGCACATATAGCAATGAGCCTAGCGAACCAATAATTCATGTCTGGTGTGTTAAGAAATGTTAACACTATTCCTGTAATTGCAGCTGCACCATTACCTACTGTGAATATATTTGCTAAAATCCATGATGTTTTCTTAATCCATGGTTTTTGCAAAAAAGAAACTTCTTGCCAGCTCATCTAATCACTTTCTTCATTGAAAGTAGCTAATAAAGTAGATCCTGCTCTAGCGTGTTTAGGGATGGGATTAATCAGTTTGAAATTCTTAAGGCCAGTTACTTTCAAACTTATAATGGAGCCAAATCGGATAATTCCAATCAACTCACTTTGCTTAACTTCTTCTCCTTCTTTTGGATATGCTACTGTTCTCCTTCCATAAATTCCAGAAACTTGGATGAACTCTGCAGTTATTCCTAATTCAGTATTTTCGATTACAATGATATTCCTTTGGTTTCGCTTTGCATAATTGGGGAAATATACAGGCCAATGAGCCCCTTTCTGAAAAGTGATGCTTTTCACAACTCCGTCAATTGGGCTTCTGTTCATATGAACATTGAAAGGAGACATTAAGATTAGACATGAAAATCCATCTTTCATCTTCTTGACATCCATCAGAGTACCATCAGCTGGAGCTATAATCCCTTTTGGATCAATAATAACATCTCTTTTAGGGTTCCTAAAAGTCCAAAAGATAAAAAAGCCACAGAAGAGAATCACACCAAGTATACCAAAGTGCCAGTATATTGGTGTCTTTAATAGAGTGCAAATAAGAATAGCTGCTACTGTACAGATAAACATAATCGAGCTGATTATTGTGACAATTTTAGATGACCCTTTAGCAATTTTCATTTTAACCCTCGAAATTTGGAAATTTTATCTGTTAAGAAACTGAACTAAACAACTGTTAAAAATGTTATGTTAAAAGGATGAAATAAGAAAAGAAGAGAAAAAAGAAGAAACTTATCTTCTTCTACGTTTGATAAATGCAGCTATGCTAGCAAGGGATACAATACCAAATAAAACAGCAATAGAAGATATTGGTGTTCCTCCAGGATTCTTAGTAGGAATAATGTATTTTACATCTAGAGCATTCCCTCCAAGATCTACTGCCACAATCCGTAGAACATTATCACCTTCAATTAAACTAGATGTGAATATCACAAAAGTTCTTTCGGTATCAGAAACAATTGTGAAATCGATATTTTCGTCATTTAATTTCACGCTAAGTGATATAATTCTACTAATAGATTCACTAACTGTGAAATCCAACCTTGCTACTTCTGGTTTTGTATAGTTGACCCATGTTCCAGTAAAAACTTCTGGAGGTGAATTATCATATGTGAATTCACTTTGATAAAAATCATCCTCACTGGCTACTTTGAAGTTGTATACGGCTTCTGTAGTATAATCCATTCTATATGAATAATATCCTGTTGATACTTCCACTAGAGATACTGTTTCAGATTCTGATCCTGCCACTGTGGTCCTTTTAATTGTCGTAGTTAGACTAGCTCCTGAATCAATTGAATGGATGTTAAGTGAAACACCACTAGCATCTTCAGTGAAGTTACCAACAATGCGTTGTTTCGCAGTTAACCAGTTGAATATGTTTCTTGTTAGAATTGTGTTTTGTGTTTCACCAGGTGCGTAACCGTTTATGAACCCAGTTAAATCCATGATTGCGTTAGTCGTTGAAACAACTACTCTTCCTCCATTATTACTCTCATACACAGCTAATGTACCTTCGCTTTGTGTTCCAAACAATATTTGAGCACTGCCAGTAACAGACAATGTTGTTCCACGATGGTTTACTTTACTAACACCTTCAGTTAATCTGTGAGCAGTAACAACATTAACTTTTCCAGGAGGGTCATATGCATCGAAGTAATAATACTCATTAGACAAAGAAATCCCATAAGGTGTCAGGAAATCGTTTATCACTGTAAGATTATTACCTTCAACAATCGTTCCCCAACCTGTATATGTAACTTCAGTGTTACCTTGAGCATTTAAGTATAAACTTCCACCACCATCGACAAAGTCAAGGATAGCTTGGAATTCATCTTCATAATTTGGATGAAGTGCCATATCTGTATAACCTGTAAGATTATCAAAGTAGTTGTATCTTGCGGGATCTGGCATCCAGATCGCATTATAGTCTTGAAGAAGTTCTGCAGTTATAACATTTGGAACACCAGTTATGTTCCATGAACGGAACTCATTCACTGCAATTCCATTAATAAGCAAATCTTTAGTTGCTTCGGCATATTGACCAATAAGATTATCTGATCCTCTATTTGAGAATAAACTTGCCATAAGAATCTTGCCTTTGCCTTCTATGACTTCAATCTTAATATGAGTTGAAGCGGATACTCCTCCAGTTGTCTCAAAAATAATATCGCCTTCATATATACCCAAAGTCTCATCATCTGCTACTTCAATTTCTACAAAGTAATTCTTAGACCAGTAATCTGTCCATGATGTAGTATTCAGGTTGATTATAGAACTGATATTACCAGTAAGAACTGGCAAAATGTCTACGCTTGGTGTAGAGGATACGGATTGAACAAACAATTCTCCGTGAAATCCTTGAGGGAGTGTCTGATAATTTGAAATCGGAAATTCAGGGATTGCCCACATCATAACTGGGAACCCAGTACCATTTATAGGTGCATCTTCGATTAGTTGTAACGCTTGTGTTGCATCTGGTATGCCTGCTCCATATTGCAGATAATTAAACTTTCCAGGATCAGCTGATTTCATCATTGCTACTTTGATTAAACCTGGATCGTATGGGATAACAAGTGCTTTTAGAGCTTGGATAAGAATAGCACTTATTCCTGCTATGTGGGGCGCAGCCATTGATGTTCCACTTTTTGAAATATAGTCATTTGTACTTCCAATTCCGCAGCTCATTATACTTTCACCCGGTGCTGCTAAATTTGGAATTGGATAACCATCAATAGAAGGACCATTAGAACTAAAAGTCGATCTTAGTCCACCTTCTGTTGTAGATGCAACAGAGATAGTATTAGGGTCTGTACCTGGGGATCCTGAAGTATAATATCCACCTTCTCCTCTATTCCCATTTGATGTTACAAAAACAATCCCTAGTAACATTAATTCTCTTGAAGCAAGTTCCCAAACGTCCCAACCTTCTTCATCGCCTCCACCCCAGCTTACATTTATTACATCTACACCTACAGATACACCATAATCATAGGCTGCAAGGAAAGCTTCGGTTGGAGCTGGACTGTCAAAACGAGCTACTAAAAGTTCTGCTTCAGGAGCAACTCCAATATAATCAGGATTTCCGCTCCCATCTCCTAGCATAATACCAGCTGTGTGGGTTCCATGACCATCAGAATCTTCAATTGAAAGATCAGTTCTGGTAAATCCATAGGTGGGGCTTATGAAAGACTTACTTTCTATCATAATTCTTCCTACAAAATCGACATGACCTTGATTAATTCCTGTGTCAATGTCATAAGCGACGATAGTATCTCCTTTATAACCCATATCCCAAAGAGGTTGGAGATTAAGTAAATCATTAGAAGAAACTGTTCTTCTAATTCCTTCTTTACTAGTATACAGAAGCTCTGCACCAGGTTCAGGTTGGATTTTGTAAAACCTTGAGTCAGTAACATCAAAAACTCCATCTACACCAGTGAAGCTACTAAGTGTAACTTTTTCGGTTAGTTTATCTTCAACTAAAACCATTTTCAAATTTGGAAAAGCTAGTTTGTATGAATTTGTTTCAACAAAACCATTGTAAGCATTTTTTGATTCGAAATGCATAACAAATTTTCTCACAGAGTTAACAACTATTTTATCTCTAGGGAGACTTTCAATCGTTGCTGTATTAGTTGCAGGTTGAATTGTTGAACCTGTTTGAATTAGAAAAATGGTGAGTATGAAAAAACTAACACCTATGGTTAATTTTCTTTTCATGCCTTTTGCTATGATTATATTGTTCATAAAGTTTTTCAAAAGCCAATGTAGTAGAATCCTTTACAAATAATTGATAAAAAGAAAAAGAAAGAGATGGAAAAACTATTGTTTTTTCCTTCTAATGAATGTTGCAATTGCTGCTAAAGATAATATCCCTAAAAGCATTGCAAACGTTGAAACTGGGGCTCCGGGTGATTTAGTAGGAATGTTGTAATGTACGTCTAGAGTGTTTCCAGCAAGGTCTACTGCAACAATATGAAGATCATTATCTCCGTCAACTAAACTGGATATAAATATTACAAACGTTCTTACTTTTCCAGAACCTAAGGTACTAATACTTTCCCCATTTAATTCTATAGAGATTGAAAGAATATTTGATATATAGTCTTTGACTTCAAAGTCCAATCTTGCTACTTCTGGTTTTGTATTATTGGTCCAACCTTCAACAATTACTTCAGGGGGCGTTGAGTCAAACAAGAAATTTGCAATGTAAACGTCATCACCACTTTCAGCTTTGAAAATATATGCAGCTTCGTCTCCAAAAGTAAGTCTATATGAGTACATGCCTGGAGAATCTTCGGTTAATGTGACTGTGCCAGTTGTTTCACCAGTTGGAGAGACAATTTTAACGCTTGCAGAAACAGTAGCGGATGTATTAAGGCTTTCAATGGTTATGTCTGCTCCTGTAGAATCTTGAACATATGAACCAACGATTTTTTCAGATGCTGTAAACCAGCTGAAGATATTATTGACGAATACCTTGTTTTGTGTTCCGGTATTATAGGCATCCTTGTATCCTATTGTATCCAAGTGGAAGTTTGTTGTAACAACAATTACTCTTCCTCCTGCATCATTTTCATAAGCAGCTGTTGTTCCTTTATTATTCCACTTCGTTAGTATTTTGGCATCATCTCCAGCAACCGTCAAAGTAGTTCCATAATGATCAATTTTTATCACACCTTCAGTGAGCGCATGCGTTATTATTACACTTGATGTTGCAACAGCACTGAAGTCAAAGAGATCCTCCGAGACTGTTATATCATAGGGATCAATTAGATTATTGACCATTGTAATATTATTACCCGCGATGATAGAAGTTCCTAAGTGATCTATTTGTTCTGCACTTTGTCCAAGTAAATCAATGAACAATCCTCCGCCATTCGCAACAAAATTCTGAATTGCCATTATCTCTGATGCAACCAAAGGTCTTGCTGTTACTTTATCTGCGTTTTGTGATGATTGATCGATTAAGATCAGATTTGGAAAGTCATAATCGAAAGGATCAGCAAACCAAATAGCATCATAACCTACTAATTCAGCATCAGTAATCAGGCCATGTCTATATTCATTTATTGCTATACCTTTATCCATGAAATCCTCTATTGCTATATGATATTGACCAAGATAACCATCAATAGACCATGAAGTGTGTTGTTTAGCATAATATATTCTGCCCTTACCTTCAGTTACAGTTATCTCAAAGTAAGTGCTATCTTGAACTCCTTGAGATGTTTCGAAAACGATATTACCACTATAGATCCCTAGTGCTAGATCTGTTGGAATATCTAAAACAAACTTATAGAATTTAGTCCATGGTTCAGAATAAGGCACTACTTCAATAGATCCTATGAGAGGTAAATCACCAGTTAATATTGGTGTTAAATCTTCCCATGGAGTTGATGAAACTGATTCAACAAAGAATTCATGGTGCCATCCTTGTGGGGCAACTTTAAGGTCGGTTGTAGGCATGTTCTCAATAGCATACAGAAGTGTAGGATAACCTGAAGCGTTTGTGGGGGCATCAATAATTAATTGCAATGCATTACCAACATCAGGGATTCCTGCTCCTCCTCCTAAGTGATCCATCAATCCAGCATCAGCTGATAACATTAAAGCTGCTTTAATCATTCCAGGATCGTAAGGAATAGCAAGATCTTTGAGTGCCTCTATCATAACTGCTGCGGCACCTGCAATATGAGGAGCTGCCATGGAAGTACCATCTTTAGAAATGTAACCATTAGTTCCTCCTTTATCACAACTAACTATATCTACTCCTGGGGCTGCAATATCAGGTTTATAAAATCCGTCTGCAGTTGGACCTAGAACACTAAAAGAAGCTAAATTGCCACTTGCGTCAACTGCTGCAACACTCATGACTTGAGGAGCTGAACTAGCAGATCCTACAGATATATAATCTCTGGTATCTCCAGGGTCATAGTTTCCAGCTGAATTAGAGATGAACATTCCTTCACCCCATAGGATTTGTACAAGAGTTTCCTCTAAATCCATACCTTCTTGATCACGTGAACCGAGACTCATGTTAATAACGTCAATCTCTCCTACAGTTGCTTCATACTCTAAAGCGTATTCTAGTGCAGCTAATATTCCCCAAATTGGTAGCTCAGCTGCTGCTCCCCCTACTCGTCCAACAAGAATATCTGCTCCTGGAGCCATTCCTTTGTAACTAGGATTAGCATTTCCTGCTCCTGCTGCAGTACCCGCGGTATGAGTGCCATGACCATTTTCATCATTAATGGAAGTTGTTGTATATGAAAATCCATATGATTTATTGACGAATGACATACTCCCGGGAAGTATTTTCCCGGTGAAATCTAAATGATCTTGATTAATTCCTGTATCAATATCATATACAACAGTTCCTGTGCCATCGTAACCCATATTCCATACGCCCGAAACATTAATTTGATCAGCTGTAGCGATAGTCAATTTGATGTTATCTAGAACTGGACGGGATGAAATTGGTTCTATAAACTGAAATTTAGTATTTGTTATGTCAAAAATTCTTGTAACTCCCACTAAATTCAGTAATTCTATTTTATTGCTCAACATATCTTCAACTGCAACCATTTTCAGATATGGAAATGCTAACATGTAATTCCCATCATTGATATAATTATTGAAATCTTCTTCTGAATCGAAGAGTACGATAAAATCTCTCATCGAATCAATAAAACCCTCTTCAGAGGGTGAGGTTTCAACAATTGCACCTTGTGTTGGTGATATCATGACAGCACTAATCTGTATCATGAAAATAGTAACTAAAAGAAAGCTGAAACTAACAATTGCTTTTCGTTTCATATTTTGACTTTAGTTAATCTTATTCATAAATTTTTGCCAATATATAAAATCAAAACAGCAAAGATAACTTCCACTTCTTTACAAAATGCTTAATATGAACTTGGGTTAAAGTAAGACGAGATATAGTGTTATACGAAGGTGGAAATGATAAGCAAAACTCATGTTATTCCTATATACCAAATTGATGCATTTACTGATGAACCCTTTAAGGGTAATCCCGCAGCAGTTTGCTTAATCACAGAAAATTATCCTGATAGAATTTTGCAGAAAATTGCAGCAGAGATGAACCTTTCGGAGACTGCCTTTCTCTACATTCCTAATATTGATGCAATCAGGGAATTGAGTAGATTTCGTTTACGTTGGTTTACCCCTCAAGTTGAAGTAAATTTATGTGGCCATGCAACACTTGCTACTTCATATTTGTTGTTTCATGTACTTAATATCGATTCCAACTCTGTAATATATGAAACACTAAGCGGCGAGTTAATTGCATCAAAGAAAGAAGATGGTGTAATATTAGACTTTCCTATGAATGAACCTGAAATTATAGAATCACTTCCCAAATTACTCGATGCTCTAGGTTTGAAAACAGCTGAGGCTTTTGCTTATTCAAAAAGTGTGAAAGATTTGTTGATTGAATTAGATTCAGAAGAAACCATTTCTGATCTTAAGCCAGATTTTGAGAAAATAAAACAATTATCTCTTAGTCGAGATATACGTGGTGTTATTGTAACAGCAAGAGGTGGTGCAAAATATGATTTCATCTCAAGATTTTTTGCTCCTTGGGTTGGTATTAACGAGGATCCCGTTACTGGTTCAGCTCATACAATCTTAGCTCCATACTGGGCAAAGAAATTTAGTAAAAAAGAAATGAAAGGTTACCAAATGTCTGAGAGGGGAGGAGAAATTACTGTGAAAGTTTTGGAAAACAACCGTGTGGAGATAATTGGAAAATCTACACTTGTTTTAAAAGGAGAATTTTATGTATGATTTTTCTATCATCTGATATACTCCAAGAATCTTTTTTCTTATCTTCTATTAGGTAATTCCAGAAACATGAAATTGCTATTCTGGATAATAAAACTATCTGCTCGTTGTACAATTGCACCATATGTGAGTTTGGGGGTTTTTTGAGGTCATCTGGTGACTATATAAATATTTCTGCGCAATAATTCTAAAAAAACCGAATTACTCTTGCTGAATTGTTGCAAGCAATTTAACATATCTGTCCAAGACAATTATATATTCATGAGAGTATTATTAACGGGTGCATTTGGCAATGTTGGTCAAAGAACTCTTGAGGTCTTGTTAAAAAAAGAATACAACGTTAGATGTTTTGATCTAAGAACTACGCGAAATGTGAACATTGAACTACAACTTAGAAAATTGGGGAAGTATGAGGTTGTTTGGGGAGATATCAGAGATGCCAATACGGTCCAAAAATTAGTTAAGGACGTAGATTATATTATACATCTAGCTGCAATCATTCCTCCTTTGGCATATGATATGCCTGAATTAGCATATGATGTAAATGTTACTGGAACTTTGAATTTACTTAAAGCTGCAGAAAACTGTTCAGTACCACCAAAATTCATTTACATTTCTTCGATTGCGGTTCATGGAAATAGAATGAAGTATGAACCTCCAACATTTGCTGATGATTCATTAGATCCACTAAACTATGATAACTATGCTCAACATAAAGTCGAAATGGAGATGAAATTCTGGAATAGTAAATTACCTTGGGTTATTCTTAGATTTGCAGCAGTTACTCCTTTTGAACTGACTTGGAATGTCCCTGACATTATGTATGCAATTCCTTTAGAACAAAGAATAGAAATTGTCGATTCGCGAGATGCAGCTTTAGCCTGTGTTAATGCACTATCTGCAAACGTAATAGGTAAAACATTACTCATTGGTGGAGGTAAAGGTAATCAATTGTATCAACGAGAATATGTTTCAAAGATGCTGGATGCCTTAGGTATTGGAATGTTACCTGAATCAGCATTCAAACAAGTTAGAACAGATGATGATTATTACCACTGTGATTGGATGTACACTAAGGATGCTCAAGAACTACTTAATTTCCAAAACCATACGTTTGATGAGTTTCTTGAAGTTTTCAAAAAGAAAATCCGATTTAGAAGATTTTTAATCTCTCTAGTCAAACCTATTGCTAGAACATATCTATTGAAGAAGTCTCCCTACTATACAAAACCAAAACGTACAAAAAGAAAAGGAAGAACCCAAAGAAAGCCTGTTATTGCCCAAAATTAAACCTTCTACTCTTCTTTTTTCTTTGTACGTTTCATCCATACTTTTTCTTTCCATACTTTTTATTAATGCCAACATTTATATATCAGTAAATGGCGAACTGAATAGCGATTCCGAATAGAAATTCATTCCGAAAAGGAATTTCATTTTGTTAATATAATGCTTATTAAATGGTGATATATTTGAGTAAGGAAAAAACAAAGAAAGAGTTGGTTGTTGGAATAGATTTAGGTACAACAAACTCTGGTATTTCATATATGGTTGCTGGAAAACCAGAAATTATTCCAAATTTAGAAGGTGGTCGATTAACACCTAGTGTTGTTACATTAAATGAAGATGGTACAAGAACTGTGGGGATTCAAGCAAAGAGGCAATCAATTGCAATGCATGATCGAACAATTCGAAGTATCAAGAGAAAGATGGGTACAGACTATATATTTTCTCTAGATGGAAAAGATTACAAGCCCGAGGAGATTTCTGCAATGATTTTATCAAAGATGGTAGAAGATGCAGAGGCATATTTGGGCGAGAAGATTAAGAAAGCTGTTATTACTGTACCAGCATACTTTTCTGACGCACAAAGAACCGCAACAAAGAATGCAGGAGAAATTGCAGGTTTAGAGGTTTTGAGAATTGTTAACGAACCCACTGCTAGTGCCTTAGCTTATGGTTTAGAAAAAGAGGGTGCAGAAAGAGTGTTGGTGTTTGATCTTGGTGGAGGAACCTTTGATGTTTCAATTTTAGAACTTGATGATGGTTTGTTCAGGGTAATTTCAACTAGTGGTAATAACCTACTTGGTGGAGATGATTGGGATCAAAAAATAATAGATTGGATCGTAGATGAATTTAAGAAAAAGGAAGGAATCGATCTATCCAAAGATGCAAAAGTTATGCAGAGGTTAAAAGATGCTGCAGAAGAAGCTAAAATTGAGCTAACATCAAAATTGAAAACAAAAATAAGTTTACCTTATATTACTGCTGATGCTTCTGGACCTAAACATCTTGATTTGGAGCTTTCAAGAGCAAAATTTGAAGACTTTACAAGAGACCTTGTTGAAAAATGCGTAGGCCCAACCAAGCAAGCAATGAAAGATTCAGGTAAGAAAGCTAAAGATTTAGACAAAATTATTTTGGTTGGTGGTGCAACACGAATGCCCATGATCAGAAATATGGCTAAAGATCTTTTCGAAAAAGAACCACATAAAGGTGTAGCTCCTGAAGAAGTTGTTGCACTTGGAGCTGCTGTACAGGCAGCTGTTCTTGCTGGTGAAGTTAAAGATATACTCCTTCTAGATGTAACTCCTCTTACATTAGGATTAGAAACTCTTGGTTCTATTATGACTCCTCTTATTGAAAGAAATACAACTATTCCTGTAACTAAGAAGAATGTTTTCTCAACTGCTGCTGATATGCAAACTTCTGTAGAAATACATGTTCTCCAAGGAGAAAGAAAAATGGCTACTGATAATATAACACTTGGAAGATTCCAATTAGTAGGTATTCCTCCAGCTCCAAGGGGTATTCCACAAATCGAAGTATCTTTTGACATGGATGCTAATGGTATTCTCCAAGTTGCAGCTAAAGATCTAGGAACTGGAAAGGAACAAAGCATAGTAATTCAATCTTCAAGTCTTTCTGAAAGCGAGATAGAAAAAATGAAAGCAGATGCAGAGAAGTATAAAGAAGAAGATGAGAAGAGAAAAGAGGCTGTTGAAACAAGAAATACAGCAGAACAGGCTATCTATACAGCTGAAAAAACTTTCAAAGACTTAGGAGACAAAGTAACTGAAGACGAAAAGAAGGTTATAGACGAGAAAGTTGAAGTTCTTAAGAAAGAGATGGAAAAAGATGATGTTGATAAATTGAAGAGTAAAACAGAGGACCTGATGCAAGAGATTTCCAAAGTAGCTCAAAGAATATATGCTGAAACTGGTCAAGCGCCTGGAGGTCCTCAACCTGGTCAAGATCCATTTACTCCTGCAGGAGCAGGACCCACTCCAGGAGCTCCTCAACAACCTGACATTGATGAAGAACAAGTAATAGATGTAAATTATGAGCCAGTTGAAGATGAAGATTAGATAAAAATCTAACTTCTCTATAACCGATAATATTTTTATTACTTCCTTCTTTCTTGTTTTCATATCCACCAAATAATAGATGAATTCCAATGCCAGAAAAGCGAGATTATTATGAAGTTCTAGATCTTTCTAAAGATGCAACAGAGGCAGATATTAAAAAATCATTCAGAAAGAAAGCAATGCAATATCATCCTGATCGTAATCCAGATGACTCTAAAGCAGCTAATAAGTTCAAAGAAGCTTCTGAAGCTTATGAGATCTTAACAGATCCCGAAAAAAGATCTGCTTACGATAGATTTGGTTTTAGTGGTGTAGAATCTCGTTTTTCAAATGTTAATGCAGGTGATTTCTCTTCCGTTATGGATATTTTTAACTCTATTTTTGGTGATGACTTTTCTAGCATGTTTGGAGGAAGACGATCTAGACGTCCATCTGGTCATCAAAAGGGATCGGATTTGTTAATGAATTATGGAATTTCATTTGAGGACGCAATTTATGGTGTGACAAAGATTATCGATGTTCCAATTAAGAAACCTTGTTCAGATTGCAAAGGAATTGGATCAGAAAAGGGAGTATCTCCTCAAACTTGTCCAGAGTGTAAAGGTGCAGGTATTGTAATGGTTAGTCAAAGAACCGCATTTGGTGTATTTAGTACACAGCAAACATGCAGACGATGTAGAGGTAACGGAGAGATTATAACAAATCCTTGTAAAACATGCAGAGGTACTGGAGATTCAGGGGAAGATGAGAGGATTAAATTAGATATTCCTCCTGGCGTAGATTCTGGATTTCGATTAAGAGTACGAGGAAAAGGAGAAAAAGGTCGTTTGAGTGGTCCCAGAGGTGATCTTTACTTCCGATTGATAGTAGACTCTCATCCCTTTTACAAAAGACAAGGTGATAACATAATAGTTGAACTATCTGTCCCCTATCCAATTGCTGTTTTAGGCGGTGATATGGTCGTTCCGACGCCTTATGGTCCGGAAAAGGTGAAAATACCAAAGAAAACAAAAGAGGGCAATGTCTTAAGGCTTAGCCGAAAAGGAATTCAAAGAAAAACACAGTACGGTATGAATTATGGGGACTTCATGATTATTGTTCATTATGCTATTCCTAATAAAATATCTGAAACTGAAAAGGAGCTCTTGACACAATTGAAAGATGTAATGCCTCTTCCAAAGAAACAAGAAAAACAATTCCAAAAACTAATTGAAGATTCAAAGAAGAATAAGGTAAATTATTGAGAAATTTTAGATACTTTTTTAATTCATTAATTTCATTACATAATAATGAGTGAAGATTTTGTACGTTGCACAAATTGTGGTAATCTTAATATAGCAGGTACTTCCAAATGTGTTTTCTGTGACACAGATATTGATGCAGATGCTGAAGTGTTTAAAGAACATGCAGATGATCCAAGCGTATCAGAATTGCCTGGAGTACCTCCTGTAGTTAAAGAAGCTACAACTTCTGATTATCCAGCCATGCCTGCAATGCCAGAAATACCAGATGCAGAAATTAAAGATAAGAAAAAAGATTCAAAGAAAGAAAAGATAACAAAACCAACACAATTGAAAGGGTACTCCTCTGGTATGAAATTTCTCTATATGACACTAATCTTTATCGCAGTATCAATACTTCATTATCTATTGAATCTTCTTGTAGCACTAGCTTCATATGATCCAACGGACCCAAATATCGTTCTATCATTGAATATTCCAGCTAATATAAGTTCTATCCTTTCTATTACAGGATCTTCAGTAATAATTGGTGTTCCCTTCGCAATTATTATAGGTTACATTCTAGGAAAATCAATTAGAAAATTCACACAAAAGAAGAAAGAAATAATTACTTGGTTGATTTATGCAATTATCCTTGATGTCGTTGTAAATCTAGGAATTGCTGCAATATTCGTCTTCGTGTTCAACTTTGAAGACTTATATTTTGTCTATCTTGTCGGAGCAGTTTTCATCTTCATAATATTCAATATTATAACACTATTCCTACCATTCTTGGTTGGTACTCATTTGATTTATTATAATATTGATAAAATCTTCTTTCCCAAGAAGTATTCAGGAAATTGATCGGTGAAACATTTGGGATTTGATGATAAGTTAAGCAAGTTTCTAAAGTATGAAATAGATTCAATTAATTTACATCTGCCCAAGAGAAGAGTTCCCTTAAGTGTAGCCGACAAAGGTCACAATGTGTATATTAGCAAAGATAATAGCCAATTGTATATTGACAAGAAGGAAGTAGATCTACTTCTTTCAATTTGTCCAAACGCGAAAGAAAATGAAGTTCTACTTCCCTTTCTGATAATAAGAAGAAGAGATTTAGGACTTGGTACATATGTTATATCTGGTGAGTTGATTGAGCAGTTTTTAATATTAAAAGTGCTAGATAAATATGATGGTTCATGGGTTGAATTCATTGAAAATCCCCTCCCGAAACATTTAACATTTTTATATAAACCAGATCTTATTACTATTAGAAAAATACTGCCAACTAGTACAGTAATAGGATTTGCATAGAAAGAAGGAAAGAGTTTACATGAATAATTATGTCATATCAAAAGAGAATCATCTAAGAAGAATTGAAAAAATACGTGAGTATCAAGAAAAGAATGCTATGGGTTCTATGATCTTCTTTAGCCCAATATCGATTTATTACTTAACAGGATACCATTTTATCCCGACTGAAAGACCTATTGCATTTGTTTTACCTCAACATGATGAACCATGGTTTTTTGTTCCTAGATTAGAACAAGAACATCTAATTGAGAAAATTCCATGGGTTGGTAGAGAAATCTATTTTGAATATCCTGATATGATACACCCAGCAAAGTTATTTGTTAAAAGCCTAAAAGAGCATAAAATTTTGGACACAAAAGTAGGGTTGGAATCAACCACATTCTCTGCTTATTGGGGGTATACAGGTCCTTTGTTATCTGATTTGATTGATAAAGAAACTTCGTATGAGATGCATTCCTCATTGATTCCAGAAATGAGAAAAATCAAGGATGGGGAAGAACTTAGACTGATAAAGATCTCAGCAAAGTATGGAGATTTAGCTCATCAACTTTTACAGAAATATACTGAAGAGGGCAAAAATGAGGTAGAGGTATCACTTCAAGCTTGTATTGAAGCTTCAAAGCAGATGATGGATGATCTAAAAGGCTTCATCCCAAGAGGTTTACTTCCTGCTCATGCAGGATACAGAGGTCAGATAGGAGAGTGGTCTGCAATACCCCATTCTGTAATTGAAAAAACAGTTTTCAAAAAAGGTGATGTTCTAGTTACAGGAGCAGCAGCCAATGTTTCTGGATATCTCTCAGAACTGGAAAGAACTATGTTTATTGGATCTCCTTCTGAAAAACAGAGGAGGTATTTTGATGTTATGAAGAAAGCACAAGACGCTGCTTTAGAAGCATTTAAACCTGGAATTCCTTGTAGTGAAGTGGATAAAGCTTCTGTAAATGTATTCAAGGAAGAAGGTATGAAGCATTTAACTCAACATCACACTGGACACGCAATTGGGATGGAAGGACATGAAGCTCCATTCCTTGATATCGGAGTCAATGAGATAATTCAACCAGGTATGGTTTTTACATGTGAACCAGGTATTTATGAGTATAAATTCGGTGGATTTCGTCATTCAGATACAGTAATCATAACAGAAGATGGTTCGGAGTTAATTACTCCATATCCAAGAGACCTTGACCCCTTAATAATCTGAAATCCTATTTTAGAGACGTATCAATCTTGAAGATGGTTATTCTCTCACTTGTTTTTTGTTTTTGTTAAAATGTGTGTTTTATTGATACCAACAAAAATAGTTTCTTCAGCTTGAGTTACAGGAGCTCCTGTACTTTCAATAAGGACAGGATACCCATGTACTATGTTTCGATTTATTAGTTCATTCATAGTACCTTCTACTTCCTCGACTTCTAAGCCTTCATTGAAAAGCCATCTGGGAGAAAATGGCATTTTATGAAAATTGTTGTTAATGTATTGGTATCCTTCCCTAATTTCCTTCGGTAATATCTCAAAGTTTGCTTCTCGAAATTGTCTAAAAATAGTCATGTCACGGTGATCTTTAACCCTTCCTTTTCCTGTTGTAACAAAAGGTTCAACAGCATATGCCCTTCCTGCTTTGAAGATCTGTGATTTATCTCTCATTCTTTTTGGGACATTATAATTTGGAATTGACATCCCATCATGTAAAGAATATTGAGCTAATGAATGTCCACTTAGATTGACAATAGGTTTGAATCCTTCTTTGTTAATTGTTTTTTCAACAATCTCACCTACTTCATATACTGTAGTACCAGGCTTGATTATCGCTAGAGTTTTATCCAATGCCTTTCTAGCCAATTGTTTCATTTGTTCCCATCTATCATCGAAAACAATGGTTCTTGCAGCATCTGTAATATACCCATTGACATGTACACCAGCATCAATTTTAACTATAGATTTTTCTGGAATAGTCAAATCATCGAAAATTACCGGTGAATAATGAGCAGCTATTTCATTAATAGAAATATTAACAGGAAAAGCTGGTTGTGCGGAATTTTTACGGATCAGGTTTTCAACTTTATCCGCAATATCCACCAGCTTTACGCCTGGTTTTGTTATTGATAAAGCATACTCTAATGATTGAGCAAGTATTTGACCAGATTTTTCATATTGTAAGATTTGCTCTTTCATCAATAAACTCAGTCTCTATTTGTTGTTATGCTATTTTCCATATATTATTTTTGTTGTTACAGTTTTTTTGTTTTCATCCTAGCAAAAGCGGAATTGAGCATTTTACCTAGTTCAGTTATTAGTACGGTTGACTTTGTATTTCCTCTTTGACCATTAGATTCGAACAATCCATAATCTCTGAATTTTGTTAGGTTCCACTTTATCATTGAAAAAGTGAAATCTAATTTATGCGATAAAATCTCTGCTAATTTATTCAAGGAAAGAGATTTCTTATCTAGCTGTTTTATAGCTTCAATGAAAATTAATTTCTGCTTATTTTTCATTAAGTCAATAAAAAGATACAAACTTTTGTTCAAAATCTCATCCATTAAGAGCAAGTAATTTTCAAGCTCAAAAATCCTCTTTTGCGCAAAGATGATCCCTTCTTCTGTATTTTCGATTCTTCCCAGCTGTAGTTCGGAAATTATTGCTGGCTTCAACAAAACGTTCACCTATTGTCATCTTTACACCTCTGTTGTTGAGTATATTCTTTAGTTACTAGACCTTTTTATATGTTTCTAGCTTCATCTAACAGTAAAGTTGTCATTAAAACTAAGGTAGATTTTATGATAACAGAATTATAGTTCGACACTTACAATGATTTTATAAGTGAAAAATAACATTAAACAAATTGAGTAAAGTGTGAGGATAATAATGACAAGTGAAAAAAGTAATTTTCTACAACCTTGCCAACCTGATGAATTCTATGGTTCACGAGAAATAATTAACAATTTCACAGAGCAGATTGGCAAAATCAAACAACAGGAAGAAAATATTCGTTCATTTTTGATTATAGGTGATGAAGGAACTGGTAAAAGTTCATTATTGTCTAAATTATCCAAATCAATTTCTGGAAGAAATGACATAGTGCATGATGTGAAGTTAATTCCTGAAGAAGATGAACTCCTAAGTTTTTTCAAGATGTGGAAGAATAAAATTGATGAATTATCACCTGATTGGCGTTCATTATTGGGAAAAGTAGGGAAAAAGAGACTAGGTGATGATCTTCCCCAATTAAATCAAACATTAAAAATTCCTTCCCAAAAATCCTACACAGATCATTATGTTGACTTATTCTTCGATAGTCTTGATAAATTAAATTTAAAATTACAAGAAACAAATACGTTTCTTTATTTCTTCTTTGATAATCTACAGCTGTTTAAGTTATTGGATTTGCAAGAGTTCTATCCGATATTCTCAAGAATTGTAAAAGGTGTTAACGAACGAAAATACAATTTTGTTATTGTTACAACATTTCATGAAAAATATCTTTATGATTTTGATTACGAGAAGAATTTGACTGAAGGTGCAAATATCATAAAAATCGCACCGCTAACTGCTTCAGAAGCAGAAATATACCTTAGACGAAAGGTTCCAATGTTGATAAATAAGGGGATTTTAGAATTAATTACAAATAGTCACCGCTCTTTCTTCGACTTGAATCTAGGTGTTGCATTCATATCCTCCGATTTACAGATTGAGGATTTTGTTGAGAGGAATATACCTTCATATTTTGAGTTAACAGATGCTGAAGAAGCAGCTATTATAGAAATGACCTCATATAATGAAAATGTTTTCCCCTTGGAGCAGTTAACTGTTTATGTGTCACATGATACACTAAAGGGTTTAGAGGAAAGGGGGATTTTATGGCTAGGGTCACAATATGCAAGATTGGTTCAAGATTCGTTAATGACTGCAATGAAATTTAGGTTAACCTTATTCGGACCTTTACCAACGTTAATGGTACAATTGGATTCGATTTTAAGCGATCTTAAAAATCACATTGCTCCAGCTGATAAAATTATAGAAACCGTTGAAAACCTTACTCTGAAAATCAGGGATAGATTAGCAGATTTTGCTATTGCCGCGAAACTCAATAAAATTACTAAGATGTGTATAGAAAAGGAAATGTATCAACGAGCATACGATTTTGCAATTATTAATGCCCATCAATTTGAGCAAATAAGTGAGTTAGAACAAGCTGGTGGAGTTTGTGAATCAATAGCAAGAGAATTTGAAGAAAGAAACTATTATTTTGCTGCAAAACTCTATGTGAAGTCTGCAAATTACTATAGTGCTGTCGAAGAAGATTTGAAAGCAAAAAGATCTTACTCAAGAGCTTCTGATCAATTTGAAAAAGTGGCAATGAGTCTTCCCGTTGAGAAGAATGAATATGCTGTAAGATGCTATTTGAAATGGAGTTTAGATTGTAATAAAAATATGGGTGATGTAGAGAATTTCGAAAGGATACGTAAGAAAGCTATTGATTTATTTAATCCTGAAAGCATACATCACAATTATTTCAAAACAATGATATTTAAGCAAGAAGAACTAACTATTGAACAAACAGTAGAATCAAAAAAGGAAGGAATAGAAGAAATTTCTTTGGAAAATATTGAAAAGGAATTAGAATTTTAGGTGAAAAAAAATGTCTGAAAGAGTATCTAAAGATCTAGATAAAATTAAAAAAGAAATAGAAAATTTAGAAGGTCAAGCAACCAATTTCAAAGAATCATTGGAAACTCTGCTTGAATTACAGAAATATTATCAAACAATGGCAACATTGATACAAAATAAGTTCATATCTTTAAATGAAAATATTCGAACCTTGATTGATGATAATAAGACTAATCTTGAAAGCAATATAAAAGATAGATCGGAAAAAGATCAAACCTTAGTAAATGAGTGGACAGAAACTCAATCAAGTACAGTGTGTGGTAAATTAGAAGATACCACAAATATGCTGGTTTCATTACAAGAAACTGTTCTTTCTACATTGGAAAAGGGAAAAACTGAGTTTAACAAATATTCTGATAACTTTGAAGAGAAAATTTCAACGATTTTAAGTTCTCATGAGCAAGATATTAATAGATTATCCAATAGTCAAGTAAACACATTAAGAAAGGCAATTACAACTGTTAAGGAAGATGTTTCAGAAATAAAACAGAACAATCTTGCAACATTTGAGAAAAACGCAGAGGAAATGAAGAATCAGCTTGAATCTAATATCAATATAACCGAGAACATAATGAAAGAGTCTATAGAACATCTTCGCTCTGAATATGGTGATAAACTTACAGATAATATGGAATCAATTTTTGAGAGTTTTAATAGAATAAAAAGTGAACTAAGGCAACTAGTAGAGAACGCTGTTAAGAGAATACAGACAGAATTATCTGGAATTTCAGGAACTATGGATAAATACCTTATTGATGAAATCGCAAAGATTCAAGAGGTTTTAGCAGAATATGAACTAGGTATGATTGATGTTAATGAAGTTGCTCTTTCTAACTTCAATGAATCCAAAGCATCAATGATCAGTATGTATGAGCAATTAGTCAAACAACAAATAGAATCTCATGGAAACGAACTGAAAACCTTTCAAGAAAATTTCAATAAAAATGCTGATGACGAATTAGTTTCATTTTCCAAACAATCAGATGAAGTGAAAGAAGAAACTAAGAATATCATTACTGCTGAAAAAAATGATATTAAACAAAAGTTAACTGAAATTCAAACAACAGTAACAGAGGATGCTGCTAAAACTAAGGAAAAAGCTGAATCAGAAATTCTCCAAAAAATTACGCTGCTAGAAGAAGAAATCGAGAGATTAAAGGCTTCAATCGGTCAAACGAGCTCTCAAATCACAACTCAACTTGAGGCTAATGAAAGAGAGAATTTAGCAAATATTACTTCACAATCTTCCAAGATCAAAAGTCAAATAGCAGAGACACAGCAATCCATAATGACGGATTTAGATGTAGAAGCTAAAGAGCATGTTAAAAAGGCAGAAGATGCTGAGAAAAGAAAGCGAGATTTGATAAATAGAATTGAAAGATTAGAAAGGAGTATAGAATCTATCAAAAATGAACTTTAAAATGTGATAAAAATGGAATCAACATTAGAAAAAATAGGCTTATCGCAAGATGAAATTCAAGTTTATTCAACAGTAGTTCAATTTGGAACTAGAACCATTGGACAGATCCAATCCTATTATAAACAGTCTGCTGAAATTATTTCTTCTGCTTTGGATAGTTTAGTTACTAAAGGATACATAAAAGAAATTAAAGCTAGAAACACTGAGGGGACATCATATTTTATCCCATTACCTCCGCAAATTAAGCTGACTGAAGATGTATCAATGAGGCTTGAAAATGAGCTCAAAGCTTTAAGTGATGATGTGAAGAATGATTGGAATAACACTATGAAGACCTTTCGAGGTCAATTATCTACATTTCATAACCAAATAACAGAATCAACTGACAATCATAGTCAAGAGCTAAGTGGTATTTCAAATCAATTTCTGGATTCTGTTTCTGAAGTAGTAACAACTGGCAAAAACGATATTCAAGAAGCAATTACAAAGATTAAAACAGATACGGGAACCATTTCCACTACACACAGTGACAATCTGAAGAAATCTATACAAAGAATCCAAGATAATATCTCTTCAACTTTTGATACAACAATTCATCGAGTTGGGGAGCATCATGAGAATTTTAAGACAAAGATTCAAGAAACATACACAAATCTAGAAACCGAACATACTGCAAGAGCACAAGGACAACTCGATGGTATAATAGAAAAAGTTGAAGGTATAAAAATTAACGTAAATACACTTCTTGAGCAGTTTAATTCAAAAGCAGACGAGAAAAAATCTCTGATTGTTGAAAATACAAGTGAGGTTAACAAGAAACTCATCAGTGATTCTAAACTAATAACCAAGGAATCAACAACAAAATCGATAGAAACAATTAACAAAATAGTTAGTGATTATCAAACTAATTTAGACGAATATCAGACAAAAGTAAAAAGCATTCTATCTTCGTTAAATGAAGAGTTAAAGAAGTTGGAAGACCTAACCTCTAATAGAATTAAAGATGCCATTGAAAAAGCAAAGGATTCAGCAATATCTGTTTTAGGACAAAATGAAACACAATTCCAAGATCTTTTGAGCAAAATTAAGACCCTGTCAGTCGAGAAACTTGGTGAATTAATCTCTCAAACTGAAACTACAACATCTGATATGAAAAATAAGCTCGTTGGGAACTTGAATGATTACCTGAATGATTTCGAGAAAAATAGTGATAGTCTATTAACACTTCTTCAAGAAGGGATAAATAGTGGTTTAACCCTCTTTGAGGATACTCTATCCAAATCCATTGAGAATGTAAGTGATCAGATAAAGACCTTCTTTGGAGAAATTATGGCTGATTTTGATGCGTTGAAATTATCTATAAATGAAGATTTACAAAAAAGTCTCACCGATTTTGTGAATTTATCATCAAGTCAAAAAGAAGATATGAACAAGAAAATCAAGGAATTAAATTCATCTTTATCAACTTCTATTCAAGAATCTATTCAACAAAGTAACACAAAACTGACTGATGTTGCAACAGAGATAAGTACAGAAGCAGATAAAGCTTTAGCTTCTATAAAGAAAAAGGAACAAGCATCTCTCAAGAAACTTGAGACTGATGTTTTGGCAAACCAAGAAATAATGGTGACATTCTTATCTAATACAATATCAACATTTGAGTTATCTTCATCAGAATATGTTACTGATATATCTTCAACTATTGATAAATATTCCAAAAAAATGAATGAGAGCAAGAAGCAGTTTACATCCACTCACAAAGAGTTCAAAGAAAATTTCCTTGCTCATCTTAACGAACTTAAAACAACTGCTTTATCAGATATTAAAGAGAATATTGATGATAATACAAATACAGTAAACAATTTCATGGATACTAAAAATGAGGAAATTAAAACAAGAATTGTATCATTTTCAGAAGATTTTGCTAAGAAAGGTAGAGACGTTAGAGATGAAGTACCTAACTTAGTTCAAATTAATTATCAATCAAGCTTGGAAAGTGTTCAAGAACTGGATGATCAATTTAAAACCGCGGTTGCCAAACTGACTGAAATTAATGAAGCCTTCCAAGATCTAGATCAGAAGCAATTACAGAAGGTTTTTGGAAAAGAAGCTGGCCCCCGAATGGCTCATTTAATCGGAACCATGAGTGCTGATGTTAATAATTTGAAGTATAATACGGAAAGTAAAATTGACGAAGTTATTAAGACATTCACTAGCTCAATGGAGAGTCTTTCAACAGACATTTTCAACAAAATGAATAATCATATAGACGAACTCTCTCAATTATCTGATTCAGAAGTAAAAGATATTAGTCAAAAAATAGAAGAAGCCAAAGGTGAGATTACAAATCAACTTAAAGAATCACTCAATAGCATGAAGGAACACGTCACTACTATTTTCACTACCTATGAAACTAGTTTTGCTGAATTACAAGATACCAATACTAAAGCTCTTGGAAGTATTGTTGGTAATGAGGATGATTCAATAAACTCTTTGAAGAGTAAGGTTGAGGAAGCAACAACTAATTTAACAAATCATATAACAGAAATCACCGCACCTGAAAAGGTTCAAGGTTTATATCAAGGACACATTGATACAGTAACAAAGAACTCTAATTCATTTGTTTCAGAAGTAGCAAAATTAATTGTTAATGAAAAAGAGAAAATTGATACATCCAAGAATACAATTCTTCAAACAATGAATGATTCTGAACAGGAAATGAGTAAAAAATTAGCTGATACTTCAAAGGAATTAGAAAAAACAAATAAGCTAATTACAGATAACGCTACCAACTCTTTCAAAGCAATTATAAACAAAACTGGTAAATATCTAGATGGACTGATACAAGCAGGAGAGACGATTTCAGATGATGAGGAAGGAGGCGTTGAGAAAACAAAAATGCAATTACTCATTGAAGAAGGATTGCAAGGATTGCTTTCATCTAAAGAAGAGATTTTCAGCATAATGCGAGCGAACAATGATGAAGTCATGCTAAAACTACAAGAGACGATTAAAATAAATATTGATGAACACTCAGCGCTTGTAACAAATGTATCTTCTTCGATGGACAATAACATGAAAATCCTCCAATCAGAGTTTGAGGGGGCAAAAACTGCTTTAGATACTGATGTGTCCGTTACTCTAGATGAAGCTTCAGCAAGTTATGGTCAACAAACAAAAGTAGTGGGTGATGAAATCCAAAATGTTGTTGATCAAGAAGTACAAGCGTTCTTGGAGAATTCAGAAGGTTTGTTAGCAGATTTAAGCGTTTCACCTGAAAAAGCATCATCACTAGATAATGCAATTAATAAAGCAAAAACAGAACTCAATAAAATTACTGAAGCTTACCCCGAGTGGTTAGATGTTGATAACACTAAATATGCATCAGATCTTAATTCAGCAATAAGTGATTATCATACTCATGCACAAACAATTTTAGATGAATTATACGAAGAAACTAGAAAAGACCTGGAAAAAGTCTATGCGAACATTTCAAGTGAATATGATAAAAGTATAACTTCTGTTGAAGAAGCATTTGAGAAAGAAGGCAATGACTTCAAGTTGAATGTTAGTCATCAAATTAATTCGCTAGTATCAAATTCAGATTCCAATTCTTCAGCTTTAGTGACAAATATCCAAAGTACAAAAGATTCGTTACTTGATGCTTCATCTTCAGTTCATGAGATAGTAGATGTAGATCTTAAAGGAGTTGAGAAAGCTGTTGAAGATATCTTTGAGACATTCAATGGAGTTATAGTTGATAAAATGGAAAAAGCTTTGGAAAATTCTAAAGCATCTAAATCAACCAAAGAAGAATATGCATCAAAACTGCAAACATTCAAAGAAGAATTCATCTCAAATTCATTAAAGGAAATAGATAACGTAGATGTGAATATCACAGGTATTCTAAAATCAATCCCATCAAAGATCGACATTGTTTTGGAAGCTACAGGAGAATCAATGAAATTACTTAGAAGTGTTCTCAATTTAGGTAAGGGTGTTGAACCTGCCCCTATTGAAGACATCTGGCTAGTACATGGAAGAGAACAAACATTTTCCACGATGATGTCACTTCTAAGGAATACAAAATCTTCTGCTACTATTATCAGTCCTGCTTTGAGCTGGATTGATGCTGAATTCTTAGATACTTATGGAAGGAAACTAGAAATAGTAACCAATACTACAACACATACTGAAGCCGATAATACTATCTTAGATAAGTTACTAGGAATGGGGAATGTCATAGTGAAAGATGACCATCAATTGACTGCTTATATGGGCACAAGAGATGGTATTGAGGAAGGATTTCTAGGACATACTACAGCATCTGGAGAACCTGTTTTAATCGTAACTTTCAATGAAGATCTGGTTAAAGAAATAACTAAAATCTTTTATGAATTCAGAAGTAAAAAACAAATCAGAAAATAGTTAACCTATTTTCATTTTTTTATTTTAGCTTGCAGTAATCTGTAATCTTTTTATGTGAAGAGCCTTCAAGTTATGTAATAAGGTGCTAGTATTGTGGATAATGCAGCCATGTCCTTTACACAAAGAAGTTGACAACGAAACCTACTGCATTCTGGATGACGAATTTGATGATGTTATACTAATTAACTTTTTACACCCATTAGATTTGCAAAAAATTGACTTAAGTGAGTTTCAAAACCCATCATACTGCATTAATGCTGTGATAGCTGATGAAGAGGATTTTGTTTTCTGCCCTACAAAGAATAAAAGAATAAAGATTGGAGATATGTCTATACCTCGCAAAATTTACATGAATGTGAGAGAAGTACTTCTATTTATGGATCCTGAAGCGCAAAGCTGTTCAGAATGTCTGTACAAAGCTTTAATTGCGATGAAAAAAAGTGTAGAAGGGTTGTAGCTAATTATTTACTAGCTACATAAAGAGCAAGATCTACCATTCTGTTTGAATAACCTGATTCATTATCGTACCATGCGACAATTTTAACTTGATTTTTATGGCACATAGTTAAAGGTAAGTCCACTGTTGCTGATTGAGGTGCTCCATTGTAATCTATAGAAACTAATGGTAAGCTAGAAACAGCTAAAATACCTTTTAGTTTACCTTTAGCAGCTTCTTTGAACATATTATTTATCTCATCAACAGATGTCTCTTTCTTCAACGTGTAAATGGCATCAATTAAAGATACATTTGGAGTAGGAACACGAATGGAAATTGCTTGTAACTTACCGTCTAAATGTGGTAATACTATGCCTACTGCTGATGCAGCTCCTGTAGATGTAGGTATCATAGATAGAGTGGCTGATCTAGCTCTTCTCAAATCACTATGAGGAAGGTCAAGTAATCTCTGATCTGTGGTATAAGAATGAATTGTGGTCATAAACCCTGATTCAACACCAAAATTATCATCCAGTAATTTGGTAATTGGTGCATAACAATTAGTTGTGCAACTTGCATTTGAAATCACCTTGTGTTCATCAGGATCAAACTGTTCTTCGTTTACACCAAGAACAAAAGTTGGTATAGGTTTAACCTTTCCTTTGTCTGGTGCAGAAATAAGAACATATTTTACTCCTCTCTCCATGTGCTTAGAAGCTAGTTCATATGTTCGGAAAATGCCTACACATTCAAAAACGATGTCGACTTTCCAATCATCCCAAGGAATATTCGCGGGGTCTCTTTCTTTTGAAATTGGTATTTCAACACCTTTAACAATAATTGAATTTTCAGTGTGGCTTACATCATGCGAGAAAATTTTGTGAACACTATCATACTTTAACAGATGCTGTAATGTGCCTGCATCTGTGATATCATTAATCCCTACAACTTCGATGTTTGGATTATCATAAGCGGCTCTAAAAATCCCTCTACCTATTCTTCCAAATCCATTGATTCCAACTCTTAAAACCATATTACTCACCAGTATTGAACTCTATTGTAAAAACTAGCATTTAAAATTTCCTACATCAATATGAGTGAGTAGTAAAAATAAAAGAAATAAAAGAAAAACATCCCTATTTTTCTTGTGTAATCTGTTTTTCTTCTTGCTTCTTCTTTTTTGCTTCAAGTCTTTGTTGTTTCTTTTCTTTTCTTCTCTTCTTATTTTCTTCGTATTCTTCATCAGACATAGTAGAAACACCATGAACAAAAGAGAAGAACCATGTTGAGAATACACCTATTAATAGGAAAAGTATCAATGAAGCGAACAATGCATATCTCATAACATCTAACCCATCCCAACCATTAACTAGATCCCCATCTCTGTATAGGAAATACTTACTTATACCAAGATATAAGGAGAAAATAGAAAATAGTAGAGTAAGAATTGACTGGATAAGAACATTGAGCCAGAAGAATTTTTTAGTTCTGTTTTCAATATACCTTTGACCAACCAAATGCTTCAAAACGAACTCTTCACGCAAATAATCATGGAAACGTTTTGGTAGTATAAAGACTTTCTTGAGAGCTTGTTTAATCCTTTCGAATAAGGTTGATCTTTTAGCGAAGTTGTAAATGAGGATTCCCAATCCTGATAAAATGATTAAAGCACCTAGTAGAACAACCGCTGTTATCCAATCGTGACCAGTTAAAGCTGAGGTTATTGGAACAATAATCAATTCATAAAAGAAATCCATAAAAATTACTTGAAGTAACCACCAAATTCCTTCACCAATTACGACAAATATTTGACCTATTGCTGCCCAGAATTGATCATTGAGGAATAAATCAATTATGTCGTCAAACACTTGAAAATAAAACAGTAAGAAAACCACTGCAATACTCAAACTCATCGAAAAGAATAGAGTTGGTATTAGGGAAAGGAAGTTTTTATCTTCTTCAGTTAGGGATTGTTCATTACGGACTCGCAGGAATTTTATTGTCCTTACAATTAGAACTCCTGTGTACCAGAATGGGAATAATACGTACTTGAAGAAGCCTTTAATTACCTTCCAAACACCTTTAAAGAATATTTTAACCCCATTCCAGATTTTTTCCCCAACTACATTATCTCCGGAAGCTCTTTTTCTTGCTCTTTCTTTCTTCTTGAGCTCCCTTTTCTCCTTTCTCGCCTTTTTTCTTTCTTCTTTTGTTACGTTAGGTTTAGGCATACAAGAGAATTATGTTGGTATCTCTTAAATATTTTTGCTATAATCGTTGAATAGAAAGATTTTATAGAAGTTTTGTACTTTAGATATTTGAGAAGATTATTGTGCAGACAAAGAATAAAATAATTGTAGGGTTCACATTCGCAATTTTACTTGTATCGCTATCATTAAACAATAACTATACAACAGCTGAGTTTGAATTAGGTGAGCTCGAAGATCTTTCAGATTGGTTCGTATCTTCGACCGTGGTGAATTTTAACGAAGATTTCAAGACCAACTTATTGTTCTCTTTTGTGAATGAGAGTTTAGGTTTAGAAATAACTCCTTATTTAACACTTCAATCTCAAATTAACGTTCCTCTGAATTTTACTGGATATTTAAGCAAGGAAATCACTGATGACATTTCAACCTATGGTATTCAAATAGGTAGTAGTGTTGGTAATGTGTCAATGGGTCTTAACGGTTCAATAGATCTTACAACATCTATAACAGATGAAATACATGAAATCCATATATCTATTGAGGAAGGTTCTGCAGTGTCTTTTGCTAACTTTGAAACTATAATTGGAGAAAATATAACCGTTCCTATCAACTTCTCACCAATAGTATTAAACTTTAATGTGCCAGAAGTAGGAGGAGCATCCCTATCTTTGGAACCAATTGCTTATCTTAATGGATCGATCAGTTTATCATCTCTAATAAATGGACAAGAATTAAACTGGATAAAAGGAAATGAAATATATTTCAATGAACTCTCAATTACAGAAGATATAGGCATGTATAATATTTCGATTGAAGATATCTCGATAAATTTTGAAGATGTCCATTTAGTAACAAATGGTATGAATGTCATACTTACACTGCATTCAATACTTGGCGATATCTCAGAAGATTTCTTCATCGATATGTCAACTGTTGATTGGGGAGAAGCACAAGAAACCTTAGATTTCTTCATTATATTCTTGTTAAACAATGTTTTTGATTTAGATGATCAAGAAATAATGATTGGAATTGATAGAGCTTCATATCCCTGGTTCAGTATAATACCAATTCTTGCTTTAACAGCTATCATAGTTTATCGAAAGAAAAGAAGATAGCTTTAACTTTTATCTTTCCATCTATAATTTTAAAAATCCACCTTTATAGGATTGCTTAGAGTTATAGGTGATACTTATGTCAAAAGATAATGGTACACAATCTAAATTCTATCTTGATTTAGATAATAAATGGACGGCTCACAATTATAAACCCATACCCGTTGTTGTTAAGAAAGCTAAGGGAATCTGGGTGTGGGATGTTGATGGTAAGAAATATATGGATTGTTTGAGCGCTTATTCAAGTCAAAATTTTGGACATGGAAATCCAAAATTGGTAAAATCACTGAAAAAACAATTGGATAAAGTGATTCTAACATCACGAGCATTTTGCAATGATGCAATGGGAACAGCTGCAAAGAAACTGTGTGAATTAACAGGATATGAAACATTTCTACCCATGAATACTGGTGCTGAAGCAGTTGAATCTGCATTGAAAATCGCTCGAAAATGGGGTTATGAGAAAAAAGCTGTTGGAAAAGATAAGGCAGAGATTATAGTTTGTGAGAATAACTTTCACGGTAGAACTATTACAATTGTAGGATTTTCCACAGACCCAGATGCTTATGATGGATTTGGACCAAAAACTCCTGGATTTAAGATTATTCCACATGGGGATGCAGAAGCATTAGAAAAAGCTATTACAAAGAATACTGTAGCATTCATGTTTGAACCAATTCAAGGAGAAGCCGGTGTACTCATACCTCCTGAAGGTTATATTAAGAAAGTACAGAACATATGTAAGGAAAACAATGTTATCTTGATAGCTGATGAAATCCAAACTGGATTCTGTAGGACTGGGGAACTGTTAGCTTGTCAATATGAATCAGTAAAACCTGATATGACACTTGTTGCGAAAGCTGTTGGAGGAGGAGTTTTCCCTGTATCTGGTGTTTTATCTAACTGGGAGATTATGGATGTTCTTACTCCTGGTTCACATGGAAGTACTTGGGGTGGAAACAGTGCAGGTATGGCTGTTTTAGAGGCTGTATGTGATCTTTTAGTTGAGGAAGATTTTGCACAGAAGTCAAACGATCTCGGTAAATTTTTCGTGGATGGTCTCAAAGAAATCCAGAAAAAATATCCAGAAAAAATCAAGGAAGTTCGTGGAAGAGGGTTGTTAATTGCTCTAGAACTTTCTGAGAAAGCTCGACCTTATACTGAAGCATTAATGAACAATTCACCAATTGGAGTCTTAGCTAAAGAAACACATGAATTCTCTATACGTTTTGCTCCACCTTTAGTGATAACAAAGAAAGATCTTCAGTGGGCTCTTAGCATTATTGACAAGGTTTTTGCTGAAGTAAATTAAACCTTCCTTTTTTCTTTTCTTTCTAGTATCTACAGTATGGATCTCTAGACATTTTAATTATCTCTTCCTCATTCTGTAATATAATATAAGCTCTCTCAATGCATGTTGTGAAAATTTTTCTTTCTGGTTCGCGATAAATTCTTACTTGATACATGGAATCGCTATGAGCGATAATCTCTCCAAACCTATGGATTAGTATAGCACTCTCGCTAGATTCAGAATTTGGTAGAATCTTTTGTATACCCATGATATAGTTGATTAGTTTGGATATAAAAACCCAGAAAACAGAAAGTGATAACTTTCTGTATCATGGTAAGAAAAAAGAATAGTTATCCTAGAGGAAAGAGAGCTATATCCTCAAAGAGAATTATGAAAACTATTATCTGTAGCAATATTATCATAATGCCTTCAAACGTGTCAAATTTTCCATCTTGGAAACACCGTTTGACAAACCATAAGACCCCTGCTATAGCTGATAATTGTAATAGGATGAATGGATGTAGAGGTACAATTGTTATCATTCCCAGAATACCAAATACAAGCAATGAGGATTGAAGGATCCCGCCCATAGCATTCCCTATACCTACTTCAATTTCATCTTTTGCAGCTGATATGATAGCTATTCCGTGTTCTGGAACAGCTCCAGAAGCTCCTAATATTAAAGCGGTTATAATTATCTCCGAGTTTGTTCTGTCTTGTGTAATTGGAATTAACTGTTGAACACTCTCTGTCAATATATGCCCACCAAAAAATATTCCAACAAAACCCAGAACTAAGAAAATTAATGTCATTGGAATAGAGAGATCACCATGAGCTTCATGTCCAGATGTCTTTCCTTCAGTTTCCACTTCTTCTTTCGCTGGATTCAATGTTTGTTCTATATCCTCTTTATCCTTGATTGACATTTTTTTGTTGTTTTCTTTCACAACAACGATATATATTAGATAAAAAAGATAACTACCGGCAAGCATTGCACCCACTGGCACTGTTAAAACTGCTGTACTAAGTGACTCAGTTCCAATCTCTAATATGTGGAAATATTGACTGAAACCAAATATTACAGCCATTGCTAAAGCAACTATGGCCCATCTTATTATTGGAGCCTCTTTCTCTTTTAAATCCTCAGGAACAGATATTGAGCCTTTTTTCTTAATTGTAGAAACGATAATTGCTATTCCTAGAATGAGTGTGTTAAAACCTGCAGCAGATAGAACAGTGACGATTGCTGTTAGAGTATCATTATAATTAACGATGAGTAAAATGGCAATAACAGCCTCTGGAAGATTTGAAGCTAAACTCGAAAGGATTCCTGCAACATATTCAGACAAACCAACATACTTAGCTCCACTGTTTAAACCTATAACAGCCCACTCCGAGGGACGAAAGGCTAACCAAATACCAACAATAAAACCAAATATAATTAACCACATAGACCATCCTCCATGGAAAACAACATATTCAAGTATGAAAAATGTTGCAATTGCTATTAATGCAATTAATGCTTCCCAGAAAGTAATGTGGAAAGTTTTTTTGAATTTTATAACGAAACTCATATCGACACTATTGAAAAAGTCATATATAAAATGTGTGGAGTTGATTTATTCAATTATGAATTTAATCTTTTTCTTCTTCCTTCAAGAGATGTTTTCTAAGAATCTTCCTGAATTCTTCTGATTCTAGCCAACTTTCAGCTAGCTGCTTTGTAATAACTTCGATTTTTTCTGCTTCTTCAATGATCACTGTAGAGTGAAAACTATCTGCGAGTTCAGCAAAACCTATTATGCTCATTAATGGGTTTCTTATCCTATCTACTAGTGCGTCAAAATCTTGGATGTTTTGTTCAATACGAGTAAAAGCTTCAGTTCTAATCTTTTCTGCTTCCTTTCTTTCTGTTATGTCAGAGATTACACATACAATTGCATAAGGTATGTTATCTTTATCTGAGATTGTTGTGGCTCTAAGCTCTCCCGGATAACTACCACCATTTTTTTGTATAAATTCTAGCTCGATTATAGCAGATTTTCCATCCCTTAGTGTTTTATTGAAATTTGATGCTGCTCTCTCTCTATCCTCAGATTTAATCATATCTAGTGAGTTAATACTAATCAGTTCATCGGGGTTAGTTGTACCGTACATCTCCGCAATTTGACGATTAGCAACAATAATGTTGTTACCAATATCAGTTAGAATAATACCATCTGGAGACGTTTCTACTAATTTCCTATACCTTTCCTCGCTTTCCTGAATGTGTATTTCAGCTTGTTTGCGATAAGAAATATCTCTACCAATAGTCAAAATAACTTCTTCATCCATAAAATGGAAAAGATGTGAACTCAACTCTGTAGGTATTCTGATACCATCTTTAGTAATCAAACTAGTTTCAAAAGTACCTGAACCTTGAGCAATAATCTCTCTAATGATTTTTGCGTTAGCTTCCACTTCTTCTGGCGCAGTAATATTGACAGATTTTAGTGTGAGGAGTTCTTCCTTTGTATAGTTTAATAACTCACATGCTATGTCGTTGACTTCGATAAACTCTGTTGTAGTCCCAAGGACTCTATTGACACGAGTTAGAAAAATACTGTCATTAGCATTATGGAATATCTGCCTAAACTTTTCTTCGCTTTCCATAAGCTCTTTTTCAGCATTCTTTCTCTCTGTTATATCTCGGATGATTCCTTGAACAAATTTCACTCCTCTAATTTCAAATAAGCTGGATGAAACCTCAGCGGGAAAAATTGAGCCATCTTTGCGCTTGAAATTTATCTCATATTTTACATAACCTTCCTCTTGAATAATTTCAAACGCATTCTTGGAATCTTCTTGTTCAGTAACTGGATGTAATTGATGAATGGTTAAAAGAAGCATCTCAGATTTTGAATATCCGACAAGTTCTCTAACTCTATAATTAACATCAATGATGTTGCCCTTAAGATTATAGAGAATAATTCCATCGTTTGATCGATCAAAAGTTTGTCTGAATTTCTCTTCATTCTCTTTTAGTGCATCTATAGCTTTCTTTCTATCTGTAATGTCTTCAATAATTCCCATAATTGATCTGGGTTTGTCATTCTTATCGAGCAATAATGTAGCACTAAACTCTACTGGAAAACTTGTTCCATCCTTTTTAATCGCGTCAAAAAATATGTTCCTGACGCTACCTGTTGTTATTGTATCGTTAAGTGAATTTGTTACTATCTCAAAATCCTTTCGGGAAACGAAATCGATCGGTGTTAAACCTAACATTTCTTCTGTAGTCTTGTATCCAAACATAGCTGCAGATAGCTTATTTACAAACTGAAGTTTTCCTTCAATACTGAGAAGTATAATCGTATTTGTTGATGTTTCAATCAGAGTTCTGTATCTTTCCTCGCTCTCTTTAATTATCTCTTCTGCCTTTTTCCTATCTGTGATATCACTTGCGATAGATAAGATTACTTGTTCGTCTGCAAGGTCAAATAAGTGAGATCTTACCTCAACTGGAATCTGTTTTTTAGTTCTACTAGTAATTACTGTTTCAAATGCTTGTTTACCAGCAGTTAGTACTTCCTCACCTAGATGGAAAGAAAAGTATTTTTCTATTGTTTTATCTTCTTCTTCATAACTAGTTAAACCTAATAATTCCCCTCTAGAATAGCCTATCCATTGGCAAGCAGTATTATTAATCTCAATAAAATCACCAAGTTTAGTACCATTTTCAATTTTATTTATGAAAATTGCATCCTGTGCATTATGGAATATTTGCCTGAATTTCTCTTCACTTTCTTGTAGTTCTTCTTCTGCTTCTTTCCTATCCGTTATGTCTCTCGCAAAAGTAAGTACTACCTTTTCACCTTTTAAATGAAAAATATGTGATTCCATTTCAGCTAGACGTTCTTTCCCATCCTTAGTTATAACAACTAAATCATAACTATGAGTCTCTTTTCTTATAATGTTTCGAAGAATTCCTAGATATTGAGCTGTAGACACATGAGCTGTTATGTCAATTGTATTTAGTTCTAGTAATTCTTCTCTTGTGTAACCAAGCCACTCACATGCAACATCATTGATTTCAATAAACTGGCTTTTGGTCTCATTTTCTTCAAGTTTCGTTAGAAATATTGCGTCATTTGTTTTGTGAAAAATTTGCCTGAATTTTTCTTCATTCTCTTTTAGTTCTTCTTCTGCTTTCTTGCGTTCAGTGATGTCTCTGGCAATAGACAAAACAGCTTTTTCTCCTTTTAAATTGAATAACGTGGAGTGTATCTCTACAGGTATCAATTTATTGTCCTTTGAAATTAAAGACACCTCAAATGATGATTCTCCAGAAGACATTAGATTTTCAGAAATATTTTTCTCTATCTCTATTGGAGCTCGACGACTTATATCCCTTGATGTTTTGTTCATTAACTCCTCACGCGAGTAACCTGTCCACTGACATGCTAAATCATTTACTTCTATGAATTTTCCAAAATTTCCATCTTCATCAATCTTATGTATGAAAATTGCGTCTACAACACCATGGAAAATATGTCTGTATCTCTCTTCATTTTCCATTAATTCGATTTCAGCTATTTTACGCTCTGTAATCTCTCTAGTTAATTCTGCCATCCCAATTAATGTACCATCATCACCATATACGGGAAAACCTCTAATATACCATACTCTACCATCAGGAGTTGTAACTTCAGAACTACTTTCTTTTCCAGTTTCTTTTGCAACTAATACAGGACATATGTCGCACGGTGTTTCTCTGTTGTGCCATAATTTGTAGCAATTTTGACCCACAATCTTATCAGCGCTAATGTTTATAGAGTCTGTTGCAGCTTTGTTAGCCCATAATATATTTAGATTAATATCGTGGAATATAACGTGTTCAGAAAGAAAGTCTAAAAATCTCGATTTTTTAAATTCAGAAGCTAGGATTAATGTCTCTTTATGTTTCTCTTCTGTAATATCTTGAGTATATATTATCTGACCTACTCTTTCTCCCTCTTTTTCTATATCATGATATTGATTTCTAATATATTTTCTTGTTCCATCCTTCCTAATGACCCAGTATTCTAAGGTTTTCAAAGGAGTGCTGTTTTTTTTCGTTTCTTCAGAGATGTCTTCTAAGCTCTCAAGTTCCTTTGTAGTAGCAAACAGAAAAATGGAGTTTTCCATTAATTCTTCAAGAGTATAACCTAGAATCTCTGTAAGTTGTTTATTAACATAAACTATTTTGCCAGCCTTGACTAAAGTAACGCCTTCTCTAATGTGATCAAACAAATCTTTCATTTCATCACTTATCATGTTACCACTCTTCATTTCTACAGCAGTTTGAACCCAGAAACCTTGTTATACTCGCTTTTAGATTGTTTAAAGCAAATATTGCAAATATAGTCCCTAACAAAACTAGTTATTTTTCAAATAATAAGATTGCCATAGTCCTAGCTAGAAATTGCGTGCCAAAACAGACTCTATCTAAACTCGTCTATGTTTTTCATCAAATATGTAAATATCATCAGAGCGCACAATTATTGCTATTGAATCTTTCTTAGAAAATCTCTTTCTTGTTTTCGTAACATAAAAAATCTGCTCTCCTAGATAGTTTAAAGTTAAAATTTGTTGATCTAGAACCTTCTCTACATCCTCAACTTTACACTCAAGTTTGAACATATCTTTGTCGATTGGTTTCCTTGGATCAAACTCTCTAATTATTTCTGCCCTAAAACCAAGAGTCCCCTTTTCAATACCTTTACTACGAATGTATTTGAACACTTTTTCAGATAGAACTTCTTTCATATCTACCGTAAGTTTGCATTTATTCTTCTCAACTATAAATGAAAGGAAATTCATTGGGTAATTTCCAATAAATTGAGCAACAAATTTAGAATTAGGGTCATAATACAGCTCATCTGGCGAACCTACTTGTACTATCTTTCCATCCTCTAGAAGAACTATCATATCTCCTAGTGCCATAGCCTCGGATTGGTCATGGGTTACATAAATCATGGTTTTGTTAAGTAGCTCATGCAGTTTTCTTATCCACATTCTCATTTCATATCGTAATCTTGCATCGACGTTACTAAGAGGTTCATCAAAGAGAAAAACATCAGGTTCACGAACAAGTTCTCTCCCTATTGCAACCCTCTGTTTTTCACCACCTGAAAGTTGTGAAGGATATTTCTCTCTGTGTTCTTCTATATGCAAAAGAGAGGAGATGTCATCAACTTTTTTTTCAATTTCTTCTTCCGAGTAAACATTTACTCTAAACAATTTACCTTTCTTCTTACTTTCCAATGGAAATCTCAGATTTTCAACAACAGTCATATGTGGGAACAAAGGGTAATTTTGGAAAACCATTGCTACATTTCTCTTATTTGCTGGATTATCAGTAACAATTGTATTATCAAACAGAACTTCTCCTGAAGTTGGATATAATAATCCCGCAATTAGTCGTAGTATTGTTGTTTTTCCACTTCCTGAAGGACCTAGAATGATTGTGATTTTTCCTTCTGGAAATATTATACTTGCATCTTTAAGGGCAGTCTTTCTTCCATATTTCTTTGTTAGTTTTTCAATTTCAACTTTCAACTTATAGATCTCCTCTTTGTATATGATAATTTGCACCTTTAAGCAGATAATTTTTTAGAAAAATGAACATAATTATCATTGGTATCATCACCAATAATGATGCTGCAGCAAACATGCCCCATTCGGGTGAACTTGTCTCAATAGACCCTAGAAAAGTATACAGTTTTATTGGTAAAGTATACCGCAAGGGTGATTGCAACAGAACAAATGCTAATAGAAAACCATTCCAAGCTGTGAGGAAGTTAAGCAGGAAAGCTACAGCAATCGCTGGTCCCGCTAAAGGGAACACAACCTTTCTTAGAACCCTTAAAGTGGAATTTCCCATTAATAAAGCTGATTCATCCAACTCTTTTGGAATTGAATCCATATAACCTTTAATTATCCATAATCCTAGAGGTATTGTTTGCGTACTATACGCCAAAATTACCCCAATGTAATTATCAATTAAACCTAAATTGAACATGATAAGATAGAGGGGAATCAGTGTTAATATCCCAGTAAACATTTTCATAATAAAAACGCCCACCATTAGCTGCTTCTTTACTTTGAATCTGTATCTAGAAAATGCGTAAGCTGCTAATACTGTTAACAGTATGCAAAATGTTGCTGATCCTAGAGAAACTAACAATGAATTCCCAAAATGTAGAAGGATATTCTCTTGTGTAAATAGAAGCACAAAATTGTTAAGAGTCGGATTGCTCGGGAAAAAATTAGTTGGAACAACAGTGTTTGAAGGTGAAAATGCAATCCAAAATATATTCCATATAGGAATAAATGCGATTAAGGAAAAAGATAATAGAGTTACAGAACTATTAATAGGAAAAGATAGAAAAGAATAAATTCCCCTTTGGAACTCCCCTATCTTCCGCTTGTCTAATTGTTTTTGAATATAGTTAATTATAAAGACCAATGACACAATTACATGAATGATTTTCCAACCTATAGGTTCCCATGCAAAGCCTAAACCTATCCAAATTATGGGTTGGAGAAGAACAGAAAACTTAGTAAAACTTTGTGAGAATATCGAAGAAAATATGACTAATATGTTTAATCCAAAAATAGTCCACATTAACCAGAAACTGGAACCAAGAATAAGATTAGAAACGAGTAAAATGGAAGCCTGAACAACCAAAACGAGATGGATTGTATTTAGATCTATTAATTTTGTATCTATCCTTTGAAGTGTTGTAACTACTGTTTTCCTTGTATACTGAGCTATTTTTCTTAATTTATTAAGAACGAAATTAGAATTGAATTTCTCTCGTGGAATGTTAGCTATGATGAAAAATTCTACCGCAACTACAAAAATATTCCAGTTAAAAGCAAACCACATTTGGAACAAGAAGAATTGAGTTAAAGAGAAAATCAAATCCACAACCAATAACAGCTTAAGCCCCGTTGAACTCTGATTAGGTTTCCAAATAAATAACAAGCCAACTATGGCAAAAAGTGACCCCATTATATAGCTAAGAACTGGATTCCAATGGTATCCAAAGTATCTAAATCCTACAACACCTGAAACTATGTATCCTATTGCTTGAATTGTAAGAAAAGTTGGAATAATAATTTTATAGTTTCTTCTCTTCTTTATCTCTGATGGTTGAAAAGAACTTTCTGTTCCTTTTGACATTTTTATCCAAACTAAAACGAAGAATAAAGTAAGAATACTCATTATGGTTGAATAAGCAGCAGCTATTCCTACATCTCTCCTCTGATAAAACATGTAAAATGTGAAAGTACTGAAAAGATCTGTTGCTCCAATAATACCCGCTTCATTCATACCATAAGGTAGTAAAGGATAACCGCTCGTAAAGAGAAAAGCAACATTGAAACTTCCAAAGGTTTTGATAATCTCTAAAATTATAGCTGGTAGAATAATTGGTTTGATGAGAGGTATAATTATCCTCCTAATACTTGTTCTTTCAGAGATTTGATCTACTTTGGCGATATCACTCAATTCTTTAGGAATACTACTTAGACCTCCAAGAAACAATGTAGTTATAAGAGGGATAGAATCCCAAACTTCTACAAAACAAGCTAGAAGAAGAGCAACATATGGTTGATTCATTAGATTCACATTTGTACCTAATAGTAAATTGAATAATGATTCTCCTCCACTCCCCTGTATGAATGTTCTCCAAGATAAAATCTTGATATAGGTAGGGATAACCCATGGGAGGTAGAGAAGGAGATACCATACTTTCTTTCGTTTAACTTTGTAATGAATGAGATATGCTAAAACAAAGCCTAGGAATATCTTCAGAAAAATAATAACTGTACTCCAAACCAAAGTTGTTGTGAATGCAATTGGTAATTGAGGATTGTTCGTAATATGGATATAATTTTCTAGCCAATTAAATTGTGGAATCTCTCCTCTTCTAAGATTGTAGGATGTAAAGGATAACACAATACCATATAACATAGGATATACTTCTAGCAAAACAAGAGCAAAAAGAGCTGGAAAGATAAACACATATGCAACTCTATTGAAAGGAACATCTATCTTTGCTATGATTACAAAAATAATAATGAAAATCAGAATAATTGCTAGTATGGTTATCGTAGTTGCAGTCCTGGAATATTTCAGCGCTTCATCTATACTTTGTAGCGTGGTAAACTCCTCTGTTATCCAGAAAGATACCTCCTCTTCTACGAGCAAAATACTGAAATCGTTATTTATAACAAGTGATGAATTTGTAGAGTATATTTGTATCTGATAAGGATTAGTTGTTTTCAACCCATTTATCTTCACTTGGATTGACTTTGTATTAGTGGGAACAATGAAATAGGTAAAATTCAGTGAAAATTCCTTCTTCGAATAAAAGATTTCACCATGTGAATCGGTGTAATTCACAAGGTTTACTTGATTAATATGATTCAGGTACATAGTTGAATTAATTTGTATAACTGACCAAGTTTGAGAAAGATTTAGTGAACTGTCGAAAACTTCTATCCTAAAACCACTAAACGTATAATTTTCTTGAACAGTCCAGTTTAAAACTACAAAGCGATCTCCGATTTCAACAATGTGGTGATTAGTTTCTTGAGCTGTTACAAAACCGATTTTTGTTTGTTCATTTTCACTTGCACTCATGCTAAGGGCTATTACGATTAGAAATACAGTAATTCTAACAGTAATTTTCCTTTTCTTCCTTTGCACGATAAGATACCTCTTTGTTTGAATTTATGCCTGCTTGAGCATTATCAAGAGTAGTTTGAATATCTAAATGATCAAGCAAAATGAACTGTAAAGCTGCTCTCATGTAATCTGAATATATGTTGTAGATAGGATCTAAAGGATGAAGTTGACTGAATTCTATTTGTTCCAGCTGTTTCATTATTCTGGGATCATTTTTCACGATTGGTGAATTCAACAGTTCAATTAGAGTAGGAACCTTAAATTCTTCTTCAACCATTCCTTCTTGAACCTCTTTTGAAGATAAGAAATCGATAATTTGATAACAAGTATCAACATGTTCTGTATCTTTAGAAATTCCCCATCCTTTTATTTCAACTATTGGTGAAATTCTCTCTCCTGTAGATGAAATTGAAGGTAAAATCTGAACCCCATAGTTGACTCTTAGTTCCTCAAGCATGGGAATATACCAGCCTCCGTAAATCAGCATAGCACCTTTGTTAGTAATAAATGCTTGAGTTGCAGAACCACTAGTTTCATCGTATTCCACAAGTCTAGAGTTGTACTTTAAATCATAAATGAAATCCATTGTATTATAAGAAGCAGTGTCATTAACAATTATTGTCTCATTCTGATAGAGTGGTCCATGACCAAAACCATGTTGAAAAGCTGGCCACATATATGGAGATAGGGTGGCCCATACCAATCCATAAATTTGATTCACTGAACGATCTGTTAAAGTGGTAGCTGCATCTAAAAGCTCAATGTCAGTCCAATTTGCAAGTGGATAACTTACGTTTTGAGCATCGAATAAGTCTTTATTATAAAATAAAAGGATAGAGTCATACCACATAGGTAAACCCCAATACTCTCCTTTATATCCCAAACCACTAATTGCAGAAGGAAAAAATTTGGCTTCTATTTCTGGTGTTATATGATCCGTTAAAGAGTGAATATACCCTAACTGGGATAGCTCACCAAACCAAGAACCTTTTCCTAAAAAAATATCTGGAGCTTCACCAGTTTGAGCTACACTAATGAATTTATCAAGCCAACCAGAAGAGGGTTGTTCTACAAAGTTGATTTGAATATTAGGATTATCCTCCATAAAGGATTCAATGTTGGAATTTATTACATCTCCTCCTTCGTAGGTATACCACAAATCTATTTCAATTTCTCTCCTAGGATTTTTGTAGAAGCTGAAAAAAATAATAGGAACTAATACCCCGAGTATAACAATAACTGTCAAGCTTATTTTGATATACTTAGAGACCATATGAAAACCACACTTAACAATGTTTAAGTCTTTCCTATTTCTCCTCCAGAAACAACTTACTTAAAATTTTGCCTTTAAATGAGTAATATTGATATTCAAACAGATTTATATTTACATTGATATAGTATGTCTTAATGGCTGCAAAGAATAAAATTATTATATTCAGCATTATATCTTTACTAGTTGTAACAGGTACTGGAATAGGGATATATTTTGGCTTTTTCTATGAAAATAATAATGGCTCTGATACTGACACGGTAATTTTATCATTAGTAAGTGAAAATACAAATAAAAATTATACAATGTCGGATTTACAAACCCTCCCCAGTGTTTCAGGTCTGGGAGGATATAAGAAGACAACAGGGACAATCGTTGGACCTTCAACTTACAAAGGAGTAACAATTATTTCTTTGCTGGATGATATAGGAGGAATATTACCTTCTTCTGATTTAATAATAAGAGCAACTGATGGATATGTAGTATCCTATTCCTATTCTATGGTTGCTGGTCAAGTTACAGCTTATGACAATGAAACTGGAGCCAATTTAGGGATTAATGAATTTGAGATGATTTTAGCATACGAGCAAGATGGGAATACTCTTGCTACAGCTGATGGTCCTTTAAGAATAGTCTATCTGTCTGATGAAGGGTATTTATCAGATGGAAATCTTTGGGCTAAGAAAGTACAAGAAATAGAAATCAAATCGGTAACTGAATCATGGATAGTATATCTTTATGGAATAACAAATGACAGTGTTAATCGCCCTTTTTTTGAATCAAAAATGGCAAGTGGGGACGCACATACCATAGCATTCTACGAGATGCAAGACGGAGATAGAATTAATACATATGCAGGAATCCCACTATGGACAATTATCTCTATTATCGATGGAGAACTGGAAGATAGCACTTCATATACGTTCAATGAATCTTTAGCACTAGATGGTTATGATATCCTCTTGAAAAATTCAGATGAAGAAATAATAACGCTCAATAGCAGTGTTGTTTCACATAATGATGATATCCTTTTAGCAGTTAAGAGGAATTCATTATTCTTACCTCTCAATGAAGCACCTTTGCGTTTGGTTGGAAATGCATTGAACGACATACAGATGATCGGAAAGATTGTAGAAATTTGGATTGTTTTTTAAAATTCGCTTAATAATCACTTTTATTAAGGAAAATATGAAAGAAAACCAAAACAATATTGCTTTGTTTTTGGTTTATATATTCAAAAGAATCATAAATTCTGAAAGAGGTGAATCATTGGCAATCCAAACTACCGCTCTAGAAACAGGGGAATTCTTTGACCCCATTATGGTCAAATATAATAAGAAAAATCACATCAGATGGATTCTTAGCCATGTTTTTGCTTATAAAAAACTTCTTGCCTTATTTATGTTATTTGCAACTATATCAATTGCAATTAATACAATAAATCCAATAATCACAGGACGATACTTAATTGATGCAATTTATGAAAAGAATTGGGAAGGTGTAAAAAATTACGCGGTAATAATTCTAGGATTAACAGTTTTGAGGGGATTTGTTGATTTTGGAGCCAGTGTTGTAATTGAAGTCACATCTCAAAAATTGGAGAGAGATATTAGAGACGAATATTATGCATCGATGTTATCTAAGAGCATGACTTTCCATGATGAAGTGAAGGCTGGTGATGTGATGGCACGAGCTACATTTGATACAAGAATGGTTAATTATTTAGTAAATCCTTGTATACATCTTCTGTTTGCAGCGTTTGTAGGAGTAGCATTTGCAATGGGTGGAATGTTGTTTATTGACCCTCTTTGGAATGGTATACCCATCTTGTGGTTACTACCTTTGACAATTTCCGTTCCAATCTTCTTCTTAGCTCGAAGATATTTCAAATCTATAGGTCCTATTTCTATGGAGATCCAGAGATCCTACTCTGGTTTGTCCTCATATCTCCAAGAAAAATTACTAGGTATTAGCGTAGTAAAGATATTTGCAAGAAACCAACATGAAAGGATTGAGTTTAGAGACAAGAATGACACTTTATCTGATCAGATAATTAAAAGAGGTCAGTTAAGATCCAAATTCTATCCCGTTCTGTTAGTTGGTATTAGTGTGGGGATGGCTGTCGTTTATGGTGTGATTTTGATTCAAGTTGGAATCTTTGACATAGGCAGATTGTACTCCTATGTAATGCTAATGGGAAATCTTTTCTTCCCTATTTGGGTTCTCTCTTGGAGTCTTGTTCTCACACAAATGGGTTTAGCTGGTGCTAAAAGAATTACTGAAATCCTCACTAAACAGACAATAATCCCCAGACCAGAAAATCCGATTATTATTGAAAAAGCTAAAGGTGGTATTGAATTTAGAAATGTATCTTTTTCTTATGATGGAAAAACAAAAGTAGTTAATGAAGTTACATTTAAGATCCCTCCAGGAAGTCGAACGGCCATAGTTGGGCCCGCGGGTTGTGGAAAGACAACTATGATGAAATTACTTACGCGATTATATGATGTCGAATCTGGATCTATCCTTTTAGATAATCAAGATGTTCGGAATCTGTCGTTTGACACAATCAGGAACAATGTTGGAGTGATTGAACAGGATGTCATACTCTTCTCAGGGACAGTTAAGCAAAATATAGCTTATGGTAAACCTGATTCGACAGAAGAGGACATAATTCAAGCTGCGAAATTAGCGCAAGCTCATGAATTTATTGAAGTTTTTGATAAGAAATATGAAACTGTAGTAGGAGAAAGAGGAATGACTCTCTCTGGTGGTCAAAAACAGCGTTTAGCTATAGCCAGAATGATACTCTCTGATCCTCAAATTCTAGTTTTTGATGACGCTACTTCAAGTGTTGATAGTGAAACAGAAGATCTTATTCAAAAGGCGATTAACCAAGTTCTTCAAAACAGAACTAGTTTCATAATTACTCATCGTTTGAGTACAATACGTATTTCTGATTTAATAATTGTTATGAAACAAGGAAAGATAGTTGCAATGGGTAAACACGATGAACTCTTAAAAACATCAGTAGATTATTGGCGTGTTTTTGCTAGATTCTCAGAAATACGTGACAAATTCATTAAACCAGATGAGGATAGGAGGATTGATTAAATGGGTTTCATTGATAATATCCCTGACGAAAAATATGATCGTAAGTATGGTGATTTTTACCTCTTTAAACGACTCTTTACTTATATGGGAAAACATGATCTACCAACATTTTTGAAGGTCCTAGGATGGATGCTAATAACAACAGGTTCTAGCATAGGTATTCCTTATTTAATAAAATTCGTAATAGATTTTGTTGAACAAGGAATTATTTTTAGAGTCATGGATGTTTCTGAATATCTTGATTTAGTTTCACGGGGTACTACTCCAGGTGAAATAGGCTATCTGGTCTACATTCTAGCAGCTGGTGTTACAATTCTTTATGCAATAAATTGGCTTGGTCAGTATCGTGCAAATTATCTTCTAGCCACTCTAGGTGGGAATCTTTTAAGAGATGTAAGAAAGGATTGTTATGAAAAATTATTGATTCAAGATATGACTTTCTATGATGAAAACAAGAGTGGAAAGTTAGTAAGTAGGGTTACCTCAGACACAGATACAATTGGAAATATGGTAAATCTAACAACATCATTTCTTATCAACAGTTTTGTAATGCTAACAATAATGGTGATTCTCTTAGTCACAGATGTTCGACTTGCTTTGATTGCTTTATCGACTTTACCTTTTCTATTTGGTGTTGCAATGGGAGCTAGAATACTTGCAAAACGAACATCGAAAAAATGGCGAAAAACTATAGCTATATTGAATGCTAACGTGTCAGAATCAATATCTGGAATAGAGATAACTAAATCATTTAATCAAGAAGAAGAAGGATTTGCAAGGTTTAAGGAAATTAACCAAAATAATTATCGTGCTGCATTTTTCAGAGCGATTGGAATAAGTATATATTTTCCTTTCGTTGAAATGATTTTCGGGGTTGGAACTTTTCTCATACTATATTTTGGAGGAAATTGGACAATAATAACAGAGAGGATCGAGATCTCAACACTGATATTTTTCATTTTAATGCTCAATAGATTTTTCTTTCCTCTAATGCAAATAACTCAGTTCTTTAATCAGTTTGAAGCGGGATTGGCAGCTGTAGAAAGAATCTTCAGTCTGATGGATAGCAATCCAGATGTTGTTGAAGTTGAAGATCCAATTAGCATTAAAGAAGTGAAAGGGGATATAACATTCAAAGATATGAAGTTTTTCTATCTACCAAAGGAACCACTCTACAAACAATTCACTCTGCATATCCCTTCAGGACAAACATGTGCAATCGTTGGTAAAACTGGTGCAGGTAAATCCACCTTGATATCCTTAATCTCCCGATTTTACGATGTTAAAGAAGGAGAAATCTTGGTTGACGGAGTAGATATCAGAAATTACAAATTAGAAGAGTATAGAAACCAGATTGGTATTGTTTTACAAGATAATATACTCTTTTCTGGTTCGATAGAAGATAACATCCGATACGGGAAACTTGATGCAACACGTGAAGAAGTTACTGAAGCTGCAAAATTAGTTTATGCTTGGGAATTTATCCAAAGTTTACCTGATGGTTTGGACACTGAAGTTGGGGAAAAAGGAACGAAATTATCCGCCGGACAGAAACAGCTAGTTGCGTTTGCAAGAGCACTTCTATCGGATCCTAAGATTCTAATTCTGGATGAAGCTACTAGTGCAATCGATGCATATACAGAATCCTTAATCCAAGAAGCACTAAAGATTCTGCTGAAAGATAGAACTGCAATAATAATCGCTCATAGACTCACAACAGTTGAAAATTCTGATAGGATTATTGTAATCGATGATGCTCTCATTCAAGAAGAAGGAACCCATAATGAATTAATGGCAAAACGTGGAAAATATTGGAAACTATATGATCTATACTTCAGACATCAATCATTAGATTACGGAGATAACAACAAAAGTACAAATTAACTTTGATTTCGATACTTTTTCCAAGATCTATTCCCAAACTTCTATTACCTTTTTCATGCAAACAATCGCTTCTAACTCGTGCTTCTTTAGAAGTCCCATAAGGTTTATTGCCCTCTTACATTTGTCTTCAGTAACGGAATCAAAACCTCTCCTTGGAAATAATTTTGATAATTCCTTGTATATTTTTACAACTTTTTGGTATTCATAGAAAGTTTGATACAGCTCATTGATTTGAGGAGTCCCCCTGTAAAGTTTGATGAGTTTACCTAAATACTCTACAACACTTTTCCGCGCATCGAGATAAGAATTAATCATGTATTGGTTTCCAAAGTATTTTGTATCTTCGGTAAAACCTTCCTCTAACTGCTCAATCCATGTGTCATAAGCATCAACTCCAGAAACAAAGATTTTGAAAGCAAGTTTCTTACTTTCAGCAAACCGAATTGCACGTTTAATCGATTCTTTGTGATCTTTACTCTCAATTTTCGAATCTATTTTCCGATCAAACATATATGCATAAACTGCTCCCTCAGCATCTAATTTATTATAAGGGATTTGATTTCTAAATCTCTCATCAAGTGTATGAATTGAGCTCACAATGTAGTTATCGTTGTTATATCCATTTACTATACCGTATTCGGGAACATGAACTCCCCATAGCACGACAGGTTTGTTCTTATCTATTTCTTTCTTAATTATTTCAAATAAGTTCTTGGCTCTAACATCGTCCCTCATAGACAATGGTTTTGAATATGAAAAATCAGAAGGCAAAGATTCAGATTCGTGATATGTTTTTATCTTCCATCCAAATTTTGAAAGAGACTTTACAATTATATCGAATCCAAGATGTGAAGTTGGGCTTGAAGGCCATAATCCTTTTTTTGGCACATTCAATAAGAACCCGTAGCCTGTAAACCCTGCGATTTCATCTGCGGTAACTTTGCACCCTAAAGAGTTGAGCGCCCCCGTCATAGCACCTACAAACGTCAGAAAGTGTTTTTGAAACCTAGCTTCTTTTGAGATTTTCTTCTTGATTCCATTATGTTCCGTTCTGAGTTTGTAAGCTATATTATACCGTCTTTGACGCTGTTCGGTTTCCTCTTTTGATTTGAATGAGGATGATTTGTAAATATTGAAGTTTTCCCTAAGGAAATCCAGACCATCATCTGAAATCTTATACTCCCCTCTAGTTATTCTTTCAATCAACTTTGAACTCAACAAAAGATTGATGTGATGTGCAACAGCAGTTTTTCCCAATTTCAGCTCTTTTTCAATAGAAGTAAGCAATTTAGGACCATCTAGAAGTAAAGACATAATGTAGATTCGTTTTTTATTCCCTAAACTACTAAGTATGTCAGAAAACCCTTCTAAGAAGTCAAAGATTTTCTGTTGAAGTTCTTTGTTGTCGCTATCCTCTCTATCACTCATCTTCTACACCCTAAGTTTCTTATTAGATATTAAAAATATAGTGGATAGAAGGGAAGTTAGATCTTGCTGACTCTTTCTTTCCAATCAAATTCATCTATATCAATAGATCTCTACTTTTGTTTTTCAGCGATTCTTGCAGCTATCACATCTAAATTGTTGAAATTATTATGTTTTCTTTGTAGTTGTACTGTATTCCTATTTGTTTTGGAAGAATTGCTTTCTTTGATCATTCTAAAACTTATGAATTCACGAAATGAGAAATTATTGATGTTCAATTTGCTTCGTAAAATCTCTCTTATAGTGAGGATTTCAAGAACCATTGCAGTTGTGATGGTGAGAATCACTTTCATAGAAAAATCGATTTCAAAAAAAATATTTGTGACTTCTAGAACTCCAAAGATACTTAGTAGAAATATAATAGGTAGTAGTATAAAGAGCAAAAAATAACTGGTGAATTTCGCATCAATTATTTTTTCTTTTCTCTGAAGAAATCTTATTGAAAATAACACAGTGTTATGGATTAATATTGAAGTGAATATGATAGCTGAAACTACACCTAAAGATGAGTTTTGTGTAATATATGCAATACCTATCATGAAAACCAAGATTGCTTCTAGTCCGATAATAAGGCTATTAGTAGTGATTTTCACCCTAGATTCTTTTTTATAGCGAAGTTTTTCTATAAACTCATAATCGTCAACTGATTCTTCCTTTAGCCGTTCTTCTATTTTTATTGCTTGTCCAATATAATTCACTTTTCTTCTTCTTCTTTTTCTTACATGTCCAGTTAAAATAAACTTTCTCAGCAGAGTAAAGTCAACTATTAATTTGATTCCTATTGCTACTATGAAGATAGATTCCCCTATACCATTAAAAATGAAAATCATTTTTGTAACTATATCATCACTTACTAGAGATGCTACTCCACCAATTAAAGAAAGAATAAGGTAATAACAACCATAAGCTAGATACGTCCAGGAGCTGATACTGAAATCAGTGTAAAATTCGATTTTATCAAAAACTTTTTTCAAATAATAGAAACCCAACACTCTTGAGAATAAAGTTAGGAGAAGAGTGATCGTTGCAATCATAAACCACCCAAAGAAAGCGATGTCTACAACTATTGCTACACCATATGTTATTAACCATATACTTGCTGCTTTTCCAGCTTTTGTAGCTTGATATTGAAATGAATCTTTTGTTATTTTCTGAATTCCTATTGCAATCGGAATCAAACTACATGCAGTAAAAGCGAATAAAATATAGCCTAAAAAGGGAATTCTTTGAGACCACCCTTTAAAATATTCGTCAACAAGGTTTAGAAAACCAGCGATGATAAAAAGAGCACTCCCAAAATATATTGCTAAAATATACCTTTTTACTCTCTTCTCATCTATCGCTGGAATCTTCTTGTCCCTTGTAATATTTTCTGGTGGAATTGTGTTTATTTCATCACCGTATATAACTGAAGAGTGAAATTTTGCTCAATCTTGCCAAAGGAGGAAAAAGAAAAAAAAAGAAGAACATGGCTGTGAGTATAGACAATGGGATGGTGTATTCAGAGAATAATCATATCTATGGTAACCATTTCATTGATAATTATGAAGATAATTGGAGAAAAGCTCAAGCATATGATGAAGGACACGACAATCTTTGGTACAATCAACAAACGAATACAGGAAATTATTGGTCTGATTGTTCAGAAAAGGAATACATCATTGATGGTTATGCCGATGCCACAGATCCTTACCCAATCGAAGAAACAGAGCAAGTTACAGGAGAAGGACTGGTTTTTCTAATTATACCCTTTTTAATACTTGCAATCATTAGAAGGAAGAGATTGAAAAGAAAGAAATAGCAAATAGAACTAATATAGTATTATAACAAATTTAATTCTCATCATCTTCACATGCTCATTCTATCAAATTCAGAACACTTATAATTTTTAAATCCAATTTAATTTGAGAAACATGAGCAAATCTGGTTTCTCAAATGATATTCTTGATCTCGTTAATGATCCTATAAAAACAGCTGTTTGGTTCAAAATTATGCAAGATGATGGTAAAATTGCAAAGGAAATTTCAAAAGGTTAAATTTGATAGGAACATATGTTTACTATCATCTGAATCATTTGAAAGAAAACAAGTTAATTACTTCAAAGTCAAAAGTAGTATTTGGTACTAATGTCATAGAAAAAATTTACAAAGTAAACCAAAAATTCTATGGTAAAGGTAAAACAGATTTAAGACCCAAGATTAGAGATTCACCTAAAAAGATGCATGATGCAATATTGTTTCAGCTCTATTTGACAGTTTTTGCAGTAGGTAGGCAAATTGTAGAAATATCCAACATGTCTAATGCTGAGATAAAGAATCAAATCGATAACAAAACTCTTCCTTTTAGTAGATTGTTTTTTTGTAATGCTCAAGACTTACAACAAGCTACAGACATATTTACTGACACTATACGTTCTCTTGATTCTATAAGAGAAGGAAAAGATCAAACTGAATACAAAAAGAACAGATTATGGGATTATTCTTGGGTTAGTCTCAATGTTCAGCCGAATTATCTCTTCTTTTCATCAAAATTCGCTAATTTCTACAAATCTTTCCACAAAACTTTGATGAAAAGGAGTATGGTTTGATATGACAATATATTATATAAAGAATCATCAAACTAAATCTTCGTCCTTTCCTTTTTATTGAATTAGTGTTGGAAAGATATCCGAGTATGAAAGAAGATGAGAGAGGGAGAGACAAAGATCATATGTCAATCCCATTCTAATAATATATTAGACATTTCTGCGTTTTTTCCTAAAGAATACAATAACCATGTATGAAGATAGTGAAATAAATGCTAAAGAGAATATGGGGGAAAATTTTACCTCATCAGTAGGTTGAAAATCAAAGCTGCTATACGTTATATTCATAATTCCAGAGGTTACTGAAATAGTTGTTAGTAATTCTTCTCCCTCAATACGTCTCCATAGAGTATAATTGCCATCTGGGAGCTGAGTCAAACCAGTTTGATTAACAAAGGCGCTAACAGCGTGCGTTTCTACAGTGATACCGGGTGAAAAGGTCTCGTAATAAATCATCCCGACTCCCATAGTATCAAGTTCCAATTTCAAGGAATGATTAACAAATGATGCATTAATCCAGAGTTTAAGATCTGGTGCGATTATCGTCTGATTTTTATCAGCTTGATTTAAAATTTCTACTTCTGTTGTTATTCTAAACTTAGTATAATTCGCGAAATAGTCAGGATTATCGGAATCCAAACTATTTGTAATTTCTGTGATTTCTGAAATTCTAGAGGTAAGAACAGGTTCCTCCCCTGTAGCTGCTACCATACTAGGGACCATAATTAGTGTAATGATTCCTATTATTATGAAGTAGTTTTTTAATAATTTATACATTCGTTTTTATTATTCTCCTTTTTATTTTTTCTATTCGTCAAATATCTAATGTACTACCTTACTTACCGACATTTATAAATTATCTTGCAAGTCTACCTTCTGTATAAGCTCGACCATATGCCATATATGCATCTACGTAACCATATCCCATCTTTTGATCAAATGAGCTTCTTGAACTAGCATATTGTAAGATATCTATTACTTTTTGTAGAGACGGATCAGTTGACGAACCAATACCCACATGATATCATGTTATTATTAGTACAATTATTGCTGCTAAATAAGGAGTACTCATACTAGTTCCTTCATTGTATTTCCAAGTTCCTCTATAACAACTCTGAGAAGAATCATAATAGGCATCTGCTAGTGCAGGTACCCCATTTCCCGGTTCTAACCAATTTATTATGTGATTTCCTGTCGTAGAAGAATTATACCACGTACGTTATGAAACTTGGTTAAACCTGCCAGAGGCGGTCTAACCGTCGTTTAAGTGGGTCCCCTCACGTGCGTTGAGGGGAAGAATCATGAGGATCATGATTGGGGAAGGAATGAAGGGAGTGCGCATTTACTCCGACAACATTCCTGCCATTGCGCTTCGTGCTGTATGGTTCAAGCTTTATTAACTGAGGGACAAGTATTCAAACACTTGCGAACCATAAATATGGCGAGTTTTCGCCAAGCACTACCCATATATCAGCACTTTCCTATATAAACTCGTAGAAAAATGGAAGAAAATT